>NZ_RJNK01000001.1:0-677156 GCF_003942585.1 Streptococcus oralis | reverse complement strand
GTGTAGAATCAAAAAATGAAGTCAGTTTAGTAAAGAACATTATTTATATATTTTTGAAAACTATAGCAAAACATCCTTTAACAAGTGTTAATATTTTTTTAAAAGACTACTTTATATATGATGGGAAATTGTGTAAAATATCAGAAGCAAAAATGAATAACTTTAATTGTGAAGTTGTAGAGAAAGGAGTCAACTCTCTAAAAGTAGTATTGCATGAATTAGATAGTATAGGAAAGTATAATTTTCAGGAATTAATTAATATAATTAGCTATATTGCTGTTATTGAAGAATTGAACTATCCTAAAATTATTGGCTCTAATAACTATAAAGGACGTGTGCATTGCTTTGGCAGGTATGTAGAAGTTTTATTTGATAACGAAAAAGAATTAAAAAGATTGGTTAAATCAAATGCGTTTAACAATGGAGCTCTATTTATTCCTAAGAAGGAATTAGAGGAATGGTACTTTACAAATGAAATTGAGAAAGACCGAATTGAATTGAATAATAACAAAAATTATTGTTAAAGGAGAATATATTAATGGTAAAGGTCACAATTAATGCAGATGGTTATAACAATGGTATGGTAACGAGAAAATGTCCCCATTGTGGTGAAGAAAAGTCGATTGATGATTTTGGATACCGTAACATGGGGAATGATAATATTAGAAATCAATCTTGGTGTAAGGAGTGTCGGTAATGAACTTACAAAAATATATTTCTTCTTCATATGAAGACCGATTAAAACAATTTTTAAATACTCTTTCAGTAACCAATCGTACTCCCGAGTATTATGTAAACTGGAAGAAAGTGGAACGTGAGACCAAGAAGTATGAAGTAGAGTTGAATACATTAAACTACTTAATTGGTAAGGATGATATCTATTTAGAAGCACTACACTTGTTCACTAAACAACCTAATTTGTTAAAAGCAATTCCTAGCTTGCTTGCAAGTCGTGATAAAGTTTTAGATGTTTTAGCAATAGATGAAAACGATAATATGTCTTTTGAGCAATTGGATTTCAAAACGATAGACACTAGTAGGATAGATGATTACATGAAATTTATTGAGCAATCTGGTTTACTAAATTTTTTACAACAACATGCTAATCGTTCATTAGTTGATTATGTTTATGGAGTAGAGACTGGATTAGACAGCAATGCACGAAAAAACCGAAGTGGAACAACCATGGAGGGGATTTTAGAGAGACATGTAGCAAAAATTTCTCAGAAACAAAAACTGGAATGGAAATCTCAAGCTACAGCCCAATTTATTATGGATAAGTGGGGGATTAAAGTACCTGTTGATAAGTCTGAGAGGAGATTTGATGTTGCAGTTTATTCCCGAGAAAAACATAAGGTTTGGCTGATTGAAACGAATTACTATGGCGGAGGAGGAAGTAAATTAAAAGCGGTGGCTGGAGAGTTTACTGAACTTAGTCAATTTGTTATTACCTCAGATGACGATGTTGAATTTGTTTGGGTTACTGATGGTCAAGGGTGGAAAACAGCCCACTTACCACTAGCAGAAGCATTTAGCCATATTACGAATGTATTTAATTTAGAAATGTTAAGAGAAGGATTTTTAGCTGATTTATTTTTACAATGATTGTTCATTAGCTATATACAAAAAAGAGGCTCACACCTCTTTTTCTTATTTCTTTTTCCGATTTAATACGGCATTGAGTACAATGGCGAGTAGGCTGGCTACGACGATTCCGTTTGAGAAGAACATTTGGAAGGCTGTTGGCATGCTGACAAAGAGATTGCTATTGTTTAGACCTACTCCAGCGGCGATTGATACAGCGGCGATAAGGAAGTTGTGTTCATTGTTAGTAAAGTCAACGCGGGCTAGGATTTGCATACCTTGAAGGGAAACAAAGCCAAACATCACCAGCATGGCACCTCCAAGAACAGGGCTCGGAATGATTTGGGCGAGGGCACCAAACTTAGGAAGGAGTCCAAGGAGGACTAGGAAACCAGCTGCATAGTAGATTGGCAGACGGGTTTTGATACCTGACAATTTAACCAAACCAACGTTTTGTGAAAATCCTGTGTAAGGGAAGGTGTTAAAGATTCCTCCGAGAAGTACGGCCAGACCTTCTGCTCGGTAACCGTTGCGAAGGCGCGTGCTGTCGATTGGATCTTTTGTGATATCAGACAAGGCTAGGTAAACACCAGTGGACTCAACCATAGAAACCGTTGCAATGATACACATCATGACAATAGAAGAGATTTCAAAGGTTGGCATCCCAAAGTAGAGGGGAGTTGGGACATGGACAAGTGGTGCTGCTGCAACAGGAGAGAAGTCAACCAAGCCCATGCTAGCAGCAATGGCGGTTCCGACAACCAGACCAATCAAAATGGAGATAGACTTGATAAATCCTTTGGTAAAGATGTTAATCAAGAGGATGATCAGAACAGTGATGGCTGCAAGCAAGAGACTTTGACCAGTTGGCTCTGGGACATTATTTCCCATATTTCCAATAGCGACAGGAATCAAGGTTAAACCAATCGTGGTAATAACAGATCCTGTTACGATAGATGGGAAGAGATTGGCCACTTTTGAGAAGATGCCTGAAATCAGAACCACATAAATCCCTGAAACGATAAGGGCACCAAACATGGCCCCACTACCGTGGCTCTGACCAATCATAATCAAAGGAGCGACTGACTGGAAAGCAACTCCGAGAACGACTGGTAGTCCAACACCGAAGTGTTTGTTGAGTTGGAGTTGAAGGAAGGTAGCTACCCCACACATGAAGATATCTGTGGAAATTAAGTAGGTCAACTGTTCAGCTGAATAGCCAAGAGCTGTCGCAATCATAATAGGAACTAGGATAGATCCTGAGTACATGGCTAGTAAGTGCTGCAAGCCAAGAACGGCTGCTTGCGAGTGTTTTTCTTGTTTTTGCATTAGAGATCTGCCTCCTTAAATACGACCTGACCGTTTTTAAAACGTTCCAAACGAGCGAGTGATAGAACTGGATAGCCAGCTTTCTCGAGCAAGTCACGACCATCTTGGAAGGATTTTTCGATAACAATTCCGATAGCTTCGATTTTTGCTCCAGCTTGTTCGATGATGTGGATCAAGCCTTTGGCAGCTTGTCCGTTGGCTAGGAAATCATCGATAATCAAGACCTTGTCATCAGGTGAGAGGAATTTTCCTGCGATGGAAACCGTGCTAGTCACCTGCTTGGTAAAGGAGTAGACTTCGGCAGTTAAGATGCCTTCGTTCATGGTGATGTTTTTAGCTTTCTTTGCGAAAATCATGGGAACATCTAAGGCTTCAGCTGTAAAAACAGCTGGGGCAATGCCTGACGCTTCAATGGTTACGACCTTGGTAATGCCAGCAGAAGCGAATTTTTCCGCAAAAACTTTACCAATCTCCCGCATCAAACGATAGTCAACCTGGTGGGTTAAAAAGGAATCTACCTTGAGGATGTTGTCACCCAAGATATGCCCATCCTGAAGGATGCGCTCTTCTAATAATTTCATAAGACCTCCTAAAGTCTAAAAGATGCTTCATTTGCTTGTTTAGAGTTTCTAGCAAGAAATAGAAAAAGGACCTACTTAATCCCCTAAGTAAGTCCCCAAAATAGGCATGGCCAACACTATACCTTCAGCTGACATACTCATTGTTAGGTGTTCTGGCACCTTGTAGAAACGTCGTGCCAATTCACGACATAAACAAGTAAAATGGTACTATAATAGAACGTCAAAGCGTTAATGTCATTATTTTACACTAAATAGCTTTAGAAATCAAATGTTTTGTTAGGATTTGGATAAAAAAAGCGAACGAACAGAAACCTACAACACGATACAGTATTGTAGGTTTCTATTATTTTATTCGCTAAATCTTATAAAATAACCATCAGGATCCAAAATCGCAAATTCATGGGGATATATAAAGCTATCTCCTACTCGAAATTCTCTTTTTGTTAGCGGACGATGGATAGGATAGTCAGCTTCCAGCAGTTTTTGGTGGAGCTGAGGGACATCTTCAATGCCAAAGGAAATATTGACACCGCGCCCGAAAGGATAGGTTAGTTGGGCTAATTCTTCTGTGCTGCCTTCTTCTAGCATAAGTTGGCAGTCTTCAAGCGAGAGGAAGAGAAATTTCTCCTCTGGACGCTCGTATTCGACAGAAAATCCCAGCAAGTCGCAGTAGAAGTGGCGTGACTTTTCGAGGTCAGATACTACAAATTCAGGAATGACAGCTTGATAGTCCATTCGTTTTCTCCTTAGAGTTCAATCTCCATGACAATGGGTGTGTGGTCTTGGCGCGCACCGGAGTCAATCATATCAGACTTAGTCACCTTGTCAGCCACTCGGTTGCTGGTCAGCCAGTAGTCGATTCTCCAGCCTGTATTGTTGATTTTGGAAGTTTTGCTGCGTTGCGCCCACCAAGTGTAGCGTTCTGGAATATCACCGTGAACATGGCGGAAAGTGTCAGTAAATCCAGTTGCCAAAAGGTTGGTAAAACCAGCACGTTCCTCGTCTGTAAATCCAGGTGAACGGCGGTTGCTGGCAGGATTTGCAAGGTCGATTTCCTTGTGGGCTACATTGTAGTCACCCGTCGCAAGGACTGGTTTATGTTTGTCTAACTCAGCTAGATACTCAGCATATTTCACATCCCAAACTTGACGCTCTTCCAAACGTTTGAGACCATCGCCAGCGTTTGGAGTGTAAACTTGCGTTACGAAAAATGCATCAAATTCCAAGGTGATGATACGACCTTCCAAGTCCATGGTAGACGGGGCACCAATCTCTGGGAAAGTTATAGTAGGCGTGAGTTCTTTCTTATAAAGGAACATGGTTCCAGCATAGCCTTTGCGGGCAGGTTCTTGGGAAGAACGCCACGTGTTTTCGTAGCCTGGGAAGAGCTCTTCTAAAATTTCCAAGTGTTTTTTAGTAGGACCTTTGGCAGATAGTTTGGTTTCTTGGATAGCGATAATATCGGCATTTTCAGCTACCAAGGTTTGTAGGACTTCCTGTGACAGTTTGGCGCGAGCTGAGTCGCTCGTTAGGGCTGCATTGAGGGAATCAATATTCCATGAGATGAGTTTCATAAAGTTACCTTTTTCATTGAGATTATAGACTATATTATACCAAAAAAAGGCCTATTTCCCCAACGTATGGTTTGAAAAATCACCCTCTTTCGTTTATAATTAAGAATGATTATATGAAAGGGAGTGAAAATAAATGAAATTTTACTCATATGACTATGTCCTCAGCCAAATTGGTCAGCAAAATGGCATCATGATTGGCTTTGGGATTGTGCTCCTAGCTATCACAGGATTTTTTGCTTTTAAAGCCTATCGAGATAAAAAGGGGACTAAGTTTCGGGAATTGGTCATGATTTTGGCCTTGACCTTGGTAGCCATGCTTTTGGTAACAATCTCAAAATACCAGACCAATCAAGCCTCTAACAACCAATTTCAAACTTCCCTTCATTTCATAGAGGTTGTTTCCAAAGACTTGGGAGTGGATAAATCAGAAGTTTATGTCAATACTTCTGCAGCCACTGATGGAGCACTTATCAAGGTAGGTTCAAATTTCTATCGTGCCATGAACGGGAGCCAACCAGACAAGTATCTTTTAGAGAAATTAGAATTGCATCAAACAGACGCTATTGAATTGGTGGAGGTAAACAAATGACACTCAATTATATGGAAATTTTAATCAAACTGGCCTTGGGTCTTTTCTCTCTTGTTTTTGTTATTAATGTGACAGGAAAGGGGAATCTAGCACCTAACTCTGCTACAGACCAAATTCAGAACTATGTACTCGGGGGGATCATCGGTGGGGTGATTTACAATAGTTCAATCAGCATTCTGCAGTACGCAGTGATTTTGATGATGTGGACGATTTTGGTCTTGACCCTCAAGTGGCTCAATAACAATGTTCGTTTTGTCAAACGCTTGATTGATGGAAAACCAACTCTCCTTATCAAAAATGGGCAGATTGATCCAGAAGCCTGTCGTTCAGTTGGTTTATCAGCAGCGGACGTAGCACTTAAGCTCCGTAGCCAAGGAATTTTCCAGATGAAACAGGTCAAACGAGCTGTGCATGAGCAAAATGGCCAACTCATCGTGGTCCAAATGGGAGATGAAAATCCTAAGTATCCAGTTGTGACTGACGGTGTGATCCAAGTCGATGTTTTGGAATATATTGACCGTAGCGAAGAGTGGTTGCTTGATAATCTCAGCAAACAAGGGCATGACAATGTGGCCAATATCTTTATCGCTGAGTATGACAAGGGTGCGGTCACAGTCGTAACCTATGAATAAGAAAAACCTGGGGTCTTGGCCTCAGGTTTCTATTTGCAATCAGAAAGGGATGTTATGTCCATTATTCAAAAACTTTGGTGGTTTTTCAAGTTAGAAAAACGCCGTTATTTAGTCGGGATTGTGGCTCTGGTCTTGGTTTCCGTCCTCAACCTCATTCCCCCAATGGTTATGGGGAGGGTCATTGATGCCATCACATCGGGGCAATTAACCCAGCAGGACCTCCTTCTTGCCCTATTTTACTTGCTTCTTGCAGCCTTTGGGATGTACTATCTGCGCTATGTTTGGCGTATGTATATCCTCGGGACTTCCTACCGTCTGGGGCAGATTATGCGCTCTCGCTTATTTGAGCATTTCACAAAAATGTCTCCAGCCTTTTATCAAACCTATAGGACGGGGGACCTGATGGCACACGCAACCAACGATATCAATGCCTTAACGCGTCTGGCAGGGGGAGGGGTTATGTCAGCGGTTGATGCCTCAATCACAGCTTTAGTGACCTTGTTGACCATGCTCTTTAGCATTTCATGGCAGATGACCTTGGTTGCCATTCTTCCCCTGCCTTTCATGGCTTATGCGACCAGTCGTCTAGGGAGAAAGACCCACAAGGCCTTTGGCGAATCCCAAGCTGCCTTTTCCGAACTTAATAACAAGGTACAGGAGTCTGTATCAGGTATTAAAGTGACCAAGTCTTTCGGTTATCAGGCGGACGAGTTGAAGTCCTTTCAGGCAGTCAATGAATTGACCTTCCAGAAGAACCTGCAAACCATGAAATACGATAGTCTCTTTGACCCTATGGTTCTCTTATTTGTTGGTTCATCCTATGTGTTAACCCTCTTGGTCGGCTCCTTGATGGTTCAGGAGGGACAGATTACAGTTGGTAATCTAGTTACCTTTATCAGCTACTTGGATATGCTAGTTTGGCCTCTTATGGCTATCGGCTTCCTCTTTAACATCACTCAGCGAGGAAAGGTTTCTTACCAGCGGATTGAGGAACTCTTGTCTCAGGAATCACCTGTACAAGACCCCGAGATTCCTCTGGACGGTATTGAAAATGGGCGCTTGGAGTACGCTATTGACAGCTTTGCCTTTTTTGAAGATGAGGAGACACTGACGGATATTTACTTTAGTTTGGAAAAAGGGCAAACTCTGGGCTTGGTCGGGCAGACAGGCTCTGGGAAAACATCCTTGATTAAACTTCTCTTGCGAGAATACGATGTGGATAAGGGAGCCATTTATCTAAACGGTCATGATATTCGGAATTATCGTCTGACGGACCTTCGCAGTCTCATGGGCTATGTTCCTCAGGATCAATTCCTCTTTGCGACTTCGATTATGGACAATATCCGCTTTGGCAATCCTAATTTACCACTTTCAGCAGTTGAGGAGGCGACTAAGCTAGCCCAAGTTTATCAAGATATTGTAGCCATGCCTCAGGGATTTGATACGCTGATCGGTGAAAAGGGGGTCAGTCTTTCTGGTGGGCAAAAGCAACGTCTGGCTATGAGTCGGGCGATGATTTTAGACCCTGATATCTTGATTTTAGATGATTCCTTGTCAGCCGTGGATGCTAAGACAGAGTATGCGATTATCGACAATCTCAAGGAAACGCGTAAGGACAAGACAACCATCATCACGGCCCATCGCCTCAGTGCAGTTGTCCATGCAGATCTGATCTTGGTTCTGCAAAATGGTCAAATTATCGAACGGGGCAGGCACGAAGAACTGCTAGCCATGGATGGCTGGTATGCCCAAACCTACCAGTCTCAGCAGTTAGAAATGAAAGGAGAAGAAGATGCAGAATAAGCAAGAACAATGGACTGTATTGAAGCGCTTGATGTCCTATCTCAAGCCTTATGGCCTCCTGACCTTTTTGGCACTTAGTTTTCTCCTAGCGACTACGGTCATTAAAAGCATCATTCCCCTTGTAGCTTCCCACTTTATCGACCAGTATCTCAGCAATCTCAACCAACTTGCCGTGACCGTTTTGCTAGTCTACTATGGTCTTTACATCCTACAAACTCTAGTTCAGTATGTTGGCAATCTTCTCTTTGCGCGCGTGTCTTACAGTATTGTCAGAGATATTCGTCGCGATGCCTTTGCTAATATGGAAAAACTAGGCATGTCTTATTTTGACAAGACTCCAGCTGGTTCGATCGTCTCTCGTTTGACCAATGATACCGAGACCATCAGCGATATGTTTTCAGGGATTTTGTCCAGTTTTATCTCAGCAGTATTTATCTTTCTGACAACCCTTTATACCATGTTGGTGTTGGATTTTCGTTTGACTGCTTTGGTCTTGCTCTTTCTCCCCTTGATTTTTCTTTTGGTCAATCTCTATCGGAAAAAATCGGTGAAAATCATCGAAAAAACCAGAAGTCTCTTATCGGATATCAATAGCAAGCTAGCAGAAAGTATCGAAGGAATCAGAATTATTCAAGCCTTTAATCAAGAGAAGCGACTGCAGGCAGAATTTGATGAAATCAACCAAGAACACTTGATCTATGCTAACCGATCTGTAGCCTTGGATGCCCTCTTTTTGAGACCTGCCATGAGTTTGCTGAAACTCCTAGGCTATACAGTCTTGATGGCCTATTTTGGCTACCGTGGGCTTTATCTGGGAATAACAGCAGGAACCATGTATGCCTTTATCCAGTATATCAATCGCCTCTTTGACCCCTTGATTGAGGTGACGCAAAACTTTTCAACCCTTCAAACTTCCATGGTATCTGCAGGCCGTGTCTTTGCCTTGATTGACGAGAGGACCTATGAGCCTCTTCAAGAAGATGGGCAAGCTAAAGTCAAAGAAGGCAATATCCGTTTTGAACATGTGTGTTTCTCATATGACGGCAAACACCAGATTCTGGATGATATTTCCTTTTCGGTTAAGAAGGGTGAAACCATTGCCTTTGTAGGACATACAGGTTCGGGGAAATCTTCGATTATCAATGTCCTCATGCGTTTTTATGAATTTCAGTCAGGGCGAGTTCTCTTGGATGATGTGGATATCAGGAATTACAGTCAGGAAGAATTGAGAAAAAACATCGGACTGGTCTTGCAGGATCCCTTCCTCTATCATGGGACTATCAAGTCCAATATCGCCATGTACCAAGAGATTAGTAATGAGCAGGTACAGGCTGCGGCTGCCTTTGTGGATGCAGATTCCTTTATTCAGGACCTTCCGCAGGGTTATGATGCACCTGTGTCTGAGCGTGGTTCGAGCTTTTCTACTGGACAGCGTCAGCTTCTTGCCTTTGCCAGAACAGTCGCCAGTCAACCTAAAATCCTGATTTTGGATGAAGCGACAGCCAATATTGACTCGGAAACAGAAAGTCTGGTTCAAGCTTCTCTGGCAAAAATGAGACAGGGGCGGACGACCATTGCCATTGCTCATCGCCTTTCTACCATTCAAGACGCCAACTGTATCTACGTTTTGGACAAGGGGCGCATCATCGAGAGTGGAACCCATGAGGAACTCTTGACCTTGGGAGGAACCTATCACAAGATGTATCGTTTGCAGGCAGGTGCCCTATCATAAAGAAGAATTCTTCCAAATCACAGCTTTCTTGCACCGCCTTTTCTATTTTGTGGTATAATGAAAAATGTTGACAAATAGTATAATAAAAACAAAGGAGAAACAGCATGCTGAAATGGGAAGACTTGCCCGTGGAAATGCAATCAAGCGAGGTTGAGTCTTACTACCAGCTTGTCTCTAAAAGGAAAGGTTCGCTGGTTTTCAAGCGTTGCCTGGATTGGTTTTTGGCCGTGGTCTTGCTAATTTTGACCTCTCCAGTCTTTCTTGTCTTGAGCATTTGGATCAAGTTGGATAGCAAGGGGCCAGTTATTTATAAGCAAGAGCGCGTGACCCAGTACAACCGTCGCTTCAAGATTTGGAAGTTCCGTACCATGGTGACGGACGCGGATAAAAAAGGAAGTCTGGTGACTTCAGCTAACGATAGCCGCATTACCAAGGTTGGGAATTTCATCCGCCGTGTTCGTTTAGACGAACTGCCTCAGTTGGTCAATGTCCTTAAAGGCGAAATGTCCTTTGTAGGTACAAGACCTGAAGTGCCACGCTACACAGAGCAGTATAGCCCTGAAATGATGGCGACCTTGCTCTTACCCGCAGGGATTACCTCTCCAGCCAGCATCAACTACAAGGATGAGGATACCATCATCAGTCAAATGACGGAGAAAGGTATGTCAGTTGACCAAGCCTATGTCGAACACGTTCTCCCTGAAAAGATGCGCTATAACCTCGCCTATCTCCGAGAGTTTAGTTTCCTTGGAGACATCAAAATCATGTTTCAAACCGTGTTTGAAGTACTAAAATAAAGTAGTCATGAGAAAATGAGTACAGATAAAAGGAGCAAATCAATGCCAAATTACAATATTCCATTTTCACCACCCGATATTACGGAAGCTGAAATTGCTGAAGTAGCGGATACCCTACGTTCTGGTTGGATCACAACAGGTCCTAAGACAAAAGAACTGGAGCGTCGCTTGTCCCAATACACACAGACACCTAAGACTGTCTGCCTCAACTCTGCGACTGCCGCCCTTGAGTTGATTTTGCGTGTTTTGGAAGTGGGACCTGGGGATGAAGTCATCGTTCCAGCTATGACTTATACAGCTTCATGTAGTGTCATCACTCACGTAGGAGCAACACCTGTCATGGTGGATATCCAAGCAGATACTTTTGAGATGGACTATGACTTGCTTGAGCAAGCCATTACTGAAAAGACTAAGGTTATCATTCCAGTAGAGCTTGCAGGAATTGTTTGCGACTATGACCGTTTATTCCAAGTCGTGGAGAAAAAACGCGATCTCTTTACCGCTTCAAGCAAGTGGCAAAAGGCCTTTAACCGCATTGTGATTGTCTCTGATAGTGCCCATGCTTTGGGATCTACTTACAAAGGACAGCCTGCTGGTTCTATCGCTGACTTCACTTCCTTCTCTTTCCATGCTGTTAAGAACTTTACAACAGCTGAGGGAGGAAGTGCTACTTGGAAAGCCAATCCAGCGATTGACGATGAAGAGATGTATAAGGAATTCCAAATCCTTTCCCTTCATGGTCAAACAAAGGATGCCCTTGCCAAGATGCAACTGGGTTCATGGGAATACGATATCGTAACGCCGGCCTACAAGTGTAACATGACTGATATCATGGCTTCGATTGGTTTGGTACAATTGGACCGTTACCCAGCTTTGCTACAACGTCGTAAGGAAATCGTAGACCGTTATGATCGTGGTTTTGCTGGTTCTCGCATCCATCCATTAGCACACAAGACTGATACTGTCGAATCTTGTCGTCACCTCTACATCACCCATGTAGAAGGTGCTAGTCTAGAAGAGCGTAATCGTATTATCCAAGAATTGGCCAAAGCAGGAATTGCAAGTAACGTCCACTACAAACCGCTTCCTCTCTTGACAGCCTATAAGAATCTTGGTTTTGATATGGCAGATTATCCAAGAGCCTATGCCTTCTTTGAAAATGAAATTACGCTTCCTCTTCATACAAAATTAAGCGATGAAGAAGTAGACTATATCGTTAAGACTTTGGTGAGAATTTCCGAAGAAATCCTTGGTTCTGGAAAAAAATCATAAAAAAATCTTGACAAAGATAGAACAATAACATATAATATTCTCAATAAATCAGAAAAGTAACTATTTTTGATCTTCAGGGAGCCTGTGGTGATTGTGAACAGGTGGTTGGAAGTAGTGAAAGTGGGCTGATTTTAAAAATGAATTTGAAACAATGAAAATTCGGTGCGCACACCTTACAGTGCAACTTGTTGTTAGACAAGGCAGAGATGTAGAGGGGAATAGTCCCTTTATAATTGAGGTGGCACCGCGTTACCAACGCCCTCACATGGAAGTAGATTCCGTGTGTGGGCTTTTTTCTTTCGGTCATTTTGTTTATCTTTTATTAGGACGTTAAGTCGCTTTGATGAACTAGAGGTCTATTTGCAGCTCCTTGCCTACTACTAAAAGCAAACCAAAAGCCGAATTCATACAGAAAGAGGAAAATTTTATGACAACTAAAGGTTATTTTGGACAATTTGGTGGTAGTTTTGTACCGGAGCCAATTCAGGCTTTGTTGGATGAGTTAGAAGTGACTTTTGACAAGTACAAGGATGATCCAGAATTTTTGGCAGAATTTCGCCATTACTTGAAGGATTATTCTGGTCGTGAAACACCGCTTTATTTTGCGGAAAGTTTGACAGATCACTTAGGTGGGGCTAAGATTTATCTCAAGCGCGAAGACCTTAACCACCTGGGTTCTCACAAGCTCAACAACGTTTTAGGTCAAATTCTTCTTGCCAAACGTATGGGCAAAAAGCGAGTGATTGCAGAAACAGGAGCTGGTCAGCACGGTGTTGCGACAGCAGCAGCTGCAGCCAAGTTTGGTATGGCCTGTGATGTCTATATGGGGGCAGAGGATGTGGAGCGTCAACGTCTCAATGTTTTCCGTATGGAGATGATGGGAGCAACTGTTCACGCAGTTGAAACAGGCACTCGTACCCTCAAGGATGCGGTCGATGCAGCCTTTGGAGCATGGATGAATGACCTTGAAGCCTTCTACGTTTTGGGATCTGCTGTGGGGCCTCACCCTTATCCAACTATTGTTCATGAGTTCCAAAAAGTGATTAGTGAAGAATCACGTCGTCAAATCTTGGAAAAAGAAGGACGCTTGCCAGATTACGTCATTGCCTGTGTAGGTGGTGGTTCTAATGCTATCGGTGCTTTTTCACAGTATGTGGCTGATGAAGAAGTCAAATTGGTTGGGGTCGAAGCTGCCGGTCACGGACTTGACACAGACAAGCACGCAGCCACTATGACAAAAGGTAGTGTCGGAATTGTCGACGGTATGAAGACTTATGCAGTCTTTAAGGAAGATGGAGAGCTAGCGCCAGTTTACTCTATCTCAGCTGGTTTGGACTATCCAGGGGTTGGCCCAGAACACGCCTACTTTAAAGATTCAGGCCGCGTAGAATACGTAGCAGCGACAGATGAAGAAGCTGTTCAAGCCTTGCTCCTTCTAAGCAAGACTGAAGGGATTATCCCAGCGATTGAAAGTTCGCACGCAATCGCAGAAGCGGTTAAACGTGCACCGAAACTAAGTAAAGATGAGATCATCATCATCAATGTCTCTGGTCGTGGAGACAAGGATGTAGCTGCGATTGCAGACTACCTAGAAGCTAAAAAATAAAAGATGGAAAAATTACAGTCTTTTCTCTCACAGAGAGCTTGTGGTTGCTGGAAACAAGCAGAGAAAGCTGTAAGGTTGGGTCCATTTGAAACGAGAGAAGAAAACATAATTCTCAAGGGAGTGCCCTTTATCGCACAGCCTGTTACAGGAAGGTTCTGAGACAGGAATGAGAGATAGGAGAAATCCTATAATTGAGGTGGCACCGCGAATTTCGTCCTCACGCAAGTTATTTTGCGTGGGGATTTTTTGTAGAGTCACTACGAGATTTAAGTAGAACTGAAAGGAAAATTACAATGGAACGAATCATTCATGGAGATGTCTTATCACCAATCTTGGCTTATATGCGCCTAAAGGGGCAACACAAGGTGATCTTAGAGAGTATTCCGAGAGACAAGGAAACCGCTCGTTTTTCTATCCTAGCCTATAATCCAGTTTTTGAGATTAAGTTTGAAAATGGAGTCCTTTATCAAAATGGTCAAGTGATTAATCGGGATCCCTTGGATTTCCTTTATGAAGTGACTCATAAGAGCCAGCACCATTCAGACCTACCTTTTGGTGGGGGAGCTATTGGTTTTGTTGGTTACGATATGATTTCGCTTTATGAGGAAATCGGTCAAATCCCTCAAGATACCATTGGGACGCCAGACATGCATTTCTTTGTCTATGAGAGTTATATGGTCTTTGACCACAAGAAAGAAAAAATTCATGTCATCGAGGATGCTCTCTATAGTGATCGCAGTCAAGAAGATTTGGAAGAAGCTTTGAAGCAAGTGCTTGAGGAATTACGCATCCCTGCTCCAAATGAATTTGAAGACTTGGATTTATCTCCGCTCGACTTCAAACCGCATATCGCTCCTCAGAAGTTTGAGGAAATGGTGGAAACCGCTCGTGACTTGATTCGTAATGGTGATATGTTTCAATGCGTGCTCAGCCAGCGTTTCTCAGCAGAAGTTACTGGAAATCCATTTGACTTCTACAGAAATCTCCGCGTGACCAATCCTTCTAATTACCTCTATTTCTATGATTTTGGGGATTATCAAATCATCGGAGCTAGTCCAGAAAGTTTGGTTTCTGTTAAAAATGGCATCGTGACAACCAATCCGATTGCAGGTACGCGACCAAGAGGAGCTACGGATGAAGAGGACAAGGCCTTGGCGACAGACCTCCTGTCTGATGAGAAGGAAACAGCAGAACATCGAATGTTAGTAGACTTGGGACGTAATGATATTGGTCGTATCTCTGAAACAGCCAGTGTTCAAGTCACCAAGTATATGGAAGTGGAGCTCTTCCGCTATGTCATGCATTTGACCAGCGTGGTCAAGGGACGTTTGCTTCCAGACCTCACTGCCATGGATGCTTTGAAAGCTACACTTCCAGCTGGAACAGTTTCAGGAGCACCAAAGATTCGGGCCATGAGACGCATCTATGAACTGGAGACGGAAAAACGCGGTGTATACGCAGGAGCAATCGGCTACTTGTCTGCGACTGGTGATATGGATTTCGCTATCGCCATCCGAACTATGATTCTCAAAAATCAAACAGCCTATGTTCAGGCTGGGGCAGGGATTGTCTATGACTCTATTGCCCAAAACGAATACCAAGAAACCATTAACAAGGCTAAATCTATGACTAGAATTGGAGAACTATGACCATGATTTTATTGATTGACAACTATGATTCTTTTACCTATAATTTGGCTCAATACATTGGGAATTTTGCAGAAGTTCAGGTTTTGAGAAATGATGATCCTAAGCTATATGAAGAAGCTGAAAAAGCAGATGGTCTGGTCTTTTCTCC
Organism: Streptococcus oralis; assembly: GCF_003942585.1. GTDB lineage: Bacteria > Bacillota > Bacilli > Lactobacillales > Streptococcaceae > Streptococcus > Streptococcus oralis_BE. Next base: position 661,860 of record NZ_RJNK01000001.1, on the reverse strand, counting down.
TGGTCCAGGTTGGCCAGTTGATGCTGGTAAGATGGAGAACATGATTCGTGACTTTGCTGGCAAAAAGCCGATTCTTGGGATTTGTCTGGGGCACCAAGCCATCGCAGAAGTCTTTGGCGGTAAACTAGGTTTGGCTCCCAAAGTCATGCATGGGAAACAGAGCATTATCAGCTTTGAAGCGCCATCTGTTCTGTATCAGGGCATCGAGGATGAGCGTCCGGTTATGCGTTACCACAGTATTTTAATTGAAGAGATGCCTGAAGACTTTGAAGTGACAGCTCGTTCGACCGATGACCAAGCCATTATGGGAATTCAACACAAAACTCTTCCAATTTATGGTTTCCAGTACCATCCAGAGAGTATCGGAACGCCAGACGGCTTGTCTTCTATTCGGAATTTTATCGAGAAGGTTGTAAAGTGAGGAAACTAGGATGAAAGAGATTATTGAAAAACTAGCAAAATTTGAAAATTTATCAGGTGTGGAAATGACGGATATCATTGAGCGTATCGTAACTGGACGTGTAACCGAAGCGCAGATTGCTTCTCTCCTCTTGGCCCTTAAGATGAAGGGGGAAACACCTGAAGAACGCACAGCCATTGCCCAAGTCATGAGAGGACATGCCCAACACATTCCAACTGAAATTCATGATGCCATGGATAACTGCGGTACAGGTGGGGACAAGTCTTTCAGTTTTAACATTTCCACAACTGCAGCCTTTGTCTTGGCTGGTGGCGGTGTTCATATGGCCAAGCACGGTAACCGTTCGATTTCTTCTAAATCGGGTTCGGCAGACGTCCTTCAAGCCTTGGGCATTAACCTAGACCTCAAACCAGCTGAACTAGGTAAGGTCTTTGATAAAACTGGCATCGTCTTTCTCTTTGCTAAAAATATGCACCCAGCTATGAAATACATCATGCCAGCTCGTTTGGAATTGGGAATTCCAACAATCATGAACTTGACTGGTCCACTGATTCACCCAATGGCCTTGGAAACACAGCTTCTTGGCATTAGTCGTCCAGAACTTCTAGAAAGCACAGCTCAAGTTTTGAAAAATATGGGTCGCAAACGTGCCATCGTGGTTGCTGGACCAGAAGGGCTGGATGAAGCTGGCTTGAACGGAACAACCAAGATTGCTCTTCTTGAAAATGGCGAAATCACCTTGTCAAGCTTCACTCCAGAGGATTTGGGGATGGAACGCTACGCTATTGAAGATATTCGTGGAGGGAATGTTCAGGAAAATGCAGAAATTTTGCTCAGCGTTCTTCAAAACGAACCAAGTCCATTCTTGGAAACGACAGTTTTAAATGCTGGTCTTGGTTTCTATGCTAATGGTAAGGTAGCTAGTATCAAGGAAGGAGTTGCCTTGGCCCGTCAAGTAATTGCTAGTGGCAAGGCCCTTGAAAAACTCAGACTGTTACAGGAGTACCAAAAATGAGTCAGGAATTTTTAGCACGAATCTTAGAGCAGAAGGCGCGTGAGGTCGAGCAGATGGAGCTGGAGGAAGTCCAGCCCTTGCGCCAGACCTATCGCTTGGCAGAATTTTTGAAGAATCACCGTGACCGTTTGCAGGTAATCGCTGAGGTCAAGAAAGCTAGCCCTAGTCTGGGAGATATCAATCTCGATGTGGATATTGTGCAACAGGCCCAGACCTATGAAGCAAACGACGCAGTGATGATTTCGGTTTTGACAGATGAAGTTTTCTTTAAAGGGCATTTGGACTATCTACGAGAGATTTCCAGTCGGGTGCAGATTCCGACGCTCAACAAGGACTTTATTATCGACGAAAAGCAAATTATCCGTGCCCGCAATGCAGGTGCGACAGTCATCTTGCTCATTGTGGCAGCCTTGTCAGAAGAACGTCTCAAGGAACTTTACGACTACGCGACAGAGCTTGGTCTGGAAGTCTTGGTGGAGACTCATAATCTAGCTGAGCTGGAAGTGGCCCACAGACTTGGTGCTCAGATTATCGGAGTTAATAACCGCAACTTGACCACCTTTGAAGTTGATTTGCAGACCAGTGTAGACTTGGCTAAACACTTTAAAGAAGATTGTTTGTATATTTCTGAATCGGCTATTTTCACAGGGCAAGATGCGGAACGAGTAGCACCATACTTTAACGGAATTTTAGTTGGGACAGCTCTCATGCAGGCAGAAGATGTGGCCCAGAGAATCAAGGAGTTGCAGATTGACAAAGGTTAAGATTTGTGGACTATCGACCAAGGAAGCGGTGGAAACAGCCGTTTCAGCAGGAGCGGACTACATTGGTTTTGTCTTTGCACCTAGTAAAAGACAGGTGGCCTTGGATCAGGCTGCTGAGTTGGCAAAGCTCATTCCTTCAGACGTAAAAAAGGTTGGCGTATTTGTTTCGCCAAGTCGGGCAGAACTGCTAGAAGCGATTGACAAAGTTGGCTTGGACTTGGTACAGATTCATGGTCAGGTGGCGGATGATTTGTTTGAGGATTTGCCTTGTACCAGCATTCAGGCTGTTCAAGTGGATGGAGAGGGTCATGTATCCAATTCTCAGGCAGACTATCTCCTCTTTGATGCCCCTGTGGCAGGGAGTGGCCAGATCTTTGACTGGGGCCAACTGGATACAGCTGGACTAACTCAGCCCTTTTTTATCGCAGGTGGGCTTACGGAAGACAATGTAGTAAAAGCAATTCAACACTTTACTCCCTATGCAGTAGATGTATCAAGCGGAGTGGAGACAGATGGACAAAAAGATCATGAAAAGATTAGAAGATTTATAGGGAGGGTAAAGCATGGCATATCAGGAACCAAATAAAGATGGATTTTATGGAAAATTCGGTGGACGTTTTGTCCCAGAAACATTGATGACAGCAGTTTTGGAGTTGGAAAAGGCCTACCGTGAAAGTCAGGCAGACCCAAGTTTCCAAGAAGAATTAAACCAACTCTTGCTCCAGTATGTAGGTCGTGAAACTCCCCTTTACTACGCAAAAAACTTGACCCAGCATATCGGTGGAGCCAAGATTTATCTCAAACGGGAAGATCTCAACCATACAGGCGCGCACAAGATTAACAATGCCTTGGGACAAGTTTTGCTTGCCAAACGTATGGGCAAAAAGAAAATTATCGCTGAGACGGGTGCTGGTCAGCATGGTGTGGCAACTGCAACAGCTGCAGCCCTCTTTAACATGGAATGTACCATCTATATGGGTGAGGAAGATGTTAAACGACAAGCCCTCAATGTGTTCCGTATGGAGCTTTTGGGAGCTAAGGTAGAGGCAGTGACAGATGGTTCGCGCGTGCTCAAGGATGCGGTCAATGCAGCCCTTCGTTCATGGGTGGCTAATATCGATGATACCCACTATATCCTTGGTTCTGCCTTGGGGCCTCATCCATTTCCAGAAATCGTTCGTGACTTCCAAAGTGTCATCGGTCGAGAAGCTAAACAACAGTACCGTGACTTGACGGGTCAAGATCTGCCAGACGCCCTAGTAGCCTGTGTTGGTGGTGGTTCTAATGCTATCGGTCTTTTCCATCCCTTTGTAGAAGATGAGTCAGTTGCTATGTATGGGGCTGAGGCAGCAGGGCTTGGTGTGGATACAGAACACCATGCAGCTACCTTGACCAAGGGTCGACCAGGTGTCCTTCACGGTTCCCTTATGGATGTGCTTCAAGATGCCCATGGTCAAATTCTTGAAGCCTTCTCTATCTCAGCAGGTTTGGACTATCCTGGTATCGGTCCAGAACATTCTCACTACCACGATATCAAACGTGCCAGCTATGTTCCTGTGACAGACGAGGAAGCCTTGGAAGGATTCCAACTCTTGTCTCGTGTGGAAGGGATTATCCCAGCCTTGGAATCTAGCCACGCTATTGCCTTTGCGGTAAAATTGGCCAAAGAACTTGGACCAGACAAGTCCATGATTGTCTGTCTATCGGGTCGTGGGGACAAGGATGTAGTTCAAGTTAAAGACCGCTTGGAAGCAGACGCAGCAAAGAAGGGAGAAGCTCATGCCTAAGACACTAACAGAAAAATTAAAGGCTATAAAAGCAGCTGGAAAGGGAATTTTTGTTCCCTATATCATGGCTGGAGACCACGAGAAAGGTTTGGATGGACTCGCTGAAACAATTCACTTTTTAGAAGATTTGGGTGTTTCCGCAATTGAAGTGGGCATTCCCTTTTCAGACTCTGTTGCAGATGGGCCTGTTATTGAAGAAGCTGGCTTGCGCAGTCTAGCCCACGGGACCTCTACCCAGGCTTTGGTTGAAACCTTGAAAACCATTGAAACAGAGGTTCCCCTGGTCATTATGACCTACTTCAACCCCCTCTTTCAGTACGGTGTGGAGAACTTTGTCAAAGATTTGGCAGATACAGCGGTTAAGGGCTTGATTATCCCAGACCTGCCCCATGAGCATGCCAATTTTGTAGAGCCCTTTTTGGCAGATACAGACATCGCCTTGATTCCTCTAGTTAGTTTGACAACAGGAATGGAGCGTCAGAAAGAATTGATTGAAGGAACGGAAGGTTTCGTCTACGCCGTTGCCATCAACGGGGTGACAGGGAAGTCAGGAAATTACCGTGCAGACTTGGACAAGCACTTGGCACAATTGCATCAAGTAGCAGACATCCCAGTCTTGACAGGTTTTGGTGTATCTAGTCAAGCTGATGTAGAACGCTTCAATGCGGTGTCAGATGGTGTTATCGTTGGTTCGAAAATTGTAAAAGCTCTCCACCAAAGAGAGCCGATTCAGAACTTTATCAAACAAGCAGTAGCTTACCAAAAATAATTACACAAGCAGCAAGCAAGAGGAAAGGCACAAAAGGAAGTCTTTCCTTTTTCTTTTGGAGGAGAAAGGCCAGAATCCCCGTCGCAGAAGCAAACTGAATCAAGATGAGCAACTCTGTCGCACTAAAGACGAGCGCACAGGAAGCTAAAAAGAGAAAATCCCCTGCTCCTATGCGGATGTCAATAAAATGGGTCAAAATTCCGAGAACAAGGAAGAAGACCATGACCAGATTCCAGCCAGAGCAGGTCATTAGGAGTAGATGAAAGACAATCCAGACCAGTAAAGGATATTCCTGATGGCGAAAGTCGTAGATGCCCAAGGTCAAGCCAGTAGTTATCAGGATGACTTGACCCAAGGAAAGAAAGCCCCAAGACCAAGACAGAAAGAGGAATCCCAAGCCCAATTCAAATAAGGCATACCAGACTGGATAAGGAGCCTTACAGTAGCGACAGCGAAAGCGATTAAAGACCTGCGAGAGGATAGGAATCAAATCTAACGGACGCAAGCGAGTCTGACAGGAATCGCAGTGACTGGCTGGACTGATAACGGATTGCTCTGGAAAACGGTCAATGACCAAACCGAGAAAGGAAGCGAGAATGCTCCCGACAAGAAAAAAATAAAGATCAATCATACTTATCTATTCGTAAAAAATAGGAGAAGTAGTATAATGGAGAAACACAGATAAGATGGTGAGGAAAAAAGATGACAATTCGTTTTGAAGAAAATGTGAGTACAGAAAACGCTCAATTCGTATGCCAATGGTCCAACTCCCTCGGCAAATCCTTTCAAGAACAATGGATGGGAACAATGATTCCTTTTCCCTTGACAATTCAAGTCTTGCAAGATTTGGAAGGAATCTTTTCAATCTTTGATGGACAAGAGTTTGTGGGGACTATCCAGAAAATCAGGCTAGAAGACAGAAATCTTCATATCGGGAGATTTTTTATCAACCCCCAGAAACAGGGGCAAGGCTTAGGTAGCCAGGCTTTAAGGAAATTTGTTAGTTTGGCCTTTGAAAATGAAGACATAGATACTATTTCTCTAAATGTCTACGAGGCAAATCAAACAGCTTACAATCTTTATCAAAAAGAAGGATTTGAAATCGTTCAAATGGTTGAAACACCTATACGAAAATACATTATGAAGAAGGGGAGATAGCAGATTGACTTTGTAGTAAAAACTCCTTTTTCGCTGTGAAGAAGGCTATACTATTTTAAAGTTAGAAGGAATGGCTCGTATGAAAAAAACAGATATTTTTAAAGACATTGTTTGGATTATGACACATGATTCATCTACAGTAAAAGATCGCAAAGGGTGCAACCCTCAGCCTTTTCTAGAAAAGATTACAGATGATATGACTGAGCAAGAATTTCTTTATCAAGTCAGGACTTATCTTGCTAGTTTTGGGATTATTGGGCATATTTCTTTCCATAATAAAAAATCAGGTCCGAAAGGTTTTCTTTTGAGGATAAGTGAGCAGGAAATGTTTGTTGAGGAAGCAAACCAAGATACAGGTCTCCAGGTGGGGGATCGAATCCTCAGTCTGGACGGGATGAGTTTGGAGCAAGTAGCTTTGCAACACCCAAATTACTTTATTAGTCTGACTCCAGAAAGACGATACCGAGAATGGGCAGATTTGCTACTGATGGCAGAGCAAGTGACGGTCTTTCGAGATGGGCAGGAGATGTCTATTACAGTTCGTGCTAGCCAGCAAGCTCAAAAAGCTCAGATTTTTTGGAAAGAGTTGGAGTCAGATATCCTCTATATACGCTTAGATAATTTTATGGATGAAGAAGCGATTAACCGTTTATACCAAGAGTGTTTGCAGAAGATTGCTGAGACAGAAACTCTTATTATAGATGTCCGTTACAACAATGGGGGCACGGATTCTTTGTATTTTCCGCTCTTACATCTTGGCTTGGAGGAAGGGGAAGGCTATGATACTTTTGATTTACAGGATGATGGAATGGAAATTCTCTATACAGAAGGAAATGTCGATCGACGCTTAAAAGACTTTGAAACATGGCTTCAACAAGAAAATATCAGTCCTGATACGGTGAAACTGCTTGAAGATTTTCGTAATAATTTACTCCAAAATCGAGGGAAAGGCTATGTTCGGTATCAGGATGATCAAGACGAGCTTTTCCCAGGTGTTAAGGGTGGTCACTATCCAGAGCAGATTTTTGTTTTGTCGGATATTTATTGTGCATCATCAGGAGATAATTTTGTCAAGATGATGAAGGATTTTAAGAAAGTGACAGTTATCGGCCGTCCAACGCTTGGTATTTTAGACTATTCAAATTGTTGCAAGGTAGATTATGATGATTACTTTTTGATGTTCCCAACTTCTCGCTGGTTGGCTATAGATAAAGGCAAAGGGATGACGGACAAAGGTGTTCTTCCTGATATAGAAGTCCCTTGGACTCCTGCACATTTTGAACGAGATGTAGATCTAGATAAATGTCTGGAGTTGATTGAGATGAAGAGGAAACATTAGATTGTTTAAATAAAAGACTTAGTTCTGTATGAAATAGAGCTAATTCTTTTGCTTTTGATCTGTTTGTAATTGAGTAAAATAATTGTATCACTGAGGGGCAAAAGAATTTTTTACACATAAAATATATCTTGAGCATCCGTTGATGGAATAAAAGTAGGGAGGATACAAAAAAGCCTTGTAAACCAAGGCTTTTCCTGTTGATTTAGATGCCCCCTGCATGGATTTGTAAGAACTTTTCATATTGAAAATAAACAAAAATGTTGAAATATAGCTGATTTTAGGGAAATACTTTTAGGTGTTTTCAATGTCAGGATTTAAAAATGGGGCAAAAGTGGGGCAAAAACGAATGACTCGTATTTTGTTTGAAAACCTATAATACCTAATGATTATGCTATTCTAGATATATAGTTTTGTTATAAATAAATGTCAGTGCGAGATCAAATCGGAGGATAAAATGGAAAAACAAATTAATGAAAAAAAAGCCTTGGAAAACCAAGGCTTTTTTAATGCTATAAACTCATTAAAAGAACCCCCAGTTAGATTTGGAATATTTTTTATTCTGTGTCACATAAAAATAAATAAAATGAATGGCTATAGCTAGAGTAAAAATGGTTGCAATACTCAACACTGTTATAGGATTAGAAGCGAAAAGCAAAGAGAGAATCAAGGCAGCCAGATAGAGTGTCGCTTGAGCACAGTAGTAACTTCTCGGATAGCGAAGATAGTTTTTGTTATAGGGCCCATTTGCTAGGACAGCAGCTTGGAAGAGGCCAATTCCGATATAAAAGAAGCTGATTGCAACGAGAAGATTAGCCTCGGGATTCAGGAGATAACCCATCGAAACTGTCATCAACATAAGCCCGATGAAAATAGGATAGTGACTATAAATTACAAATAATCCCTTTTGACTAGATCCTTCATCAATAGCATGGTCAAATTCGCCAAAATAAAACAAGAACAGGGAAAGCATGATAACGAAATTGAGAACCGAATAAATCGAGAAATTCTCGACTGTAAAGAAGCTAGCTAGCCCAACAACCATCTCTCCAAACGTAATAATCACAAGAAGGGAGACGCGCTCGATTAAATGGGGAAGATTTACCTGGAAATGCTCATCTTTAGTAATCAAGAAAATTGGCACAATAAATGTTAGCAGAATACTAGCAATAAAGATATAGACTCCAACGTAAATAGGAAAAAGAGCTGCCAGATAGACTCCTAAACTTCCTAGACCTGTTAACCATAGAAAACCTTTGATACTTTCCCGATCAGTATTATCGGTTGATTTTCTAAAAAATTCAACCAAATATTGAAAAAATAAGGTAAGGGTCAATGTACCAACAGCCCAACAGGTATAATAGAACCATTGTTGCCAATTGTATCCAATCATATTGGACATAAAGAGCATAAGTCCCATGTTGATAAACATGATTACCATGTTAAATAACGAGTTTGTTCCATAGCGATTGGTATAAATGGTTTGAATCATCCAGGAATTGATGATAACCATGACAGAGATGAAGAAATCAAGTAAAGAATCCCAAGCCACAACACCGCTATGAAGAGGGTGAATTAAAGCAGTTGCTTTTGAAATTGCAAAAACAAAAACTAGGTCATAAAAAAGTTCTGAAAATTCTACACGTTTATGTTTAATAAGAGTTGTCATCTTAAGTCCTTTCTATTTTAGAAGTACAATTTATTATAACAGAAAATGGTAATGAGAGAAAGGGAGATGCTTAAATAACTTCATGTGACGCGAATGAACTGCGCCACAAAAGTTAGGTTTTTTCTGTCTAACTTTTGGGGTGCAGTTCAGAAGGGGTGTTTTTTCTATCGTTTTTTAGTGCTAAGACTACACAAAAAAGCCTAGTAAATCAAGGCTTTTTCCTGTTGTATTTAGATGCCCCCTACAGGGATTTGGAAAGGACTTTCATATTGAGAGCAATTAAAAATATTGAAATATAAGTGATTTTAGGTATTTTCAATGTCATGATTTAAAAATGGGACAAAAGTGGGGCAAAAACCATACAGATTCTAAACTGTATGGTTCTTTTTTTATCTAACCAAGAAAGGTTAAAACTTATTAAAACAAATGCAATCAACTGTTGAAAACTTTTTAGTCCGTGTAATATAAAAACAAGTAAAAAGTTGAACTATAGGGAATATTGTGTCATAATAGGTAATAGATGAATAATTAATAGATTGGAAATAATGCTTTCTTACCTTAACAAGTTGAATTGGTTATACATTTTTTCGTCGCAATTGTGTCTATCTCTCGAGTTTAGCTAGTTTTTATAAGCTCTGGCTTCTAATCAATATAACAAATTTTAGAAGTGCATAAGACAAGATGGTGACATTACTACAGTCATTTCTAGTCACCATATGTTGCTGGCACAGGCTGTTTGTAGTGTTGGCTATTTACTAGTCAGTTTAATCGGAGTGTTTAATTTTTATTGTTGAAAGGTTTTTATATGGCGAAAATTCTATCTTTAGGTCTGACAGGTAAGAAATTACTTGCTCAGGGGTTCTTGTTTGTTCTGCTAGGTCTCATCTTGATGGTCACGGGGACTTGGTTGCCAGTAAAGGTTATTCGACTGGTTCTGTTTTTAGCTTGGATAGCAACGGTCTTAGATTTAGTATTACGTATTTTCAAAAAAAGTCAGTCAACGGACACCTTGGGAGTTGCACTGGTTAAATTGTTAGTGCTGGGATATTTGCTTGGCTCCAATCTTGCGACGGATGTGCCGATTTATATTTTGGCTCTTGTGATTGGAGTTTATCAGATTTTTCATGCTAGTATTAACCTTGTCACCTATGTTCTCTACCGCAAAAACAAAATTCGACCTCGTTTTCGTCTCTTACTAGATGGACTCGTACTAGTTTTTCTTGGTGGGACTAGTCTTTTGTCCTCTACAGGAAATTCTGTCTTTCAACTCTTTGTATTAGGGGCTTATTTTTTCCTTTATGGTGTGTCCAATATCCGTGATGGTTTCTTGTTTGAGGAGGAAATTGGGAAAAACCATCTCAAACGTCGCATTAGAATTAGCTTACCTATTGTCCTAGCCGCTCTCATCCCTGCAAGAACTTTAGCAAAAATCAACAAATTCATGCAGGAAAATGCTGATGAGAGAGAGGATATCCATCTTGGAATGGTGAAGTCTGGTAAGACAGCGGAGCTTGAAATTTTTGTTCATACAGCTGAGACCTCTCTGTTTTCGGCAATTGGTCATGTGGATATCTGCTATCAAGGCCGTGTTATTTCTTATGGCAACTATGATCCGTCTTCTGAGACCTTATTTGGCATGGTAGGAGATGGTGTCTTATATTTCTGTGATCGTGACAAGTACATTGACCTATGTAAACGTGAGAGTCAAAAAACGCTTTTTGGTTATGGGATAGATTTGACGCCTGAAATGGAAAAAGCAGTTCAGAAAAAGTTGGCTGAATTGAAACAACTGACGATTCCATGGGAGCCAAGTGCAGATAAAATCATGACAGGTGATGGTAAGGAAGACTACACCTACGCTTATAAAATCAGACATGAGACAGATGGGGAACTTTATAAATTTATCAAATCTAAGTTTAAATCCTACTTTGTCTTATCTACAAACTGTGTGCTCTTGGCTGATACCATAGTCGGTCAGGCTGGCACCGATATCCTCTCACCCAAAGGATTTATCGCTCCAGGAACTTACCAAGCCTACCTTAATCGAGAGTTTGAAAAACCAAATAGTATAGTCGTATCTAAACATGTTTATTAAGGAGAATTTATGAACTTAGTAAAAAAATACACCCCGTTAATACTTTTTATAGGGCTGGTTGCTCTTGTAATTCTGAATGCATCGAGCTTTATATCAGGAGCAATCTCTCTCTTTGATGTAATATCAACCTTGATTTATGGTGCTGTTATTGCTTTTGTGCTTAATGTTCCTATGAAAAAAATTGAACAGTACTTAGTTAAATTGAAGGTAAAGGCAGAGTTGCGTCGTCCGATTGCCATGGTACTTGTTTTCCTAGCTCTTATCTTAATCGTGATTGCTCTTTTGGTTTTGGTGCTGCCAACCCTAGCCCAGACTATTAGTCAGCTGGGAACAGTCCTTTCAACAGTCCTTACTCAACTTGGGAAATTGCTAGGCAGCTCGGAATTTGTAACCAAAGACATGTTGTCAACTATCGTATCAGGCATACAGGGACAATCTAGTTCTATTAGCCAAGCTTTGATAGGTTTTTTATCAGGTCTGACTAGTAATATCGGCAATATTTTTTCAAGTTTGATGAATGCCTTTTTGATTATAGTCTTCACCTTTTTATTTTTATCCAGTAAGGAACATTTGGCAGCGATGACGAGTCGACTTCTAAAAGTTTTTCTTCCAGAGAAGGTGGTGATAAAGTTGACTTACATTGGACAAGTAGCACTAGAGACTTATGACCAATTTTTGATGAGTCAGCTGATTGAAGCAGTTATCATAGGAGTTATGATAGCGGTTGGTTACAGCGTGTTTGGGATACCCTATGGAGTAATGACAGGTATCTTTGCAGGAGTGCTATCGTTCATTCCTTATGTAGGGCCTATGATTGCTTGTGTTGTGGGAGCGATTTTTATCTTCACAGTGAGTCCTACTCAAGCCTTACTTTCTCTTCTTCTATATCAAGTTATACAGCTGATTGAAGGAAACCTTATTTATCCTAGAGTTGTAGGTCAGTCTATTGGTTTGCCAGCTATTTTCACGCTTGCGGCTGCTAGTATTGGAGGCAATCTCTTTGGCTTACTTGGGATGATATTCTTTACACCGATATTTGCTGTTATCTATCGATTGGTTAAGGAATTTGTCGTTGCAAAGGAAAATCAGCTAGATTAAGAAAAACTAAATTTAATAAGATATACTGAGAAGAGAGTGAGAGATTCTCTTCTCTTTTATTTTTAAATACTTTTCTACAAAAAGCTATTAGACGTTAAAAAAAGCCTTGGTTTCAAGGCTTATTTCTGTTGATTTAGATGTGCCCCCTGCAGGGCTCGAACCTGCGCCCCATAGCTTAAGAGTCTACTGCTCTACCAACTGAGCTAAGGAGGCAACAGAAAAAGCTGAGAATGTAACTTCCCAGCTATTTTAATATGCCCAAAATGGCAGCTAGATTATTTACGAAAGGCATCAAGGATATAGGTGAAACCAACAATTAAAAATGCAAAGGCAACGACATAAACGACAAAGACACTTGTAGCTACTGGATTGAACAAAATCACTAGACCTAGTAAAAATGCAAGCAACGCTATCCACATGATATGGTTGCCAATAATAGGGAAAATCAATCCCAGACGATTGCCTTTAAAGAAAACTATAATGGCTTCTACAATTAACCAAATTCCTAAAATAGTTGGAATGACAACTGGCAGCGTCACAAAGCCATAGGCAACGAGGTAAAGAGCTAAGAGAAGATTAACAATCCCTTGGAAAAGATGAGCTGGTGAGCGAAGCTCTTTTGGTACAGAGAAATAGCCTAAAATAGCTGCTATAGAAGCAACCAGTAAACCAAATGCAATCCACCAGCTGTAAGCAACAAGATTAGCTACTGGGTCTGTAAATAGAAAGAGTGCTAAAAGGACAAAAATAACTCCTGCAAGGAATAGCGATAAACGATTAGAAAATTTCATTTCAATACCCCCTATATAGTATAGTATAGTTTGATAATAAAAATATTATACACCTTTTTAGAGGAAATATCAATAAACAAAATGGAAAATTTGGAAGTTTCAGTCTGATTTATGAAAAGAAAATCAGTTTTTATTATTTTGAAAATAAAAAGAGAAGATAAAATTTGTCTTCTCTACATGAAAATATTGTATGGCATCAAAGCAAAAGTAACTGGCTTTACACTATTTGTAAAGATGTAATTTGATTCAAAAAGAAAAGATAGATTTAAAATGTGGGACAAATGATGGGGTAAATCAGTTATAGACAAGCAAAAAAAGCCTTGATTTACAAGGCTTTTTCCTGTTGTATTTAGATGCCCCCTACAGGGATCGAACCTGTGACCCACGGATTAAGAGTCCGCTGCTCTACCAACTGAGCTAAGAAGGCAAATAAAAAGCTGTATTGGTGCCGAAACTTCACGGTTTGTATTGAACCCGCGCAATTAAGCAGGTGGGCAACTCGCTCTAACTGAAGCTGTTTCCGTGTGAGACGGCCTACATGCTGTTAGAAGACTTTTGTTTCCCTAATAATACAAAAAATAGTCGGTCAACACTTAAGTGTGAAGTCGTACACCACAGCGTTTCTATATTTATATGATACCACTTTTTTAAAAAAATTCAAGAGGAAAATTTATTTTTTTTGAAAAGGATTTCACAAATTTCTTAATTTATCAATGGTTTCCTTACGTTGAGCTAAGGCCCGTTCGTACTTGCCAGTGTCTTCTGGAGAGAAGTAGCTATGATTGCGAATCTTTTCTGGCAAATAGTCTTGTTTGACCCAGTGTCCAGGATAGTTGTGTGGATAGAGATAATCCTGGGCGTTCCCCAATTCCTTGCTACCACTGTAGTGACCATCACGCAGGTGTCGGGGAATAGGCAAATGACCTGATGTTTTGAGGTCGGTAAGAGCTTTATCCATAGCTACATAGGCTGAGTTGGATTTTGGAGAAAGGGCCAAATCAATGACTACATTAGCAATGAGGATGCGGGCTTCTGGGAAACCAATCCTTTGTGCGGCATCTAGAGCAGTCACGGTATGAATCTGGGCCTCAGGATTGGCCAAGCCGATATCTTCATAAGCGATAACAGTCAAGCGACGAGCGAGGCTAGGCAGATCCCCAGCTTCAATCAAGCGGGCTGCGTAGTGGAGACTGGCATCCACATCCGATCCACGGATGGACTTTTGCAGGGCTGAGAGAACATCATAGTGCCCGTCTCCATCCTTGTCCATAGTAATATAGCTCCTTTGTAGGCTATTTTCCATGATATCAAGAGTGATATGGCGGATGCGCTTGTCATTCTCAGGAGTAGAGAGAACAGCCAAATCTAGTGAATTAAAGGCAGAACGCAGGTCTCCATTGGTAGAGGTTGCGATGAAATCCAGCGCATCCTCATCTAACTCAACAGGGAAATCAAAACCTCGTTCAGGGTCAGTCAGGGCCATTTGAATGGCTTCTTTGACGTTTTGGTTAGACAGAGGTTCCAATTCAAAAATCTGAACACGACTGCGAATGGCTGGAGTGACAGAAAAGAAAGGATTTTCAGTCGTAGCCCCAATCATGATGACCAGACCACTTTCTAAGAGTGGTAGAAGAAAGTCTTGCTTGGTTTTATCTAGTCGGTGGATCTCGTCCAGTAGCAGAACTAGTCCACCTGAGAATTTAGCCTCTTCAGCGATTTCTTGCAGTCGCTTCTTACTATCAACAGTCGCATTAAAGGTTCGAAAGGCATACTTGGTTGTTCCAGCGATGGCTGAGGCAATACTGGTCTTGCCGATTCCTGGAGGTCCGTAGAGAATCATGGAGGACAGACGATTGGCTTCCACCATGCGGCGGATGATTTTTCCAGGTCCGACCAGATGCTTTTGACCGATGACTTGGTCGATGGTTTTAGGGCGCATGCGAAGCGCGAGATTGTCTGGCATAGCAGTCCTTTCTAACATGGATTTTCTGATGTATATGTGGTAAGATGGTAGTATCTATTTTAGCATATTTCCGAGCAATCGGGGCGATTAAAGAGTCGCATAGAAAGAGGACAAAATGGCAACATACGGATTTTTAGATGTTTTACAGGAAGAGTTGGACAAGAACTTTCCTTTTGATTATGAGATTAGTTGGGATAAGCGCAACCATGCGGTAGAAGTGAGTTTTCTATTGGAAGCACAAAACGCTGCAGGTGTGGAAATGGTGGATGAGGACGGAGAGGTTTCTTCAGATGATATCCTCTTTGAGGAAGCAGTGCTTTTTTACAATCCTGCCAAGTCAACAGTCAATAAAGAAGACTATTTAACGGTCATCCCTTATCTACCTAAGAAAGGTTTCTCGCGCGAGTTTTTAGCTTATTTTGCGCTTTTCCTAAAAGATACTGCCGAGGTTGGGCTGGATGCGCTCATGGACTTTTTGGAAGATCCAGAAGCAGAAGAATTTGTCATGGAATGGAACCAAGAAGTCTTTGAAGAAGGGAAAGCAGGCTTGGAAGAAGGAGAATTTTACCCTTATCCGAGATACTAGGAGTATGATATGGAAATAGAAATTTCTGATTTTACAGGTTGCAAAATTGCCCTCTTTTGTGGTGATAAGCTCTTGACTATCCTACGTGATGATAAATCAAACATTCCATACCCTAATACCTGGGAATTGCCAGGTGGCGGACGAGAGGGTGATGAAAGTCCCTTTGAGTGTGCGGCGCGTGAAGTTTACGAAGAGCTGGGAATTCATTTGATTGAAGAGTGTCTGCTTTGGAGTAAGGTTTACCCAAGTATGCTTTTTGAGGGGAAGGAATCCGTCTTTCTAGTTGGTAAGTTAAGGCAGGAACAGTTTGATAGTATCGTCTTTGGCGATGAGGGACAGGGCTACAAACTAATGGGCATTGAGGAGTTTCTTGGCTCAGATAAGGTCGTGCCCCAGTTGCAGGGGAGAGTGAGGGATTATTTGGAGGAAGTAAAATGATTTTTGCAGTTGCAACAACGACACTAAATAAGGAAGTTAAACGCAAACTAAAAGCTGGACAATACTCTAGAGAAGAAGCTACATTCATCTATTTGGAATATTTAAAGTTAAAGAAGCAGAGAGAAAGTGGTACGAAAGTAGCTGGGATTTCTATGGCTGTTATTTGGGTATTAATGCTTGCTATACCCTTACTGAGTGGTAGAGGTCTCGTACTGCCCCTTCCAGTATATTTTTTATTTTTGATACTGTTTGCAGGAATTGTTCTATTTGTTTATTATCTTATGTTTGGTATTTTTAAACAGCAGATTCATAACGCAATGAAAGAACACTACACGGATGTGATTGAAGAATTTGAGGGTCAGTAAAACAGCGTGTGGAAGAGCATAGGAAGCGAGTTGAGAGAGTGGATTTGGAGGTATTAGTATGATTCAGATTATCCGAGCAGGAGCAGAGGATTTAGAAACCGTAATTGCAATTCAAAGAGCTAGCTTTAAGGCTGTCTATGAAAAATATCAAGATGAGTATGATCCTTATCTGGAGGACCGCGAACGAATCAAATGGAAACTAGTCGAGCGTCTTAATAGTTATTACTACTTTGTAAAAGAAAAGGACGAAATTATCGGTTTTTTACGAATTCAGACCAATGAAGAGTTGACGGAGGCTTGGTTGGGAACGGCAGCGATTTTGCCCCAGTACCAAGGAAAAGGGTATGGATCTGAGGGACTGAGCTTGCTGGAAAAAGAATTTCCAACCATCACACAGTGGGATTTGTGTACGGTATTACAGGATGCGGGCATGGTCGCTTTTTATGAGAAAAATGGCTACCGCAAAACCCATATCGAACCTGAAAAAGAAGGTATGGATATGGTCTACATGAAAAAATTGATTGACAAATAGAAAGGATGGTTCGGTTACATTTCTAAACTGAACCCGCCCTAAACACTGTGCCAAAAAGATAAACTTCTCTTAGACCCAAGCGTCTTCAGAGAATTTCCTATTTTGGCTTTGTGTTTTACGGGCTTGGTATCTTAATTATGGAAACATGGCAAGAGTTAAAAGTTACAGTAAAGCGTGAGGGGGAGGAGCTGGTCTCCAATCTCTTGATTGAGTTAGGTGCTCAAGGTGTTGCGATTGAAGACAGCATGGACTATGTGGGGAATGTGGATCGTTTTGGTGAGATCTTCCCAGAGGTTGAGCAACAAGAAGAAATCGTAGTGACAGCCTACTACCCTGAAACGGTTGATGTGGCAGTAGTTGAGGCAGATTTGCAGGCGCGTCTGGCAGAATTAACAGATTTTATGGATCTGGGAGAGGTCAAGATGGGCACGACTGCCTTGGCTGAGGAAGACTGGGCAGACAACTGGAAGAAATACTATGAACCAGCTCGCATTACTCATGACTTGACCATCGTGCCGTCTTGGACGGACTATGAGGCGACTGCGGGAGAAAAGATTATCAAACTGGATCCAGGCATGGCCTTTGGGACTGGGACGCATCCAACCACTAAGATGAGCCTCTTTGCCTTGGAGCAGGTTCTTCGTGGTGGCGAAACGGTGCTAGATGTGGGGACTGGTTCAGGTGTCCTTTCTATTGCCAGCTCGCTGCTTGGTGCCAAGGAAATTTTCGCCTATGACCTGGATGATGTAGCGGTTCGTGTTGCTCAGGAAAATATTGAGCTCAACCCTGGTATGGAAAACATCCATGTTGCTGCTGGAGATTTGCTCAAGGGTGTTAAGATTGAGGCAGATGTGATTGTGGCTAATATCTTAGCGGATATCCTCATTCATCTGACGGATGATGCTTATCGCTTGGTCAAGGATGAAGGCTACCTGATCATGAGTGGGATTATCAAGGATAAGTGGGGCATGGTGCGGGAGTCAGCAGAAGCGGCTGGATTTTTCCTTGAAACTCACATGATTCAAGGGGAATGGAATGCCTGTGTCTTTAAGAAGACCAAGGATATTTCAGGTGTGATTGGAGGCTAGCATGCAACAGTATTTTGTCAAAGGCAGTCCTATCTCTCCTGTCACTATCGAGGACAAGGAAACCAGCAAGCATATGTTTCAGGTCATGCGCCTGAAAGAAGAGGATGAGGTGACCTTGGTCTTTGATGATGGCGTCAAGCGCTTGGCGCGCGTGCTGGATGTGGAAAATCGTCAGTTTGAGTTGGTTCAAGAATTAGCTGACAATGTAGAACTGCCCGTTCAAGTAACCATCGCATCTGGATTTCCCAAGGGAGACAAGCTGGAGTTTATTACTCAAAAAGTGACGGAACTAGGCGCTAGCCAAATCTGGGCCTTTCCTGCCGATTGGTCAGTTGCCAAATGGGACGGCAAGAAACTAGGCAAGAAAGTTGAAAAACTAGAAAAAATCGCCCTTGGAGCAGCTGAACAAAGCAAACGTAATATCGTTCCAAGCATCACACTTTTTGAGAAAAAAGCAGACTTTCTAGCCCAACTAGACCAGTTTGACTCTATCATAGTGGCCTATGAAGAATCAGCAAAAGAAGGAGAAGCCGCTGCACTCTTACAAGCAGTTACTGGTCTTGAAAAAGGAGCCAAATTGCTCTTTATCTTTGGCCCAGAAGGCGGTCTCTCACCTGCAGAAATTGAGGGTTTTGAAACTAAAGGAGCCGTCTTGGCAGGACTTGGTCCTCGCATTCTAAGAGCAGAAACAGCACCACTTTATGCTTTATCAGCCCTTAGTGTTTTAGTAGAATTAGAGAAATAAGAGGAAGAAAATGGAACAAAAACACCGTTCAGAATTCTCAGAGAAGGAACTTTGGGATTTAACCGCCCTATACCAAGACCGTGAGGATTTCTTGCGTGCAATCGAGAAAACGCGCGAAGACATCAATCAATTTAGCCGTGATTACAAGGGCAATCTTCACACTTTTGAAGATTTCGAGAAGGCCTTTGCAGAATTGGAACAAATCTATATCCAGATGAGCCATATCGGCAATTACGCCTTTATGCCTCAGACGACAGACTATAGCAACGAAGATTTTGCCAACATTGCCCAAGCTGGGATGGAATTTGAAACAGATGCCAGCGTAGCCTTGACCTTCTTTGACGACGCTTTGGTAGCAGCAGACGAGGAAGTCTTGGACCGTTTGGGGGAACTTCCCCACTTGACAGCAGCTATTCGTCAGGCTAAGATCAAAAAAGCCCACTACCTAGGGGCAGATGTTGAGAAGGCCTTGACCAATCTCGGTGAAGTTTTCTATAGTCCACAGGACATTTATACTAAAATGCGAGCTGGGGATTTTGAAATGGCTGACTTTGAGGCCCATGGCAAGACCTACAAAAACAGCTTTGTGACCTATGAAAATTTTTACCAAAACCACGAGGACGCTGAGGTTCGTGAGAAATCCTTCCGTTCTTTCTCAGAAGGACTTCGTAAGCACCAAAATACAGCTGCGGCAGCCTATCTAGCCCAAGTCAAGTCTGAAAAACTCTTGGCAGATATGAAGGGTTACGACTCAGTTTTTGACTATCTTCTGGCTGAGCAAGAAGTGGACCGTGCTATGTTTGACCGCCAGATCGACCTCATCATGAAGGACTTTGCGCCAGTTGCCCAGAGATACCTCAAGCATGTTGCCAAGGTCAATGGTCTTGAAAAGATGACTTTTGCAGACTGGAAATTGGACTTGGATAGCGCCCTGAATCCTGAAGTGACTATTGACGATGCCTATGATTTGGTCATGAAGTCAGTAGAACCTTTGGGACAAGAATATTGTCAGGAAGTTGCTCGTTATCAAGAGGAACGATGGGTGGACTTTGCTGCTAATAGTGGCAAGGATTCTGGTGGTTATGCGGCGGATCCGTATCGCGTGCACCCTTATGTCCTCATGAGCTGGACTGGTCGTTTGAGTGATGTCTATACCTTGATTCATGAAATCGGACATTCTGGTCAATTCATCTTTTCAGACAATCACCAAAGTTACTTCAATGCTCATATGTCGACCTACTACGTCGAAGCGCCATCAACCTTCAATGAATTGCTTCTTAGTGATTACTTGGAGCACCAATCTGACGACCCTCGTCAAAAACGTTTCGCTCTTGCCCACCGCTTGACAGATACCTACTTCCATAATTTCATCACCCACCTCTTGGAGGCAGCCTTCCAGCGTAAGGTTTATACATTGATTGAAGAAGGGGAAACCTTTGGAGCAAGCAAACTCAACAGCATTATGAAGGAAGTTTTGACAGATTTCTGGGGAGATGCTATTGAAATTGATGACGATGCGGCACTGACTTGGATGCGCCAAGCTCACTACTACATGGGCTTGTATAGTTACACTTACTCTGCTGGTCTTGTCATCTCGACTGCAGGTTACCTCCATCTGAAAAACTCTGAGACTGGAGCTAGAGACTGGCTCAATCTCCTTAAATCAGGTGGTAGTAAGACACCGCTTGAGTCAGCCATGATTATCGGAGCGGATATCTCAACAGACAAACCACTCCGTGATACCATCCAGTTCTTGTCAGACACAGTTGACCAGATTATCGCCTACAGTGCTGAGTTGGGAGAGTAAAGAGGATTTAGGATAAGGATATGAACAGAGAATGGCTTTTTGATAAGTTACTAGAAATGTAGAGGTATTGACCATGTATCAAGAGTTACTTAGAAAAATAGCAGAAGAAAAACCGAGCTATCGTCAAGAAGAACTCCAGTGGTTACTTGATCACATAGGGGATCCCAATCCAGAGATTCGAGACGAACTTGTTTTTACGAGTTTGGCTAGAGGGATTCAAGAAGAGTTGTTTTCCCTTGAGCAGTTTCAGTTTATCTCAGAAGAGGTCTCCTCTGATGAAGGTCTATACAAAGAGATTGATAGTAGAGGAGTTTCAGCTCTTAAACGTTCTTTTAGGGCGCTTATTTATGCCAATCTACTGTCCTGCGATGGTACTAAGAAATCACTTTATTACCAGCAGTTGTCTTCTCCTATCAGGGTTACCATGCTAAATCAAGGCTTACACTATCTTACAAAGGAAAAAGAGACGACAGGTTTTTCAAGTCAGTATGGTTGGGTTCACGCTTTTGCGCATGGAGCGGATCTCTTGACGGAAGTCGTTTGTCATCCAGATTTTCCTAGTAACAGAGTTTATGAAGTATTTGATGTACTGGGTCAACTATTTAAAAGAATTCCCATTCGTTTTACAAATGATGAGGATTGGCGGTTAGCGAGAGTACTTTATGAACCCATTTTGCAAGGGAAATTAGATCAGGAACAAGTAGCTTCTTGGATAAAAACTGTTGATTTTCCAATAGAAGAGACCGAAGATTTTTATAAATTTTCCAATTTCAGATCCTGTCTGTTGGAAGTCTATATCCAACTTGACCAGAGAAATAGTTTACAAGATGCCTTGAAAGAAGCCATTCAATCTTTTCAGTACTAAGTCTAAGAGAGTCGTTTCATGATTTTCAAGTAACTTTCCAGTCAATTTTCTTGAAACCCTTTCCTTCTTCTGATAGACTAATACATAGTTTGAAAAAAGGAGACTTATCATGAAAAAATTTGTTGCTGAATTAATCGGTACATTTATGCTTGTGTTCATTGGAACAGGAGCTGTTGTTTTTGGAAATGGTCTTAATGGCCTTGGACACCTTGGAATTGCTTTTGCCTTTGGTTTGGCAATTGTAGTTGCAGCTTTCTCAATCGGAACTGTTTCAGGTGCTCACTTGAACCCAGCTGTTTCGATCGCTATGTTTGTAAACAAACGTTTGTCATCTTCAGAACTCGTAAACTACATCCTTGGACAAGTAGTTGGAGCTTTCCTTGCGTCAGCTGCAGTATTCTTCCTCTTGTCTAACTCAGGCATGTCAACTGCTAGTCTTGGTGAAAATGCCTTGGCAAACGGTGTCACTGTCTTTGGTGGATTCTTGTTTGAAGTCATCGCAACTTTCTTGTTTGTCCTAGTTATCATGACTGTAACATCAGCAAGCAAGGGAAATGGTGCGATTGCTGGTTTAGTAATTGGTTTGTCATTGATGGCCATGATCCTTGTGGGCTTGAACATTACTGGCCTTTCAGTGAACCCGGCTCGTAGCTTGGCACCAGCTGTCTTGGTCGGTGGCGCAGCTCTTCAACAAGTTTGGATTTTCATCCTTGCCCCAATCGTTGGTGGTGTTCTTGCAGCTCTTGTAGCGAAAAACTTCCTTGGAACAGAAGAATAATTGAAACTCAAAAAAGCCTTGCTCCTCAGCTTGAGGAACAGGGCTTTTTCGTATGATACTCTTCGAAAATCTCTTCAAACCACGTCAGCGTCCATCTGCAACCTCAAAACACTGTTTTGAGCTGACTTCGTCAATCTTATCTATAACCTCAAAGCAGTGCTTTGAGCAACCTGCGGCTAGCTTCCTAGTTTGCTCTTTGATTTTCATTGAGTATGAGTTTAGCGGTTGTCAATTTTCTCTGGATAAAGGTCGTGTTGGAAGAGACGCTGTTCTGCCAATCCTTCATACTTAGTTCCAGGTCTACCGTAGTTGTAGTAGGGGTCAATTGAAATGCCACCGCGCGGAGTGAATTTTCCCCAGACTTCTAAATAGCGAGGGTCTAGCAAGTTGACCAAGTCTTTCCCTATGGTGTTGATACAGTTTTCGTGAAAATCCCCATGATTTCGGTAGCTAAAGAGGTAGAGTTTGAGGGATTTTGACTCGACACAGAGCTTGTCAGGAATGTAGGAAATATAAATGGTCGCAAAGTCTGGTTGAGCAGTGATAGGGCACAGCGAGGTAAATTCAGGACAGTTGAATTTGATGAAATAGTCATTTTCAACATGACGATTGTCAAAGGATTCGAGGACTTCTGGTTGATAGTCGAAAATGTAGTTGGTTTCTTTATTGCCTAGTAGGCTTAGGTTTTTCATTTCTTCTTGTTGTGACATGATTTTTTCTTTCTAATCTTAAACACCACGTTGGTTGTCGTAGAGGAGGGTATGAAGTTGAGGAAGGACGCGGACATTGCCCCAGCTATCGTCAGCAGCGACATGTTCCCAGAGTTCTTTGAGGCGATCCAGTTGGTCTTGGACAATATTGCCTGTAGCCTTGGGCTCAGGATTTCCTGCTGATAAGAAGAGGACATCTGGTTGGTAGCGTTCTTGAACCTCTTTGGCAAAGGCCAAATCGGCATCGTCAAAGACAGGGATTTTAAAGGTGACCTTGCCTGGGTCCAGTTGGGAAACGATAAAGTCCAAGGTCTCAAAGTTGACTTCCATCTTTGATGAAGGAGGTTTGGGGCTCAGAGTGACCTGATCAATATCTTTTAACCAATTTTGCCAGCGGGAGCCTTGGGTCTCAACTGCCAGAGTGACACCACGTTCCTTGAGCTTGGTGACGAGTTCGGCCATGTTGGCTGCTAGGATAGCAGGATTTCCCCCAGATAGGGTTACATAGTCGTAGCTTCCTAGCTTATCTAAGGCAGCAATGACTTCATCAGCGGTCATGCGAGTTGGCTTTTCAGAACCATCCCAAGTAAAGGCAGAGTCGCACCAGTCGCAATGGTAGTCGCAACCAGCAGTACGGACAAACATGGTTTTCTGCCCGATGGCACGACCTTCACCTTGAAAGGTTGGGCCAAAGATTTCCAGAACTGGTAGTTTGAGGACACGTTCCCTAGTCATCTAACCACTCCCGTCTAAACTCTGCAAAGGCAGTCGGAGTCTCATAGAGACGAACGTATTCCATACGGAGACCGCGTTCGTCTGGCAACTCTTGACTCATGGTTTGGAAAATCCAGTAAACCATGTTTTCAGCGGTTGTATTCATATAAGGCAGGGTTTCATTGAGATAGCGATGATCCAAATGGGGCTCTAAGTAGTCCTTGTAGATAGCTTTGATATCTCCAAAATCGTAGGTCATACCCCGTTCATCTAAAAATCCACTGACAGCAATCTGCAGATGATAAGTGTGGCCGTGCAGGGATTTGCATTTTCCCTCATAGTGAAAGAGGTGGTGGGCAGCGTCGAAAGTAAACTCTTTTGATACCAAGGTTCTGTGAGGATTGTAGACAAGAGACTCCCCAGTTTCCTGTTTGATTTCTTTGGGTGCAAAAAACATTAGCCCACTCCTTTCTGTGAGAGATAAACATCAAGGCCATGCTGACGTAGGTGGCAGGCTGGACAATCTCCACAGCCACTTCCGATAATCCCATTGTAGCAGGTCAAAGTCTTTTCACGAACATAGTCAAAGGCACCGAGTTGGTCGGCTAATTCCCAAGTTTCAGCCTTGTCTAGCCACATGAGAGGTGTTTGGATAACAAAGTCATAATCCATGGCAAGGTTGAGAGTAACATTGAGGGATTTGACAAAGACATCCCGACAATCAGGGTAGCCTGAGAAATCTGTCTCGCAGACACCTGTCACGATATCTTTAATGCCTCGTTGCTTGGCAAGAACTGCCGCAAAGGAAAGAAAGAGGTGGTTGCGGCCATCAACAAAGGTATTGGGAACCTCTCCCTCTTTTTGCTCGATATCCAGATCAGAGGTCAGGGCATTTTCAGTGATTTGTCCCAGCAGAGACATATCTAAGATGTGATGACGAATGCCTTGTTCCTTAGCGATTTCTCTAGCAACTTGAATTTCGAGATGATGGCGTTGGCCGTAGGCAAAGGTGACGGCTTCGACTGTTTTATAGTGTTCTTTAGCCCAAAAGAGGCAGGTTGTGGAATCTTGACCGCCGCTAAAGACGACCAAGGCTGATTGACGTTTCATAGTACTCCTTCCAAAATGGGAAATGTTCAGAGCACGCAAAAAGCTCCCTTGAGGGGAGCTAAAAAATACCAAGTAGAGGTTTTTTTTAGCGATGGCATGTCCCAAACATCGTAATATTCTACCTACAGTCTAGCATATTTTTTGAAAAATGGCAAAGGGCAAGAAAAAAGAGACCAAATAAAGTACTTGGTCTCTCATTTGATTAGCTCAATTCAGCAACGATGGCCTTGATTTGTTCTGCAGTATGAACACCTGCAACTTGTTTCACCACTTGTCCGTCTTTTTTGAAGAGAAGAGTTGGGATAGACATGATTCCAAAGGCACGAGCTGTGTTTGGATTTTCATCAACGTCCATTTTAACGATTTTCAAGACATCTTCTGAAAGTTCTTCAGACAATTTGTCCAAGATTGGACCTTGCATACGACATGGACCACACCAAGTTGCCCAGAAGTCTACCAAGACCAAACCGTCTTTTGTTTCTTGTTCAAATGTTGCATCTGTAATTGCTTTTGCCATTGTATTTCTCCTTTTACTTATATTGGCTTAAATCTTGTTTCATGAGATAGAAGAAGACATCTCCATAAGTCCCATGGTAGTCCAAATCATGACCATTATAGGTTAATTTTTGAACTGGGTAATAGTCTGCGACACCGATAAGGCAAGCTTGTTGAGAGCGTTCAAAGTCTTCATAAGACTCGAAAGTCATGGTTCTCTCTTGCTTGCTGGCATCTAGATAGGTAATTTCGATCATATAAAACTCCTTTATTCGTTCTTGACTTTATTGTACTCCTTGAAACGAGGAATGTCAAGAAAAATGATTGCGCACGCAACTTTTTTAAAAAATCTGATTAAGAAATGAAGTCAAGACTGGTTTCCAGTCTTTCCTCGACGGTTTTTTGCAGGTAAGATAGAGCTGTTTGTCCCTCATCAGTCAGGCAGATAAAACTAGCCCGTCTATCCTGATCGCAACATCGGCGACTAAGCAAACCACAGTTTTTCTCTTCTAGTCGAGCTACCATTCGAGAAACAGCGCTTGGGCTGAGATGGAGTTTATCTGGCAGGTCAATTTGTCGTAGAGATTTTTCTTGGGCTAGATTCAGATAGTATAGCAGATAAAACTCTTTCAAGTTCAGCCTTTGTTCACTCTGCTGGGCAATAGTTTCTTCCAACAAGGCTTCTATTTCCTTTTGACGGCGGTTGTAGTCAAACCATTTTTCCAAATAGGTCATTGCTTTCTCCTTTCTTTTCAAAGTAAAAATCACAAAGTCATTACTGATTGTCTTTGTAACACAAGATGATTGCGCATGCAATGATTATACTACTTTTAGCTAATCCTTGCAAGAAAGAAAAATTTCGATATTTCCTTGAAATTTTCTGAAAAAAGAGTAAACTGGTATGCAAGAATTCTATTTCAAGGAGTTTGAGATGAAGTTATATGTTCAATTAATGATTCTTTTTGTGATTTCTCTAATCGGTGAGGGAATCTCCAGTTTCTTTCATCTGCCTATCCCAGGCAGTATTATCGGTTTGATTATTCTATTTCTAGCTTTACAGTTCAAGTGGCTAAGGACCAGGCATGTCAATATGGTGGGGAATTTTCTGCTGGCTAATATGACCATTCTCTTTTTGCCACCAGCAGTGGGAATCATGGAAAAGTTTGATGTGATTGCCCCCTATCTCTTGCCCATTGTCTTGATTGTCTTTTTTGCGGCTGTCATCAACATTATCCTCATCGCCCTAGTGGTTCAGTTCATCAAGAGACGTTTTGAAGGAGATTATGAGAAAGGAGATGCCAAATGAGTGAATTTGTATCCAATCCTCTGTTTGGGATTGCATTATCTATCCTAGCTTATCTAGCGGGAATGTTGATTTACAGACGTTTTCCACATCCTTTGACGACGCCTTTGCTTTTGTCAGCTATTTTCATTATCATCTTTCTAAAGGTAACGGGTATTTCTTACCAAGATTACTATCAAGGTGGGGTTTATCTGAACAACTTGATCGTACCATCGACCGTAGCTCTAGGGATTCCGCTTTATAAGAGCTTTCATCTGATGAAGCACCATGCGCGGAGTATTCTCTTTGGTAGTCTGCTAGCAGTAGTTGTCAATACTAGCTTCACCGCCATAGTGGCAAAAATCTTTGGCATGGACTTTTTCCTAGCCATTTCTCTCTTTCCCAAGTCGGTGACAACTGCCATGGCAGTTGGAATCACAGAAAAATTGCAAGGCTTGACGACAGTAACCTTGGTCGTCGTAGTGGCGACTGGGATATTGACTAGTGTTATCGGACCAACACTTTTGAAGTGGTTGAAGATAGATGATCCGGTAGCTGTTGGACTTTCTCTTGGAGGGACAGGGCATGCTGTTGGAACTGGGACCGCCTTTCGATACGGTTCTGTCGCAGGAGCCATGGGTGGCTTGGCTATCGGAGTCACTGGTATTCTCTACGTATTTGTGAGCCCCATTGTAGCCAGTTTGATATTGAGTTAAAGAAAAACCCAGCTTTTTAGCTGGGCATTTTTTATTGCAAATTAACCTTGTTTTTCAAGATGTAGTAGGTTCCGAGATAGTAGATAATTGCTAGAATGAAATCTTTGAGGAGATCAACGCTGATTAGGAGGTTAAAATCATAATCCATTCGGAAGAAGATAGAAATATAGCCAATCACGATGTTAAGCACGATATAGGCTAAAATTCCCATAGCAGCACGATATTCGTTAAATAGTTGACCAATTGAGATACAAAGGTAAATCGATAAAATCCAAGTAATTGAACCCACCAGAAGAGAGAGGGCATAGAGCCAACCGTAACCGAGATAAGGAGAGATAAATCGATAGAGGAGTGGCAAATCTTTCACTACAGGGGTGAGTGAGAAGATAATAATGATACTCAAGATAAATACAATATAGCTTATGATTGACCAAATGAGAGCACCTAGTAATTTGGCGGTGATGATTTGGTGTTCAGAGACGGGGAGCGTCAATGTCAGATAGCCCTGGCGATCGTAGACACTTCCCTTGAAGCGTCGGATGATTAGAAAGATTGTTGCGATCCAGAGAGTAACGCTGAGTCCCCCAAAAACTAAGATCAGAAAGCCTAACAGATAGTAGGGGTTATTACCGTAACTAGTGTAGGTCTGACTAATACCAGAAATGGATGCACCAATCAAAACCGAAATTGCAAGCACAGCACCGTAGAGAGCTAGATACCATTTGTTAACATTTTTAAATTCATAACGAACTAAATTCCAAAACATAATAATCTCCTTTGTCTAAGCTTTGAACTCCTGGCGGAAGAGCTGGTCAATGGATTCACCTGACTCGTCACGAATATCATCCACGTTTCCTTGGCGGACGACTTTTCCGTTATTGAGGAAAATGATTTCATCCAAGATTGCCTCAATATCTGAAATCAAGTGGGTAGAAATCAAAACAGTTGAAGTTGGTGAGTAGTTGTTGATGATGGTGTTCAAGATATAGTCACGGGCGGCCGGATCCACACCACCAATTGGTTCGTCGAGCACGTAGAGACGAGCTTCACGGCTCATAACGAGGATTAATTGAACCTTTTCCTTGTTTCCTTTTGACAATTTCTTGAGGCGACTGTTTTCATCAATGCCAAGATCTGCTAAAAGGTGCTGAGCCCGCTCAAGATTGAAATCTTGGTAGAAAGTTTTAAAGTAGGTCAGTGCTTCTTTGATTTTCATCTGTTCATTCAGATAAGTCGTGTCTGGTAGATAAGAGACAATGGCCTTGGTAGCAGGACTTGGGTCCATGTTGTTAATGAGGACACGTCCTTGGTCTGGTTGGAGAAGTCCGTTGATCAGCTTGATCAGGGTTGTTTTTCCAGATCCGTTTGGACCGAGAAGCCCGACGATTTTTCCAGCGGGAATCTCAAGGGAAACATTGTTAAGGGCTGCTGTAGCCCCATAGGATTTGGATACATTTTCAAATGCTAGTAATGTCATAATTTTACACTCCTTTGATGTATTCGCTAACCACACTTGGCAGTTCTTCTTTTTGATAGCCAAATTGAAGCATGCCCGTTATAAAGTTTTTCAGTTGCTCCTCAGAAAGCTGTTTGCGGGACTGAAGGATGAGATTTAAGTCCTCAGTGACAAAACGACCAGTTGTTCGCTTGCTATAAACGAAGCCCTCGCGCTCAAGATCAGACAAAGCGCGCTGAATGGTATTGGGATTGACCCCAGCCTCACTCGCTAGTTCCCTTACGGTTGGGAGCTGTTGGTTGGGTTCCAGTTCATGGGAAACAATCTGTAATTTGATTTTTTCCATAATCTGCAAATAAATGGGTTTTGTATTATCAAATGACCAGGACATCATAGTCTCCTTTCTTTTTCTTTATTGTTCTAATTAAATAATACAATAAAACAAAAAACTTGTCAAGTAAAAATAAGAATTGTTTTGGGAATTGCTCAAAAAATGGTATAATGAAAAGGAAACGACAAGGAGGGAAATGCATGCGTTGTCCAAAATGTGGGGCTACCAAGTCTAGTGTTGTTGATAGTCGACAAGCCGAAGAAGGAAATACCATCCGTCGAAGACGTGAATGCGATGAGTGTCAGCATCGTTTTACAACCTATGAACGAGTAGAAGAAAGAACGCTGGTTGTCGTCAAAAAAGACGGTACGCGAGAGCAGTTTTCGAGAGATAAAATCTTTAATGGGATTATCCGCTCAGCCCAGAAACGCCCTGTTTCGAGTGACGAGATCGGCATGGTGGTCAATCGCATCGAGCAAAAACTCCGTAGTCGCAGTGAGAATGAGATCCAAAGTGAATACATTGGTTCTTTAGTCATGGAAGAATTGGCGGAGCTGGATGAGATTACCTATGTTCGTTTTGCCAGTGTTTACCGTAGTTTTAAGGATGTGAGTGAGTTGGAGAGTCTGCTCCAGCAAATTACCCAGTCCTCTAAGAAGAAAAAGGAAAAATAGATGAAGCCAAATGACCGTTTTTCTTTTCTAAAGAATAATCGGGTGTCGCAAGATACCTCTTCTCTGGTGCAGTGCTACCTCCCGATTATCGGTCAGGAGGCACTGAGCCTCTATCTATATGCTATTACCTTTTGGGATGGAGGGCAAAAGGAACACCTTTTTGCTAACATTCTTAATCATTTGAACTTCGGGATGAATACGCTCCTCCAGTCCTTTAAAATCTTATCTGCTGTAGACTTGTTGACTCTTTATCAAAAGGGAGGGACCTATGAATTGCTGATACATTCTCCCCTCTCCAGTCAGGAATTTCTAAGTCATTCTGTCTATAGCAGGCTATTGGAGAGAAAGATTGGGGATACTGCGTTTGCTTCCCTGAAACAGATTCCAAGCGAGGGAGAAGCACTCTCTGTTTCTTTGAGCCAAGTATTTCCAAACCTGACCGAAAAAGGGACTCCAATCGAGTCTAAAATCAAGATGAAAAATGATTTTGACTTGGAACATTTTCAGAGGCTGATGGCTCGAGATGGTTTGCGTTTTGAAAACGAGCAGGCAGATGTTTTGGAATTATTTGCCATTGCAGATGAAAAAAAATGGACCTGGTTTGAAACCTATCAATTAGCCAAGGCGACTACAGTGGCTCAGGTGATTTCAGTTAAACGTATGCGTGAAAAGATAGCACAAAAACCAGCGTCTTCTGACTTTAGCCCCAAAGAAATGACCATTATCAGGGAAGCCAAGAGTAAAACTCCCCTAGAATTTTTAGCCGAAATCAAGCAAACACGTAAGGGAAACATCACCCAAAGTGAAAGAGAACTCCTTCACCAGATGGCGTCTTTAGGCTTGTTGGA
The DNA here is from genome assembly GCF_003942585.1 of Streptococcus oralis. GTDB lineage: Bacteria > Bacillota > Bacilli > Lactobacillales > Streptococcaceae > Streptococcus > Streptococcus oralis_BE. Next base: position 631,454 of record NZ_RJNK01000001.1, on the reverse strand, counting down.
CGAGGTCATCAATATTGTTTTACTTTTAACATTTAACAAGGTTGATTCGGCCAATGTCAATGAAAAATATGCTATGAAAGTCGCCAACGACTATGCCTATCGCAAGATTCGGACAGCAGAAGAAGCTGTGATTCGGATTCGAGAGCGTCAGCAAAAAGGTCAGGAAGACCAAAAGTCAAAAACTAGTTCGACTAAGACAAATGTGCCCAAGTGGAGCAATCCAGAATATAAAAATCAAACCAGCGAGGAAACTCGTCTGGAATTAGAACGCAAAAAACAAGAAATGTTAGCCCGATTAGAAGAAGGAGGAGATTAGATGGAAAGTGTTGGTGACGTTATCAAACGTCAAACAAGTCGTTTTCAGTATCAGGACCTGGTCCAGCAGATTATGAAGGACCCAGATGTAGCGGCTTTTATCCAGAAAGAATCCCTCAGCCAAGAGGAGTTAAATCGTAGCATCTCCAAGTTCAACCAATATATCACAGAACGAGATAAGTTTCTTCGGGGGGATGCTGACTATATAGCGCGTGGCTACAAGCCTATCTTGGTCATGAATCATGGTTATGCAGATGTATCTTATGAAGAAACACCAGAGCTAATCGCGGCTGAAAAAGAGGCGGCAATCAAGAATCGTCTCAAATTGATCAATCTACCAGCAAGTCTCAAAAAAGCGAAATTGGCTCAGATTGACCTGGATGATCTAGGACGTTTGCCGATTTTTGAGAGACTCTATGCCTTTGTTGACCTTTACCCAAGTATCCGAAAAGGTCTCTACCTTTATGGGGATTTTGGTGTCGGTAAGAGTTTCATGATGGCAGCTCTGGCCCATGACCTATCTGAAAAACGTGGTGCTTCAACAACCATTCTCCACTATCCAAGTTTTGTCATTGATGTGAAAAATGCCATCGGTGAAGGATCTGTGAAGACCCTGGTAGATGAGATTAAGCTTTCTGAAGTTTTGATTTTGGATGATATTGGTGCTGAACAATCAACACCGTGGGTACGTGATGAAATCTTGCAAGTGATTCTTCAGTATCGTATGCAGGAAGATTTACCGACCTTTTTCACTTCCAACTTCAATTTCCAAGATTTGGAAAAACATTTTGCAAAAGGCAAGAACGGAAATGATGAAACTTGGGAAGCTAGACGTGTCATGGAGCGTATCCGTTATTTAGCAGAGGAAACAAGATTAGAAGGAGAAAATCGTCGATGACAGAAACGATTAAATTAATGCAAAGCCACTCATCAGTGCGCAGATTTAAGGAGCAAGAGATTCCTCAAGAGGACTTGAATGAGATTTTGAAGGCTGCCCAAATGGCTTCAACTTGGAAAAATTTCCAATCTTATTCAGTGATTTTAGTAAGAAGTCAAGAGAAGAAAGATGCTCTTTATGAACTGGTTCCCCAGGAAGCCATTCGTCAGGCAGCAGCATTTTTGCTTTTTGTCGGTGACTTGAATCGAGCTGAAAAGGGAGCAAGTCTTCATACGGACACTTTCCAACCTCAAGGAGTGGAAGGTCTCTTGATTACATCTGTGGATGCTGCACTTGCTGGGCAAAATACTTTGCTGGCTGCAGAGAGTCTAGGTTACGGTGGGGTAATTATTGGATTGGTGCGTTACAAATCTGCTGAGTTAGCAGAATTGTTCAAGCTTCCTGACTATACTTATCCTGTTTTTGGGATTGCACTCGGTGTACCAAACCAAAAACATGATGTAAAACCAAGATTACCACTCGAAAATGTTGTCTTTGAGGAAGAATACCAAGAACAAACAACGGAGGCTATTGAAGCCTATGATCGTGTGCAGACTGAATATGCAGGAGCTCGTGCGACTACCACTTGGAGTCAACGTCTTGCAGAGCAATTCGGTCAGCCTGAACCAAGCTCAACTAGAGAAAATCTTGAACAAAAGAACTTATTGTAGAAAGTGAGAAAACATGGCCTTACCAACTGTTGCCATCGTAGGACGTCCCAATGTTGGGAAATCAACCCTGTTTAACCGTATTGCAGGGGAACGCATCTCTATCGTAGAAGATGTCGAAGGAGTAACACGGGACCGTATCTATGCTACTGGTGAATGGCTCAACCGTTCTTTCAGTATGATTGATACGGGAGGGATTGATGACGTTGATGCTCCATTTATGGAACAAATCAAGCACCAGGCAGAGATTGCCATGGAAGAAGCGGATGTCATCGTCTTTGTAGTTTCCGGTAAAGAAGGAATCACGGATGCAGACGAATACGTAGCCCGTAAACTATACAAAACTCATAAACCAGTCATCCTTGCAGTCAACAAGGTAGATAATCCTGAAATGCGAAATGATATCTATGATTTCTATGCTCTAGGTTTGGGTGAACCACTACCGATTTCATCTGTGCACGGGATTGGTACAGGGGATGTGCTAGACGCCATCGTGGAAAATCTCCCGCAGGAAGTTGAAGAAGAAAATCCAGATGTCATTAAATTCAGCTTAATTGGCCGTCCAAACGTTGGAAAATCAAGTTTGATCAACGCCATTTTGGGAGAAGACCGTGTGATTGCTAGTCCAGTAGCTGGGACAACTCGTGATGCCATTGATACCCATTTTACAGATGCTGATGGACAAGAGTTTACCATGATTGATACGGCTGGTATGCGTAAGTCTGGTAAAGTCTACGAAAATACGGAGAAATACTCTGTCATGCGTGCTATGCGTGCCATTGACCGTTCAGATGTAGTCTTGATGGTCCTCAATGCCGAAGAAGGTATTCGTGAGTACGACAAGCGTATCGCAGGTTTCGCCCACGAAGCTGGTAAAGGAATGATCATCGTGGTCAACAAGTGGGATACCCTTGAGAAAGACAACCATACCATGAAGAAATGGGAAGAAGATATTCGTGAGCAGTTCCAATATCTGCCTTATGCACCGATTGTCTTTGTATCAGCTCTTACCAAGCAACGTCTCCACAAATTGCCTGAGATGATCAAGCAAATCAGTGAAAGCCAAAACACCCGTATTCCTTCAGCTGTCTTGAACGATGTCATTATGGATGCCATTGCTATCAATCCAACACCGACAGACAAAGGAAAACGCCTCAAGATTTTTTACGCGACCCAAGTGGCAACCAAGCCACCAACCTTTGTCATCTTTGTCAATGAAGAAGAACTCATGCACTTCTCTTACCTGCGTTTCTTGGAAAATCAAATCCGCAAGGCCTTTGTCTTTGAGGGAACACCGATTCACTTGATTGCGAGAAAGCGGAAATAAACAAGCAAGATCTGGGAAGACATTTCCAGATCTTTTTGATAGAATGAAGTCAAAGAAAACGTTATCAAAAAGAGGTGTGTGATGGAGAAATTTTTTATATTATTGCTATTGTCACCCTACTTTTACTTTTTTCATTGGATTGAGAAGGTGGACAAAGACGGTAAATATTTCGCATTCTTTTATTACTTTTACTGGATTTACCTCCCTTTGTGGGCTTTGTTCAGTATCGCTTTTACAGTTTTTTCTTTGTTAATTTTCAATATTATCTTGAAAAATCCTACTGATTTAATAATTTGGGGGATATGGTTCCTTTTAGTTTTTTTGTCTCTTGTGAATGACTGGAAAATATATGCCTGTCTAAAGAGAATGGTCAAGCTGAAACAAGAGAACAAAACGAGGACATCCATCAATAGCTAAAGTTTAGAGGAGGTTCCGATGTTCAAAATAAAGCAGTTCATTCATCAATACTACAAAACCTACATTCTTACGATTTGCTTGTTATGGCTGCTGGTCTTTTGTCTTCCATGGGATTTGCAAATAGGAGGAGTTTCGGTTTATTTCTTCATCATGAAAAAACTCTTTGTCGTCTTTGGTGTATTGGCAATCTTTTTCTCAGTACTGACTAAAAAGATGAGTCTCTTCCTCTTTGGAGTGCTATTTTGCATGGCCTTCTGGATCAATCTTTTCCTGATTTTTGGAATTTTGCCAGCTCTACTTGGCAATTAAATTTTTGTGTGAAGTGTAGTCCATAAAAAGCTAAGAGGCTGACCTAGAAGTCAGCCTCTTTTCCCTGTTGAAACGCGGATTCTTTCTTGAAAATTAAGAGCAAATGTGCTAGAATTAAAAGAACATTCTAAAATATTCAGAATCTAAAGTAAGGAAAATAATGGCTAATATTTTAAAAACGATTATCGAAAATGATAAAGGAGAACTTCGTCGTCTGGAAAAGATGGCAGACAAGGTTCTCAAATATGAAGATCAGATGGCAGCCTTGACGGATGACCAGCTAAAAGCAAAAACAGATGAATTTAAGGAACGTTACAATAAGGGTGAATCGCTGGATTCATTGCTCTATGAGGCTTTTGCGGTAGTACGTGAAGCTGCCAAGCGTGTTCTTGGACTTTTCCCATATAAAGTTCAGGTCATGGGTGGGATTGTCCTCCACCATGGAGATGTGCCAGAAATGCGTACAGGTGAAGGGAAAACCTTGACAGCGACGATGCCTGTATACCTCAATGCCCTCGCTGGTGAAGGGGTTCACGTAGTAACGGTCAACGAGTATCTAACGGAACGTGATGCGACTGAGATGGGTGAATTATACTCATGGCTTGGTTTGTCAGTAGGGATTAACTTGGCTGCTAAGTCACCAATGGAGAAGAAAGAAGCCTATCTTTGTGATATTACCTACTCAACCAACTCAGAGATTGGTTTCGACTACCTTCGTGACAACATGGTCGTTCGGGCAGAGAACATGGTACAGCGTCCGCTCAACTATGCTTTGGTCGATGAGGTTGACTCGATCTTGATTGATGAAGCTCGTACTCCTTTGATCGTTTCAGGAGCCAATGCTGTGGAGACTAGTCAGCTGTATCATATGGCGGATCACTTTGTCAAATCTTTGGACAAAGATGACTATATCATCGACATTCAGTCTAAGACTATTGGTTTGTCTGATTCAGGGATTGATAAGGCTGAAAGCTACTTCAAACTGGAAAATCTCTACGATATTGAAAATGTGGCTCTTACTCACTTTATCGATAATGCCCTTCGTGCCAACTATATCATGATTCTCGATATTGACTATGTGGTCAGCGAAGAGCAGGAAATCTTGATTGTCGATCAATTTACAGGTCGTACCATGGAAGGTCGCCGTTACTCTGATGGATTGCACCAGGCGATTGAAGCCAAGGAAGGTGTGCCAATCCAAGACGAAACTAAGACTTCAGCTTCTATTACCTACCAAAACCTCTTCCGTATGTATAAGAAATTGGCAGGTATGACAGGTACTGGTAAAACAGAAGAAGAAGAATTCCGTGAAATCTATAACATTCGTGTCATCCCAATTCCAACCAACCGCCCAATTCAACGTATCGACCACTCAGATCTTCTCTATGCTAGCCTTGATGCGAAATTCAAGGCCGTGGTTGAAGATGTGAAGGCACGTTATCAAAAGGGTCAGCCAGTCTTGGTAGGTACTGTTGCCGTTGAAACGAGTGATTTCCTTTCTAAGAAATTGGTCGAAGCAGGTGTTCCTCACGAAGTCTTGAATGCGAAAAACCACTACAGAGAAGCTCAAATCATCATGAATGCTGGTCAGCGTGGTGCGATTACCATCGCAACCAACATGGCCGGTCGTGGTACCGACATTAAGCTTGGTGAAGGGGTTCGTGAATTGGGTGGCCTTTGCGTCATTGGTACAGAACGTCATGAGAGCCGTCGTATCGATAACCAGCTTCGTGGACGTTCAGGACGTCAAGGAGATCCAGGTGAGTCGCAGTTCTACTTGTCTCTTGAAGATGATTTGATGAAACGTTTCGGTTCAGAGCGTTTGAAAGGTATTTTTGAACGACTCAACATGTCTGACGAAGCCATTGAATCCCGTATGTTAACGCGTCAAGTGGAAGCGGCTCAAAAACGTGTTGAGGGGAATAACTACGATACACGTAAACAGGTTCTTCAATACGACGACGTTATGCGTGAACAACGTGAGATTATCTATGCACAACGTTATGATGTCATTACTGCAGATCGTGACTTGGCACCAGAAATCCATGCTATGATTCGTCGTACCATTGGACGTATCGTGGATGCACATGCTCGTTCTAAGGAAGATGAAAAATTGGAAGCAATCTTGAACTTTGCTAAGTATAACTTGCTTCCAGAAGATTCAATTAGCCGTTCAGATCTTGCCGGTCTGTCAGACCAAGCTATCAAAGATGAACTTTTCCAACGTGCCTTGAAAGTCTATGACAGCCAAGTTGCTAAGCTTCGTGACGAAGATGCAGTGAAAGAATTCCAAAAAGTCTTGATTCTACGTGTTGTAGACAACAAGTGGACAGACCATATCGATGCTCTTGACCAGTTGCGAAATGCTGTTGGTCTTCGTGGATATGCCCAAAACAACCCTGTTGTAGAATATCAAGCAGAAGGTTTCCGCATGTTTAACGACATGATTGGATCGATTGAGTTCGATGTGACCCGCTTGATGATGAAAGCACAAATCCATGAACAAGAACGCCCGCAAACTGAACACAATATCAGTACAACTGCGACTCGTAATATCGCAGCGCAGCAGACTCAGCTTCCAAAAGATGTGGACTTGAGCCAAATCGGACGAAACGACCAATGTCCATGTGGATCTGGTAAGAAATTCAAGAACTGTCATGGTAAGAGACAATAATATGAGATAAGATACAGGCGGATACCTGGTGAAAATACATTTTTACTTGGTGTCCGTTTGCTTTATAAGGAGATGAATCATGGTATTTAAAGCTAAAAGTCCTAAAATTAACATTGAAGAAGTTCGCGCCTTGTCTAAATTAGAGGGAGCGGCTCTTGCGAGAAAAAATCAACGTGATCAGGAATTGGAAGCCATCATTCGTGGGGAAGACCAGCGTATTCTCTTGGTGATTGGACCATGTTCATCTGATAATGAAGAGGCGGTTCTCGAGTATGCCAAGCGTCTATCTGCTTTGCAAGAAGAGGTCAAAGACCGTATTTTTATGGTCATGCGTGTCTATACAGCTAAACCTCGTACCAATGGGGATGGCTATAAGGGCTTGATTCATCAACCAAATGCGACAGAAGCTCCTAGTTTGATCAATGGGATCAAGGCTGTTCGCCAACTGCACTACCGTGTGATTACCGAGACTGGTATGACAACTGCTGACGAAATGCTCTACCCGGAAAATCTTCCTTTGGTGGATGATTTGATTTCTTATATGGCTGTTGGAGCTCGTTCAGTCGAGGACCAGCAACACCGTTTTGTAGCGAGTGGAGCAGATTTTTCAACAGGATTTAAAAATCCAACATCTGGAAATCTCAATGTTATGTTTAACGGGATTTACGCAGCGCAAAATAAACAGAGTTTCCTCTTCCTTGGTAAAGAGGTGGAAACGACTGGGAATCCATTGTCCCATGCCATTCTTCGTGGTGCCTTGAATGAATATGGCAAGAATATTCCTAACTACTACTATGACAATTTGATGGATACCATTGCCCAGTATGAAAAGATGGGCTTGGAAAATCCCTTTATCATCATCGATACCAATCATGACAATTCAGGCAAGCAGTATATGGAGCAAATCCGTATCGTTCGCCAGACCTTGATCAACCGTGACTGGAATGAGAAAATCAAAAAATATGTTCGTGGTTTTATGATTGAGTCCTATCTGGAAGATGGACGTCAAAATGAGCCAGAAGTTTTTGGTAAGTCCATTACAGATCCGTGTCTCGGATGGGACAACACAGAAGCACTTGTTCGCGAAATTTACCAAACGCTAGGAGAGTAAGATGGCATTTATCGAAAAAGGTCAAGAAATTGATATTGAAGCAATCAAGGCTGCGACCCAGTTGTCACCTGAAGCCTTGCGAAAAAAAGAAGCCCGCGATAGAGAGCTGGCAGCCATCATCTCGGGTGAGGACGATCGTATCCTTTTGGTGATGGGGCCGTGCTCTTCAGACAATGAAGAAGCAGTGCTTGAATATGCTCGTCGCTTAGCAGACTTGCAGAAAAAAGTTGCGGATAAAATTTTTATCGTGATGCGTGTCTATACAGCCAAACCTCGAACCAATGGAGATGGCTATAAGGGCTTGATCCATCAGCCAAATGCTAGTGAGGCTCCTAGTCTCATCAATGGTTTGCAGGCGGTTCGTCAGCTTCACTACCGTGTGATTACAGAGACAGGATTGACAACAGCTGATGAGATGCTTTATCCGTCAAATCTCATTTTGGTCGATGATCTGGTCAGCTACCATGCTGTAGGGGCTCGTTCAGTGGAAGACCAAGAACACCGCTTTGTAGCGTCTGGGATTGATGCTCCAGTTGGGATGAAAAATCCAACATCTGGGAACCTTGGGGTTATGTTTAATGCTATCTATGCAGCTCAAAACAAGCAAACCTTCCTTTACCATGGTCAAGAGGTGGAGACTTCAGGAAATCCCTTGGCCCACGTTATCCTTCGTGGCGCCATGAATGAATATGGAAAAAATGAACCCAATTTCTACTATGAAACTCTCTTGAACGCCATCAATCGTTATGAGACCATGGGACTTGAAAATCCTTTCATCATCATCGATACCAATCATGACAATTCTGGTAAGCAGTATATGGAACAAATTCGCATTGTTCGCCAATCCTTGCTGAATCGTGATTGGAATGAAAAGATTAAAAAGACGGTTCGAGGCTTTATGATTGAATCGTACCTAGCAGATGGTCGCCAAAATCAACCAGAGGTCTTTGGTTGTTCCATTACAGACCCTTGTCTAGGTTGGGAAAATACAGTAGCTTTGGTAGAAGAAATTTATACTACCTTAACAAAATAAGTGAAAAGGATGGAGTTGGGGGAGTCTCAACTCCTTTTGTGAGTATGATAGTTGGACATGGAATTGACATCGAAGAATTGGCTTCGATAGAAGGCGCAGTTATACGGCACACAGGATTTGCCAAGCGGGTGCTGACCACTAAGGAAATGGAGCGATTTACCAGTCTCAAAGGGCGCAGACAAATCGAATATTTGGCAGGTCGTTGGTCGGCTAAGGAGGCTTTTTCCAAGGCTATGGGGACAGGTATTGGCAAACTGACCTTTCAGGATTTGGAAGTCTTGAACAATGAAAGAGGGGCCCCCTATTTTAGTCAGGCGCCATTTTCAGGAAAGATTTGGCTGTCGATCAGCCATACAGATCAGTTTGTGACAGCCAGTGTCATTTTGGAGGAAAATCATGAAAGCTAGTCCACATAGACCAACCAAGGCTCTCATTCAGCTAGGAGCTATTCGAAAAAATATCCAACAAATGGGAAGTCATATCCCTGAAGGAACCCTTAAGTGGGCAGTGGTTAAGGCCAATGCTTATGGGCATGGAGCAGTAGCTGTTGCTACAGCTATCCAAGATGATGTCGACGGCTTTTGTGTTTCTAATATTGATGAAGCTATTGAGTTGCGTCAAGCAGGTATAAGCAAGAAAATCCTCATTTTAGGAGTTTCTGAAATCGAAGCTGTTTCTCTTGCTAGAGAATACGATATCACCTTGACAGTGGCAGGACTGGAGTGGATTCGAGCATTGTTAGCTACTGGTGCTGGTCTATCTGACTTATCGGTTCATCTTAAGATTGACTCAGGGATGGGCCGGATTGGTTTTCGAGAGGCCGGTGAGGCTGAAGAGGCTCAAGCTTTGCTCAAGCAACACGGTGCTCGTGTTGAGGGAATCTTTACCCACTTTGCGACTGCAGATGAAGCATCAGATACCTACTTTAATAAGCAGTTAGAACGGTTTAAAACCATTCTGTCAAGCATGAAGGAAGTTCCAGAGCTGGTTCATGCCAGCAATTCGGCAACGACTCTTTGGCATGCAGAGACTATTTTCAACGCCGTTCGTATGGGAGATTCCATGTATGGTCTCAATCCAAGTGGAGAGGTCTTAGACTTGCCTTACGACCTGACACCAGCCTTGACCTTGCAATCTGCCCTTGTTCATGTCAAAACAGTTCCAGCTGGAGCTTGCATGGGCTATGGGGCGACCTATCAGGCAGATAGTGAGCAAGTCATTGCGACGGTACCAATCGGCTATGCGGATGGTTGGACACGAGACATGCAGAATTTCTCCGTCTTGGTAGATGGACAATCTTGCCCAATCGTCGGCAGGGTTTCGATGGACCAAATCACTATTCGATTGCCTAAGGTTTACCCACTCGGAACCAAGGTAACCTTGATTGGCTCCGACGGAGATAAGGAAATCACTGCTACTCAGGTAGCAGTCTACCGTGGAAGCATTAACTATGAGGTGGTTTGTCTCCTCAGCGATCGCATTCCTAGAGAGTATTATTAAAACAAAGAAAGGAGGGGGAGCATGAATCTACACCAACCCTTGCATGTCTTGCCTGGTGTGGGACCAAAGTCAGCAGAAAAATACGCCAAACTAGGAATTGAAAACTTGCAAGATCTCTTGCTCTACTTTCCTTTCCGTTATGAAGATTTTAAGACCAAGCAAGTCCTTAACTTGGAAGATGGTGAAAAGGCTGTTCTGTCTGGTCAGGTAGTGACTCCTGCCAGTGTCCAGTATTATGGTTTTAAGCGTAATCGTCTACGCTTTGGTCTCAAACAGGGAGAAGTCGTTTTTGCGGTTAATTTCTTTAACCAGCCTTATCTAGCAGATAAGATAGAGTTGGGAGCAACTCTTGCCGTTTTTGGAAAATGGGATCGCGCTAAGGCCAGTTTGACTGGGATGAAGGTCCTGGCTCAGGTTGAAGATGACCTCCAGCCTGTCTATCGTCTGGCTCAAGGAATCAGTCAGGCTGCTCTAGTCAAGGTTATCAAGACAGCCTTTGATCAGGGGCTGGACCTCTTGATTGAGGAAAATCTTCCCCAGTCTTTGCTGGACAAATACAAACTCATGTCCCGCTGTCAGGCAGTTCGTGCCATGCATTTTCCTAAGGATTTGGCAGAATACAAGCAGGCCCTTCGCCGTATCAAGTTTGAGGAACTCTTTTACTTCCAAATGCAGTTGCAGACGCTCAAGTCTGAAAATAGAGTTCAGGGAAGCGGTCTGGTTCTGAATTGGTCTCAGGAAAAGGTGACAGCTGCTAAAGAAAATCTTCCTTTTCCCCTGACCCCAGCTCAGGAAAAGAGTTTGCAGGAAATTTTGGCTGACATGAAGTCCGACCACCACATGAATCGTCTCCTGCAAGGAGATGTGGGGAGCGGAAAAACGGTAGTCGCTGGCTTGGCTATGTTTGCGGCGGTGACGGCTGGGTACCAGGCTGCTCTCATGGTGCCGACAGAAATCCTAGCAGAGCAACACTTTGAAAGTCTACAGACTCTCTTTCCAGACTTGAAACTGGCTCTCTTGACAGGATCCCTGAAAGTTGCAGAAAAAAGAGAAGTCTTGGAAACAATTGCCAAGGGTGAAGCTGATTTGATTATCGGAACCCATGCTCTGATTCAGGATGGGGTTGATTATGCTCGCCTTGGTTTGATTATCATCGATGAGCAGCACCGTTTTGGTGTGGGGCAAAGGCGTATTTTACGGGAAAAAGGGGACAATCCAGACGTCCTCATGATGACGGCGACTCCCATTCCACGGACGCTGGCTATCACAGCCTTTGGAGATATGGATGTTTCCATTATCGGCCAGATGCCTGCAGGTCGGAAACCCATTGTGACACGTTGGATCAAACATGAGCAACTACCTCAGGTGCTGACTTGGTTAGAAGGAGAAATTCAAAAAGGTTCCCAAGCCTATGTCATCTCTCCCTTGATCGAAGAATCAGAAGCTCTGGATCTGAAAAATGCCATTGCCTTATCAGAGGAATTGACAGCTCATTTTGCAGGTAAGGCCGAAGTAGCTCTGCTACACGGTAAGATGAAGAGTGATGAAAAAGACCAGATCATGCAGGATTTTAAAGAGGGAAAAACTGATATTCTAGTTTCGACAACTGTTATCGAGGTTGGAGTCAATGTCCCTAATGCGACCGTTATGATCATCATGGATGCCGATCGGTTCGGTCTCAGCCAGCTTCACCAGCTCAGAGGTCGTGTTGGTCGGGGGGACAAGCAGTCCTACGCTGTTCTCGTTGCCAATCCCAAGACGGATTCTGGGAAAGATCGCATGCGGATCATGACAGAAACCACCAATGGATTTGTCCTTGCGGAGGAGGATTTGAAAATGCGTGGTTCGGGTGAGATTTTTGGAACTAGACAGTCAGGACTACCAGAGTTTCAAGTGGCTGATATTATCGAAGATTTTCCGATCTTAGAAGAAGCCAGAAAGGTTGCCAGCTACATTAGTTCGATAGAAGGTTGGCAAGAGGATCCAGAATGGCGCATGATTGCTCTCCATTTAGAAAAGAGAGAACATCTGGATTAAGCCTTTTCTAAGAAATCTATAAGCTAGCTTTTAGGTTTGGGTCTTATACTAGAGTCATCAAAAAGAAACGAGGACTCTCACATGACTATTAAAGTAACCTACCAAAAGAAATTCCAAACCGTCAAACTAGAGAAAGGAGCTAGCACCTATTGATACACGAAGAGCGGAAACGCTCTTTTTGTTTTAAAACTACTTTCAGACGATAGGTTTGAGGGAGGAGAATCTAAAATCTCTTTCTATTTAGCATTCTTTCTTGCATTGCTTTCCTAGATATGCTAGAGTTATGATAGCGATTACAAAACAAAAGGAGCATGCTATGAAAAATCAAGCTTTGTTAGAAGAAATCAAGACTTATAAGGGAAGGGATAAGGTTCCAGAAGACTTTGATGCTTTCTGGGATGAGGAACTCAAAAAAGTTTCATCTCTTCCTGCCTACCAGTTAGAGGAAAGAGATTTCCATATTCCCCAAGTCAAGTGTTATGAGCTAACCTTTGAAGGAAACAATGACGGAAGAGTCTATGCACGTGTTGTCCTTCCAAAAAGTGAGGAGAAAGTTCCGCTAATCTTTCACTTCCATGGTTATATGGGACGTGGTTGGGACTGGGCCGATATGCTAACTTATACTGTGGCTGGTTACGGTGTTGTTTCCATGGATGTGCGGGGGCAGTCGGGCTATTCACAAGACGGCTTGCGCTCTCCACTAGGAAATACGGTGAAGGGACATATCATCCGTGGTGCAGTTGAAGGCAGGGATCATCTCTTTTATAAGGATGTCTATCTGGATATTTACCAGTTGATCGAAATTCTTGCTAGTCTGCCTCAGGTGGATGAGAAGCGACTTTCTAGCTATGGTGCCTCACAAGGAGGGGCTTTAGCTTTGGTTGCAGCGGCGCTCAATCCTCGAATTCAGCGAACAGTTGCCATCTATCCTTTCTTGTCAGACTTTAGACGAGTGCTTGAGATTGGCAATACCAGTGAAGCCTATGACGAACTTTTCTGTTACTTCAAGTTTCACGATCCCTTCCATGAAACTGAGGAGGAAGTCATGGCGACCCTTGCCTATATCGATGTGAAAAATCTTGCCCATCGTATCAAAGGTGAGGTCAAGATGATTACGGGTTTGGATGACGATGTTTGTTATCCTATTACCCAGTTCGCGATTTACAACCGCCTAACTTGCGACAAGGCCTATCGCATCATGCCAGAGTATGCTCACGAAGCCATGAATGTTTTTGTCAATGACCAAGTTTATAACTGGCTCTGTGGTAGTGAAATTCCTTTTAAGTACGTAAGATAATGAATGAGAGAGCCCAGGAGCTCTCTTTTTTATGTCCAAAACCTGAAAGTACTTTTAGAAAATTTAAAATATTCTTAAAAGTAAAATCTATTCTGCAGGAACATAGATATAAATATAAGACTTTATTGTATAATAAAGGAAAAGTCACTTGTGAAAGGAGGAAACTTTCCGCTGTTTGGTCAGAGAGTAAGAGCAGTGGACGTTTGAAGAATGGGAGGTCTCATTCAGTCGGTTACTTTCTTTTTACTTGTTTAGTTGGAGGCACTAAAAATTTTAAGAAAAAAAGAAAGCGCTTTATTCACAGAGAATATGAAAGGTAAAATATGAAGTATAGGGATTTTGATCGAAAACGACGATATGGCATTAGAAAATTTGCAGTTGGAACAGCTTCTGTACTAATTGGTACAGTTGTATTTGGAGTTTCGCCAGTTTTAGCCCAAGAACAGGGAAATGTAGTAGCGCCAAGTACTGAAAATGTGGAAAAAGGCAAGGAACAATCATCAGAAGAGGTGCCCAAAGAAGCAGCGGTAGCCAATGTATCTGATGCTGATAAGAACGCAGTTGGGACTGAACTAGATCAAGATAAGCTCAAGAAGCAGGTAGAAGAAAAGATAGCAAATGCAACGGAAACAGCCCTAAAGGAAGAAGAAAAATCAACAGATTCGAATGCTATTCCTCGTGATTATTATTCAAGGGATTTGCAAAATGCCACTCCAGTCCTAGAAAAAGAAGATGTTGAAACCAATGCGGCAAATGGTCAGAGAGTTGATTTATCAAGTGAACTAGACAAACTAAAGCAACTAAAAAATGCTACAGTTCACATGGAGTTCAAACCAGACGCATCAGCTCCACGCTTTTACAATCTCTTCTCTGTATCCAGTGACACCAAGGAAAATGAGTACTTTACTATGTCAGTCCTTGATAATACAGCTCTTATTGAAGGGCGTGGCGCTAACGGGGAGCAGTTCTATGATAAGTATACAGATGCTCCTTTGAAAGTTCGCCCTGGACAATGGAATTCCGTGACCTTTACTGTCGAACAACCGACAGCGGAATTGCCAAAAGGCCGAGTGCGCCTCTATGTGAACGGAGTATTATCTCGAACAAGTCTGAAATCTGGTAATTTCATCAAAGATATGCCAGATGTAACGCATGCTCAAATCGGAGCAACCAAGCGTGCCAGCAATACAGTTTGGGGAAGCAATCTACAAGTTCGAAACCTAACCATCTATGATCGTGCCTTAAGCCCAGAAGAAGTTCAGACAAGAAGTCAACTATTTGAAAGAGGTGATTTGGAGAAGAAACTTCCAGAAGGTGCGAAAATCTCAGAGAAAGAAGATGTCTTTGAAGGGGGAATGAACAACAAACCAAACAAAGATGGTATCAAGAGTTATCGTATTCCAGCTCTGCTCAAGACAGATAAAGGAACTCTGATTGCAGGTGCAGATGAACGCCGTCTCCATTCGAGTGACTGGGGCGACATCGGTATGGTCATCAGACGTAGTGAAGATAATGGTAAAACTTGGGGTGACCGAGTAACCATTACCAACTTACGTGACAATCCAAAAGCTTCTGACCCATCGATCGGTTCACCAGTGAACATTGACATGACCTTGACTCAAGATCCTGAAACCAAACGCATCTTTGCCATTTATGACATGTTCCCAGAAGGAAAAGGAATCTTTGGTATGTCTTCGCAAAAAGAAGAAGCCTACAAAGAAATCAATGGCAAAACCTATCAAATCCTCTATCGTGAAGGAGAAAAGGAGGCTTATACCATTCGAGAAAATGGTACTGTCTACACACCAGATGGCAAGGCGACGGACTACCGTGTTGTTGTAGATCCTGTCAAACCAGCCTATAGCGACAAGGGTGATTTATACAAGGGTGACCAGCTATTAGGCAATATCTACTTCACCACAAACAAAACTTCTCCATTTAGAATTGCTAAGGATAGCTATCTATGGATGTCCTACAGTGATGACGATGGGAAGACCTGGTCAGCGCCTCAAGATATTACTCCGATGGTCAAAGCTGATTGGATGAAATTCTTGGGTGTAGGTCCAGGAGTGGGGATTACCCTTCGTACTGGACCACATAAAGGTCGAATCGTCGTTCCTGTCTATACGACTAACCGTACCAACCACCTCAATGGTTCCCAATCATCTCGAATCATCTACTCTGACGATCATGGTAAGACATGGCATATGGGTGGTGGTGTCAATGACAATCGTAAACTTTATGATGGTACCGTGGTTGATTCAAGCACCATGAACAATTATTATGCTCAAAATACCGAGGCTTCAGTTGTTCAGTTAAACAATGGGGATCTCAAACTCTTTATGCGTGGATTGACAGGAGATCTACAGGTTGCAACCAGTCATGATGGTGGTCTAACTTGGGACAATAACGTTGATCGCTACGATGTACCAGATGTTTATGTTCAAATGGCTGCGACTCATACGGTTCAAAATGGCAAAGAGTATATTCTCTTGGCAAATGCAAATGGTCCAGGTCGTAAAAATGGCTATATTCGAGTGGCTCGTGTAGAAGAAGATGGACAGTTGACTTGGTTACACCACCATTTGATTCAAGAAGGCGAGTATGCGTATAACTCTCTTCAACAAATTGGGCCAGATGAATTTGGACTTTTATATGAGCATCATGCGCCTGGAGGTGTCCCATATACACTTTCCTTCAAGAAATTCAACTGGGATTTCTTGACCAAGGATTGGATTTCTCCTAAAGAAGCAAAAGTGAAATACGCGATTGAAAAATGGCCAGGTATTCTTGCGATGGAATTTGATTCGGAAGTATTGGTCAACAAGGCTCCAACCCTTCAATTGGCAAATGGTAAAACAGCACGTTTCATGACCCAGTATGACACAAAAACCCTCCTATTTACGGTGGATTCAGAGGATATGGGTCAAAAAGTTACAGGTCTGGCAGAAGGTGCAATTGAAAGTATGCATAACTTACCAGTCTCTGTGGCAGGGGCTAAGCTTTCGAATGGAATGAACGGAAGTGAAGCTGCTGTTCATGAAGTGCCGGAGTACACAGGCCCATTAGGGACATCCGGCGAAGAGCCAGTCCCGATAGTAGAGAAGCCAGAATATACAGGCCCACTAGGGACAGCTGGCGAAGAGCCAGCCCCAACAGTCGAGAAGCCAGAATTTACAGGCGGAGTTAATGCTGTTGAGGCTGCAGTTCATGAAGTCCCAGAGTACACAGGTCCATTAGGCACAGTTGGAGAAGAGGCAGCTCCGACAGTTGAAAAGCCAGAATTTACAGGTGGGGTTAATGCTGTTGAGGCCGCAGTTCATGAAGTCCCAGAGTACACAGGCCCACTAGGGACATCCGGCGAAGAGCCAGCTCCGACAGTCGAGAAGTCAGAATACACAGGCGGAGTTAATGCTGTTGAGGCGGCAGTCCATGAACTTCCAGAGTTTAAAGGTGTGGTTAATGCAGCCGATGCAGCTGTACATGAAATTGCAGAATATAAGGGAGCTAATTCGCTTGTAACTCTTGCTGCAGAAGATTATACTTACAAAGCTCCTCTTGCTCAGCAGAAACTTCCTGATACAGGGAATAAGGAGAGTGGACTCCTTGCCTCACTAGGACTAACAGCTTTCTTCCTTGGCTTGTTTGCAATGGGGAAAAAGAGAGAAAAGTAAGAGAATAATTTTAATCATTTGGCTTTGTAAAATTAGAAGGAGATAGTAGGTTTTTCAGCCTGCTATCTTTTTCTTTCGGTTCAAGGTGTGCTAATAAGAAATTCTAAGATGTCTGAAACTACTTTCAGGATAGTCTGTTCTATAAAATAGTTTTGAAACTGAAATCTATTCCACTACAAACTATTGAAAGCGCTTAACAAATGATATATAATAAGCCCATAAGAACAAGAAAGGGAGGAAAGAGGATGCCACAGATTAGCAAAGAAGCCTTGATTGAACAAATCAAAGATGGAATCATTGTCTCTTGCCAGGCACTTCCTCACGAACCGCTTTATACAGAAGCGGGAGGGGTTATCCCCTTGCTAGTCAAAGCGGCTGAGCAAGGTGGAGCAGTCGGTATCCGAGCAAACAGTGTTCGTGATATCAAGGAGATCAAGGAGGTTACGAAACTCCCGATTATCGGGATTATCAAACGTGACTATCCGCCACAGGAGCCATTCATTACAGCTACTATGAAAGAAGTTGATGAATTGGCTGAACTAGACATAGAGGTCATTGCTCTGGATTGTACCAAACGTGAACGTTACGACGGTTTGGAAATCCAGGACTTTATCCGACAAGTCAAAGAAAAATATCCTCATCAACTCTTAATGGCTGATACTAGTACTTTTGAAGAAGGGCTAGCAGCAGTCGAAGCAGGAATTGATTTTGTTGGAACAACCTTATCAGGTTATACTTCTTACAGTCCAAAAGTAGATGGTCCAGACTTTGAACTGATCAAAAAACTTTGTGAAGCAGGGGTGGATGTCATCGCTGAAGGGAAAATTCATACACCAGAACAAGCCAAACAAATCCTTGAATATGGGGTACGAGGCATTGTTGTCGGTGGAGCTATTACTAGACCAAAAGAGATTACGGAGCGCTTTGTTGCCGGTCTTAAATAACACAATCTCAAAAAAGAGGAGAGTGGTCGATGCGTCGGATAAAATGAAAACGTATACAAATAGAAGCTTACTCACTATCCAATATGGACACGCTTATTAATTAGGAGAATACAAATGAAATTTAGAAAACTAGCTTGTACAGTACTTGCAGGTGCTGCGATTCTTGGCCTTGCTGCTTGTGGTAACTCTGGTGGAAGTAAAGATGCTGGAAAATCAGGAAGCGATAGCGGAAAAACAGAAATCACTTGGTGGGCATTCCCAGTCTTCACACAAGAAAAAACTGGCGATGGTGTTGGAACTTATGAAAAATCAATCATCGAAGCTTTTGAAAAAGCAAATCCAGATGTAAAAGTGAAATTGGAAACCATTGACTTCAAGTCAGGTCCTGAAAAGATCACAACGGCCATTGAAGCGGGAACAGCGCCAGACGTACTCTTTGACGCACCAGGACGTATCATCCAATACGGTAAAAATGGTAAATTGGCTGAGTTGAACGACCTCTTCACAGACGAATTCGTCAAAGATGTCAATAATGAAAACATCGTACAAGCAAGTAAGGCTGGTGACAAAGCTTACATGTATCCAATCAGTTCTGCTCCATTCTATATGGCCATGAACAAGAAAATGTTGGAAGATGCAGGAGTTGCAAACCTTGTAAAAGAAGGTTGGACAACTGATGACTTTGAAAAAGTTTTGAAAGCGCTTAAAGACAAAGGATATACACCAGGTTCATTGTTCAGTTCTGGTCAAGGGGGAGACCAAGGAACACGTGCCTTCATCGCAAACCTTTATGGCGGCTCTGTAACAGATAAAGATGTAACAAAATATACAACAGACGATCCTAAATTCGTCAAAGGTCTTGAAAAAGCTGCTAGCTGGATCAAGGACGGTCTATTGAACAATGGTTCACAATTTGACGGTGGAGCAGACATCCAAAACTTTGCAAACGGTCAAACTTCATACACAATCCTTTGGGCTCCAGCTCAAAATGGTATCCAAGCTAAACTCTTGGAAGCAAGTAAGGTAGATGTGGTAGAAGTACCATTCCCATCAGACTCTGGTAAGCCAGCTCTTGAATACCTTGTAAATGGATTTGCAGTATTTAACAACAAAGACGACAAGAAAGTCGCAGCAGCTAAGAAATTCGTTCAATTCATCGCAGATGACAAAGAATGGGGTCCTAAAGACGTTGTTCGTACAGGTGCCTTCCCAGTTCGTACATCATTTGGCAAACTTTATGATGACAAACGTATGGAAACAATCAGTAGCTGGACTAAATACTACTCACCATACTACAACACAATCAATGGATTTGCTGAAATGAGAACACTTTGGTTCCCAATGTTGCAATCTGTATCTAATGGTGACGAAAAACCAGCAGATGCTTTGAAAGCCTTCACTGAAAAAGCTAACGAAACAATCAAAAAAGCTACAAAACAATAAGCACTAAGTCAGATTGATTCCCCCTTTTCCCTGTGCACTACGGTGTAAGAAAAGGGGGACTTTTGTTTGAAATGTAAGGAACTGTCACGAAATTAAAATGAAGTTCTTACATAAGCGAATCTTAAAAAATTTCATTTTGATTTTAAAACAGTTCAAGAAAATCAAAAAATATTCTATTTGAAAGAGAGGTGCCGACTGTGAAAGTCAATAAAATTCGTATGCGGGAAACAGTGATTTCCTACGCTTTCCTAGCACCAGTATTGTTCTTCTTTGTGATCTTTGTCTTGGCTCCTATGATTATGGGATTCATTACAAGTTTCTTTAACTACTCCATGACCAGCTTTGAGTTTGTTGGCTTGGATAACTACATTCGCATGTTTAAAGACCCTGTCTTTACCAAGTCTTTGATCAATACCGTTATCCTAGTTATTGGATCAGTACCGATTGTTGTACTCTTCTCGCTCTTTGTAGCATCTCAAACCTATCATCAAAATGCGATTGCTAGATCCTTCTATCGTTTCGTCTTCTTCCTTCCTGTAGTTACAGGTAGTGTTGCCGTAACGGTTGTATGGAAATGGATTTACGATCCCCTATCAGGGATTCTGAACTTTGTCCTTAAGTCAAGCCATATCATCAGCCAAAACATTTCTTGGTTGGGTGATAAAAACTGGGCCTTGCTAGCGATTATGATCATCCTTTTGACAACATCTGTTGGTCAACCGATTATCCTTTATATCGCTGCCATGGGAAATATTGACAATTCACTGGTTGAAGCAGCTCGCGTTGACGGAGCGACTGAGTTCCAAGTGTTCTGGAAGATCAAATGGCCTAGTCTTCTTCCAACAACTCTTTACATCGCAATCATTACGACTATCAATTCATTCCAATGTTTCGCCTTAATTCAGTTGTTGACATCTGGTGGTCCAAACTACTCAACAAGTACACTGATGTACTACCTTTACGAAAAAGCCTTCCAATTGACAGAGTACGGCTATGCGAATACCATCGGTGTCTTCTTGGCAGTGATGATTGCCATTGTCAGCTTTGCTCAATTCAAGATCCTCGGAAACGACGTAGAATACTAAAGAAAGGAGACAGTTATGCAACCTACACAAAAGAAGCCTTTAACAGCTTTCACTGTTATTTCAACGATTATCTTGCTCTTGTTGACCGTGCTGTTCATCTTTCCATTCTACTGGATCTTGACAGGGGCCTTCAAATCACAGCCTGATACCATTATGATTCCACCACAGTGGTTCCCTAAAATGCCAACCATGGAGAACTTCCAACAACTCATGGTGCAAAACCCTGCTATGCAGTGGATGTGGAACTCTGTATTTATCTCATTGGTAACCATGTTCCTAGTGTGTGCAACCTCTTCTCTAGCAGGCTATGTCTTGGCTAAAAAACGTTTCTATGGCCAGCGCATCCTCTTTGCAGTCTTTATCGCTGCCATGGCTCTTCCAAAACAAGTTGTCCTTGTACCATTGGTACGTATCGTCAACTTCATGGGAATTCATGACACTCTCTGGGCAGTTATCTTGCCTTTGATTGGATGGCCATTTGGGGTCTTCCTCATGAAACAGTTCAGTGAAAATATCCCAACAGAATTGCTTGAATCAGCTAAAATCGACGGTTGTGGTGAGATTCGTACCTTCTGGAGCGTAGCCTTTCCTATCGTGAAACCAGGATTTGCAGCCCTTGCAATCTTTACCTTCATCAATACTTGGAACGACTACTTCATGCAGTTGGTTATGTTGACTTCACGTCAAAACTTGACTATCTCACTCGGGGTTGCGACCATGCAGGCCGAAATGGCAACCAACTATGGTTTGATCATGGCTGGTGCAGCTCTTGCAGCCGTGCCAATCGTAACCGTCTTCCTTGTCTTCCAAAAATCCTTCACTCAGGGTATCACTATGGGAGCTGTCAAAGGATAATACTCTGCGAAAATTGAGTTCAAACTACGTCAGCATCACCTTGCCATACTTAAGTATTGCCTGCGCTTAGCTTCCTAGTTTGTTCTTCGGTTTTCATTGAGCATAAGAGAATACAGAGTTATAAGTGTCTACAAAATGTTGGGTATTTTCTTGCCTTAGAGATTTTGTCAGACACTTATAAACTTAATCTATGATTTTAGTTAACTATCAGAAACGAAGGAAACAGTATGATTTTTGACGATTTGAAAAACATCGCCTTTTACAAGGGAATCCATCCCAATCTAGACAAGGCTATCGACTATCTCTACCAGCATCGTAAGGATTCTTTTGAACTCGGTAAGTATGAGATTGACGGGGACAAGGTCTTTCTAGTTGTTCAGGAAAATGTCCTCAATCAAGCTGAAAATGATCAATTTGAACACCATAAACACTATGCAGACTTGCATTTGCTGGTAGAAGGGCATGAATATTCGAGCTACGGTTCACGTATCAAAGACGAGGCGGTAGCATTCGATGAAGCGAGCGACATTGGTTTTGTCCATTGTCATGAACGCTACCCACTATTGTTGGGCTATCACAATTTTGCGATTTTCTTCCCAGGAGAACCGCACCAACCAAATGGCTATGCAGGTATGGAAGAGAAGGTTCGCAAATATCTCTTTAAAATTTTGATTGATTAAAAGAATCAGGAGGAGCAAATATGGCACAAAAAGGAGTAAGCCTTATCAAGGCAGCATTTGATACAGATAACTTTCTCATGCGTTTCAGTGAGAAGGTCTTGGATATCGTGACAGCCAATCTTCTTTTTGTCGTCTCTTGTTTGCCCATCGTGACGATTGGAGTGGCTAAAATAAGCCTCTACCAAACTATGTTCGAGATTAAGAGAAGTAGACGAGTTCCAGTTTTCAGAACCTATCTGAGAGCTTTTAAGCAAAATCTGAAACTGGGGCTTCAGTTGGGTCTGTTAGAGTTGGGCATTGTGTCATTAAGCTTTCTAGATCTCTATCTCTTCTGGGGACAGACAACTTTGCCTTTCCAGATTGTGAAAGCTATTTGTTTGGGGATTCTCATCTTCCTCACTCTGGTGATGCTGGCTAGTTATCCCATCGCTGCGCGCTATGATTTGTCTTGGAAAGAAGTGCTGCAAAAAGGGCTTATCTTGGCAAGTTTTAACTTTCCGTGGTTCTTCCTCATGTTAGCCATTCTCTTTCTTATTGTGATGCTTCTTTATCTATCCGCCTTCACTCTCCTTTTGGGTGGATCGGCCTTTATCCTCTTTGGTTTTGGTTTGCTAGTCTTTCTCCAAGCAGGTTTGATGGAGAAAATTTTCGCCAAATATCAGTAGGATGACTTGTTTCTGAAACTACTTTCAATCGTTACAGTTTCTAAAATACAAGTAGAAACTAAAATCTAAGTGTATACAAGATATTGAAAGCGATTTTCACAAGGTGTATACTAAACTTGTAAAAAATAGAACTGCTCTCAGCAGAAAAAAAGAAATCTTAGGAGAAAATCTATGTCAGATTTGAAAAAATACGAAGGTGTCATTCCAGCCTTCTACGCATGTTACGATGATCAAGGAGAAGTAAGTCCAGAGCGCACACGTGCCTTGGTTCAATACTTCATTGATAAGGGAGTTCAAGGTCTCTATGTCAACGGTTCTTCTGGTGAATGTATCTACCAAAGCGTAGAGGACCGCAAGTTGATTTTGGAAGAAGTCATGGCAGTTGCTAAGGGCAAATTGACCATCATCGCTCACGTAGCTTGCAACAATACCAAAGACAGTATGGAACTTGCTCGCCATGCGGAAAGTTTGGGTGTAGATGCCATTGCAACGATTCCACCAATTTACTTCCGTTTGCCTGAGTACTCAGTTGCCAAATACTGGAATGACATTAGTGCTGCAGCTCCAAACACAGACTACGTGATTTATAATATTCCTCAATTGGCAGGAGTTGCTTTGACTCCAGGTCTCTACACTGAAATGTTGAAGAATCCACGTGTTATCGGTGTTAAGAATTCTTCTATGCCAGTTCAAGATATCCAAACCTTTGTCAGCCTTGGGGGAGAAGACCACATCGTATTCAATGGTCCAGATGAACAGTTCCTAGGTGGACGACTCATGGGTGCAAAAGCTGGTATCGGTGGTACTTACGGTGCTATGCCAGAACTCTTCTTGAAACTCAATCAGTTGATTGCTGACAAAGACTTGGAAACAGCGCGTGAATTGCAATACGCTATTAACGCAATCATTGGCAAATTGACTGCTGCACATGGAAATATGTACGGTGTCATCAAAGAAGTTTTGAAAATCAATGAAGGTTTGAACATTGGTTCAGTTCGTTCACCATTGACGCCAGTGACTGAAGAAGATCGTCCAGTTGTAGAAGCAGCTGCTCAATTGATTCGTGAAACCAAGGAGCGCTTCCTCTAATCCATAAGGAGGTATTTATGACACACTACGTTGCAATTGATATTGGTGGAACCAACATCAAATATGGTTTGATTGACCAAGAAGGCCAACTTGTTGAATCGCATGAAATGCCAACTGAGGCGCATAAGGGTGGCCCTCATATCTTACAAAAGACAAAAGATATCGTAGCCAGCTATTTAGAAAAAGGCCCAGTAGCAGGTGTTGCCATTTCTTCTGCAGGAATGGTGGATCCTGATAAGGGTGAGATTTTCTATGCTGGCCCACAAATTCCGAATTATGCAGGGACCCAGTTCAAAAAGGAAATCGAGACTAGCTTTGCGATTCCTTGTGAGATTGAAAATGATGTCAACTGCGCAGGTCTTGCTGAGGCAGTATCTGGTTCAGGAAAGGGAGCGAGTGTGACACTTTGCTTGACCATTGGAACAGGTATCGGTGGCTGCTTGATTATGGATGGGAAAGTTTTCCATGGATTTAGCAATTCGGCCTGCGAAGTCGGTTACATGCACATGCAGGATGGAGCTTTCCAAGACCTGGCTTCTACGACAGCCTTGGTAGAATATGTGGCAGCGGCTCACGGTGATCCAGTTGATCAGTGGAATGGCCGACGTATTTTCAAGGAAGCTACTGAAGGAAACAAGATTTGTATGGCTGGCATTGACCGCATGGTAGACTATCTAGGAAAAGGTCTGGCAAATATTTGCTACGTTGCCAATCCAGAAGTGGTTATTCTTGGTGGCGGTATCATGGGGCAAGAGGCTATCCTCAAACCAAAGATCCGCACAGCCTTGAAGGCAGCCTTGGTACCAAGCCTAGCTGAAAAAACACGATTAGAATTTGCCCATCACCAAAATACAGCAGGGATGCTCGGTGCATATTACCATTTCAAAACAAAACAATCCTAGTTTGGCTGGACCAAACTAGGATTTTCTAACGCGTTTTTGTCTACGATAGCCGTTGAGTTTTTTATTTTCCCAATAACTATTAAAGATTTTTTCCTTGCTCTCGCGATTGATTTCCAAAAAGTAGGCATAAATCAAATCTATTAAAATGAGCATAGGGAGTTGAGCGGAAATACGCTGGATGTAAGAAGATTGACTATGGCTTGCCACAAGGACCGTTTCGGTATAAGCCTGACTATTTTTGTTTGGTGCGCTGGTAAAGAGGATGGTCTTGGCGCCCATTTCCATGGCATCCAACAAACTATCGAGGACGGATTGGGTAGTGCCTGATAGGGAAAAACCAAGTACCAAACAGTTTTCATCCATGATGCTAGTCGTCCATGCAAAGCCATCCTGATCGGTCAAAGCTTCACAGACAACACCTAGTCGCATAAAACGCAGTTTCATCTCACGGGCAATCAGACCAGAACTTCCCGTTCCAAAAAAGTAAACTCGTTCTGCATCCTCAATTAACTGAGCTACACGTTCAAGCTGCGCTTCATCGATCAAATCCTGTGTTTGTTCCCGTAGGTTGCTGTAGCTTCGAAGTACACGTTTGGTCAAAGGACTATGTTTGTGAGAATGGGTGTCCTGTTTATTGGCCTGGTGCTGGTATTGAAAAACAAATTCTCGATAGCCAGTAAAGCCACATTTTTTTGCAAAACGGGTAAGGGCAGCTTGGGAAACATGCAGTTTTTGAGTAACCTGTTGCGATGATAGATCATCCACAATCGTATCTACCTGCAAGAAATAACGAGCTATTTCCTGCTCTAACTCTGTTAATTCTTCAAAATGAAGATCAATAATAGTTGCGATATCCTGCTTTTTCATGGAGCTCCTTTTCATGAGTCAAACTCTTAAAAGTTGACGATTGCCTGCTTATTAACATCATTATATCATAGAAGATAGGATAACTAAATAAAAAGGCATTTTCAGATAAAAGTCAAAAAATACTTCTCCTTTTCCAAGAGTTTCTCCGTAAAATATGGTACAATGAAAAGTACTGAGCTTCACCCGTTTGCTCTATTATTTTAGCTGAAAATGAAGGTGAAAATCGAAAATTTTTCTAGAAAAGAGTCTTAGTTGTATGAGAAAATTCAATAGCCATTCGATTCCGATTCGGCTTAATTTACTGTTTGCGATAGTTATCCTGCTATTTATGACCATTATCGGTCGATTGTTATACATGCAGGTACTGAATAAAGATTTCTATGAAGCAAAGTTGGCATCAGCCAGCCAGACTAGGGTGACAACCAGTTCAGCTCGAGGGCAGATTTATGATGCAACAGGGAAACCCTTGGTAGAAAACACTGTTAAGCAGGTTGTTTCTTTCACCCGAAACAACAAAATGACAGCAGCAGAATTGAAGGAGACAGCCAAGAAACTTCTCACATATGTGAATGTAACCTCCCCTAATCTGACAGATCGTCAGATTGCAGATTATTACTTGGCGGACCAGGATATTTACAAAAAAACAGTCGAGGATCTGCCAAGTGACAAACGTCTAGATTCAGATGGAAATCGCTTATCTGAAGCGACTCTCTACAATAATGCGGTTGAAAGTATTGACGTGAGTCAACTCAATTATACAGATGATCAGAAAAAGGAAATCTATCTGTTTAGTCAACTCAATGCTGTTGAAAATTTTGCAACGGGCACTATTTCTACGGATGCCTTGGATGATACTCAGGTCGCTCTCGTCGCATCAGCGTCCAAGGAATTACCAGGTATCAGTATTTCAACCTCATGGGATAGAAAAGTACTGGACACTTCTCTATCGTCTATCGTCGGTAGTGTTTCAAATGAGAAGTCCGGTCTTCCAGCTGAGGAAGTTGACGCTTATCTCAAGAAAGGTTACTCTCTCAATGACCGAGTGGGAACTTCTTATCTTGAAAAGCAATATGAAGATGTCCTCCAAGGCAAACGCTCCGTCAAAGAAGTGCATCTCGACAAACATGGAAATATGGAAAGTGTGGAAAATGTCGAGGAAGGAAGCAAAGGAAACAATATCAAACTAACGATTGACCTAGCTTTCCAGAATGGTGTGGATGACCTACTCAAGAGCTACTTTAACTCGGAGTTGGGTAACGGTGGAGCAAAGTATTCTGAAGGAGTCTACGCTGTAGCCCTCAATCCTAAAACCGGAGCAGTTCTAGCCATGTCTGGTATTAAGCATGATGTTGAATCAGGCAAACTGAGCTCAGACTCTCTAGGCACAGTCACTAACGTCTTTGTGCCAGGTTCTGTTGTCAAGGCGGCAACCATCAGCTCTGGCTGGGAAAATGGAGTTTTGTCAGGCAATCAAACCTTGACAGACCAGCCGATTGTTTTCCAAGGTTCAGCTCCTATCAATTCATGGTATACCTTGTCCTACGGTTCTTTTCCTATCACAGCGGTTGAAGCCTTGGAATACTCATCCAATACCTACATGGTGCAAACAGCTTTGGGAATTATGGGACAGACCTATAAACCCAATATGATGGTAGCAACGATCCAACTAGAGACAGCAATGGGCAAATTGCGGTCAACCTTTGGGGAATATGGACTCGGAGCTTCAACAGGGATTGACCTCCCAGATGAATCAACAGGATTTATACCAAAAGAATTTGATTTGGCCAACTATCTAAATAATGCTTTTGGTCAGTTTGACAACTACACACCTATGCAGTTAGCCCAGTATGTCGCGACCATTGCAAACAACGGCGTACGTTTGGCTCCTCACATCGTTGAAGGGGTTTATGGAAACAATGACCAAGGTGGCTTAGGTAGTCTAGTTCAAGAAACAGCTACCAAGGAAATGAACAAGGTTAATATCTCAGAAGCAGATATTGCTATCTTGCAACAAGGTTTCTATCAAGTTTCTCATGGAACGAGCGCTCTGACAACTGGTCGTGCCTTTTCAAATGGCGCAGCCGTTTCCATAAGCGGGAAAACGGGAACGGCCGAAAGTTATGTTAATGGCGGTCAAAAGGCCAATAATACCAACGCAGTTGCTTATGCTCCGTCCGATAATCCTCAAATCGCAGTCGCAGTCGTCTTTCCTCATAACACCAACCTTACAAACGGTGTCGGACCTTCGATTGCACGCGACATTATCAATCTTTACAACAAACACCATCCAATGAATTAGAAAGGAACTTATGCTGTATCCAACACCTATTGCCAAGCTGATTGATAGCTATTCAAAGTTACCAGGTATCGGGATCAAAACGGCTACCCGTCTAGCCTTCTATACCATTGGAATGTCTGATGACGATGTCAATGAATTTGCCAAAAACCTACTGTCTGCTAAGCGGGAATTGACCTATTGTTCCATCTGTGGTCGCTTGACCGATGATGACCCTTGCTCGATCTGTACAGATCCGACTCGTGACCAGACAACCATCTTGGTGCTAGAGGATAGTCGCGATGTGGCTGCTATGGAAAACATCCAAGAATACCACGGACTCTATCATGTCTTGCATGGACTCATTTCTCCGATGAATGGTATCAGTCCAGACGATATCAATCTCAAGAGTCTTATGACCCGTCTCATGGATAGTGAGGTTTCAGAGGTGATTGTGGCAACCAATGCGACAGCAGATGGGGAAGCGACATCTATGTATCTCTCTCGTCTTCTCAAGCCAGCTGGTATCAAGGTTACTCGCTTGGCACGAGGTCTAGCAGTGGGAGCAGATATCGAGTATGCGGATGAAGTCACACTCTTACGAGCCATTGAAAATCGGACAGAGTTGTAGGAGTAAACAAATTTACGAACTCAATTCATTTATACAAGAACGGGGAGACCGAGTTTGTCGTTATCGGTCTCTTTTTATATTTCTTTACTACCAGTACCATGTTCAAGTTTCAAAAAAGAAGCAAATATGATATACTAAGGTGCGAGTATTCTATTAGAAAATAGGACAGTAATATGAAACAAACAATTATTCTTTTATACGGTGGGCGGAGTGCAGAGCGTGAAGTCTCTGTCCTTTCAGCTGAAAGTGTTATGCGTGCGGTCAACTACGACCGTTTCACAGTCAAGACTTTCTTCATCAGCCAGTCAGGTGACTTTATCAAAACGCAAGAATTTAGCCAGACTCCAGGTCAAGAGGAACGTCTCATGACCAATGCGACTATTGACTGGGATAAGAAAATTGCGCCAAGTGCCATCTACAAAGAAGGTGCTGTGGTCTTTCCGGTTCTGCATGGACCGATGGGAGAAGATGGCTCTGTTCAAGGATTTTTAGAAATTTTGAAAATGCCTTATGTCGGCTGTAATATTTTGTCATCCAGTCTTGCTATGGACAAAATCACGACTAAGCGTGTTTTAGAATCAGTAGGAATTGCTCAAGTTCCTTATGTGGCCATCGTTGAAGGCGATGATGTGACCTCTAAAATCGCTGAAGTTGAGGAAAAGTTGACTTATCCAGTCTTTACTAAGCCATCAAACATGGGTTCTAGTGTCGGTATTTCTAAGTCTGAAAATCAAGAGGAACTCCGTCAAGCATTGAAACTTGCCTTCCAATATGACAGCCGTGTCTTGGTTGAGCAAGGGGTGAATGCGCGTGAAATTGAGGTTGGTCTCTTGGGCAACTACGATGTTAAGAGTACTTTGCCAGGTGAGGTTGTCAAGGATGTAGCCTTTTATGACTACGATGCCAAGTATATCGATAACAAGATTACCATGGATATCCCAGCCAAGATTAGTGATGATGTGGTAGCTGTCATGCGTCGAAATGCAGAAACAGCCTTCCGTGCGATTGGTGGCCTCGGTCTATCTCGTTGCGATTTCTTCTATACAGACAAGGGAGAGATTTTCCTAAATGAGCTCAATACCATGCCCGGTTTTACCCAGTGGTCTATGTATCCACTGCTTTGGGACAATATGGGCATCAGCTATCCAGAACTAATCGAGCGTTTGGTTGACCTTGCCAAGGAAAGCTTTGACAAGCGCGAAGCGCATTTGCTATAAAAATGAAAGAGAGGGTAGGAGTCAGAACCGTCGCTGTAGGTGATTAGAGTTTTCGGACTTCAACCCTTTTTAAAGGAGTAAAAATGAAATTAACAATCCACGAAGTTGCGCAAGCTGTTGGAGCTAAAAATGATGTGACAATTTATCCAGATAGTCCGCTAGTTAAGGCGGAATTTGATAGTCGTTTAATCACTGCAGGAGATTTGTTTGTTCCGCTCAAGGGAGCGCGTGATGGCCACGATTTTATCGAAACAGCTTTTGAAAATGGTGCAGCAGTAACCTTGTCTGAGAAAGAGGTTGCAAATCATCCCTACATTCTAGTAGACGACGTGTTGTCTGCCTTTCAAACCCTCGCTGCCTACTATCTTGAAAAAACAGCGGTTGATGTCTTTGCAGTGACGGGTTCAAATGGCAAGACAACGACCAAGGATATGTTAGCGCACTTGCTATCAACAACCTACAAGACCTACAAAACTCAAGGAAATTACAATAACGAGATTGGACTTCCCTACACGGTTCTTCACATGCCTGAGGGGACAGAAAAGTTGGTCTTGGAGATGGGGCAGGATCACTTGGGAGATATTCATCTTTTGTCTGAATTGGCTCATCCAAAAACAGCCATCGTGACCTTGGTTGGAGAAGCCCATTTGGCCTTTTTCAAAGACCGTTCAGAGATTGCTAAAGGGAAGATGCAAATTGCAGACGGTATGGCTCCGAGTTCTTTGCTCTTGGCACCAGCCGACTCCATTGTAGAGGACTATTTGCCCACTGATAAAAAGGTGGTCCGTTTTGGGCAAGGAGCAGAGCTGGAAATTACAGACTTGGTTGAGCGCAAGGATAGTCTGACCTTTAAGGCTAATTTCTTGGAACAAGCCCTTGATTTGCCAGTGACTGGTAAGTACAATGCCACCAATGCCATGATTGCTGCTTATGTAGCTCTTCAAGAAGGAGTGTCAGAGGAGCAGATTCGTCAGGCTTTCCAAGATCTTGAATTGACGCGTAACCGTACTGAGTGGAAGAAAGCAGCCAATGGAGCAGATATCCTGTCAGATGTTTACAATGCCAATCCAACTGCTATGAAGCTAATTTTAGAGACTTTCTCTGCCATTCCAGCTAATGAAGGTGGTAAGAAAATTGCGGTCTTGGCAGACATGAAGGAACTTGGTGACCAATCTGTTCAGCTCCATAACCAGATGATTTTGAGCCTTTCCCCAGATGTGCTTGATACGGTTATTTTCTACGGGGAAGACATTGCTGAATTGGCCCAACTTGCCAGTCAAATGTTCCCAATCGGTCATGTATTCTACTTTAAGAAAACTGCGAGCGAAGATCAATTTGAAGACCTTGTCAAGCAGGTCAAGGAAAGCCTCGGTGCCAATGACCAAATTCTGCTCAAAGGCTCGAACTCTATGAATCTAGCTAAGTTGGTAGAAAGTTTAGAGAATGAATGCAAGTGATTTTGTCAAGCATCTTCAAAGAATGCTAGCTATTACGGATACTGGATTAACCTTTACAAAAGATCCTTTTGACCGCGAGCGCTACGAGGACTTGCGTGAGATCTTATCTGATATTTTGAGAGAAACCACAGAACTAAAGCAAGAGGAAGTAACAGAGCTCCTGAGACCAACTGGTGCTTACGCAACCCCTCTGATGGACGTCCGTGCTTGGATTGTTGAGGATGAAAAAGTCTGTTTAGTTAGAGGAAAAGGAGAGGAAAGTTGGGCTTTGCCAGGTGGCTTTGGTGAAGTCGGCTATTCTCCAACCGAGAATATTCTCAAAGAAATTGAAGAAGAAACCGGTTTTGAAGCAAAAGTTGAAAAACTGCTAGCTGTTTTTGATACCAATCGTTTCCAACTACAGAGCAAACAATATGCAAAGTTTGTCTTTGAATGTCAACTTCTTGACGGACAATTTCAAGAAAATCAAGAGATTGCCGACCTTCAATTTTTTGCTATTGACCAACTGCCAGCCTTATCTGAAAAACGCATCACCAAGGAGCAGATGGAGATTCTTTGGCAGGTTTATCAGGGACAAAGAGAGCAATATATTGATTAGGTTATGCTAGAGAAGTTTTCAAATCAAAAAAGGTGTCTGTAAGGTGCATTTCTGCGACACAAATGATATAATAGGTTGCGAATTTAAGTCGCAAGTATTCTATGCATAGTATAGAATCAAGCTTTTTCAAAAAAATTAAAAAGGTCGAGCAGTGACTTTTCTACTGCTCCGACTAGATGAACGAGGAATAGAATATGAATTTGTGGGAACAATTATTTACCACACAGATATCAGAACCGCCCCAGTTTGAACTCCACTGGTATATTGGTTTGTTATGTTTATTGGCTCTTACTTTCTATGCTTCTTATCGCTTTCGCGACAAGGTGGCTTACCAGCGCTTTATTCAGATCCTTCAGTCTGTTCAATTGATTGTTCTGTATAGCTGGTATTGGGGGAATCAAATGCCCTTATCAGAAAGTTTGCCCTTCTATCATTGTCGTATCGCCATGTTTGTTATGCTCTTGATTCCAGGGACTTCCAAGTACAAGCAATACTTTGCCCTTCTAGGAACCTTTGGAGCAACAGCAGCTCTGGCTTACCCACTCTTTGACCCTTATCCGTTTCCGCATGTGACCATCCTGTCCTTTATCATCGGGCACGTGGCACTTTTGGGGAATGCGCTCCTATACTTGTTTAAGAATTATGAAGCTTCCCTGCTCAATTTGAAAAATGTGACAGTGATTACATTTTCTCTAAATGCCTTGATAGGTGTTGTCAACTTGGTTGTAGGTGGAGATTATGGATTTTTAAATAAACCACCACTAGTGGGAAATCACGGACTATTGGCGAACTACCTCATCGTGTCCAGTGTGTTGGTAGCAGCAATCAGCTTGACTGCAAAAGTAGTAGAGGTCTTTTTGCAACAAAGAGCAGAAAAAATGATTCAAGAGAAAGCTTAAGAAGGCCTTCTCTTTTTTTGATTAAATATGCAAAATATAGCCGTAAGGATATAAAAATAATGATTGCTCCTGAGAAAAATCGTTCAAAAGACTTTTACAAAAAACCTAGAGGAAATTTATGAAAAACTAAGCACGATTGGATTTTTTGTGTTATAATATTTTGTGAATAGCTGTGTCTCGTCACAGTTATTAAAAATAGAAGTGAGAAACTTGGAAGACAGAGAGGATGCAATGTAATGACTAGAGATGGTTTTTTTACAGGCTTAGATATCGGAACTAGCTCCATCAAAGTGCTGGTTGCCGAACATAGAGATGGTGAAGTAAATGTAATTGGCGTTAGCAATGCCAAGAGTAAAGGTGTCAAAGACGGGATTATCGTTGATATTGAGGCTGCTGCTTCAGCAATTAAATCCGCAATTTCCCAGGCAGAAGAGAAGGCAGGAATTTCAATCAAGTCTGTCAATGTTGGTTTACCAGCAAACCTCTTGCAGGTTGAACCAACTCAAGGAATGATTCCTGTAACATCAGATACAAAAGAAATTACAGATCAGGATGTTGAAAATGTTGTCAAATCAGCTTTGACAAAGAGCATGACTCCTGACCGTGAAGTGATTACTTTCATTCCTGAAGAGTTTATCGTGGATGGTTTCCAAGGTATTCGTGACCCTCGTGGCATGATGGGAGTGCGTTTGGAAATGCGTGGCTTACTTTACACAGGACCTCGTACCATTCTTCATAACCTTCGTAAAACCGTGGAGCGTGTGGGAATCCATGTTGACAACGTCATCATCTCACCATTAGCGATTGTAAATTCAGTTCTCAACGAGGGAGAACGTGAGTTTGGCGCGACAGTGATTGATATGGGTGGTGGGCAGACTACAGTTGCAACCATTCGCAATCAAGAATTGCAATTTACAAACATTTACCAAGAGGGTGGAGAATATGTCACTAAAGATATTTCCAAGGTCTTAAAAACCTCCCAAAAAATCGCAGAAAGTTTGAAACTAAACTATGGTGAAGCTTATGTTCCACTAGCAAGTAACGAGACTTTCCAAGTTGAAGTCATTGGTGAAGTAGAGCCCGTTGAAGTGACAGAAAGCTACTTGGCAGAAATTATTTCAGCACGTATCAAACATATTTTTGATCAAATTAAACAGGAGTTAGACAGAAGACACTTGTTGGATCTACCAGGTGGTATCGTTCTGATCGGCGGAAATGCGATTTTACCAGGAGTTGTCGAATTGGCGCAAGAAGTGTTTGGTGTTCGAGTGAAACTCTATGTGCCAAATCAAGTGGGAATTCGCAACCCTGCTTTTGCACATGTAATCAGCTTGTCTGAGTTTGCAGGTAAATTGACAGAAGTGAATCTTCTGGCTCAAAAGGCAGTCAGAGGAGATGAATTCCTTCGCCAAAAACCAATTAATTTTGGTGTTTCAAATCAAAGTGTGACACCGATTATACAAACAACTCCAGTGCAACCAGCTACTGTAGCAACTGAAATCACATCTGACAGTGGCCTTGCTCCAAGAGACGAATTCCAAGCAAGTTCTCAAGATAAACCGAAATTAACAGACCGTTTCCGCAGCTTGATCGGAAGCATGTTTGATGAATAAAAGAGGAAAAGAAATTATGACATTTTCATTTGATACAGCAGCTGCTCAAGGTGCAGTTATTAAAGTAATTGGTGTCGGTGGAGGCGGTGGTAATGCTATTAACCGCATGATCGACGAAGGTGTTTCAGGCGTAGAATTCATTGCAGCGAACACAGACGTACAAGCCTTAAGCAGTACAAAAGCTGAAACAGTTATCCAACTCGGACCAAAGTTGACTCGTGGTTTGGGTGCTGGTGGTCGTCCAGAAGTTGGACGTAAAGCTGCTGAAGAAAGCGAAGAAGCATTGACAGCAGCAATTAGCGGAGCAGACATGGTTTTCATCACTGCTGGTATGGGTGGAGGATCTGGAACAGGTGCTGCCCCAGTTATTGCCCGCATTGCAAAAGATCTTGGAGCTCTTACAGTTGGTGTTGTGACACGACCTTTCGGATTTGAAGGAAGCAAACGTGGTCAGTACGCTGTAGAAGGAATCAACGAACTTCGCGAGCATGTTGATACTCTATTGATTATCTCAAACAACAACTTGCTAGAAATTGTTGATAAGAAGACACCGCTTCTTGAAGCTCTTAGTGAAGCAGATAACGTCCTTCGCCAAGGTGTTCAAGGAATTACAGACTTGATTACCAACCCAGGTTTGATCAACCTTGACTTTGCCGATGTGAAAACGGTTATGGCAAACAAAGGGAATGCCCTCATGGGTATCGGTATTGGTAGTGGAGAAGAGCGTGTCGTTGAGGCGGCTCGTAAAGCGATTTACTCACCACTTCTTGAAACAACCATTGACGGTGCTGAAGATGTCATTGTCAACGTTACTGGTGGTCTTGATTTGACCTTGATTGAAGCGGAAGAAGCTTCAGAAATCGTCAACCAAGCAGCTGGTCAAGGAGTGAATATCTGGCTTGGAACATCAATCGACGAAAGCATGAAAGATGAAATCCGTGTAACAGTTGTAGCGACTGGTGTTCGTCAAGAACGTGTAGAAAAAGTTGTTGGTTCTCCAGTAAAACAAGCGGCTCGTCGTGAAGCCTCAAGACAACCGCATCCTCAAAATTTTGATCGTCATTTTGACCTAGAAGATACAGCAGAATTACCAAAACAAAGCCAACGACGCTTTGAAACAAGTCAATCTTCTGCTTTTGGTGATTGGGACTTGCGTCGTGAATCAATCGTTCGTCAAACTGATTCAGTCGTATCACCTGTAGAACGTTTTGAAGCACCGACTTATCAGGACGAAGATGAGTTGGACACACCTCCATTCTTCAAGAATCGTTAATCAATGGATTTGAAAAAAAATACAGAGTTCGTTTTTCAGCAGGTCGCTGAAGCTAGCCGAGAAGCCAATCGTGATCCAGCTTCTGTTTCAATTATTGCAGTGACGAAATATGTGGACGTAAAAACAGCGGAAGCCCTGCTTCCTCTGGGTGTTCATCATATTGGTGAAAATCGTGTTGATAAATTTTTAGAAAAATATCAGACGTTAAAAGAATTCCCTGTCACTTGGCATTTGATTGGAACGCTACAAAGACGGAAGGTCAAAGAAGTAATCCCTTTTGTGGATTACTTTCATGCTTTAGATTCCTTTAAATTGGCACAGGAGATTCAAAAGAGGACAGATCATGTTATCAAGTGTTTCCTACAGGTCAATATTTCAGGAGAAGAAAGCAAGCACGGTTTTTCAAAAGAAGAATTACTAGAACTTTTGCCAGACTTGGCTCAACTAGATCAGATTGAGTATGTTGGTTTGATGACCATGGCTCCTTTTGAGGCAGATTCTGATGAAGTGAAACAAATTTTCAAGAAAACTCAGGAACTGCAAGCAGAAATTAGGGAAAAACAAATTCCTAATATGCCGATGACAGAGTTGAGCATGGGCATGAGTCGTGACTATAAGGAAGCGATTCAATTTGGTTCGACCTTTGTTCGAATTGGCACAGCATTTTTTAAATAGGAGAGATCTATGTCTTTAAAAGATAGATTTGATAAATTTATAGATTATTTTACAGAAGATGGGGAAGAAACAACTGCGACTTATCAACCTCAGGATGAACAGATGGTTGCTTCATCGAGTAGTTCAGCTTCTAAAGAACTGCCGGCACAGTTTCAATCAACCACTTCAAAAGATGCCAACATCACTCGCTTACATGCTCGTCAACAAGAATTGGCTATGCAAAGTCATCGTACAGATGAAAAAGTAACGATTGATGTTCGTTATCCTAGAAAATATGAGGATGCAACAGAGATTGTGGATTTATTGGCTGGAAATGAAAGTATCTTAATTGACTTCCAGTACATGACAGAGGTTCAGGCTCGTCGTTGTCTAGACTATCTGGACGGTGCCCGTCATGTTTTGGCAGGTAATCTGAAAAAAGTTGCGAGTACAATGTATTTGTTGACACCAGTCAATGTGGTTGTGAATATTGAAGATATCAAGTTGCCTGATGATTCTCAAAGTGTAGAATTTGGTTTTGATATTAAACGAAGTAGAGCGAAATAATGATTTTTCTAATTCGTCTGATCCAAAATGCAGTGAATATCTATTCCCTGCTTTTGTTAATCTATGCACTCCTCTCTTGGTTTCCAAATTCTTATGGTAGTTCACTAGAACGTTTACTGGAAAAACTGATTAGACCGATTGTTGATCCACTTCGCCGTTTACCTTTACAATTTGGAGGTTTGGATTTATCCATTTGGCTGGCAATCTTAATCGTCCGTTTTTTGGGTGACAGCTTGATTCGTTTCTTGTTGATACTATGATGACAAATAAAGCGATTTACCAGCACTTTTCCCTTGATGATGCTCCCTTTATTGATAAGGGATTAGAGTGGATCAAGCGGGTGGAAGATACTTATACTCCTGTCCTCACTGCTTTTGTCAACCCGCATCAGGAACATATATTGAGGGTTTTGGCTGGGACCTATGGACTGGGCTGTGCGAGTAGCGGAGAATATATCCATACGGAATTTGTCCGTGTCCTTCTGTATCCGGACTATTTCAGTCCGACACTGTCAGATTTTGAAATGGCATTGTTAGAGATCCGTTATCCAAGTAGGTTTGAACAGCTAACACATGCAAAGATTTTGGGGACAATCATCAATCAACTAGGAATTGATCGTAAGCTCTTTGGTGATATCTTGGTAGATGAAAAGAGAGCACAGATTTTTGTCAATCGTGATTTTATCCCTCTGTTTCAGGACGGGATACAAAAGATTGCCAGACTACCTGTGTCGCTGGAGGAATGTCCTTTCACCGATAAAATCATATCTGAGATCAATTATCAAGAACAAGAGATTTTGATTTCCAGTTTTCGTTTGGATGCCCTCTTATCAAGTGCTTTGAAATTATCCAGAAAGCAGGCTGGTCAACTCATAGAGAAAAAATCTGTTCAGGTAAACTACCACCCCATTGAAAAATTAGATTATCTAGTAGCTGTAGGGGATTTGATTAGTGTGAGAAAGTTTGGTCGTCTGAAGATTGTCAAAGAAAATGGGCAAACTAAAAGGGATAAGATAAAACTGACTATCCAATTATTATTAAGTAAGTGAGGAAAAGTATGCCAATTACATCATTAGAAATTAAAGATAAAACCTTTTCTACGAAATTCAGAGGGTTTGATCCAGAAGAAGTAGATGAATTTCTTGATATTGTTGTTCGTGATTACGAGGACTTAGTTCGCAATAATCACGAAATGGAAAGACACATTAGAAGTTTAGAAGAGCGCTTATCTTACTTTGATGAGATGAAGGATTCGTTGAGCCAGTCTGTTTTGATTGCTCAAGATACGGCTGAACGTGTAAAGCAAGCTGCTCAAGAGCGCTCAAACAATATTATTCAACAGGCTGAGCAAGATGCCCAGCGTCTCCTTGAAGAGGCGAAATACAAGGCTAATGAAATCCTACGTCAGGCAACAGATAATGCTAAGAAAGTAGCTGTTGAGACAGAAGAGTTGAAGAACAAGAGTCGTGTATTCCATCAACGCCTCAAGTCTACGATTGAGAGCCAGTTGGCAATTGTCGAATCTTCAGATTGGGAAGACATTCTTCGTCCGACTGCGACTTATCTCCAAACAAGTGATGAAGCCTTTAAGGAAGTTGTAGGAGAGGTCTTGGGAGAAGCTGTTCCATCGCAACCAGAAGAAGAGCCGATTGATGTGACTCGTCAATTTTCACCTGAAGAAATGGCGGAGTTACAAGCCCGCATCGAAGCAGGTAACAAAGAATTAGCTGAGTTTGAAGCTCAGCAGGCTAACAGTCAAGCGGAAAGTCATGTGTTAGACATCAATACGGTTGTAGAAGAGATACAGTCTCATTCAGTTGAGCCACAACATGAGGATTCAGAAATCGTGACAGAGTATTTCTCAGTATCGCCATCGGCAACTGGAACTGCTTCTTCAACTACTAGACATGAAGCACAACAAGAATCCGTTACAATATTATAAGAAATAAATGTGAGAACAATATCTGACTAACTATATTTTCAGCGAGTAGGAGATGGTGTGAGTCCTGCAATCCCTAGTGGTCAGATTATCCTCTCAAGCAATCCAGTCTGAAAAGAGTAAGATTGGACGTTGCCCACGTTACGGGACAAGAGGGGAAAAGACAAAGTCTTTTTCCGAACAAAGGTGGTACCACGATTTTCGTCCTTTTTAGCGATTCGTGGTTTTTAATTTGTCTATATAATAAAGGAGATATAATGAAACTCAAAGATACCCTAAATCTTGGAAAAACTGAATTTCCAATGCGTGCTGGACTTCCTACTAAAGAACCACTATGGCAAAAAGAGTGGGACGAAGCGAAACTTTACCAACGTCGTCAAGAATTGAACCAAGGAAAACCGCATTTTACCTTGCATGATGGCCCTCCCTATGCCAACGGAAATATCCACGTTGGGCACGCCATGAACAAGATTTCTAAAGATATTATTGTTCGTTCGAAATCGATGTCAGGATTTTATGCGCCTTATATTCCAGGTTGGGATACACATGGTCTGCCAATCGAGCAAGTATTGGCAAAACAAGGTGTTAAACGCAAAGAAATGGACTTGGTTGAGTACTTGAAACTTTGCCGTGATTATGCTCTTTCTCAAGTAGATAAACAACGAGAAGACTTTAAACGTTTGGGTGTTTCTGGTGACTGGGAAAATCCTTATGTGACTTTGACTCCAGACTATGAAGCAGCTCAAATCCGTGTCTTTGGTGAAATGGCTAAAAAAGGCTATATCTACCGTGGTGCCAAGCCAGTTTACTGGTCATGGTCATCTGAATCAGCTCTTGCAGAAGCGGAAATTGAATACCATGACTTGCTTTCAACTTCCCTTTACTATGCTAACCGCGTCAAAGACGGAAAAGGTGTTCTAGATACAGATACTTATATCGTTGTCTGGACCACAACTCCATTTACTATCACAGCTTCTCGTGGTTTGACTGTTGGAGCGGATATTGACTACGTAGTCGTACAACCAGCTGGTGAATCTCGTAAGTTTGTGATTGCTTCAGAATTGTTGAATAGTCTTTCTGAGAAATTTGGTTGGGCTGATGTTCAGGTCTTGGCAACCTACCGTGGTCAAGAATTGAACCATATCGTAACAGCTCACCCTTGGGATACGGCTGTAGATGAGTTGGTAATCCTTGGTGACCACGTTACGACTGACTCTGGTACTGGTATCGTCCATACAGCCCCTGGTTTTGGTGAGGAC
Source organism: Streptococcus oralis (assembly GCF_003942585.1). Classification (GTDB taxonomy): domain Bacteria; phylum Bacillota; class Bacilli; order Lactobacillales; family Streptococcaceae; genus Streptococcus; species Streptococcus oralis_BE. Next base: position 591,244 of record NZ_RJNK01000001.1, on the reverse strand, counting down.
GACTACAATGTCGGTGTTGCTAACGGTCTTGAAGTTGCTGTAACAGTTAACGAACGCGGTATTATGATGGCCAATGCTGGCTCTGACTTTGAAGGTCAATTCTATGACAAGGTTGTACCAACTGTTATCGAAAAACTTGGTAATCTTCTCCTTGCGCAAGAAGAAATCTCTCACTCCTATCCATTTGACTGGCGTACGAAAAAACCAATCATCTGGCGTGCAGTGCCACAGTGGTTTGCCTCTGTATCTAAATTCCGCCAAGAAATCTTGGATGAAATTGAAAAAGTGAAGTTCCACTCAGAATGGGGTAAAGTTCGTCTTTACAATATGATTCGTGACCGTGGCGACTGGGTTATCTCTCGTCAACGTGCTTGGGGAGTTCCCCTTCCAATCTTCTATGCTGAAGACGGAACGCCAATCATGACTGCTGAGACTATTGAACATGTAGCTCAACTCTTTGAGGAACATGGTTCTATCATCTGGTGGGAACGTGATGCTAAGGACCTCTTGCCAGAAGGATTTACTCATCCAGGTTCACCAAATGGCGAGTTCAAGAAAGAAACAGATATCATGGACGTATGGTTTGACTCAGGTTCATCATGGAATGGAGTAGTGGTCAACCGTCCAGAACTCAAATATCCAGCAGATCTTTACCTTGAAGGTTCTGACCAGTACCGTGGTTGGTTCAACTCATCACTTATCACATCTGTTGCTAACCATGGCGTTGCTCCTTACAGACAAATCTTGTCACAAGGTTTTGCCCTTGATGGTAAAGGTGAGAAGATGTCTAAATCTCTTGGGAATACCATTGCTCCAAGTGATGTTGAAAAACAATTTGGTGCGGAAATCTTGCGCCTCTGGGTAACAAGTGTTGACTCAAGCAACGACGTGCGTATCTCTATGGATATCTTGAGCCAAGTCTCTGAAACTTACCGTAAGATCCGTAACACCCTTCGTTTCTTGATTGCCAACACTTCTGACTTTAACCCAGCTGTGGATGCTGTAGCTTATGAAGAACTTCGTTCTGTTGATAAGTACATGACTATCCGCTTTAACCAACTTGTCAAGACCATTCGTGACGCTTATGCTAACTTTGAATTCTTGACAATCTACAAGGCCTTGGTAAACTTTATCAATGTTGACTTGTCAGCCTTCTACCTTGATTTTGCCAAAGATGTTGTCTACATTGAAGGTGCCAAATCACTCGAACGCCGTCAAATGCAAACAGTCTTCTATGACATTCTTGTGAAAATCACCAAACTCTTGACACCAATCCTTCCTCACACTGCGGAAGAAATCTGGTCATATCTTGAGTTTGAAGCAGAGGAATTCGTTCAATTGTCAGAATTACCAGAAGCTGAAACTTTTGCCAACCAAGAAGAAATCTTGGATACATGGGCAGCCTTCATGGACTTCCGTGGACAGGCTCAAAAAGCCTTGGAAGCAGCTCGTAATGCAAAAGTAATCGGTAAATCACTTGAAGCCCACTTGACAGTTTATCCAAATGAAGTGGTGAAAACTTTGCTTGAAGCAGTAAACAGCAATGTAGCTCAACTTTTGATCGTGTCAGACTTGACTATTGCAGAAGGATCAGCTCCAGAAGGCGTAGTTAGCTTTGAGGATGTTGCCTTCACAGTTGAACGCGCTGCAGGTGAAGTTTGTGACCGTTGCCGTCGTATCGATCCAACTACTGCTGAACGCAGTTACCATGCAGTTATCTGTGACCACTGTGCAAGCATCGTAGAAGAAAACTTTGCGGATGCAGTCGCAGAAGGATTTGAAGCGAAATAATCAGAATAGACTGAGAAAGGTCGCTAAAATCATAAAAACGCGTAATATCAAGAGTTCAAGTGCTTTGATATTATGCGTTTTATCATGGGAAAATTTACTAGTCCATTTCCTCAAATGAAGTTCTTCCTGGCCTGCCCGTGCAGATAATTAACATAATCAACTATTCAGTTTTCTCATAATTTTATATTTCCACTAATTATAAAGAGACTATAGAACTTAAAATTATTTTTTGAAAATCAATATTTATTATAAAATTTTATAAGACTGTTTAATTTTTAGATAAATTATGATAGAATAATACCTATAAAAATTTTAAGGAGATTATTATGAAAACAAATACACTTGCTCGTGTCAACGCTATTTTTGGTCTTATTTCAGGAATTGTATTGCTTTTAGCGCCAGTCATCATGTTTATCATGGCTGTTGGAGCTGCTGCGGCAACTGAAGACGCAGATGTAACGGTTGGGACATTGACAGGGCTCTCAATTATTTTGTCATTGGTTAAAATTGCTGTTTTAGTATTGGGAATTGTGGCTATTGTTTATTATAAAGATGATGAACGTGTTACGAATGCACCTTCTGTTTTGCTCATTGTAGGTGGTGCGGTCGGCTTGATTCCATTTTTGGGATGGGTAGGTGGAATTCTAACCATTATTGGTGGTTCACTTTACTTTGGAACATTGAAAAAATTTGTAATTGAAGAGTAGTAGTTTTCCAATTATTTGGACGGGACTATTTCATCGTCTATCGAGAACAATTATGATAGTGTGATAAAGAGAAGACTGATAAGCTCTTCTCTTTTTAGTTGATTTTGACTAGCTTTTTTGTGAAAAATTGTGTAAAATAGAATAGATAAACGAGGGAAACCTCGAAAAATAAAAGGAGAATCCATCTAATGGTAAAATTGGTTTTTGCTCGCCACGGTGAGTCTGAATGGAACAAAGCTAACCTTTTCACTGGTTGGGCTGATGTTGATTTGTCTGAAAAAGGAACACAACAAGCGATTGACGCTGGTAAATTGATCAAAGAAGCTGGTATCGAATTTGACCAAGCTTACACTTCAGTATTGAAACGTGCGATCAAAACTACAAACTTGGCTCTTGAAGCTGCTGACCAATTGTGGGTTCCAGTTGAAAAATCATGGCGCTTGAACGAACGTCACTACGGTGGTTTGACTGGTAAAAACAAGGCTGAAGCTGCTGAACAATTTGGTGATGAGCAAGTACACATCTGGCGTCGTTCATATGATGTATTGCCTCCAAACATGGACCGTGACGATGAGCACTCAGCGCACACTGACCGTCGTTACGCTTCACTTGACGACTCAGTTATCCCAGATGCTGAAAACTTGAAAGTGACTTTGGAACGTGCCCTTCCATTCTGGGAAGACAAAATCGCTCCAGCACTTAAAGATGGTAAAAACGTATTCGTAGGAGCTCACGGTAACTCAATCCGTGCCCTTGTAAAACACATCAAACGCTTGTCAGACGACGAAATCATGGACGTGGAAATCCCTAACTTCCCACCATTGGTATTCGAATTCGATGAAAAATTGAACGTAGTTTCTGAATACTACCTTGGAAAATAATCTATAAACAGAAAGCCTAGGAATCCTAGGCTTTTTTGTGTTTGCTTCTAGTTTTCAACTAGTTAAAAAAGCGTTATAATGATAGTAAAGAGTGACTTGATTGTAAGAAAGAGGGAAGGACGATGGCCTATATTGAAATGAAACACAGCTACAAGCGTTACCAGGTTGGGGATACGGAGATTGTGGCTAATCGTGATGTGAATTTTGAAATTGAAAAGGGGGAGCTGGTCATTATCCTTGGCGCTTCAGGTGCTGGAAAATCAACCGTTCTCAATCTTTTAGGAGGTATGGATACCAATGATGAGGGGGAGATTTGGATTGATGGTGCCAATATTGCCAACTATAGTTCGCACCAACGAACAAACTATCGTCGTGAAGATGTAGGCTTTGTTTTTCAATTTTACAATCTGGTCTCCAATCTGACAGCCAAGGAAAATGTGGAACTGGCTTCAGAAATCGTGACAGATGCCTTGGATCCAGAGCAAGTGCTCAAAGACGTAGGTCTGGCTCATCGCCTGAATAATTTTCCAGCCCAGCTTTCTGGAGGGGAGCAACAACGAGTTTCCATCGCACGCGCAGTAGCCAAAAATCCTAAGATTCTCCTCTGCGATGAACCGACAGGTGCCTTGGATTACCAGACGGGGAAGCAAGTCTTGAAGATTCTCCAAGACATGTCACGTCAAAAGGGAGCGACGGTGATTATCGTAACCCACAATGGCGCGCTAGCTCCTATCGCAGATAGGGTGATTCACATGCGCGATGCTACTGTTATGAGAGTAACAATCAATGAGCATCCACAGGCTATCGATAAATTGGAGTATTAGCATGAAAAAAACATACCGAAAAGACTTGCTCCAGTCGGTGACTGCTTCCAAGGGACGCTTTTTATCTATCTTGACCTTGATGATGCTGGGTTCTCTAGCCCTAGTAGGTCTCAAAGTAGCCAGTACAAATATGGAACGTACGGCAGGGGATTATCTCCGTAAAGCCAATACCCTAGATCTGGCAGTGATAGCTGATTATGGCTTGGACAAAGAAGACCAAGACGAATTAAAGACCCTTCAAGGAGCAAGTGTTGAGTTTGGTTATATGGCAGACCTAACCGTTGAAAATAGTGAAGAAGCGGTTCGACTTTATTCCAAGCCAGAGAGCATTTCAACCTTCCAAGTGACGGAAGGGCGACTGCCAGAGGCTGATGAGGAAATTGCCTTGGCTGATTTCTGGAAAGACCGCTATCAGATTGGGCAGACTATCACCTTTAGCAAGAAAGAAGAAGGTAAGTCCGTCCTAAAATCCCAATCTTTCACCATTACTGGATTTGTTCAGTCGGGTGAGATGCTTTCTCAAGAAGACTTGGGAGGAGCTAGTAGTGGAAATGGAAGCTTGGCTGGCTATGGAGTGATTTTACCTAGTCAGTTTGACTCAGATGTTTATAGTATTGCGCGAGTGCGCTATGACGATTTAAAAAATCTGGGTGCTTTTTCATCAGACTATAAGACCAAACGAGCTCAACATCAGGAAGAGTTGCAAGACTTGCTAGCTGATAATGGTCAAAAACGATTAGCAAGCATCAAAATAACTGGGCAAAAGAGCTTGGAAAATGGGAAAGAACAGCTCCAAACAGCTGAAAGCAACCTTCAAAATGGCAAAAGTCAGTTAGAACAGGCTGAAAGTCGCTTGAAAACGCAAGAAGAACAAGCTACCGCTTTACCAGAACCGCAAAAGAGTCAAACCAAGGGACAGCTGACAAAAGCTAAGGAAGAACTGGCAACTAAAAAAGAAAAACTGGCTCAGACAGAGAGTAATCTAGCCAAGGAAAAAGAGAAGCTTGAACAACGTCAGAAAGAGCTGGATGAACTGGCAGAGCCGAAATACCATGTATACAACCGCCAAACCATGCCAGGTGGTCAAGGCTATCTCATGTACAGTAACGCTTCAGCAAGTATTCGTTCTGTCGGGAATATCTTCCCCGTGGTGCTTTATATGGTTGCTGCAATGGTGACCTTTACTACTATGACTCGCTTTGTAGATGAAGAACGTACCAATGCTGGTATTTTCAAGGCCCTAGGTTACCGAAATCAAGATATAATTGCCAAGTTTGTCCTTTATGGTTTTCTTGCAGGAACTGTAGGAACCATTATAGGAACGCTTCTAGGACATTATCTCCTTGCAGGCGTGATTTCGGATGTTATAACAACTGGAATGGTTGTTGGTAAAAGTCAGGAGTATTTCTATTGGTCTTATAGCCTTCTTGCCCTAACCTTAAGTTGGGTATCCAGTGTCTTGCCAGCTTATCTGGTGGCGCGGAGGGAATTACACGATGAAGCAGCTCAACTCTTGCTCCCCAAACCACCCGTTAAGGGATCAAAGATTTTGCTGGAACGCCTGAGCTTTATTTGGAGTCGTTTGAGCTTCACTCATAAGGTTACAGCGCGAAATATTTTCCGTTATAAGCAACGAATGTTGATGACCATTTTTGGAGTTGCGGGTTCGGTTGCTCTCCTATTTGCAGGTCTTGGCATTCAGTCTTCTGTGGGAGGAGTTGTAGAGCGTCAATTTGAACAAATCCAGCAATACCAGATGATTGTGGCAGAAAAGAGCAGTGCAACTGAGCAAGAAAAAGCAGATCTAGAAAGTGCCTTGCAAACTGAGCCTATTCATGCTTACCAAAAGATTTACTCTAAATCCATTGAAAAAGATTTCAAAGGAAAAGCAGGACTTCAGACTATCACCATAATGGTTACAAGCAGAGAAGACTTCAAGCCCTTTATCGCATTACAGGAAAATGGGCAAGAGGTGGAGATCACTGATGGAGCTGTCGTGAGTCAAAAACTAGCTCAACTAGCAGGTGTTAGGGTTGGAGACAAGCTAGAGCTTGATGGGAAAGAAATCAAAGTCGCGGCGATTTCTGAAAACTATGTTGGACACTTTGTTTATCTCAACCGAGCGACTTACGAACAAGTGTACGGTACCAGTCCGAAAGAGAATACTTACCTAGTAAAATTAAAAGAGCCAACACCATCCAATACTGAGAAAGAAGCTGCTACCTTTATGGAAAAAGCAGCTGTTTCTGGGGTCGTCCAAAATGCGACGGCCATCCATCTCTTTGAATCCGTGGCTAGTTCGCTCAATAAAACCATGGCAATCCTTGTCCTTGTTTCCGTCTTGCTAGCCATTGTCATTCTCTACAATCTCACTAACATCAATGTTGCAGAACGTATCCGTGAACTTTCCACTATCAAGGTTCTCGGTTTCCATAATAAAGAAGTGACCCTCTATATCTACCGTGAGACTATGGTGCTGTCCCTTGTGGGAATTGCTCTCGGTTTGGTAGCTGGCCACTATTTACATCAATTTTTGATTCAAATGATTTCACCGGCCACCATACTTTTTTATCCACGAGTCAGCTGGGAAGTCTATGCTCTTCCAATCGTCGCAGTGACTGTAATCTTAGCCTTACTGGGCCTCTTTGTCAATCACCACTTGAGAAAGGTGGATATGCTCGAAGCCCTGAAATCAGTAGAGTAATTCAAGGTTTTAAACAGTAAATCAGTTGACAAAGTCTCTGCTTCTTGGTAGAATAAGAACTGTCGTAAAGACAAATAACTTCTTCTTGGTTACAGGCATGCCAACCTGTCACTCGGATGAAGCCAAATAAAAAGGAGAAACATCATGGCAATCTCAAAAGAGAAAAAAAATGAAATCATCGCACAATATGCACGTCACGAAGGTGATACAGGTTCAGTAGAGGTTCAAGTTGCTGTCCTTACTTGGGAAATCAACCACCTTAACGAACACATCAAACAACACAAAAAAGACCACGCTACTTACCGTGGATTGATGAAGAAAATCGGTCGCCGTCGTAACTTGCTTGCATACTTGCGTAAAAACGACGTTAACCGTTACCGTGAGTTAATCAACTCTCTAGGACTTCGTCGTTAATCTTGCGTCTAAAATGTTTCTATACTTCGTTGCCTTCGCCTCGATGTACCATCAGTACAATCTTCGGCTTGTCGCCTAGTCTATAAACGTTTTATCCAGCAAGAATAAAGCTCTCTGATTTCAGAGGGCTTTTTGTTTTTATCCGCTTGCTTAGGCCGTGTTCAATTGAGCATATCTTGATAATGAGGCTACTCTAAATTGGGTAGCTTTTTTCTTTTGTATGGATTTTAGCCCGAGCTCAAATCAGCTCTCTGACTTCAGAGGGCTTTTTCTATATATGTCTCCATCCTTGTTCATCTAATAGAAATATGGTATACTTTTCATGAGAATTTTCTAAATTTTTAAGATTCTATCAAAGGAGGTTTGCATGCTTTCCAAATTTTCTGGAAGCCGACAGGACCTGCAATTTGTGTTACTTTTAGGTATTTTGCTAAGTGTTTTAGGAATTTCACTTTTTCTAGCTGTTTCTATGGGGTCCGTTGCGATTGATTTAGGAGATACCTATCGGATAATTTTGAGCAGGTTGGGTTTTCCTCTTGAAATAGGAGAGGTTTCCAAGTCTACTCTTGCTATTGTATGGAACATGAGATTCCCCCGAGTATTGTTAGGCTTGATAGTAGGGGCTGGCCTTTCTATGTGTGGTAGTGTGATGCAGTCCACAGTGAACAACCCCATCGCTGAGCCCTATGTCTTAGGCATCTCTGCGGGTGCAACTCTGGGTGCAACCTTGAGCATCATTCTTGGTTTGAAAGTGATGATTAGCCTTGGAGCTTTTCTTGGAGCTATTTTGGCAACAATTGCTGTCCTCATCATTGCCTCTATGCAGGGAAGGATGACGACTTCTAGTCTGATCTTATCAGGAACGGTGGTCAATGCTCTCTTTTTAGCTTTTTCCAACTTTATTATTTCAGTCGGCGCTAATGCGGACAGTGTGATGACCATTAAGTTTTGGACCATGGGTTCGCTTGCCGGAACTACATGGTCTGACTTAGTCCTGCCAACTATAGTAGTTGGAATGGCCTTTCTATTTTTCTCTACTCAGTATCGTGTTTTCAATGCGATGATGATGGGAGATGAGGCTGCTTTAACTTTGGGGATTCCCTTACGCTTTTATTGGTATCTTTATGTGACCATGGTAGCTGTGCTGACAGCAGTCTTGGTGGCAACTTGTGGGATTATTGGATTTGTTGGTCTGATTACTCCCCACTTAGCTCGAGGGTTAGTAGGAACGAATTACAGGAGACTTTTTCCCGTTGCGACCTTACTGGGTGCCCTCTTTGTCATCTGGGCAGATGTACTCTCTCGTATCATCATTCCAAACGCAGAGTTGCCTATTGGTATTTTCACAGCCTTAGTAGGTGCTCCCTTCTTTATCTACATTGTTGGAGGTAGGCGAAGGGAGGTGAGGGTCTGATATGGACTTGATTTGTCAGGATATCCATTTTGGACTAGGAGAGAAAAAAATCCTCAAAGGAGTCTCTCTTAAGGTTGAAGGGAATCAATTTCACACGATATTAGGACCAAATGGAAGCGGGAAAACCAGTCTACTTAAACTCCTCTATCGTCAGGAAAAGGCGGACAAAGGCTTGATAAGCCTAGATGGAAAGTCTCTGGAACAATGGACGCTCAAAGAAACAGCCAAGCAAATGGCAGTTGTCACCCAGTTTAATCAATTGCAGTTTGATTGTACAGTTGAAGAAATCGTCTTGCTGGGAAGAACCCCCCACCTCTCTTTTTTAGAGAAGGAAAAGGAAAGGGATTATGCCCTCGTTCAAGATGCTCTCGTCAAGGTGGATATGCTTGAGAAGAAAACTCGTCTCTATTCGTCCCTGTCAGGTGGGGAAAAACAGCGAGTCTTGTTGGCACGCGCCTTGGCGCAAGAACCGACTCTCTTGCTCCTGGACGAACCAACCAATCACCTGGATATCAAGTACCAGTTAGACTTGTTGGCCATTGTGAAGAATCTCAAGGTCAATGTTCTAGCTGTCCTGCATGATATTCAACTTGCTTGTCGCTATTCGGATTATCTCTATCTGATGAAAGAGGGAGAAATCCTTTACCAAGGAACTCCAAAGGAGACCATCACCCCTGAGTCATTGCAAACTGTATACGGAGTTCAAAGTCAGGTTACTTGGACCGAGGATCAGCAAGCCATGATTCACTATTTATAAGAATAAAAAGGAAAACAAAATGAAAAAAACACTCAGTATTTTACTCGTAACAGTAGCAACATTAACGATGGCAGCTTGTGGCAATACTACTACAGAAAAAGCTACCACACAATCTAGCACAGAAACAAGTCAAAAGGCCAGCACAGAGACAACTTATCCACTAACGGTCAAAACCTATGATGCTAAGGGAAATGAAGTCGAACAAGTCTTTGACAAGGCACCTGAAAAAGTTATCACCAACAATCTTTCAACCACTGAAATCTTATTGGAGTTAGGATTGAAGGATAAAATTGCTGGCATGTTTAACCCTGATAATGCTGTGACGGACAAATACAAGGACGCGATTGCGACTATTCCTCAAATTGGGGATAAAAAAACAGTCTCACAAGAAACAGTCCTTTCTTATGAGCCAGACGCTGTGATGGGTCGAAACATGATGTTTTCTGAAAAATCCTTGGGGACAGTTAGCACTTGGAATGAAAACAAAATCCCAGTCTATACACAAAAAGCCTCTCTATCAACGATTCAGCAAGATTTGGGGAATATTGTAGAAGATGTCAAAAATCTTGGAATGATTTTTAATGTTCAGGACAAGGCCAATGAATACGCAGCCCAGTTACAAGCTAAAATTGATGCTGTTAAGAAAGCAAACCCAGCAAGCCAAGGTGAAAAGAAAAAGGCTTTGATTATGGTTGCTTATAATGACGAAACCTTCGGTGCATACAAGTCTGCTTTGCAAGAGAGCTTGTTGAATCAACTTGGTTATACAAACGTTGCAACGGGAACATCAGGCTTGACCTTGGAAAATCTCGTGTCAATGGATCCTGAGTTGATTATCTATGTGACCAGCGACCGCAATAAAAAATTGGATGCCAACGCTGTAGAGTTGATGAAGAAAAATGCTGTTTTGGAAAATGTTCCTGCTATTAAGAATCAAAAAATCATGACTATCTCTTACGATGAGTTGATGGACTATGGTCCAGCAGTGATTGATTCCCTTGAGAAAATCAATGACTTTATCAATAAATAATGAGTTTGATTGGGAAGGGATCCAAGTTAAGGTCAGCCTTCCTTCGATCTATGATCCCAATCAAACCTATCCAGCGATTCTCTTGAATGATGGAGACTTGGATTTCCTATCTTCCCTTTCTGAATCTGTGATTTTAGTGGGCTTGTCCTCTAAAAATCGCCTAGACGACTACACTCCCTGGAAGGCATCTGCTCTGAGAGAGGGGGCTCCAGATTTTGGTGGTCAGGCAACTGCCTATCATGGTCAATTATTTGGAGGTCTTTTAGACAAGTTGCAGTCGCTTTATCACCTGGACGAAGATCGTCTTGCTTATGGAGGATATTCACTGGGTGGTTTGGCGGCAGTATACAGTCTTTTCGGATTTGACAAGGTCTCATGTATCTTCTCTATCTGTGGTTCCTTTTGGTATCCTGATTTTGTGGCTTACTGCAAGGAACAAAAGTTGAAGAATCTGGACTGCTTGCTGTATATACTAAATGGTCAAACAGAAGGAGCCCATCATACCAATCGCTTGGCTCAAGCTCCAGTCTATGCTGAGGAAATCCATACTAGTCTTCAGAAGCGCTATCCGACTGATCAGTTTGTCTTTGATCCTTATGGGCATCATGAGCAAGTGGCTGAGCGCTTTCTAGCCTTTTCCAACTGGTTGGCCCAAAAATGGAAAATCGAATAAAAGAATTATCCCTTGGCAAAAGCCAAGGGATAATTGTATTTTTTAACCAAGTTTCTCTCTCTTCTTATCTGGATTCCAGATAAAGCTTGCGACGAAAGTAAAGATAATCGTTAGGATACCAACAATCACAGCAAGAATGAGGGCAGGGATGCGGACAAACCACCAGAGTGGGTTTGGTTTTTTATCATTGTGCCATTGCTTGGTTTCTTCATCCAAACGTTGGAATTCTGCTTGGATACGGTCTGCAACCATTTCAATCCCTTCATCATTCATTTTCTTGATGTCTGAGATATCGATAGGATTTCCAAAGTTCATATCGACACGTTCACGGCTAACCAAACCTTTTAAGGTCATGGGACCTGTGTAGGTGACAGGCATGATACGGACCTTGGCCATTTTGGCAATCAAGGCAACTCCCCCCTTGACATCGTTTGAGTGACGGCTCCCGCTTGGGAACATGATGAGAGAGCGGTCGCTTTTTTTGAGGACGTTGATAGGGTACTTGATGGCAGAGGCGTTAGGTTTTTCCCGGTCGATAGGAAAGGCGCCACACATACGGATCCACCAGCCAAAGATACGGTTGTTAAACAGCTCTTTTTTGGCCATAAAGATGAACTGTTTTGGCTTGGTCGCAAAGGCCATGTAAACAGGATCCCACCAGGTACGATGAGGTGCGACGAGGATATAGTTTTCATCTTGACTAGGGATTTTATCAGTATTGTGATAGTGGGCATTGCCATTGATGGACCACAAGATCAGCATGACTAGTCCACGCAAATAAGTATAAAACATGAGATCTCCTTCGATTGTATTGCTTTTATTATTATACCTTATCAAAAGACTACTGGCAAACTTTTTCAGTTATCAGTGGACAGTTTTAGATGGGATTAGAATTCTTTAAAAAAAAATGATATGATAGAATTTATGGATAAAAATAAGATAATGGGATTAACCCAAAGAGAAGTCAAGGAAAGACAGGCTAAGGCCTTGGTTAATGATTTTACTGCTTCAGCCAGTACCAGTACTTGGCAAATCATCAAACGAAATGTTTTTACACTTTTTAACGCTTTAAACTTTGCCATTGCTTTGGCGCTAGCCTTTGTGCAGGCTTGGAGCAATTTGGTCTTCTTTGCTGTTATCTGCTTTAACGCTTTTTCAGGGATTGTGACCGAGCTACGGGCCAAACATATGGTGGACAAGCTCAATCTCATGACCAAGGAAAAGGTCAAAACCATCCGTGAGGGTCAAGAAGTCGCTCTCAATCCAGAAGAATTGGTTTTAGGAGATGTCATTCGTTTGTCTGCAGGAGAGCAGATTCCTAGTGATGCCTTGGTTTTGGAAGGCTTTGCGGAAGTCAATGAAGCCATGTTAACGGGTGAGAGTGATTTGGTGCAAAAAGAAGTGGATACCTTGCTTTTATCAGGGAGTTTCCTAGCCAGTGGCGCTGTTTTGGCTCAAGTTCACCATGTCGGGGCAGACAACTATGCTTCCAAACTCATGCTGGAAGCCAAGACCGTTAAACCAATCAACTCTCGTATCATGAAATCACTGGACAAGCTAGCTGGTTTTACTGGGAAGATTATCATTCCCTTTGGTCTAGCTCTCCTGCTGGAAGCCTTGATGATAAAAGGCTTGCCCCTCAAGTCATCCGTTGTAAATTCGTCAACAGCCCTTTTGGGAATGTTGCCCAAGGGAATTGCCCTTTTGACCATTACTTCACTCTTGACTGCGGTGATCAAGCTGGGCTTGAAAAAGGTTTTAGTGCAGGAGATGTACTCTGTTGAGACCTTGGCGCGCGTGGATATGCTCTGTCTGGACAAGACGGGAACCATCACTCAAGGAAAGATGCAGGTGGAGGCGGTTCTTCCTCTGACGGAAACGTATGGTGAAGAGACTATTGCCAGCATTCTGACCAGCTATATATATCATAGTGAGGATAAAAATCCAACAGCCCAAGCCATTCGCCAGCGTTTCCAAGGAGAGGTTGCCTACCCTATGCTTTCTAATCTTCCTTTCTCTAGCGACCGCAAGTGGGGAGCTATGGAGTTGGAAGGTTTGGGAACGATTTTCTTAGGTGCACCTGAGATGTTGCTGGACTCTGAAGTCCCTGAAGCCAGAGAGGCCTTGGAGAGAGGTTCACGTGTCTTGGTCTTGGCCCTCAGTCAGGAAAAATTAGACCATCGCAAACCACAGAAACCATCTGATATTCAGGTCCTGGCCTTGCTGGAGATTTTGGACCCCATTCGAGAAGGAGCGGCTGAGACGCTAGACTATCTCCGTTCTCAAGAAGTGGGCCTCAAAATCATTTCTGGGGACAATCCGGTCACTGTATCCAGCATTGCCCAGAAAGCTGGATTTGCAGACTATCACAGCTATGTAGATTGCTCAAAAATCACGGATGAGGAATTGATTGCCATGGCTGAAGAGACAGCTATTTTCGGACGTGTTTCCCCTCATCAAAAGAAACTCATCATCCAAACGCTGAAAAAAGCAGGGCATACAACAGCAATGACAGGGGACGGAGTCAATGATATCTTGGCCCTTCGTGAGGCGGATTGTTCTATCGTGATGGCTGAGGGAGATCCTGCGACTCGTCAGATTGCCAATCTAGTTCTCTTGAACTCAGACTTTAATGATGTTCCTGAGATTCTCTTTGAAGGCCGTCGGGTGGTCAATAACATTGCCCATATTGCACCGATTTTCTTGATTAAAACTATCTATTCCTTCCTGTTGGCAGTTATCTGTATCGCCAGTGTTCTTCTGGGACGGTCTGAGTGGATTTTGATTTTCCCTTTCATTCCGATTCAAATTACCATGATCGACCAATTCGTGGAAGGTTTCCCACCATTCGTTCTGACTTTTGAGCGAAATATCAAACCTGTTGAACCAAACTTCCTCAGAAAATCCATGCTTCGTGCTCTACCAAGTGCACTCATGGTCGTGTTCAGCGTTCTTTTTGTGAAAGTATTTGGAGCGGGTCAAGGCTGGACTGAGATAGAAATGTCAACCCTCCTCTATTATCTCTTGGGGTCAATTGGTTTCTTATCCGTATTTAGAGCCTGCATGCCATTTACTCTCTGGCGTGTACTCTTGATTGTCTGGTCTGTGGGAGGTTTCCTAGCTACAGCTCTTTTCCCAATGATTCAAAAGATGCTTGAAATTTCGACCTTGACAGGACAAACATTCCCTGTTTACCTTGTCATGATGGCTGTCTTTACTGTGATTTTCATTCTAACCAGTCGTTACCAAGCGAAAAAATAAAGAAATGCTGCAATCTGTGAATTGCGGTCTTTTTAGGTGCAAGATTGCTAGCTGAAATGTGGTATAATAAGAAGTAATAGAGTTTTGGAAAGCGAGAGAAGATGATTTCAAAGAGATTAGAATTGGTTGCGTCCTTTGTGCCACAAGGTGCTGTGTTACTTGATGTGGGGAGTGACCATGCTTATCTGCCGATTGACTTGGTTGAAAGAGGCCAAATCAAAAGTGCCATTGCAGGTGAGGTGGTGGAAGGTCCCTACCAGTCTGCGGTAAAAAATGTTGAGGCTCACGGTCTAAAGGAGAAAATTCAAGTTCGTTTAGCCAATGGCTTGGCAGCTTTTGAAGAGACAGACCAAGTATCGGTTATCACCATTGCTGGCATGGGTGGTCGTTTGATTGCGACCATATTGGAAGAAGGTTTGGAAAAGCTAGCTAATGTAGAGCGTTTGATTCTCCAGCCCAATAATCGTGAAGACGACTTGCGCATCTGGCTACAAGACCACGGTTTTCAGATTGTAGCAGAAAGCATTCTAGAAGAAGCTGGTAAGTTTTATGAGATCTTGGTGGTGGAAGCAGGACAAATGAAGCTATCAGCAAGTGACCTTCGCTTTGGTCCTTTCTTGTCCAAAGAAGTCAGCCCAATCTTTGTCCAAAAATGGCAAAAAGAAGCAGCTAAGCTAGAATTTGCTCTTGGCCAAATCCCAGAAAAAAATCTGTCAGAGAGGCAGGTTCTAATAGATAAAATTCAAGCCATCAAGGAGGTACTCCATGCTAGCAAGTGAAGTAATACAAGCTTATGAAGCCTTTTGCCCTCAGGAATTTTCTATGGAGGGGGATAGTCGTGGCCTGCAAATCGGTACTCTAGACAAGGATATCCAAAGAGTTATGGTTGCTCTGGATATACGTGAAGAGACGGTGGCTGAAGCCATTGAAAAGGATGTGGACTTGATTATCGTCAAGCACGCGCCGATTTTCCGTCCCATCAAGGATTTGGTAGCTAGCCGTCCACAAAATCAGATTTACATCGACCTGATCAAGCATGACATCGCAGTTTATGTCAGCCATACAAATATTGATATCGTTGACAACGGGCTAAATGACTGGTTCTGCCAGATGCTAGGTATTGAGGAGACGGCCTATCTTCAGGAAACAGGCCCAGAACGTGGAATTGGTCGTATTGGGAATATACAGCCTCAGACATTTGGGGAATTTGCCCAGCATGTCAAGCAAGTCTTTGGTCTAGATAGCCTTCGAATGGTGCATTATCAAGAGAGTGATTTGCAGAAGCTCATTTCAAGAGTAGCCATATGTGGCGGTAGTGGCCAATCTTTCTATAAGGATGCTTTAGCTAAGGGAGCAGATGTCTATGTCACTGGGGATATCTACTATCACACAGCTCAGGATATGTTGTCAGATGGCTTGTTGGCACTGGATCCAGGCCACTATATAGAAGTGCTTTTTGTGGAAAAAATCGCAGCACTCCTTACTCAATGGAAGTCAGAAAAGGGCTGGACGGTTGATATCTTGCCTAGTCAGGCATCGACTAATCCTTTCCACCATATCTAGTTAGAAAGTGAAAACAATGAAAAAAGTTGCCATTATTGGAGCAGGGATTGTAGGGGCAACAGCTGCCTACTACCTCTCGAAAGAAAGCGACCTAGAGGTGACCGTTTTTGACCATGGACAGGGTCAAGCAACCAAGGCAGCAGCGGGAATTATCAGTCCTTGGTTTTCCAAACGCCGCAATAAAGCCTGGTATAAGATGGCGCGCTTGGGAGCGGACTTTTATGTGGATTTGTTGGCTGATTTAGAAAAGTCTGGTCAGGAAATCAACTTTTACCAACGCTCAGGAGTTTTTCTCTTGAAAAAGGACGAATCCAAGTTGGAAGAACTCTATCAACTAGCCCTCCAGCGCAGAGAAGAATCTCCCTTGATAGGCCAGTTAGCTATCATGGATCAAGCCTCAGCTAATGAATTATTCCCTGGCTTGCAGGGATTTGACCGCCTGCTCTATGCTTCTGGTGGGGCACGGGTGGATGGCCACCTCTTAGTGACTTGTCTGTTAGAAGCCAGTCAGGTCAAGCTGGTCAAAGAAAAAGTGAGTCTGACACCTTTATCATCAGGTTACCAGATTGGTGAAGAAGTGTTTGATCAAGTTATTTTGGCAACGGGAGCTTGGTTGGGGGACATTCTGGAGCCTTTGGGATATGAGGTGGATGTTCGACCGCAAAAGGGGCAACTCCGAGATTATCAACTTACCCAAGATATGGAATCCTATCCTGTTGTCATGCCAGAGGGGGAGTGGGATTTGATTCCTTTTGCAGGTGGGAAATTGTCCCTAGGAGCTACTCATGAAAATGACATGGGATTTGACTTGACAGTGAATGAAACCTTGCTCCAACAAATGGAGGAAACGGCCTTGCCTCACTACCCAGCCTTGGCTAAAGCGACTTCAAGAGCTGAGCGTGTGGGAATCCGTGCCTACACCAGTGATTTCTCACCTTTTTTTGGACAGGTGCCAGGATTATCAGGTGTCTATGCGGCTAGTGGACTGGGTTCATCAGGCCTCACAACCGGTCCTATTATTGGCTACCATCTAGCCCGATTGGTCCAAGACAAGGAGTTGACCTTGGATCCAGTAAACTATCCCATTGAAAACTATGTCAAACGGGTAAAAAGCATATAAGCATTTTACTGAAATTTTAGTCTCCCCTCTAGGATGGCAAATGACATTTCCTATCAAAAATGGTAAAATAAGAAAAAATAATTTGAGAATCGGGGAAAAAAGATGCAAGAAAAGATTTTGGTAACTGGTGGGGCTGGTTTTATCGGAACTCACACTGTTATTGAGTTAATCCAAGCAGGTCATCAAGTGCTTGTTGTGGATAATCTTGTCAACAGCAATCGTAAGAGTTTAGAAGTTGTTGAAAAAATTACAGGAGTTGAGATTCCTTTCTATGAGGCAGATATCCGTGACACAGATACCCTAAGAGATATTTTCAAGCAGGAAGAGCCGACTGGTGTCATTCACTTTGCTGGTTTGAAGGCTGTTGGTGAATCAACACGTATCCCTCTTGCCTACTATGACAACAATATCGCTGGAACTGTCAGCCTTTTGAAAGCCATGGAAGAAAACAACTGTAAGAACATCATCTTCAGTTCTTCTGCGACAGTTTACGGAGATCCTCATACAGTTCCGATCTTAGAAGATTTCCCACTTTCAGTGACCAATCCATACGGTCGTACTAAACTCATGCTAGAGGAAATTTTGACCGATATCTATAAGGCAGACTCAGAATGGAATGTGGTCTTGCTTCGTTACTTTAACCCAATCGGAGCGCATGAAAGTGGAGACTTGGGAGAAAATCCTAACGGCATTCCAAACAATCTCTTGCCTTATGTTTCACAAGTGGCAGTGGGCAAACTAGAACAAGTACAAGTTTTTGGAGATGATTACGATACAGAAGATGGAACCGGGGTTCGTGACTATATCCACGTTGTAGACCTAGCCAAAGGTCACGTTGCAGCTTTGAAAAAACTCCAAAAAGGTTCAGGTCTTAATGTTTATAACCTTGGAACTGGTAAAGGTTACTCAGTTCTTGAAATTATCCAAAACATGGAAAAAGCAGTGGGACGTCCTATTCCTTACCGCATCGTAGAACGCCGCCCAGGTGATATCGCTGCCTGCTACTCAGATCCAGCAAAAGCTAAAGCAGAACTCGGTTGGGAAGCGGAACTTGACATCACCCAAATGTGTGAAGACGCATGGCGTTGGCAAAGCAAGCATCCAAATGGATTTGAAGACTAAGATGATGATTTCAATCATTGTCCCATGTCTAAACGAAGAGGAAGTACTTCCTCTTTTTTATCAGTCTGTTGAAGCACTGCTTCCAGAATTGGGAGCAGAGATCGAGTATGTCTTTGTGGATGATGGTTCAAGCGATGGCACTTTGGAGCTTTTGAAGGCCTATCGGGTACAAAATCCTGCGGTACATTATATCTCTTTCTCGAGAAATTTTGGGAAAGAAGCGGCTCTGTATGCAGGCTTGCAGCATGCGACTGGAGACCTAGTGGTCGTGATGGATGCAGACCTCCAGGATCCTCCTAGTATGCTACTTGAGATGAAAGTCTTACTAGACCAGAATGCAGATTTAGACTGTGTTGGGACACGGAGAACTAGTCGGGAGGGAGAACCATTTTTCCGCAGTTTCTGTGCCGACCTCTTTTACCGCCTCATGCAAAAAATTAGCCCGGTAGCCTTGCCCTCAGGTGTCCGTGATTTTCGTATGATGAGAAGGTCTGTGGTAGATGCTATTTTAGCCTTGACCGAGTCCAATCGTTTTTCTAAGGGACTCTTTGCCTGGGTGGGCTTTAAAACGCACTATCTTGATTATCCAAACGTTGAACGACAGGCTGGCAAGACTAGTTGGAGTTTTAGACAGCTCTTTTTCTACTCGATTGAAGGGATTCTTAACTTTTCAGATTTGCCCTTGAGTATAGCCTTTGTAGCGGGACTTCTATCTTGTTTTATTTCTTTTATGATGACTGTTTTTGTGGTGTTTCGGACCCTTATCTTAGGGAATACGACATCTGGCTGGACCTCTCTGATGGCTGTCATTCTCTTTCTTGGAGGGATTCAACTCCTGACTATTGGGATTCTCGGTAAGTATATCAGCAAGATTTATCTAGAGACCAAAAAAAGACCACTCTATCTCGTCAAAGAAAAAAGTGATCTTTCTATTTTCGAAGGGAAAAATAACCAGAAAAGACTATAATTTTACCTAGAAATATGCTAAACTAGTAGGTGAAGGGATTAAAGTGATAAAGAGAATCTACAAAATCAATCTCCCTTTTAAACTATGATGGGTCTTTTAGAAGTGCACGTGTAGGACAATTTTTGATGGCCTCTAGAACATCGCTGTTCTCAGCAATTTCTCTTTGCAATTCAACTGGATCATCGCAAAATCGAACGATTCCATTATCATGGTAATCAAAGAGTTCAGAATAGGTTTGGCAAAGCCCGCAGGCGATGCACCGTTCAGGTATAAGTGTGAGTTTCATATTTATATTGTAATAAGAAAGTTTAAAAAATACAAGGAGTAAGGTATGGCAAAGGAACCATGGCAAGAAGATATCTATGAAAATAGTGAGGAAGAATCAAGAACAGAGCGTCGTCGCCGTAAACAAAAAGGAAAGGGCGCTGTTGCCAATCGTGTCTTAACAGTTCTAGCCAGCCTCTTTTTTGTAGTCGTTGTAGTGATGGTGGTTGTATTGATTTACCTATCAACCGGAGGAAGCAATCGTACTTCATCTTTGAAGGACTTCTATGATACATCGTCTCCTTCTACAAGTTCAAGTTCTAAAGTAGAAGCATCGTCATCTTCAAGTAGCAAGGTAGAAGAAACATCTTCTTCTGAAACAACTCCTTCAGAGAGCAGTTCAGAAGAGCACACAGAAGGAGAGGGAACACTCACAGTGCATCCTGGAGAGGGTGAGGCAGCTCTTGCTCAGCGTGCAGGGATTTCCATTGCCCAGTTGGAAGCGTTAAATCCTTCTCATATGTCATCTGGATCTTGGTTTGCCAATCCAGGTGATGTCATCAAGACAAGATAGGAGTCGGGAATGAAGACAATTCAAATTGCTATTGATGGTCCTGCTTCCAGCGGTAAGAGTACGGTTGCAAAGATT
The DNA here is from genome assembly GCF_003942585.1 of Streptococcus oralis. Classification (GTDB taxonomy): domain Bacteria; phylum Bacillota; class Bacilli; order Lactobacillales; family Streptococcaceae; genus Streptococcus; species Streptococcus oralis_BE. The sequence continues at coordinate 571,103 of NZ_RJNK01000001.1, read as the reverse complement.
GTTGCCAAGGATTTTGGTTATACTTATCTCGATACGGGCGCTATGTACCGTGCTGCAACTTATATAGCACTCAAACACCAGTTGGATGCAGGAAATGTAGACCAACTTCTTGAGCTTCTTAACCAACACCCTATTAGTTTTGGACGTTCGGAGGCAGGCGAACAACTTGTTTTTGTAGGGGATGTTGATATTACTCATCCGATTCGTGAAAATGAAGTGACCAACAAGGTTTCAAGCATTGCTGCTATTCCTGAAGTACGTGAGAAACTGGTTTCTCTCCAACAGGAGATTGCTCAGCAAGGTGGTATCGTCATGGATGGGCGTGATATCGGGACAGTTGTTTTACCACAAGCTGAACTCAAGATTTTTCTAGTGGCTTCTGTTGAAGAAAGAGCAGAACGACGTTACAAGGAAAATATTGCTAAAGGGATTGAGACTGACTTGGAAACGCTGAAAGAAGAGATTGCGGCACGTGATTACAAAGATAGTCATCGCGAAACCTCGCCTCTTAAACAGGCAGAGGATGCAGTTTACCTTGACACAACTGGATTAAGTATCCAAGAAGTGGTCGAAAAAATTAAATCAGAAGCAAAAAAACGCATGTCCTAGTGACAAGTGAAGCAGGCTAAGGATAGCCTGCTTCTTTTCTCTCTTTGGGGAGCATTTGAAAACAGTCTTTTTGGGAGATTTTTGATAAAATAGTAGTATCAATGAAAAGGATGGAAGCATGACAAAGAAAATCGTAGCCATTTGGGCCCAAGATGAAAAAGGTGTGATTGGCAAAGAAGACCGTCTTCCTTGGCATTTGCCAGCAGAATTACAACATTTTAAGGAAACAACTTTGAACCACGCCATCTTGATGGGACGAGTGACTTTTGATGGAATGGGGCGTCGTCTGCTTCCCAAACGCCAAACCTTGATTTTGACACGAAACAGTGACGAAGTCGTGGATGGAGCGCTTGTGTTTCAAGATGTGGAGTCTGTTTTAGCGTGGTATCAGAGTCAGGAAAAAAATCTCTATATCATTGGTGGGAAACAGATTTTTCAGGCTTTTGAGCCCTATTTAGATGAAATCATCGTGACACAGATTCATGCTCAGGTGGAGGGGGACACCTATTTCCCTGAGGATTTTGACTTGTCTCTTTTTGAGACAGTCGCAAGCAAATCTTATGCCCAAGATGAGAAAAACGACTATGATTTCACCATCGAATACAGAGATAGAAAGGAAGTCTAATGGAGCGCAGTATATTTGGATTTTTCACAGCTTTTTTGTGTGTAATCTGTATTTTGACTGGAGCACAGGCTTTTCGTAAGAAGCGCTATGGACTGTCTGCCTTACTCTGGTTGAATGCTTTTACCAATCTGGTGAACAGTGTCCACGCTTTTTATATGACCTTATTTTAGATAGAATGATAAATTAGAATGGAAGAAAATCATGCCTACAAATAGGAAAAATGATATGATGGTTTATTGCTCATTTTGTGGCAAAAGCCAAGAAGAAGTAAAGAAAATAATCGCTGGGAACAACGCCTTTATCTGTAATGAATGTGTAGAGTTGGCCCAGGAAATCATTCGGGAGGAGTTAGCTGAGGAAGTCTTAGCAGACTTGTCTGAAGTACCAAAACCAATCGAACTCCTCAATATCTTGAACCACTATGTGATTGGTCAAGATCGTGCCAAACGTGCCTTGGCAGTGGCTGTATACAATCACTACAAACGCATCAATTTCCACGATACGCGTGAAGAGTCAGAAGATGTGGATTTGCAGAAGTCAAACATCTTGATGATTGGTCCAACTGGTTCAGGAAAAACTTTCTTGGCTCAGACTTTGGCTAAGAGCTTGAACGTGCCTTTTGCCATTGCAGATGCGACAGCTCTGACTGAGGCTGGGTATGTGGGTGAGGACGTGGAAAATATCCTCCTCAAACTCTTGCAGGCTGCTGACTTTAACATCGAACGTGCAGAACGTGGGATTATCTATGTAGATGAAATTGACAAAATTGCCAAGAAAAGCGAGAATGTGTCTATCACACGTGACGTTTCGGGTGAAGGAGTGCAACAAGCCCTTCTCAAGATTATCGAGGGAACTGTCGCTAGCGTGCCGCCTCAAGGAGGACGCAAACATCCACAACAAGAGATGATTCAGGTGGATACCAAGAATATCCTCTTCATCGTGGGTGGTGCTTTTGATGGCATCGAAGAAATCGTTAAACAACGTCTGGGAGAAAAAGTCATCGGTTTTGGCCAAAATAACAAGGCGATTGACGAAAACAGCTCCTACATGCAAGAAATCATTGCAGAAGACATTCAAAAATTTGGGATTATCCCTGAGTTGATTGGGCGCTTGCCTGTCTTTGCAGCTCTTGAGCAATTAACGGTCGATGACTTGGTTCGTATCTTGAAAGAACCAAGAAATGCCTTGGTCAAACAATACCAAACCTTGCTTTCTTATGATGATGTTGAGTTGGAATTTGACGACGAAGCCCTTCAGGAAATCGCCAATAAAGCCATCGAACGCAAGACAGGTGCGCGTGGTCTTCGCTCAATCATCGAAGAAACCATGCTAGATGTTATGTTTGAAGTGCCAAGTCAAGAAAATGTGAAATTGGTCCGCATCACAAAAGAAGCTGTCGATGGAACGGAAAAACCCATCCTAGAAACAGCCTAGAGGTGACTATGGAAATCAATACACACAATGCTGAAATCCTGCTCAGTGCGGCAAACAAGTCCCACTATCCGCAGGATGAACTGCCAGAGATTGCCCTTGCAGGGCGTTCAAATGTCGGCAAGTCTAGCTTTATCAACACCATGTTGAACCGCAAAAATCTTGCTCGTACATCAGGAAAACCTGGGAAGACCCAGTTGCTCAACTTCTTTAACATTGATGACAAGATGCGCTTTGTGGATGTACCAGGCTATGGCTATGCCCGCGTTTCCAAAAAAGAGCGTGAAAAGTGGGGGTGCATGATTGAGGAGTATTTGACCACTCGGGGAAATCTCCGTGCCGTGGTCAGTCTGGTGGATCTCCGTCACGACCCGTCAGCAGATGATGTGCAGATGTACGAATTTCTCAAGTATTATGAGATTCCGGTTATCATCGTTGCGACTAAGGCAGATAAGATTCCTCGTGGTAAGTGGAACAAGCATGAATCAGCAATCAAAAAGAAACTAAACTTTGATCCAAGTGACGACTTCATCCTCTTTTCATCTGTTAGCAAGGCAGGGATGGATCAGGCTTGGGACGCAATATTAGAAAAATTGTGAGGGAAAGAAATGGCAAAAACAATTCATACAGACAAAGCTCCAAAAGCAATCGGACCTTATGTTCAAGGGAAAATCGTTGGCAATCTTTTGTTTGCTAGCGGTCAAGTTCCCCTATCTCCTGAAACTGGAGAAATTGTAGGAGAGACCATCCAAGAACAGACAGAACAAGTTTTGAAAAATATTGCTGCTATTTTGGCAGAAGCAGGAACAGACTTTGACCATGTTGTCAAAACAACTTGCTTCTTGAGCGATATGAATGACTTTGTTCCTTTTAACGAGGTTTACCAAACGGCCTTTAAAGAGGAATTTCCAGCTCGTTCAGCTGTAGAGGTTGCACGTCTTCCTCGTGATGTAAAAGTCGAAATTGAAGTGATCGCAGAGATTGGATAAGCTAGTTGAAGTTTGGCTCTGCCAAACTTTTTTTGATATAAGGAGAGATAGATGACAAAAAAACAACTTCACCTGGTGATTGTGACAGGGATGAGTGGCGCAGGGAAAACGGTAGCCATTCAGTCCTTCGAAGATTTGGGATATTTCACCATTGACAATATGCCGCCAGCCCTCTTACCAAAGTTTTTGCAGTTGGTTGAAACTAAAGATGATGATCATAAACTGGCCTTGGTAGTGGATATGCGGAGCCGTTCCTTCTTTTCAGAGATTCAGGCTGTTTTGGATGAATTGGAAAACCAAGACGATTTGGACTTCAAAATCCTCTTTTTAGACGCAGCAGATAAGGAATTGGTGGCACGCTATAAGGAAACTAGAAGAAGTCACCCTCTAGCTGCTGATGGTCGGATTTTAGATGGCATCAAGCTGGAACGTGAACTCTTGGCACCTTTGAAAAACATGAGTCAAAATGTGGTGGATACGACAGAACTCACTCCGCGTGAACTGCGTAAAACCATTGCAGAGCAGTTTTCGGATCAAGAGCAAGCCCAGTCTTTCCGTATCGAGGTCATGTCTTTTGGATTCAAGTATGGTATCCCTATTGATGCAGACTTGGTTTTTGATGTCCGTTTCTTGCCAAATCCATACTACCTCCCTGAACTCCGTAATCAGACAGGTGAGGATCAAGCAGTTTATGACTATGTGATGAATCATGAAGAGTCTGAAAGTTTCTATCAGCACTTACTCGCCTTGATTGAGCCCATTTTGCCAAGTTACAAAAAAGAAGGCAAGTCTGTTTTAACCATTGCAGTAGGATGTACAGGTGGACAACACCGTAGTGTTGCCTTTGCCAAGCGCATAGCTGAGGACCTTGCTAAAAATTGGCCTGTCAATGAAAGCCATCGTGACAAAGACAGAAGAAAGGAAACGGTAAACCGTTCATGAGAAAACCAAAGATAACGGTGATTGGTGGAGGAACTGGTATCCCCGTCATTTTGAAAAGCTTGCGAGAAAAGGATGTTGATATCGCAGCCATCGTAACGGTAGCTGATGATGGTGGATCTTCTGGTGAGCTAAGAAAGAATATCCAACAGCTGACACCACCAGGTGATCTTCGTAATGTTCTGGTAGCCATGTCAGATATGCCTAAGTTTTATGAAAAGGTTTTTCAGTACCGTTTCTCAGAAGAGGCTGGAGCTTTTGCGGGTCATCCGCTGGGGAATATCATCATAGCAGGACTCTCTGAAATGCAAGGATCTACCTACAATGCCATGCAATTACTCAGTAAGTTTTTTCACACAACAGGAAAAATCTACCCCTCAAGCGATCAGCCTTTGACACTGCATGCAGTCTTTAAAGACGGTTCTGAGGTGGCAGGTGAGAGCCACATTGCAGATCATCCAGGTATGATCGACCATGTCTATGTGACCAATACCTTGGATGATGAAACACCACAAGCCAGCCGTCGAGTAGTCAATACTATTCTCGAGAGTGACATGATCGTCTTGGGGCCTGGTTCCCTCTTTACATCGATTTTGCCAAATATTGTCATTGAGGAGATTGGGCAGGCTCTCCTAGAGACCAAAGCGGAGATCGCCTATGTCTGCAATATCATGACCCAGCGTGGGGAAACAGAGCACTTTTCAGACAGTGACCACGTGGAAGTCCTCCATCGACACTTAGGTCGGCCTTTTATCGACACGGTCTTGGTCAATATCGAAAAGGTTCCTAGAGAATACATGGATACCAACCGTTTTGATGAATATTTGGTTCAGGTAGAGCATGACTTTGCTGGTCTTTGTAAGCAGGTTCCTCGTGTGATTTCATCCAACTTCCTTCGTTTAGAAAATGGAGGAGCCTTCCATGATGGGGATTTGATTGTAGACGAATTGATGCGCATCATACAGGTGAGAAAATGAGTTTTACAGTTGCAGTAAAAGAGGAAATTCTTGGTCAACACCATCTCAGTCGTCATGAATTGTCTGCCATCATCAAGATGTCTGGCAGTATTGGTCTCTCGACTTCTGGCCTGACCTTGTCTGTCGTGACTGAAAATGCCAAGTTAGCTCGTCACCTTTATGAATCCTTTCTCCATTTTTATGATATCAAGTCAGAGATTCGACACCATCAGAGAAGCAATCTTCGCAAGAATCGTGTCTATACGGTCTATACCGATGAGAGAGTGCAGGAGCTTTTAGCTGATTTGCGGCTTGCGGATTCCTTCTTTGGTTTGGAGACAGGTATTGATCCTGATATTTTAGCAGATGAAGAAGCTGGTCGTGCTTACTTATGTGGGGCCTTTCTGGCAAATGGCAGCATCCGTGATCCGGAGTCTGGCAAGTACCAGTTGGAGATCAGTTCCGTTTATCTGGACCATGCCCAGGGACTGGCCTCTCTCCTCCAGCAGTTTTTGCTGGATGCAAAGGTTATTGAGCGAAAGAAAGGTGCAGTTACCTATCTCCAACGTGCAGAAGACATCATGGATTTCTTGATTGTGATTGGGGCTATGCAGGCGCGTGATAATTTTGAGCGTGTCAAGATTTTGCGTGAAACCCGTAACGATCTCAATCGAGCCAATAACGCTGAAACAGCCAATATCGCTCGGACAGTTTCTGCCAGCATGAAGACTATCAATAATATCAGTAAAATCAAAGATAGAATGGGCTTGGAAAATTTACCCGTGGATTTGCAAGAGGTAGCTCGCTTGCGAATCCAGCACCCAGACTACTCTATCCAGCAGTTGGCAGATAGCCTGAGCAATCCCCTGACCAAAAGTGGTGTCAACCACAGACTCCGAAAAATCAACAAGATTGCTGATGAATTATAAAACCACGGATTATTTTATCCGTGGTTGTTTTTTATAGACTTGTTGAGTGTTTGGGTTGAACTTTTTGTTCAGGGTCGATGTAGTTAATGGCATTGTTAACAGCTGTTGGAGCTTCACCCAGTCCTGTAGCGATCAAGTCAATCTTACCATCATAGTAGCAACAGTCCCCAATGGCGTAAATCCCCTCTTGGCTGGATTCTTGCTTGCTGTTGACGATAATTTTGTGACGGTTGAGGTCCAGACCCCAATTTTTAAGATTACCAACAGATGATTTGAAACCATAGTTGACAAAAAGATGGTCTACTTCGATAGTTTCGGTTTCATCTGATTTGACTTTGGTGATTTCCAGTTTATCGAGTGTTTTTCCATCTCCAAGAAGTTGGCTAGGGACAAACGGTGTCTTGATAGTTACAGATGATTCTTGTAAGGCTTGTACACTGTGTTCCAAGGCGCGGAAGTTATCTCTGCGGTGAACAAGGGTAGTTGGCGCAATTTTTTCAAAAGCTAGAGCCCAGTCTACTGCTGAGTCCCCACCACCAAGGATGGTCACTTTCTTGCCAGCATATTGCTGAATGTTGGAAACGTGGTAGTGGATGTTTTCATAATTCTCAACACCTTCTAATTCGAGTGGTCGTGGTTTAAAGGCGCCACCACCCATAGCAATGATGACGGTTTTAGTCAGGTGGTTTCCCTTGTTGGTTGTAATGGTAAATCCTTGATCTTGTTTCTCGATTTCAAGAACGGTTTCGTTGAGGTGAACAGGTGTTTCAAAGCCGTTTAGCTGCTCAATCAAGCGATTGGTTAACTCTTCTCCAGTAAGGTTTGAGAAACCTGGCACGTCAAGGATTTGCTTTTCAGGATAAAGGATGGCAGGCTGACCACCGAGCTGGGGAAGGGAGTCGATGATTTGGACTTTAGCTTGGCGTAGGTGGGCGTAAAAGGCAGCAAAGAGGCCGACAGGACCGCCACCTACAATGGTAATATCATAGAGTTGAGACATGATTTCTCCTTCGCTTTTTCTAGTCAGTTTATTTTATCATATTTTTAATCAAATTAAAATGAAGTGGGATAGGGAAAAAATTGTTAGAAAATGGTATAATAGGACGGAACGTGTTTTGATAGGGAGGGAACCAGGGATGAATTTTCAGCAATTTTCCAACTTACAGTACTGGACGAGTTTGTTTTCAAGCCCTTGGACTATAGTCATCAATCTGATTGATATTTTGATTGTGACTTATATTTTGTATCATTTTACAAAGGCCATTGCAGGTACTAAAATCATGATCTTGGTGCGGGGAGTTTTGGTCTTCATTCTAGCTCAAATTCTGTCCAATATGATTGGTTTAACGACCATTTCATGGTTGATCAATCAAATCATCACCTACGGGGTCATTGCAGCAGTAGTCATCTTTTCACCAGAGATTCGGACAGGTCTAGAGCGGTTAGGTCGGGCAACGGATTTCTTTTCCAATGCTCCGATTAGTGCAGAAGAGCAGATGATTCGTGCCTTTGTCAAATCAGTCGAGTACATGAGTCCGCGTAAAATTGGTGCGCTGGTAGCAGTTCAACGAGTGAGAACCTTACAGGAATACATATCGACGGGGATTCCCCTAGATGCCAAGATTTCAGCTGAATTGCTCATCAACATTTTTATTCCTAACACTCCCTTGCACGATGGAGCGGTCATTATCCGAGAAGATCGGATTGCTGTTACTTCAGCCTACTTGCCACTAACTGAAAATACAGAGATTTCCAAGGAGTTTGGAACGCGTCACAGGGCGGCGATTGGTTTATCGGAAGTGTCAGATGCTCTTACCTTTGTGGTTTCGGAAGAAACGGGTGGAATCTCAATCACCTATAATGGAGTCTTTAAGCACGATTTGACCTTGGAAGAGTTTGAATCTGAACTGAGAAGAATTCTGCTTCCAACATCAGAGGAAAAACATGGTCTGAAAGAGCGCTTGTTAGGAGGATTGAAACATGAGAAAAAATAGTCTTTATATTATTTCTTCCTTCTTTTTCGCTTGCATCCTCTTTATCTATGCGACTTCTACAAACTATCAGAATAATAATAGTGCTAGACAGGTACGAACTGAAACCTATACCAATACGGTGCTCAATGTACCAATTGATATCCACTATGATAGTGATCAGTACTTTATTAGTGGCTTTACGTCAGAAGTAACGGTTTTCTTGACAGGTTCCAATCGAGTTGCTTTGGCAAGCGAAATGCAGGAAAGTACGCGTAAATTCAAGGTGACAGCTGACTTAACCAATGCCAGTGTAGGGACCATCGAAGTTCCTCTAAACATAGAAAATCTACCAAGTGGTTTGACCGCTGTTGCAACACCGCAAAAGATAACAGTGAAGGTCGGTAAAAAAGCAAAACGAGGCAATGTAATCGTTGTGCCAGAGATTGATCCTAGCCAGATTGATTCTCGTGTGAAAATCGATACAGTTACTGTGTCAGATGAAAAAGTAACGGTTATTAGTGATGAGGAAACCCTCTCCAAAGTAGATCGTGTCATTGCCATCTTACCGACGAGTGAACGGATAACAGGCAACTACTCGGCTTCTGTTCCTCTTCAAGCAGTTGATAAAAATGGAAATGTCTTACCAAGCGTTATTATGCCATTTGACACGACTATGAAAATTACAACAAAAACAGCAGCGCCTAGTTCGAGTAACTCGTCAACAAGTTCCTCAGAGGGCAGTTCGTCTTCAACGAGTTCAGAAACGAAATCAGATTCGTCTAAACAATAATAAATAATAGAAAAGGATGATAAATAAAATGGGTAAATATTTTGGGACTGATGGAGTCCGTGGAGAAGCAAACGTAGAACTGACGCCAGAATTGGCCTTTAAATTGGGACGTTTTGGTGGTTATGTTCTCAGTCAACACGAAACGGAAGCCCCTAAAGTCTTTGTAGGACGTGATACACGTATCTCAGGAGAAATGCTAGAATCTGCCTTGGTGGCAGGTCTTCTCTCTGTAGGGATTCATGTCTACAAACTCGGTGTCCTTGCAACACCAGCAGTAGCATACTTGGTCAAAACTGAGGGAGCCAGTGCAGGTGTAATGATTTCCGCTAGCCACAACCCAGCCCTTGATAATGGAATTAAATTCTTTGGTGGGGATGGCTTCAAACTTGATGACGACAAAGAAGCAGAAATCGAAGCCTTGCTAGATGCTACAGAAGACACTCTTCCTCGTCCAAGTGCGGAAGGCTTGGGAACATTGGTGGACTATCCTGAAGGTTTACGCAAGTATGAAGGCTACCTTGTTTCAACTGGAGCTCCTCTTGAGGGAATGAAAGTGGCCTTGGACACAGCAAACGGTGCAGCGTCTACAAGTGCCCGTCAGATTTTCGCTGATCTTGGTGCTCAGTTGACAGTTATCGGTGAGACACCAGATGGTCTTAATATCAACTTGAATGTGGGTTCTACACACCCAGAAGCTCTTCAAGAAGTGGTTAAAGAAAGCCAGTCAGCTATTGGTTTGGCCTTTGACGGAGACAGTGACCGCTTGATTGCCGTTGATGAAAATGGCGACATCGTTGATGGTGATAAGATCATGTATATCATCGGGAAATACCTTTCTGAAAAAGGCCAGTTAGCCCAAAATACTATCGTAACAACCGTTATGTCTAACCTTGGTTTCCATAAGGCCTTGGACAGCGCAGGCATTAATAAGGCAGTCACTGCAGTTGGTGACCGCTATGTCGTCGAAGAAATGAGAAAATCAGGCTACAATCTTGGTGGTGAACAGTCTGGTCACGTTATCTTGATGGATTATAATACAACAGGTGATGGTCAATTATCAGCTGTTCAATTGACTAAAATCATGAAAGAAACAGGCAAGAGCTTGTCTCAACTAGCATCAGAAGTGACGATTTACCCACAAAAACTGGTCAATATCCGAGTGGAAAATGCCATGAAAGAAAAAGCCATGGAAGTACCAGCCATTAAGACAATTATCGAAAAGATGGAAGAAGAGATGGCAGGGAATGGTCGTATCCTTGTCCGCCCAAGTGGAACAGAACCCCTCTTGCGTGTCATGGCGGAAGCTCCTACGACAGAAGAAGTTAACTACTACGTAGATAAGATTGCTGCTGTTGTTAAAGATGAAATCGGAATTGACTAAATCCTAGAAAACTAGATGAAATGATAAAAATGTGGTACAATTGCATAGTAAATTGTAGCAATGGGAGAGAAAAATGAATCTTAAACGAGAACAAGAATTTGTTAGCCAGTATCACTTTGATGCTCGTAACTTTGAATGGGAAAACGAAAATGGTGCTCCTGAAACTAAGGTAGACGTGAACTTTCAGTTGCTCCAACATGACCAAGAAAATCAAGTGACTTCGCTTGTCGTTATCTTGAGTTTCATGATTGTCTTTGACAAATTTGTCATCAGCGGAACGATTTCCCAAGTGAACCATGTGGAAGGCCGCATTGTCAACGAACCAAGCGAATTTAACCAAGAAGAAGTTGAAAACTTGGCACGTCCATGCTTGAACATGCTCAACCGTTTGACGTATGAAGTAACAGAAATCGCCCTGGATCTTCCAGGGATCAATTTGGAGTTTTAGTCATGAAATTAGCTGTCATTACAGATTCTTCAGCCTATTTAGAGGAGAAGACGCTGCAAAGAGAGAATCTATTTGTCTTGGATATTCCTGTCAATATTGATGGGGAGGAGTATGTTGAAGGTGTCAATCTGACTGCTGAGGAATTTTATCAAAAAATGGCTCAGTCTGCAGAATTGCCTAAAACTAGTCAACCAAGTATTGCCAAATTGGATGAGATTCTAAGTTCCTTGAAAGATGAGGGGTATACTCATGTCTTGGGACTCTTTCTTTCGTCAGGGATTTCAGGCTTTTATCAGAATATCCAATACATGGTGGACGAGTATGAAGGTTTGACCATTGCTTTTCCTGACACTCATATTACAAGTGCTCCTCTAGGATTTATGGTAGAGAGTGCCTTTGAATGGGCAGAACAAGGCGATGATTTTGCCCAGATTCAGGAGAAGTTGGGGATTCAAATTGCTGATAATTCAGCCTTTATCATAGTAGATGACCTCGATCATTTGGTTAAGGGAGGACGTTTGTCAAATGGGGCTGCTATCTTAGGGAATCTCCTCAGTATCAAGCCTATCCTCTACTTTAATGACCAAGGTGTGATTGAAGTTTACGAAAAAGTTCGTACGGAAAAGAAGGCAATCAAACGTTTGGTAGAAATCATCAAGGATTTGACAAAAGATGGGGACTACCGTATAACAGTCATCCATGGCAATGCTCCTCAAAAGGCAGCGGATTTACGTCAGCTTTTGATGGAGAGTGGTGTGACTGCTGAGATTCCAATTGATACCTTTGGTAGTGTCATTGGGACCCACCTTGGAGAAGGTAGTATCGCCTTGAGCTATACACCAATCGTCTAAATTGTTCTTACAGGCTTTGTATCTTAGATAGGAGTAGAGATGAGTATTCGCGTAATTATTGCTGGTTTTAAGGGAAAGATGGGCCAAGCTGCTTGTCAGATGGTCTTGGCTGATCCAGACTTGGACTTGGTCGCAGTTTTGGATCCTTTTGAGTCTGAGTCAGAATGGCAGGGAATTCCTGTTTTCAATGATAAGGCTGACTTGGCTGGTTTTGAAGCGGATGTCTGGGTGGATTTTACTACACCAGCCGTTGCCTACGAAAATACACGCTTTGCTCTTGAAAATGGCTTTGCTCCTGTCGTAGGAACAACAGGATTCACTAGTGAAGAAATTGCAGAACTAAAAGCATTTTCCCGTGAACAAGATTTGGGTGGCTTGATTGCCCCTAACTTTGCCCTGGGAGCTGTCTTGCTTATGCAATTTGCGGCGCAGGCTGCCAAATATTTCCCAAATGTGGAAATTATCGAGCTCCATCATGACAAGAAAAAAGATGCTCCGAGCGGAACAGCCATTAAAACGGCTGAGCTGATGGCGGAAGTGCGAGAGTCTATCCAACAAGGTGCGCCTGATGAGGAAGAATTGATTGCAGGTGCCCGTGGTGCTGACTTTGATGGCATGCGTATTCACTCGGTTCGTCTACCAGGCTTGGTAGCACATCAAGAAGTCATCTTTGGCAATCAGGGAGAAGGATTGACCCTTCGTCATGACTCCTATGATCGCAGCTCCTTCATGACAGGGGTCAATTTGGGAATCAAAGAAGTTGTCAAGCGTCATGAGCTTGTCTATGGATTAGAACACTTATTATGAGATTAACGCAAATGCCTTCTGAATTTCAGAAGGCTTTACCAGTATTAGAAAAAATTAAAGAAGCAGGCTTCGAAGCCTATTTTGTTGGGGGCTCTGTTCGAGATGCCATCCTCAATCGTCCCATCCACGATGTGGATATCGCAACCTCTTCTTATCCAGAGGAGACTAAGCAGATCTTTCCGCGAACAGCCGATATCGGAATCGAGCACGGAACCGTCTTGGTTCTAGATGGGGACGAGGAGTATGAGGTGACGACCTTTCGGACAGAGGATGTCTATGTAGACTATCGCAGACCCAGTGCGGTTTCCTTTGTGCGTTCGCTAGAAGAAGACCTCAAACGCCGTGATTTCACAGTCAACGCCTTTGCCTTGGATGAGACAGGAGAAATCATTGATTTGTTCGATGGTCTCAAAGATTTGGAAAACCAAGTCTTGCGAGCAGTTGGAGTAGCTAGTGAGCGTTTTAACGAAGATGCTCTGCGAATTATGCGAGGTTTCCGTTTTCAGGCCAGTCTCGGTTTTAAACTTGAGTCAGAAACTTTTGAGGCGATGAAGACTTTGACGCCACTTTTGGAGAAAATTTCTGTGGAGCGCACCTTCGTTGAGTTTGATAAACTCTTGCTGGCACCTTTTTGGCGAGTGGGTCTGTCTTCCATGATTGAAAGTCAAGCTTATGACTATCTTCCAGATATGGCAGGAAGCCAGGACAAGCTCCGCAGACTGTTTGATTTGGAGCCTGATTTCACTTTTGCCTCTTCTGAACAAGCCTGGGCGGCCCTCTTGTGGACTTTGGAGATTAAAGATTCGCAACAGTTTTTGAAAGATTGGAAGACATCACGCCAATTTGCCAAGCAGGTTCAGGATTTGCTGACCATTTTGGCTTTGCGAGAAGAAGGAGAGCTGAGCAAGCGCGATTGTTACCGCTTTGATTTGGATTTCCTTCTACAAGCTGAAAGTCTTCGCCAGGCTCAAAGAAAAGCAGTCAACCCACAAGCCATCACAGAAACTTACCATAGTTTGACCATTCATGATAAGAAAGAAATCCAGATTAACGGTGGCATTTTGATTAAGGAATATGGTTATCAGCCAGGTCCAGCCTTGGGAGAGGTTTTAACAGAGATTGAGTTTGCCATTGTTGATGGAGAATTGGAAAATGACCGTCAAGCCATCCATGCTTACCTGAGGGAGAAAAAATGAGTGATTTTATCGTTGAAAAACTAAGCAAATCCGTTGGTGACAAGACCGTTTTTAAGGATATTTCCTTTATTATCCATGATTTGGACAGAATTGGTCTTATCGGTGTCAACGGAACTGGGAAAACCACCCTTTTAGATGTTCTTTCGGGTGTTTCTGGCTTTGATGGGGATGTCAGTCCCTTTTCGGCAAAGAATGACTATAAGATTGGTTACTTGACCCAGAATCCAGATTTTGATGATAGCAAGACGGTCTTGGATACGGTTCTGTCCAGCGACCTCAAGGAAATTCAGTTGATTCGTGAGTATGAGTTGATCATGCTCAACTACAGTGAGGACAAGCAGGCTCGTTTGGAACGGGTCATGGCAGAGATGGACTCTCTCCAAGCTTGGGAAATTGAAAGCCAGGTCAAGACGGTTCTCAGCAAGTTGGGGATTCAGGACTTATCAACTCCTGTTGGCGAATTGTCAGGTGGTCTGAGAAGACGGGTTCAGTTGGCGCAAGTTCTTCTTGGAGACCACGATCTCTTGCTACTGGATGAGCCGACCAACCACCTGGACATTGCGACCATTGAGTGGCTGACCCTATTTTTGAAAAATTCCAAGAAAACCGTCCTTTTTATCACACATGATCGTTATTTCCTAGACGCTTTGTCAACACGGATTTTCGAGTTGGACCGAGCAGGCTTGACCGAGTATCAGGGAAATTATCAGGACTATGTTCGCCTAAAGGCAGAACAAGATGAGCGTGACGCAGCACTTCTCCACAAAAAGGAACAACTCTATAAGCAAGAATTGGCCTGGATGCGCAGACAACCGCAGGCGCGTGCGACCAAGCAACAGGCCCGTATCAATCGTTTTCATGACTTGAAAAAAGAAGTTTTAGGCGGCGTTGCTGAGACAGACTTGACCATGAACTTTGAGACCAGTCGGATTGGTAAGAAGGTCATCGAGTTTAAAGATGTTTCCTTCGCCTATGAAAACAAGCCCATTTTGCAAGATTTCAACCTCTTGGTGCAGGCCAAAGACCGTATCGGAATTGTTGGGAACAATGGTGTTGGGAAATCAACCTTGCTTAATCTCATCGCAGGAAGTCTTGAGCCGACAGCAGGACAAGTTGTGATAGGGGAAACAGTTCGCATCGCCTATTTCTCTCAACAAATTGAGGGCTTGGATGAGAGCAAGCGCGTTATCAATTACTTGCAGGAAGTAGCAGAAGAGGTTAAGACTAGTGGCGGTTCTACGACTTCCATTGCAGAGTTGCTAGAGCAGTTCCTCTTCCCACGTTCGACGCATGGAACCTTGATTGAGAAGTTGTCTGGTGGAGAGAAAAAACGCCTTTATCTCCTCAAACTTCTCCTTGAAAAACCAAATGTTCTTCTCTTGGACGAACCGACAAATGACCTAGATATTGCGACTTTAACAGTTTTGGAGAATTTCTTGCAGGGCTTTGCGGGTCCTGTCTTGACAGTTAGCCACGACCGTTATTTCTTAGATAAGGTAGCAACTAAGATTCTCGCCTTTGAGAATGTCAACATCCGTACTTTCTTTGGCCATTACACTGATTACCTTGATGAAAAAGCCTTTGAAACAGAGATGGCCAATCAAGTGCAAAAGGTCGAAAAGGAGAAAGTGGTCAAGGTCCGTGAAGAAAAGAAGCGGATGACCTATCAAGAAAAGCAGGAGTGGGCAAGCATTGAAGGCGATATTGAAGCCTTGGAAAACCGTATCGCTGCTATTGAAGAGGAGATGCAGATAAATGGTTCTGACTTTGGGAAACTAGCTACTCTTCAGAAAGAATTAGACGAGAAGAATGAAGCCTTGCTGGAAAAATATGAACGCTATGAATATTTAAGTAAGTTGGTTTAATGAAAGAGAAAATCATCAAATGGAGTAGTAGGAAAATCATTTGGAATATTGTACTCTGCTTTGTGGACTTAGCTTTTTTGCTTTGGATCCTATATTTTATGATGACCTATCCCAAAGAAGCAGCTATTGGATTAGTAGCACTAAGACTCTTTGTCTTATTCTTAATCATCATTGTTGGATGGCTCTTGTATGAACGGATACAGATTCTTCTATCAGATAAAGAGTATTTAAAATGTACAGCTCAAGGATTTTCCTATAAACCATATCCAAAGAAAGACTGGCAGTTTTATTCCTGGAGGCAAGTAGAAACATTTTCTCTTATGAGAATCAAGGGTGGTGGAAGTTCGAGGGATTTTTACCAGATTGAAGTTTGTTTTTTTGACAAAGACCTTGTAAAAACGAAATCTCTATGGAATCGACTGCGAAGTAAATTTTCAAGTGCTAAACCTGCTGTCGACTTGATAATTCCGATTCATTTACTGGATGTTGACTTTCCTAGAAGAGTCTTTGAAACCATGTCCTACTTTGAGCGAGAATGGCGCATCAAGCAAAATCGCCAAGCAAGAAAAGAGGTAAAACAAGCTTCGAAAAGCAAATCTTCCAAACTTTCATAGGCCATCTCGGCTTAAACTAGAATAATAAAAAAGGCCCTATCCACTGGATAGGGTCATTGTTTGTCTTCTTTTTTAGTTTCTTGGTGGAAGATGTTTTGCCAAGTCTCATGGCGACGCCAGATACTGGTATGGACGATACCATCTAGCTCATAGCAAATGAGCTTGGTTTTTTGACTGATGGAGGTAGTCTGAATGTCCTTAATCGCAGCACTAAGTTCTTTTTCAGACTTATAAGCCTCTTTATCCATCTGCTCTCCATCTTGACGGATATAGAGAAAGTCCTCAGCAAGGAGTTCTTCTAGCTGATTTCCTTGGTCAATCAATTGCTCACGCATGAGCAGTTTTTTATAGACATTGTCTAAAATCTCGTCCTCAGGTATGGGAGCAGGTTCGATGTGGATATCAGTATCAAAAACACCAAATCGTTCTTCTAGCATAGACTCAACCTGGTCTGCAATTTCGTGACTTTCATAGACTGATAGGTCGGGATTCATCTCTAGCGTGATATCAAGGTAGATATTGCTACCGTAGGTACGCCCTCTTTGGGATTTGACCTTACTAATCTTTGGAATCTCCATGATGGCCTTTTGGTAGTCCTCTAGCAGACGGTCATCAAAGCCATCTGAAAGACTGAAGGAAGACTCGATAAAGATATCATAGGCTGTCTTTAAGATAAAGAAGGTGATGATGATAGCGACCAATTTATCCACGATAGGATAATTGAAACTGCTGGCTAAGATAGCAATGGAAGTCCCAAGCGAGGTGACAGCATCGGAAAGATTGTCTTTGGCAGCTGCCTTGAGGGCCTTGGATTTGGATTTCTTACTGAGGCGTGTATTATAGAGATAAACAGCAAACATGACCGCTGCTGAAATGATTCCTAGAATCGCTCCCAGAGGATCAATGGGTGTTTGTTCTCGACTAAGGATTTTCTGAATGGTGTCCCGAAGCACATCAAAACCAACATAGAACATGATGATGGAAGTGATCAAGCTAGCCAAATCTTCAATCTTCCAGTGACCAAAGCGATGGTCAGGGTCTGCAGGTTGACGGGCCATCCGAATCCCAATCAAGAGAGCAACGTTTCCGATAATATCGGATACGTTGTTGAAACCATCTGCCACCAAACTGGAGGAGTGAAGGAGGTGCCCAGTTGCCAATTTTGCTGCAGACAAGAGGAGGTAGGTCGAAATGCTGATAATGGCACCACGTTCTGCCAACTTGAGATTTGACATGGATTGATTCATCGGACTTCCTTTCTAGTGCTGAGATTCTGTTTTCATTATACTGGTTTTCATGGGAAAATTCAAATTTAGTCTTGTTTCATCGGATTTTAATTCTTGAAAATTGTTCAAATTTTGATATAATAGTACTACTCAAGGGAGTAGCTGGCAGAAACCTGTGATAGTGTCGTCATTCCGAATTTTATACTGCAAAGTATGCTTTCCGGCGCTATCTTAAACAGCGAGACTTGTTATGATTAACAGGTCTCTTTTTGTTTGTCATAAAACCAAAAGAGAGCTTGTTTTGCACACAAAGTCAAGGAGGAGACACATGTCAAAAGAACAAAAACGCCAAGCGTTTTATACTCAAAGCCCTGAAGAGGTCTTGAAGTCGGTTGAAGCAACTGAGCAGGGTCTTTCGTCAAGCGAAGTACAGAAACGCCTAGCTGAATATGGACGCAATGAACTCGAAGAGGGTGAGAAAAAATCTCTCTTGGTTAAATTCATCGAACAGTTTAAGGATTTGATGATTATTATTTTGGTGGCTGCAGCCATCTTGTCTGTCATAACTTCTGGTGGGGAAGACATTGCAGATGCCATCATTATCCTAGCCGTTGTTATTATCAACGCGGCCTTCGGTGTTTACCAAGAAGGAAAAGCGGAAGAAGCCATCGAAGCTCTCAAGTCTATGTCTAGTCCAGCTGCTCGCGTTATACGTGATGGGAACATGGCTGAGATTGACTCAAAAGAATTGGTACCAGGTGATATCGTTGCTCTAGAAGCAGGTGACGTCGTACCAGCAGACCTACGTTTGCTAGAAGCCAATTCACTTAAAATCGAAGAAGCGGCTCTAACAGGTGAGTCTGTTCCAGTCGAAAAAGACTTGACAGTTGAACTCGCTACAGATGCAGGTATCGGTGACCGTGTCAATATGGCTTTCCAAAACTCAAACGTTACCTACGGTCGTGGTCTTGGTGTTGTTGTCAATACAGGTATGTATACGGAAGTTGGTCATATCGCGGGTATGCTTCAAGATGCGGATGAGACGGACACACCACTCAAACAAAACTTGAACAACCTTTCTAAGGTCTTGACCTATGCTATTTTGGTCATTGCCCTTGTTACTTTTGTAGTTGGAGTCTTCATTCAAGGCAAAGATCCACTCGGTGAGTTGATGACCTCTGTTGCGCTTGCTGTTGCAGCTATTCCAGAAGGCCTTCCTGCTATCGTGACCATCGTTCTTGCCCTTGGTACTCAAGTTTTGGCAAAACGAAACTCTATCGTTCGTAAGTTGCCAGCAGTTGAAACACTTGGTTCAACTGAGATCATCGCTTCTGATAAGACTGGTACGCTTACTATGAACAAGATGACCGTCGAAAAAGTCTTCTATGATGCAGTTCTACATGATTCAGCTGATGACATTGAACTAGGTCTTGAAATGCCTCTTCTTCGTTCAGTTGTTTTGGCTAATGATACGAAGATTGATGCAGAAGGAAACCTAATCGGGGATCCAACCGAAACAGCCTTCATCCAGTATGCCTTGGATAAGGGCTATGATGTTAAAGGATTTTTAGAAAAATATCCTCGTGTAGCCGAATTGCCATTTGACTCAGATCGTAAGCTCATGTCAACGGTTCACCCATTGCCAGATGGGAAATTCCTAGTGGCAGTCAAAGGGGCTCCAGATCAACTTTTGAAACGTTGTGTTACTCGTGACAAGGCTGGAGATATTGCTCCGATTGATGAGAAAGTCAATGACTTAATTCACACAAACAACTCTGAAATGGCTCACCAAGCCTTGCGTGTCCTGGCAGGTGCTTATAAGATTGTAGACAGCATTCCAGAAAACCTCATTTCTGAAGAGCTTGAAAACAACTTGATCTTTACTGGATTGATTGGAATGATTGACCCTGAACGTGCCGAAGCTGCAGAAGCTGTTCGTGTGGCTAAGGAAGCTGGAATCCGTCCAATCATGATTACGGGTGACCATCAAGATACTGCAGAAGCTATTGCCAAACGTTTGGGAATTATTGATGCAAATGATACAGAAGGCCACGTTTTAACTGGTGCTGAGCTCAACGAACTGTCAGATGAAGACTTTGAAAAAGTAGTTGGTCAATACTCTGTTTATGCCCGTGTGTCTCCAGAACACAAGGTTCGTATCGTCAAGGCTTGGCAAAAACAAGGTAAGGTTGTTGCTATGACAGGTGACGGTGTTAATGATGCGCCAGCTCTGAAAACAGCCGATATCGGTATCGGTATGGGAATCACTGGTACAGAGGTTTCTAAGGGAGCTTCTGACATGATTCTTGCAGATGATAACTTTGCGACTATTATCGTCGCAGTTGAAGAAGGACGTAAGGTCTTCTCAAACATTCAAAAGACTATTCAGTACTTACTTTCTGCCAATACGGCTGAAGTATTAACCATCTTCTTATCAACCTTGTTTGGTTGGGACGTCTTGCAGCCAGTTCATCTTTTGTGGATCAACTTGGTAACAGATACCTTCCCAGCTATTGCTCTTGGTGTTGAACCTGCTGAGCCTGGTGTCATGAATCATAAACCACGTGGACGAAAGGCAAGCTTCTTCTCAGGTGGTGTTTTGAGTTCTATCATCTATCAAGGTGTACTCCAAGCAGCTATTGTTATGAGTGTTTATGGACTTGCAATTGCTTACCCAGTTCATGTGGGTGACAATCATACCATTCATGCGGATGCCCTCACCATGGCCTTTGCAACACTTGGTTTGATTCAGCTCTTCCATGCCTACAACGTCAAGTCTGTTTACCAATCTATCTTGACAGTCGGACCATTCAAGTCTAAGACTTTCAACTGGTCAATCTTGGTATCTTTCATCCTCTTGATGGCAACAATCGTCGTAGAGCCGCTTGAAGGTATCTTCCACGTAACCAAACTGAACTTGTCACAATGGGGAATTGTCATGGCTGGAAGCTTCTCAATGATTATCATTGTCGAAATCGTCAAGTTTGTTCAACGTAAACTTGGTCTTGATAAGAACGCGATTTAAAAAGAAAGTCATCTTCGGATGGCTTTTTTTGCATTTGAGGGAAAGAATTAGAAGTCGCTTCCTTTTGTGCTATAATAAAGTAAAGTAGCAAGGAGTGAAAGAGAATGGAAAAGAAAATTGTCCGAGATGTCTTATTTTTGTCGCAGGTATCAAAACCTGCGAGTCAGGAAGACCTTTATCTAGCTAGAGATTTACAGGATACTCTGCTTGCCAATCGCGAGACCTGTGTCGGTCTAGCAGCTAATATGATTGGCGTGCAGAAGCGCGTGATTATATTTAATCTTGGTCTAGTTCCCATGGTCATGTTTAACCCTGTTCTCCTTTCCTACGAAGGACCTTACGAGACAGAGGAAGGATGTTTGTCCTTGACTGGGGTGCGACCAACAACTCGCTATGAAACGATTACAGTTTCCTATCGTGATAGTAAGTGGCAGGAACAGACTATTACACTGACAGGTTTTCCAGCTCAGATCTGCCAGCATGAACTGGATCATTTGGAAGGACGGATTATTTAGGAGGAACTCAGATGAAACGTATACTCTTTGAACTTGTTTTTATCGCAACGACCTGGTATATCTTTTTACCACCCTTCAATCTTACCAGTTGGGAATTTATCTTTTTCCTATGTGTACATTTGGTGGTGATGGGGATTTTGTTTAGTTTCCGCAAGGATACCAATCTCCTCAAGACGGTTCACGTACGTCATGGCAAGGTTGCTAAAGATCTCAATCTAGAAGGATTTCATTTTAATAAATTAGGTGGAGGATTGTTGCTGGCAGCAGGACTTATCTTTGTCCTTGCTGGTCTGGTAAGCCTAGTAACCTCTAGCTTTTTCCAAGCAAAAAATTATGCTAATGTGGTGTCCATCACAGAAAAAGACTTTAAAGATTTTCCTAAGAGTGATACCAGTAAGGTTCCAATCCTAGATCGGAGCACTGCAGAAAAAATTGGTGACCGTTATCTGGGCTCTCTGACAGATAAGGTATCCCAGTACGTAGCAGCAGATACTTATACCCAGCTGACTGTTGATGGCAAACCTTATCGGGTTACACCTTTGGAGTATGCCGACCCGATCAAATGGTTTAATAATCAGTCCAAGGGAATTGGTGAGTATATCAAGGTTGATATGGTGACAGGAAATGCGGAATTGGTGGATTTAAAAACGCCGATGAAGTATTCGGACTCTGAGTATTTTAACCGAGACGTCAAACGTCATCTTCGGATCAAGTATCCGACCAAGATTTTTAAAACCCCATCCTTTGAGGTGGATGATGAAGGCAATCCTTTCTATGTAGCAACCGTTTATCAAAAGCAGTTTGGTCTAGGAGTCCCTCGTCCTTCATCTGTTATTATCTTAGACGCCACCAATGGAGAAACCAAGGAATACAGCTTGGATGAGGTCCCAGAATGGGTGGACCGTGTCTATCCAGCTGAAGAAACCATCGAGCAAATCAACTACAACGGCAAGTATAAAGACGGCTTCTGGAATGCCTTGATTTCTAAGAAAAATGTTACCCAAACGACCGAGGGCTATAACTATCTTTCTATCGGAAATGACATTTATCTCTACACGGGGGTGACTTCAGCAAATGCTGACGAAAGTAATCTAGGATTTATCCTTGAAAATATGCGCACTGGTGAAATCACCAAGTACAATCTAGCATCAGCAACCGAAGAATCAGCCCGTGCTTCTGCAGAGGGAGCAGTGCAAGAGAAGGCCTACAAGGCTACCTTCCCTATTCTTGTCAATCTCAATGACAAGCCTCTTTATATCATGGGCTTGAAAGATAACGCAGGCTTGGTCAAGGAGTATGCTTTGGTAGACGCAGTGGAGTACCAAAACGTCATCGTAGCAGCTACAGTAGATGAACTCCTCAGCAAATATGCCAATAAAAATGACCTCGAGCTGGATAACGAAACGGTAGAAAGTATCAAGGGAGTGGTTTCAGACCTTAGATCAGCTGTCATCAAGGGGGATACCGTCTACTTCTTCAAAGTTGATAGCAAAATTTATAAGGTCAAGGCTTCCGTGTCAGATGACCTTCCTTACCTCGAAAATGGCCAATCCTTTGAAGGTCAAGTTGGAAAAGATAATTACCTCAAGACCTTTAAAGTCAAGTAAAAGAAACCTCGGTTTGAACCGAGGTTTTTAAGATGAAATTCTTGGTCGTGGTTGAAAAATATGCTACACTAACAATATGAAAATTTTAATCCCAACAGCAAAAGAAATGAACACAGACCATCCTTGTATTGAAGCGCTCCCTTTGAGTGAAGAAAGTCAGGCAGTCCTTGATTCACTGGCGCACTACTCAGCCAGTGAATTAGAAAGTTTTTATAAGGTATCTGCCGAGAAAGCAGAAGAAGAGTACGCTCGTATTCAAGCTCTTAAAGATTACAGGGCTAAAAACTATCCAGCCTTGAAGCTCTTTGACGGTCTCATGTACCGCCATATCAAACGAGATGGGTTAGCTGAGGCTGAACAAACCTATCTTGAACATCATGTTTTAATAACATCAGCTTTATACGGTGTTGTCCCAGTCTTGTCGCCCATGGCTCCTCACCGTTTGGACTTCTTGATGAAGTTAAAAGTAGCTGGAAAAACTCTAAAGAATCATTGGAAGTCAGCCTACGATGAGGCCCTACAGGATGAGAACTTGATATTCTCACTCCTATCATCAGAGTTTGAAACTGTATTTTCGAAGGAAATTAGAGAAAAGATGGTGACCTTCAAATTTATGGAGGACAAGGCAGGCCAGTTGAAAATCCACTCAACCATTTCAAAAAAAGCACGTGGCGCCTTTTTGACCGCCTTGATAGAGGGGCAAGTTCAAACAGTTGAGCAAGCTCGTAAGATCAGCTTCGCAGGTTTTGACTACCGACCTGATTTATCAAGTGATTTAGAACTCGTCTTTGTGAAACAAGCATAAAACCAGCTCGAATGAGCTGGTTTTTGCTGGATTAGTTGATAGCTGCAAGCAGGTCGTCCGCTTGTTTTGCAAGTGATGAAGCAGTTGCTTCCTCTAACACCAATTTTCCATCTGCCCAAGCAGAGTCATTGACACGAGCGGCAGTAAAGTCGCCAACGACTTGTGTACGGATAAATGGCAAGAGGTCTTTGTAAATGGCAAAGAGTTGATCGTGACCTGCATTGGCTACAGATGAGACAGTAACAAACTTGTCTTGGAGGGCAGAAGCGCCACGTGTATCAGACAAGTCAAGGGCACGAGAGAGCCAGTCAAGCAAGTTTTTCACTGTTCCAGGGATAGAGAAGTTGTAGACTGGAGAGAAGATCCAGATAGCATCCGCAGCAAGGACTGCTTCACGAGCAGTAGCTACAGCTGGATGAGTTGGAACTTCCAAGTCTTGGCTAAAGAGAGGAACAGCTGAGTAATCAAGATAGCTGACATCCGCTTTTCCAGCAAGTGCTTTTTCAGCTTCGAGGGCCATTTGGTGGTTGAAAGAACCTTGGCGAAGTGAACCGACGATAAATAATACTTTTTTAGACATGATATGTCTCCTTTAGTTTAAAATTCAAAGAGCGAACTCTTTTGTTACCGTCTATGTTACAACAAATAATACTAATTAGCAATAATTTTGCTCACAAATTTTTAAATTTTTTTAAAATGCGGATTAAGTCTTCCTTTTCGCCATCTTCCAAGATGCTGAGTGCTTCTACGATAGAATCAATATGGTCAGGAAGAACCTCTTCGATTTTTCTGCGTCCGGCAGGTGTTAATTTCAGGAAAAAGGATCGACGATCCTTGGGGTCACAAGTTCTAGAAATCCAGCCATCTCGAACCATATTTCGGATGACAACAGTCATGTTCCCAGAAGTGGATAGCATTTTTTCAATCAAATCCTGAATGCGCAGTTCCCCCTTGCTATAGAGGGTTTCCAAAACTGAAAATTGGGTGGGTGTTAGCCCGTATTCTTTAGCAGCCTTGGCTTCATATGGTTTAAAAGTTCGTATGGCTTTATTGAGGACTATAGCTGTTTTTAAATCTAGTTGGTTATCGGAAATTTTCTCTTTTAAATGTTGTTTCATAAGGCTATTTTATCAATAATGAGAGAGAAAAACAAGAACTTATATTTTATAGGAAAAGATTCTTAGAATGTTCCTGTCTTCACTTGTAATAAAGGAGGAGAGATGGTAAAATAGACGAGTGAAACTAAGACAGAAAAAAGCAAAAAACAAGCTACTTTTACAGTATGGAATCGGCATTGCTCTGGTAGTACTAGTCATGACCACTTCCTTCCTTTATCTGATATCACTCAGCATGAAACCCTATCAAGATGCTAGGGTTGAAGGAGAAAAACTGGCCAAGCAGTACGCAGAATTGGAAAAGACAGACCAGGTTGATTTCTACAATGGTCTAGAGGGCTATTACAGTGTTCTGGGACATAATAAAAAGCAAGAGGCCATTGCCGTACTGATTGAAAAGAATGACCACAAGATTTATGTCTATCAGCTTGATAAGGGGATTTCTCAAGACAAGGCAGCGACGATTTCGAGGGAAAAAGGAGCTAGCGACATTGACAAGATCACCTTTGGTCGTTATCAGGACAAGCCGATTTGGGAAGTTAAGTCAGGAAACCAGTACTATCTGGTCGACTTTGAAACAGGAGCAGTGATCCAATAAGGAGGGCATATGAAACTATCCAAACGTGTACTAGAAATGGAAGAAAGCGTCACTCTAGCCAGTGATGCAAGAGCCAAAGCATTAAAAGCTCAGGGAAAGGATGTTCTTTTCTTAACCTTGGGACAGCCTGATTTTCATACTCCTGAAAACATTCAGGATGCAGCGGTAGAAGCGATTCGAGATGGACGAGCTTCCTTCTATACAGTTGCTTCAGGCCTACCAGAGTTAAAAGCTGCGGTTAATACCTATTTTGAACGCCATTATGGGTATTCTGTAGCAGCCAACGAAGTTACCTTTGCCACTGGTGCTAAGTTCTCTCTCTACACCTTCTTTATGGCTGTGGTCAATCCAGGTGATGAGGTCATCATCCCTACACCATACTGGGTCAGCTATGGAGACCAGGTCAAGATGGCAGAAGGCGTGCCAGTCTTTGTCCAGGCCAAGGAAGACAATCACTTTAAAGTAACAGTAGAGCAGCTAGAAGCAGCCCGAACAGATAAGACCAAGGTCTTGGTTCTCAATTCGCCATCTAATCCGACTGGTATGATTTACTCTCGTGAGGAACTCTCGGCTATTGGAAATTGGGCTGTTGCGCATGATGTCCTTATCCTAGCAGATGATATTTACGGTCGTTTGGTTTATAACGGGAACGAATTTGTTCCAATCTCTAGTCTGTCAGAAGCCATTCGCAAGCAAACCATCGTGATTAACGGTGTATCTAAGGCCTATGCTATGACTGGTTGGCGGGTAGGTTATGCTGTGGGAAATCCTGAAATTATCGCTGCTATGAGCAAACTAACAGGACAAACAACCTCCAACCTGACTGCTGTATCGCAATATGCTACCATTGAAGCCCTAACTGGACCGCAAGACTCTGTTGAAACCATGCGCCAGGCTTTTGAGGAACGTTTGAATACCATTTATCCTCTCTTGTGCCAAGTCCCAGGATTTGAAGTTGTTAAGCCACAAGGAGCCTTCTATCTCTTCCCAAATGTTAAAAAAGCGATGGAGATGAAGGGCTATACCGATGTGACGGACTTTACAACAGCTATCCTTGAAGAAGTCGGTCTGGCTTTGATTACAGGAGCTGGATTTGGAGCACCAGAAAATGTTCGTCTCAGTTATGCCACCGACTTGGATACATTAAAAGAAGCTATTCGCCGTTTGCATCAGTTTATGGAGGAATTATAATGATAGATCATTTTACCCTTAAGGTAAAGAATTTAGAAGTTTCTAAAGCTTTCTATCAAGCTACTTTAGCTGCTTTAAATTATCACCTTCAATTTGATACGGGGCAGGTCGTTAGTTTCACAGAACCGCGAGATGTGGATCCAGGTGGTGATTTTTGGCTAAGTGTTGGTCAACAAGAGCCGATGCATTTTGCCTTTAGTGCTCGAACTTGTCAAGAAGTAGATGCTTTCTATCATGCAGCTTTGGCTGCTGGAGGAAAGGATAATGGTGCACCTGGCGAACGTAAAAATTACCATGTGGGATACTATGCTGCGTTTATTATTGATCCAGATGGAAATAACATAGAGGCAGTTTGCCATAAAGAAGAATAGAAAAGGAAAAACAATGACAAAACGTATAACAATTATTGATGTAAAAGACTACGTTGGTCAAGAAGTGACCATCGGAGCCTGGGTTGCCAACAAATCAGGAAAAGGGAAAATTGCCTTCTTGCAATTGCGTGATGGAACAGCCTTCTTCCAAGGTGTAGCCTTTAAACCAAACTTTGTAGAAAAATTTGGTGAAGAAGTGGGACTTGAGAAGTTTGATGTCATCAAACGCTTGAGCCAAGAAACTTCTGTCTATGTGACAGGGATTGTCAAAGAAGACGAACGTTCTAAGTTTGGCTATGAACTCGATATCACAGACATCGAAGTGATCGGTGAATCTCAAGACTACCCAATCACTCCAAAAGAACACGGAACCGACTTCTTGATGGACAACCGTCACTTGTGGCTCCGTTCTCGTAAGCAGGTGGCTGTGATGCAAATTCGTAACGCTATCATTTATGCAACTTATGAGTTCTTTGATAAGAACGGATTCATGAAGTTTGATAGCCCTATCCTTTCAGGAAACGCAGCAGAAGATTCAACAGAACTCTTTGAAACAGATTACTTCGGAACGCCAGCCTACTTGAGTCAATCAGGTCAGCTTTACCTAGAAGCAGGGGCTATGGCTCTTGGTCGTGTCTTTGACTTTGGTCCAGTATTCCGTGCTGAAAAATCAAAAACGCGCCGTCACTTGACTGAGTTCTGGATGATGGATGCGGAGTACTCATACCTGACTCACGATGAGTCACTTGACTTGCAAGAAGCTTATGTCAAAGCCCTTCTTCAAGGTGTTCTTGACCGTGCCCCTCAAGCCTTGGAAACTTTGGAACGTGATACAGATCTTTTGAAACGCTACATTGCAGAGCCATTCAAACGCATCACTTATGATCAAGCCATTGACCTCTTGCAAGAACATGAAAATGATGAAGATGCTGACTACGAGCATTTGGAACATGGAGATGACTTTGGTTCACCACATGAAACATGGATTTCAAACCATTTTGGTGTTCCAACCTTCGTTATCAACTACCCAGCAGCTATAAAGGCCTTCTACATGAAACCAGTTCCTGGAAATCCAGAGCGCGTGCTTTGTGCAGACTTGCTTGCACCAGAAGGATATGGAGAAATCATCGGTGGATCTATGCGTGAGGAAGACTACGATGCCCTTGTTGCTAAGATGGATGAACTTGGCATGGATCGTACAGAGTATGAATTCTACCTTGACCTTCGTAAATACGGTACAGTTCCACACGGTGGATTTGGTATCGGTATCGAACGTATGGTAACCTTCGCAGCAGGAACAAAACACATCCGTGAAGCTATTCCATTCCCACGTATGTTGCATCGTATTAAACCATAAAAAAACTAAAACGCCGTAATAGGCGTTTTTTCAAAGTAGAAGAAAGAAGAGGTGGAGAACATGTAAAGCACAGCTTAACAAGTGATAAACACAAAGATACAAATACACTTGTTAAAGGAGAAATTATGTTTAAACGAAATTACCGGAAGAATATCGGTCTCATGGCTGGTGTGGAATTTTTTGCCTTTTTGGGCATTACCAGCTTTTGGATTTTATTTCTCAGTCAAAATGGGATGTCACTTTGGCAGATTGGCTTATTGGAAAGTATTTTTCATGCCACTAGTGTCATCTGTGAAATTCCCTCTGGAATGTTAGCTGACCGCTATTCCTATAAAACCAATCTATATTTAAGTCGAATAGCTGGGATTGCGTCGTCTATTCTCATGTTACTAGGACAAGGTAATTTTTGGATTTACGCACTCGCTATGGTGGTGAGTGCCTTGTCTTATAATTTTGATTCGGGGACGAGTGCAGCCATGGTTTATGATTCAGCCGTGGAGGCTGGATTAAAAGAGCGCTACTTATCTATCTCAAGTTTTATGTCAGGAGTCGCAGAAGGAACTCGGTCTTTGGGGACCATTTTAGCAGGATTTTTTGTCCATGGTCAATTGCACTTGACCTACTATATCATGATTGCTACTTCGATTATCGTTCTTTTTCTAACTTGGATGCTAAAAGAGCCTAGTGTTAAAGCGCAAAAATCTGAGCGTTTAACGATGAAAAAGATTATGTGGACTGTCAAAGAGGAGTTGCGGAGAAACCTCAGTCTTTTTAGTTGGATGATTCTGTCCCAAATCATCGGAACACTGATGTGTATGTTTTATTTTTACTATCAAAATCAACTGCCTGACCTAGAAGGATGGCAGATTTCGATGGTCATGCTGATGGGCAGTGCTTTGAATATCTGGGCAGTTTATCTAGCAAGTAAGATTGGAAAGAGGTATTCAGCCTTAAAACTTTTTCCAATTCTTGTCCTCTTGACGGGAGGAACTTATTTGCTGTCCTACTTTGGTACGCCACTGATTTATATTTTAGTTTATTTGATTAGTAACGCCTTATATGCTCTCTTTCAACCGATTTTTGACAACGATTTACAAAAGCGACTCCCAAGTGAGGTACGGGCAACCATGCTAAGTGTCTACTCTATGATGTTCAGCCTGAGTATGATCGTCATTTTTCCTCTGACGGGGTGGTTGATTGACTATCTAGGATTTGTAGTAGCCTTTCTTTACTTAGGGTTCATTTTAGTACTAGCCAGCTTTTTGCTATTTTTCATTTTGAAAGAGATGGCCGGATCTTTGGAACTGAAAGAGAATGTTATTTCTAAGAAATAGAGTTATTTTTCACTTTTATCTTTTTTCTCTTGCTATCTACCAGCTTTTCTAGTATAATAGTTAATTGTGAGCAAACCTCACTTACCCCTTGCAAAGACTAGGGGTCATTAGACCAAAAGGAGGAACATATCAATGGCTAAATACGAAATTCTTTATATCATTCGTCCAAACATTGAAGAAGAAGCGAAAAACGCTTTGGTAGCACGTTTTGACTCTATCTTGACTGACAACGGTGCAACTGTTGTTGAATCAAAATCATGGGAAAAACGTCGTCTTGCATACGAAATCCAAGATTTCCGTGAAGGACTTTACCACATCGTTAACGTTGAAGCAAACGATGACGCAGCTCTTAAAGAGTTTGACCGTCTTTCAAAAATCAACGCTGACATTCTTCGTCACATGATCGTCAAACTTGACGCGTAAGAAGGTAAATTATGATTAACAATGTTGTACTTGTAGGGCGTATGACACGTGACGCTGAGTTGCGTTATACCCCATCAAATGTAGCAGTTGCGACTTTTACTCTTGCAGTAAACCGTATATTCAAGAGTCAAAATGGCGAACGTGAGGCTGATTTCATCAATGTCGTTATGTGGCGCCAACAGGCTGAAAATCTTGCTAACTGGGCTAAAAAAGGCTCTCTTATCGGGATTACCGGTCGTATCCAGACTCGTAGTTACGATAACCAGCAAGGACAACGTGTCTACGTAACAGAAGTCGTGGCTGACAATTTCCAAATGTTGGAAAGCCGTAGCGTGCGTGAAGGACATACAGGTGGAGCTTATTCTGCACCAACTGCTAGTTATACAGCACCTACACAATCAGTACCAGACTTTTCACGTGATGAAAATCCATTTGGAGCAACCAATCCATTGGATATTTCAGATGATGATTTACCATTCTAATGGACAATTAAAACTATAAAGGAGAAAAAACATGGCTCAACAACGTCGTGGCGGATTCAAACGCCGTAAAAAAGTTGATTACATCGCAGCAAACAAAATTGAATATGTTGATTACAAAGATACTGAGCTTCTTAGCCGTTTCGTTTCAGAACGTGGGAAAATCCTTCCTCGTCGTGTAACAGGAACTTCAGCTAAAAACCAACGTAAAGTAACAACAGCTATCAAACGCGCTCGCGTAATGGCTTTGATGCCTTTCGTAAACGAAGATTAAAAAAAAAGACCCCGACGGGTCTTTTTTTCACGAGCTTTGAAATGAGAGAGCGAGTTGGGGTCCAGTGGACCTCTTTTTCATGAGCTCGGAAACAAGAAAGCGAATTAAGACCCCAACGGGTCTTTTTTTCAGGTCCCCCGGACCTCTTTTTTCAGACTTTTACAGGACTCCGTTCGAAACGTCTACTTTTTGACCTAGTAAGATTTTCTTTCTTACTAGGTTTTTTCTTTTAATTTTTATTATCGTGCTATAATGGTAGGAGAAAGCTTTAAAGGAGCAGCTTATGAAGACGACATGTTCAATTAGAAAAATGCAAGAATCTGACATTAAAGATCTATCTCAAGGATTTATCAGCCAAGGTTGGCCAAGTAGAGAGGAAATTTTAACTCTATACTTTAAGGAACAGGAGAGTGGAGAGAGGGAAGCTTTAGTTGCTGATTTTGAGGGTGTAGTAGCGGGGTATATCACTATTTTACCAATTGCCAAGCATGGTCCCTTTGCTGGGATGGCTCCAGAACTTTCAGATTTCAATGTCTTTGAGCCCTTTCAAAATCAAGGTATTGGAAATCTCTTGCTGGAAGAAGCAGAGAAACGAGTCACGCTTATATCGAATAAGGTGACGCTTGGTGTTGGGCTCCATTCAGGTTATGGACCTGCTCAGAGATTGTACATCAAACGAGGCTATATTCCAGATGGTACGGGAGTTTGGTATCGAAACCAACCGTTGGAAATGAACGCCACTATTCAAAATAATGATGATTTGGTTTTGTACTTATCCAAGGAATTCGAATAAGAGATAGCGAATTTTTTGAAGATATGGGATTTCTTTACTTTATGGTATAATGGAAAGAGTTAGATTGAAAGAGGTAGAGAGATGGATGCGAAATTAAAATACAAGGCAAAGAAGATTAAAATCGTCTTTTTTGATATTGATGATACCTTGCGTACGTCAAAGACAGGTTTTATTCCAGCTACGATTCCTACTGTCTTTAAGCAGTTGCGTGAAAAAGGGATTTTGACAGGAATTGCTTCTGGGCGTGGCATTTTCGGTGTGGTTCCAGAGATTCGTGATCTCAAGCCTGACTTTTTTGTAACCTTGAATGGTGCCTATATAGAAGATAAAAAAGGGAAGGTGGTTTATCAACATCAGATTGACAAGTCAGATGTTGAGGAGTATGTCTCTTGGACGAAGGAAGAGGGAATTGAGTACGGCTTGGTTGGTAGTCATGACGCCAAACTTTCTACTCGAACAGAACTGATCAGTGAGGCGATTGACCCGATTTATCCAAACTTGGATGTGGATCCTAACTTCCATGAAAAAGCGGATATATACCAGATGTGGACCTTTGAGGATAAAGGGGCTGATTTGCACCTACCAGATAGTCTCTCAGGTAAACTTCGAATGGTGCGTTGGCATGAACATTCATCTGATATCGTGCCGATTTCAGGTTCGAAAGCTACTGGCGTAGCCAAGGTGGTAGAACATCTAGGCTTGAAACCAGAGAATGTCATGGTCTTTGGGGATGGTCTCAATGATATGGAACTCTTTGATTATGCTAGAATCAGTATTGCCATGGGAGTTTCCCATGAAAAAATCAAAGAAAAAGCAGATTATATTACTAAAACACTAGAAGAAGATGGCATTTTTGATGCCTTAGAAGGATTTGGTATGGTAGAAAAAGAATTGCATTTCCCACAAGTAGAAATTGAAACAGTAGAAGGTCCTCTTGCGACCATTAAGACAAATCACGGAGAAATGCGTATCAAGCTCTTCCCTGAACATGCTCCCAAAACAGTAGCTAACTTTGTTGCTCTGTCAAAAGACGGTTACTATGATGGTGTGATTTTCCATCGTATTATTAAGGACTTTATGATCCAAGGCGGAGACCCAACTGGTACTGGTATGGGGGGAGAGTCTATTTATGGACAAGCTTTTGAAGATGAATTTTCAGAAGAACTTTATAATGTTCGTGGGGCTCTTTCTATGGCCAATGCTGGTCCAAATACCAATGGCAGTCAGTTCTTTATCGTGCAAAACCAACACTTGCCCTACTCTAAGAAAGAGATTGCGCGTGGTGGTTGGCCTGAACCAATTGCTGAGATTTATGCAGAGAAGGGTGGAACTCCTCACCTTGACCGCCGCCATACTGTTTTTGGGCAATTGGTCGATGCAGAATCTTTTGCAGTCTTGGACGCCATTGCAGCTGTTGAGACAGGCGCTATGGACAAACCAGTTGAAGATGTAGTAATTGAAACGATTGAAATTGAGGACTAAGATGAAAATCGGTGATAAGCTAAATGGGTGTATTACAGGAATCCAGCCCTATGGTGCCTTTGTTGAGTTAGAGACAGGGGTGATTGGGTTGATTCACATCTCGGAGATTCGAACGGGATTTATCGAAAATATCTATGAAGTTTTGAAAATTGGTGAAGAAGTGCAAGTTCAGGTTGTTGATTTAGACGAATTTTCAGGTAAAGCCAGTCTATCTATTCGCACTCTGGAGGAAGAAAAACACCAACTACCAAGACGGAGACGTTTTTCAAATGATCGTATCAAGCACGGTTTTGCACCACTTGGGCGAATGATGCCAATCTGGACAAAGGAAGCCCTCAACAATCTGAGAGAGAAAAACTAGTCTATTAGATTTCGTATTTTTAAAATCAATATATGGAAGAACAATTATTAAAACCAGGAGAGCGAATCAATCAGCTCTTTTCGACAGATATCAAGATCATTCAAAACAAAGAGGTGTTTAGCTATTCGGTAGATAGTGTTCTCTTGTCGCGCTTTCCTCGCTTCCCTAAACGGGGCTTAATTGTGGACTTTTGTGCAGGGAATGGGGCAGTAGGGCTTTTTGCCAGCACTCGTACTCAGGCGCGGATAATATCTGTAGAGATTCAGGAGCGCTTGGCGGATATGGCAGAGCGTTCGGTTCAGTTGAATGGCTTGGAAGAGCAGATGCGAGTCATCTGCGATGATTTGAAAAATATGCCTGCCCACATTCAGGGAAGTAAGGTAGATATGATTTTGTGTAATCCGCCTTATTTCAAGGTGGATCCGCATTCCAATCTCAACGAGAGTGAACATTATCTTCTGGCTAGACACGAAATTGCGACTAACCTAGAAGAAATCTGCCGAAGTGCTCAGAGTATTCTTAAGACTAATGGCCGTTTGGCCATGGTTCATCGTCCAGATCGACTTTTGGATATTCTAGACATGCTTCAACGCCACAATTTGGCACCTAAGCGCCTGCAATTTGTCTATCCTAAACGAGAAAAGGAAGCAAATATGCTCTTAATTGAGGCTATAAAGGATGGATCGACGAGTGGCTTCAAGGTCTTGCCACCACTCATTGTTCACAATGACGACGGTTCCTATACGCCAGAAATTCAAGAGATTTACTATGGATCATAAGGCTTATATGTACGTGGTGGAGTGCTGTGACGGTTCTTACTATACTGGTTATACGACAGATGTGAAGAAACGCCTTGCCGTTCATAATAGTGGAAAGGGAGCCAAATATACCCGAGCTCGCTTGCCAGTCAAACTCATCTATGTAGAGGGTTTTGTTAGCAAAGAAGAAGCCATGTCTGCAGAGGCTCTCCTCAAACGTAAGAAAAGACCGCAGAAAGAACGATTTCTATCCGAAAATCAAGAGAAAAATCTAGTTAACGATATTGATGTCTAATGAGGAGCCCTTTGACTCCTCTTACTTTTGTCAAAAGAGGAAAAAAGTGCTAAAATAAGATGAATAAATTTAAAGAGGTATTATCATGTCTAAGATTCTAGTATTTGGTCACCAAAATCC
This sequence comes from Streptococcus oralis, assembly GCF_003942585.1. Taxonomy (GTDB): domain Bacteria; phylum Bacillota; class Bacilli; order Lactobacillales; family Streptococcaceae; genus Streptococcus; species Streptococcus oralis_BE. Next base: position 536,571 of record NZ_RJNK01000001.1, on the reverse strand, counting down.
AGACTCAGATGCCATCGGGTCATCTGTAGCCTTTGCTTATCTTGCGAAAGAAGCTTATGGATTGGACACAGAAGCAGTAGCACTTGGAACACCAAATGAAGAAACTGCCTTTGTTTTGAACTATTTTGGTGTTGAAGCACCGCGTGTTATCACATCTGCTAAAGCTGAAGGTGCAGAGCAAGTTATCTTAACGGACCACAATGAATTCCAACAGTCTGTATCAGATATCGCTGAAGTAGAAGTTTACGGTGTTGTAGACCACCACCGTGTAGCTAACTTTGAAACTGTAAGTCCGCTTTACATGCGCTTGGAACCAGTTGGATCTGCGTCTTCAATCGTTTACCGCATGTTCAAAGAACATGGTGTGGCAGTTCCTAAAGAAATCGCAGGTTTGATGCTTTCAGGTTTGATTTCAGATACCCTTCTTTTGAAATCACCAACAACACACCCGTCAGATAAAGTCATCGCTCCTGAATTGGCAGAATTGGCTGGTGTCAATTTGGAAGAGTACGGTCTCGCTATGCTCAAAGCTGGTACTAACTTGGCTAGCAAATCTGCTGAAGAATTGATTGACATTGATGCTAAGACTTTCGAGTTGAACGGAAATAATGTCCGTGTTGCCCAAGTAAACACAGTGGACATCGCGGAAGTATTGGAACGCCAAGCAGAAATTGAAGCTGCAATGCAAGCTGCCAACACAGCAAATGGCTACTCTGACTTTGTCTTGATGATTACAGATATTGTCAACTCAAATTCAGAAATTTTGGCTATTGGATCAAACATGGACAAGGTGGAAGCAGCCTTTAACTTCAAACTTGAAAACAACCATGCTTTCCTTCCAGGTGCCGTTTCTCGTAAGAAACAAGTGGTGCCTCAGTTGACTGAAAGCTTTAATAGCTAATAGTCTGAGTGATAATTAATAATGAGGAAACTTTGTTTTCCTTATAGCTAAAGGGGTCTCGGCTCCTTTTTTTCTAGGAGAGAAAGATGTTAGAAAATGGCGATTTGATTTTTGTGAAGGATCTTTCAGATATGGGGCAGGCCATCCAGGCTTCTACTGGGAACTATAGTCATGTAGCTATCTTTTTGGACGGTTTGATCTACCATGCTAGTGGGCAAGCAGGTGTCATTTGTCAAGAACCAGCTGAATTTTTTGAACCGACTCATCTCTACGATCTCTACACCTATCCAGAGATGGAAGCTGACTTGGTAAAGGAGAGAGCTAGCAAACATTTAGATGCACCCTATAACGCCTCTTTTTATCCAGATGGGTCTGGCTTTTATTGCTCCCAGTATATCGCGGAAATTCTTCCTATTTTCGAGACTATTCCGATGCAATTTGGGGACGGGGAGCAGGAGATTAGTGATTTTTGGAGGGAATATTACAGGAAACTCGAACTTCCTGTGCCTCTGAATCAACCAGGGACCAATCCTAGTCAACTAGCAGCATCTTCTCTTTTAGAATGTAAAGAAAGGAATCTTCATGATTCAGATTTTTAATCCATCTCGTTTGACTCGACAGCCATTTTTTATAGATTTGGTTGACTATCTGGACCAGCATGACGATGTGATTCTACGAGAAATCAAGGCTCAGTTTCCAGATGTGGCAGTTGATAAACTCATGGAAGAGTATATAAAGGCAGGCTTGATCCTAAGGGAAAACAAACGCTATTTTCTCAATCTCCCCTTTTTAGAATCTACGGATGATTTAGCCCTTGACCAAGAAATTTTTATCAGAGAGGACAGTCCAGTCTATCAAGCCTTACTGGAGAAGACTTATGAGACAGAATTGCGCAATCAAACCAATGCAGCCATTTTAGTCGAATCTACGGATTTTGCAAGAGAGAAAATGACCCTGTCCAATTATTTCTACAAGGTCAAACAACAGTATCCTTTGACACAAAAACAGCAGGAACTTTATGCCATTTTAGGAGATGTCAATCCTGAGTACGCTCTCAAGTATATGACGACTTTTTTACTCAAGTTCCTCAAAAAGGACCAGCTCATGCAGAAACGGCGTGATATATTCGTTGAGAGTTTAGTCGTCTTGGGTTATATTGTTCAAAACGAAGAAGGGAAGTATGAGTTGGCTGTTGATTTTGACAAGGAACGGTTGACTTTCTATTTGCCTTAATTGTTTGCTTTTGAGCAGATTGTTTGACTTTACTAAAGAATAAGCATAAACTAAATGTAAGCGATAACCATTGTCGTATTAAAACAAAAAGGAGACAGAGCTATGTCACTTGAAAATAAATTGGAACAAGCAACTGGTGCTATCAAAGAAGGATTTGGTAAAGTTACTGGCGATAGCAAAACAGAAGCAGAAGGTGCTGTAGAAAAAACAGTTGCCAAAGCAAAAGAAGTTGTTGAAGATGCTAAAGGTGCTGTAGAAGGTGCCGTTGAAGGTCTTAAAAACTCATTTAAGAAAGAAGACTAAAAAAATCAAGGGAAAACTTCCCTTGATTTTTTGATTTTATAGGTAACGTTCTGCGACAGCTGCGTCACCAGGGTAGGATTCTTTCACTCCATTGACGATTTGGTAGCAATCAGCACCCTTACCCGCAATAATCACGGCATCGAGTTCTTGGTTTGTAGTGGACATGGCTACTTTGATGGCTTGTTCGCGATCGGCAATCTTTTCAACAGGATGACTGATATAGCCGCTGATTTCTTCCGCAATGGCCATTGGATCTTCATAGTTGGGGTCATCAGCGGTAAGAAAGACTTGAATCTCAGGATGTTGATTGAGGAGAAGGCCAAAGTCTTTGCGACGACTCTCCCCCTTGTTTCCAGTTGAACCGAGAACCAGAGCAATCTTTCCAGTTTGATGGGTTTCAACAACATTGATGAGTTTTTTTAGACTGTCGCCATTGTGGGCATAGTCGATGAAAACCTTAGCACCATTTTTCTGTGTGAGGACCTCCATGCGTCCAGGGACGCGGGTTGCAGCGATTCCTTTTTTGATGTCCTCTAGACTAGCACCTAGACGAAGGCAGGCAAGTCCAGCAGCAACGGCATTTTCTTGATTAAAGTGACCGATGAGTTGGATATCATAATCTCCAGCGAGTTTTCCTGTAGCTGAGAAGCTAAAGGCTTTGGAGTTCTCGATTTGGTTACTCGACTTACTACCATAAAAGTCATGCTCTTGATGTTCAACTTGCTCTTTCAAGACAGAAAAGTGGTCCATGTCGCTGTTAATGACAACTGCTTGGCTATTTTCCATCAAGAGACGCTTGTGGTAGAAGTAATCCTCAAAACTAGGATGCTCAATTGGTCCAATATGGTCAGGACTGATATTGAGAAAGACTCCTACATCGAAAGTGAGGCCGTAGACTCGCTTAACCAGATAGGCTTGGCTGGAGACTTCCATGATGAGATGGGTTCTTCCGTTATGAACAGCTTGAGCCATCATATCAAAGAGATCGATACTTTCAGGAGTTGTGAGTGCAGACTTAAAGAAGGTCTTACCATCTAAGGTTGTATTCATAGTAGACAGCATAGCTGGGTGATGCCCTTGAGCCAAGATGTTATAGGCAAAATAGGCCGCTGTTGTCTTTCCTTTTGTTCCTGTGAAGGCGAGAATTTTAAGTTTTTCTTGTGGATTGCCATAAAATTCCATAGCAATCAAACTCATGGCTTTTTTGATATCGTTTACAATGATGACGGGGATACCGACTTCGTAGTCCTTTTCTGCGACATACCAAGCTAAGCCTTGACTTATAGCAGAAATGAGATATTCTTTTTTAAAAGAAGCGCCTTTGGCAAAAAAAAGAGTGCCTTCTTTTACTTTTCTGCTGTCGTAACTGATGCTATCAAAAACAACTTCACTGCAGTTGTAGTGGTAATGACCTTGGTCAATAATCTCACGAAAAAGGCCATCTTTCTTTAAAATATCTAATACGGTTTCAATCTTTATCATACTTTCTATTATAAACTTCAAGTCTGAATTTTACAAGTAACAAGGAAAAGTTTATAATGGAAGGTAAGGAACTTTTCCTAGTTATCAAAATTGAATGAGGAAGCTATGTCTAACGAAAATAATCACCAGCAAGCCCAGATGTTGCGAGGGACTGCTTGGCTAACAGCTAGTAACTTTATTAGTCGCCTCCTTGGTGCTATCTATATTATTCCCTGGTATATTTGGATGGGGACTTATGCCGCCAAGGCAAATGGTCTCTTTACCATGGGCTACAATATTTACGCCTGGTTCTTGCTGATTTCAACAGCGGGTATCCCAGTTGCGGTTGCTAAACAAGTGGCTAAGTATAATACTATGCGAGAAGAAGAGCATAGCTTTGCCTTGATTCGGAGTTTTCTAGGCTTTATGACGGGCTTGGGACTAGTCTTCGCCTTGGTCTTGTATCTCTTTTCTCCCTGGTTAGCAGACTTATCAGGTGTGGGGAAAGACTTGATTCCTATCATGCAGAGTTTGGCTTGGGCGGTCTTGATTTTCCCGTCTATGAGTGTTATTCGAGGCTTCTTCCAAGGGATGAACAACCTTAAGCCCTATGCTATGAGTCAAATCGCCGAGCAGGTGATCCGTGTTATCTGGATGTTGCTGGCTACTTTTATTATCATGAAGATGGGTTCTGGTGATTACTTATCAGCGGTTACTCAGTCTACCTTTGCTGCCTTTGTGGGAATGGTGGCTAGTTTTGCAGTCTTGATTTATTTTCTTTCCAAGGAGGGACTGCTCCAAAAGGTATTTGAAACACGGGATAAGATCAATAGCAAGCGACTCTTGGTTGATACCATCAAGGAAGCCATTCCCTTTATCCTGACAGGATCAGCCATCCAGCTCTTCCAGATTTTAGACCAGATGACCTTCATCAATAGTATGAAGTGGTTTACCAACTACAGCAATGAAGACTTGGTTGTCATGTTTTCTTATTTCTCCGCCAATCCTAATAAAATCACCATGATTTTGATCTCTGTTGGTGTCTCGATTGGAAGTGTCGGCTTGCCACTTTTGACGGAAAATTATGTCAAAGGTGATTTGAGAGCCGCTGCTCGCCTAGTTCAAGATAGTATGACCATGCTCTTTATGTTTCTCTTACCAGCAACAGTTGGAGTCGTCATGGTAGGGGAGCCTCTCTATACAGTTTTTTATGGCAAGCCAGATAGTCTGGCCATGGGCTTGTTTGTCTTTGCGGTTTTACAGTCTACTATTTTAGGTTTGTACATGGTCTTGTCACCCATGCTTCAGGCTATGTTCCGCAATCGCAAGGCAGTTCTTTACTTTGTCTATGGTTCTATTGCTAAGTTAGTCTTGCAGTTACCAGCTATTGCTATTTTCCATAGTTATGGTCCCTTGATTTCAACGACCATCGGTCTCATCATTCCAAATGTTCTGATGTACCGAGATATTTGCAGGGTAACAGGTGCACGTCGTAAGATTATCTTGAAACGAACTATCTTGATTACTATTTTGACCCTTATCATGTTTATCTTGGTTGGTTTTCTACAGTGGATTTTAGGATTTTTCTTCCAACCAACGGGACGCTTCTGGAGTTTCTTTTATGTAGCCCTCATCGGAGGTCTCGGGGGAGGACTCTATGGTTTAATGAGTCTTGGCACTCACCTATTGGATAAGATTATTGGGAAACCTCAAGCAGACCGCCTACGAGCAAAATTTAAACGATCTTAATAAAATAGATTTATAAATAAAAGAAATGCTGGCTCTTTGTTAAGTGTCTGGGTTAGCTGACACTTGATTTCCATAAATTAAAATCCCTAGAATCAGTTGTTCTAGGGATTTATTGGGGTGTGAGCATCATTAATTCTACAATCATAGCGATATAGAGGACTAAGGTTAGGAGAAAACCTGCTCTCCAGAAGAATTTGATAAATTTAGGGTAATAAAAACTTCGTTTTTTGAGTAGGAAAAAGACTACAAGGAGGATTGCTAGGAGAGAAAGTGCAACACCAAGTCGTGGTAGAAAGTTGTGGATAAAGGCTTTAGCAGTAATCAGATAATATTCAAATACCAAAAGTGGAAAAGCTACATCCGCAAAGTTCAGTCCTAGTTTTTTCAGTTTAAAAAGTTTTGTTACAATGATGGAGACCACGAGGGTTAATACTAACAATAAAGTAGCTGCTATTTTCATTAAAATCATACCCATATTGTATCATAAAAAAACGCTAAAGGAAATGAGAAACAGGGGAATTTGTTGGAAAGTCAGGCTTTTGAGATTGTAGGTGTTTTTTGTTATAATGAAAGTTATGAAATCTTATAATACCTTGAATGATTATTATCGAAAACTCTTTGGAGAAAAGACTTTCAAAGTTCCGATTGATGCGGGGTTTGACTGTCCAAATCGCGATGGAACTGTGGCACATGGGGGCTGTACCTTTTGTACGGTTTCGGGCTCTGGAGATGCCATTGTAGCACCAGATGCCCCTATCCGTGAGCAATTTTATAAGGAAATCGACTTTATGCACCGCAAGTGGCCAGATGTTAAAAAGTATCTGGTTTATTTTCAAAACTTTACCAATACCCATGAAAAGGTGGAAGTGATTCGGGAACGTTATGAGCAGGCTATCAACGAGCCAGGTGTAGTAGGGATCAATATCGGAACGCGCCCAGACTGCCTACCAGACGAAACCATTGAATATTTGGCTGAGTTATCGGAGCGCATGCATGTGACAGTAGAATTGGGCTTACAGACTACTTATGAAACAACCTCTGACCTGATTAACCGTGCTCATTCTTATGAATTGTATGTTGAAACAGTCAAACGCTTGAGAAAGCATCCCAAGATTGAGATTGTTTCCCATTTGATTAACGGACTGCCTGGGGAAACTCATGAGATGATGGTCGAAAATGTCCGTCGCTGTGTCACCGATAATGATATTCAGGGAATTAAACTGCACTTGCTCCATCTTATGACCAATACGCGTATGCAGCGAGATTATCACGAAGGACGCTTGCAACTGATGAGTCAGGACGAATATGTCAAGGTCATTTGTGACCAGTTGGAAATCATTCCCAAGCATATCGTTATTCATCGAATCACGGGAGATGCGCCTAGAGATATGTTGATTGGTCCCATGTGGAGCCTCAATAAATGGGAAGTGCTAAATGCTATCGAAACTGAAATGAGACGTCGCGGAAGTGTGCAAGGATGCAAGGCTGTGAAACAGGAGTTTGAAAATGAAAAGACCACTTGAGATGGCACATGATTTTTTGGCTGAAGTCGTGACAAAAGAGGATATCGTTGTGGATGCGACCATGGGCAATGGTTACGACACACTTTTTTTAGCCAAACTAGCCAAGCAAGTCTATGCCTTTGATATCCAGAAACAAGCTTTAGATAAAACCCAAGACCGTTTGAATGAGGCAGGTTTAGAAAATGTCCAGTTGATTTTACAAGGACATGAGACACTTGACCAGTTTCTGACAGAGGCTAAGGCAGGGATTTTTAATCTGGGTTATTTGCCTTCTGCTGACAAATCCGTCATCACCAGACCTCAGACTACTATTGAAGCTTTAGAGAAACTTTGTCATTTGCTTGTCAAAGGGGGACGGATTGCTATCATGATCTACTATGGTCATGAGGGAGGAGACAGCGAGAGGGATGCCGTGTTGGATTTTGTTAGCCAGTTGAACCAACAACAATACACTGCTGCCATTTATCGGACCCTAAACCAAGTTAATAATCCACCGTTTTTAGTTATGATTGAGAAATTAGAAAGATATAGACATGGATAAACAATACCTACGTGAGAAATTAGAGGCTATGCGCCAAAATTTTGTTGAGTCAACGCATCACGAGAGAGCAGTCGGGGTGCTCGACGAAGCACATATGAGCAAGAAAATGCTCAAAATCAAGAAAAAGTTAGTGGCTCTTGAAATGGAACGGTGCCAGAAAAAAATAGAGCACAAAGACTGTTCCAAGATTGATCAGAAAATCCAAGAGCAGAAGGAGATGTTTGAATTTTGTTGTAAAAAAGACTAAGGAGGGTCTAGATGACACTACTAATTTACCTGATTCTATTTTTATTAGTCTTAATCGTTTCAACTACGACCAATAAACTTTTGCCTTTTTTGCCCCTCCCCCTAGTACAAATCCTTTTGGGACTTGGCATTGGTCTTTTTTTGCCCAATACTGACTTTCATCTCAATACAGAGCTGTTTCTGGCTATGGTTATTGGTCCCTTACTTTTCCGAGAGGCAGAAGAAGCCGATATTACATCTGTTTTAAAACACTGGCGCATCATTGTCTACTTAATCTTTCCAGTAATTTTCATCTCTACCTTGAGTTTGGGAGCCTTGGCTCATTTCCTTTGGCTGAGTCTTCCCTTAGCTGCCTGTTTAGCGGTTGGAGCGGCACTTGGGCCAACAGATCTGGTCGCCTTTGCGTCTCTTTCTGAGCGTTTTCGTTTTCCTAAAAGGGTTTCCAATATCCTAAAAGGAGAAGGTCTTTTAAATGATGCTTCTGGTTTGGTTGCCTTTCAGATGGCTCTTGTTGCTTGGACAACAGGAACTTTTTCTATTGGTCAGGCTGGAAAGTCCTTGGTTCTCTCTATTCTGGGTGGCTTTGTAGTTGGTTTTGTGACAGCTATGGTCAATCGTTTCTTGCATACATTTCTACTGAGTGTAAGAGCGATAGATATAGCGAGTGAACTATTGCTAGAGTTAAGTTTGCCACTCATGACCTTTTTTATCGCAGAAGAGTTTCATGTTTCAGGAATTATCGCTGTAGTGGTTGCAGGTATTTTGAAGGCCAGCCGCTTTAAGAAAATTACGCTCCTTGAGGCTCAAGTAGACACCGTGACGGAGACCGTCTGGCACACAGTGACCTTTATGCTAAACGGATCAGTCTTTGTTCTCTTGGGAATGGAATTAGAGTTGATTGCAGAGCCGATTCTGTCTAATTCTCTCTACAATCCCTTTCTTTTACTACTTTCAGTTGTCGTTCTGACCTTCTTGCTTTTTGCGATCCGCTTTGTCATGATTGCTGGTTTTTACTTTGTGAGAACGCGTCGACTTAAGAAAAAAATTCATAAGTACATGAAAGATATGTTTCTTTTAACCTTCTCTGGTGTTAAAGGGACAGTATCTATCGCGACCATTCTCCTCATACCAAGTCATTTAGAGCAGGAATATCCTCTGTTGCTCTTCCTTGTAGCAGGCGTTACACTATTGAGCTTTTTAACGGGTTTGCTGGTTCTCCCTCACTTATCTGAGGAACAAGAGGAAAGCAAGGATCACTTGATGCATATAGCGATTTTGAATGATGTAGCTACAGAATTAGAAAAAGAGCTAGACCATCACAAGAACAAACTTCCTCTGTATGCAGCTATTGACAATTACCATGGTCGGATTGAAAACCTCATCCTTAGTCAGGAAAACAAGAGAGCTCAAGAGGACTGGGAGGCCCTTAAACTGCTCATTTTGAGTATTGAGAGTGATGGTTTGGAGCAGGCTTACGAGGAAGGGAAAATCGGTGAGCGTGGTTATCAAGTTTATCAACGCTATCTGAAAAATATGGAGCAGAGTATCAATCGCAAGGTGGCTTCTCGCCTAACATATTACTTCCTTGTGTCGCTCCGTATCTTGCGTTTTCTCCTGCATGAATTGCTGACCTTTGGCCAAACCTTCCGTAGTTGGAATGACAAGGAGCAACGTCGCCTTCGAGCTATTGACTATGATCAAATATCTGAACTCTATCTGGAGAATACGGAGTTGATTATCGAAAGTTTGGAAAACCTAAAAGGAATCTACAAGAGTAGTCTAATCAGCTTTATGCAGGAGTCTCGCTTGCGTGAAACAGCTATTATCGGTAGTGGTGCCTTTGTTGAGCGGGTTATCAATCGCATCAAGCCAAATAATATCGATGAAATGCTAAGAGGTTACTATCTAGAACGTAAGTTAATCTTTGAATTCGAAGAGAAGAAATTGATTACAACCAAGTATGCCAAGAAATTACGACAAAATGTCAACAATCTTGAAAATTATTCTCTAAAAGAAGTCGCAAATACCCTACCCTATGATATGATGGAATTAGTCAGAAGAAATTAGTTTAGGAAAACAAAGTGTATTAGGAGGAGCGCAACATGAAAAAGTGGTGGAAAGAGCTGATGGAACGGCCCTTGTTGAAAGCTTTTTTACATTTTTATCAAGCTTCTGATAGTGAACTGACCAGTGTTGCGGTTGCCTACTATTGGTTGGTTTCAATCTTCCCCTTGCTGATGATAGTGGTCAATATTTTGCCATATTTTCAAATTCCGATTTCAAATTTTTTGCTCACAATCAAGGAATTTGTACCGGATACAGTCTATGATGTGGTCGCAAAGATTGCCCGAGAAGTCCTGACTCAACCATCGACTGGTTTGCTGAGTTTTGCAGTCTTGTCTGCCCTTTGGACCTTCTCGAAATCGATGGATTTCCTCCAAAAAGCTTTTAATAAGGCATATGGAGTGGCCAAGAGCCGAGGAATTATCTCCCATCAACTGATGAGTTTACTCGTCAGCTTTGGCTTGCAGATTCTTTTTGCCCTAGCCTTATTTTTGAGTATGTTTGGACGTATGTTGCTCAACTTGCTCAAAACTTACTGGCAATCAGACAGTCCTTTCTTTTATTATCTACAGGACTTTACAGGCCCTTTGATTTATGCCTTGCTCTTTGCCATCTTGGTCATGCTCTACTATTTCCTTCCAAATATCAGAGTCCCTCGTATTCGCTACGTTTTTCCTGGAAGTATCTTTGTCTTACTGACTCTTGTCTTTCTTTTGAATATCTTTTCTGTCTATTTCAATAACTATGTCAACCATCTGGTCGATGTCCGATTTTTTAGTTCCATTATCGTGGTGGTCATGATGTTCTGGTTTATTCTCATCGCTAAGATTTTAATTATCGGAGCAGTTATCAATGCCAGTGTACAGAGTTTGAAGGATCCAAAGTTTCATGATAACACATTCTTTTTAAAAAATGAAGAATAAAAAAAGACACTTTGTTTTCAAAGCGTCTTTTTATTGCATTTGCAACAAAAATGTGCTATTCTATCATCATAGATGTGAGAGGAGGAAACATGTCGTTATTACGCGAAATCGGAATTATAGCCCGTGCCCTGGATTCTATTGCTAATATTGAGTTTCGTGATATTGAACTAGCTCGTGGGCAATATCTTTATTTAGTGCGAATCAAGGAAAATCCAGGGATTATTCAAGAAACTTTATCAGATTTGCTAAAGGTTGATCGCTCAACAGTTGCCCGTTCCGTTAAAAAACTGGAAGAAAAGGGATTGATAGAGCAAAGAGTAGCTGTGGATAATCGGAAAAATAAGGAGTGGTTTGTAACAGAAAAAGGTGAGAGTCTCTATCCTTTTATCCTTGCTGAACATCACTATTCAGAGAATTCTGCCCTAAAAGGATTTTCCAGGGAAGAGGCCAGGGAACTGGAGAGCCTACTAATTCGGGTTAGAAAAAATATTACAAGTGATTGGGAAATGGTTAAAAAAGGCCAGAAAAGAAATTATTCTTAATGAGAGGTGAAAGATGAAAGTTATCGTTGAAAATGAATTTTGGAGCTTGTTTCCAGAAGCACAGATTAGCGTTTTAGTAGTAAAGGGATTAGATAATACAGTTGATGAAAGCAAGGATCCCTATTTCAAAACCTTGCTAGATAAGGGAGCTAAACGAGCTGAGGAATTTATCGCAGATGATAATTTCACACAAAATGAAGTCATTCAAGAATGGCGTCAGGCTTTCAGCAAGTTCAAAACGAAAAAAGGAGCACGCTCCTCTATAGAAGCTCTGCTTAAAAGGGTCAGTCAGGGAAGAGAGTTTAATCCCATCAATCCCTTGGTAGACATCTATAATAGTGTCTCTCTATCTTATGCGGTTCCCTGTGGTGGCGAAGATGTGAACAAGATTGTAGGCAATCTTCATCTTGGTCAGGCCAAGGGAGGAGAACCTTTCTTTCCACTAGGAGCTGAAAACGATGCGCCTGCTTTACCTGAAGAAATCATCTATTATGATGATGAAGGAGCGGTTTGTCGTTGTCTCAACTGGAGAGAGGCACAGAGAACCATGTTGACGGAAGAGACAAAGGATGCTGTCTTAGTGATTGAAGCGATCAATGCTGAACAGGCAAGACGTGCTCGGGTTGCCATGGAAGAATTACAGGACTTGGTAAAGGACTACTTTGGTGTTCAAGGCAAACTGGTCCATCTAACTTCTGAGTCCCCAGAAATTACACTTTAAACAGAAATAGCCCTGTCATCTCTTAGGAATAAACTATCCTAAAGAAATGGCGGAGCTATTTTTAATAGATAAACATGGCATCACCGAAACTAAAGAAGCGGTAGTGTTCTTGAATAGCGTGCTGGTAAGCATCTAAGACTAAGTCACGACCTGCAAAGGCAGAAACTAGCATGACGAGGGTTGATTTTGGTAGATGGAAGTTGGTTGAGAAAGCATCAACAACCTTCCATTCGTATCCAGGTTTGATAAAGATATTGGTCCAACCAGAATCTGCTTGGATTTGCCCATCAAACTTGGAACCGATGGTTTCCAGTGTGCGGATCGAAGTAGTTCCAACAGCAATAACACGACCTCCATTTTCCTTGACAGAGCGAAGGGTGGCTGCTGCTTCATCAGAAAGTTGGTAGAACTCTGAGTGCATCTCATGTTCGTCCAGATTGTCAACAGAAACGGGTCTAAAGGTTCCTAAACCAACGTGGAGCGTTAAATAAACCAAATGGACACCCTTGGCTTGGATTTCTGCTAGCAGTTCTTTAGTAAAGTGGAGACCAGCAGTAGGTGCGGCAGCAGAACCACTTTCTTTAGCGTAGACCGTTTGATACCGTTCACGGTCATCTAGTTTTTCATGGATATAAGGCGGTAATGGCATTTCACCTAGACTTTCCAAAACTTCTAGGAAAATTCCTTGGTATTCAAAGCGGACAATGCGGCCCCCGTGGGTCAATTCTTCCGTAACGACAGCGCTGAGGCGACCATCACCAAAGTTGACACGAGTGCCAACCTTGAGACGTTTGGCAGGTTTAGCGAGGACTTCCCACTCATCACCACTAGTATTTTTGAGCAGGAGAAGCTCCACATGGCCTCCAGTTTCTTCCTTTTGACCATAAAGGCGGGCTGGGAGAACACGGGTGTCGTTCATGACAAGAGCATCACCAGGTTCCAGCATATCAATAATAGAGTGGAAGTGTTTATCCTGAAATTCTCCCGTCTCACGATTGACGATGAGGAGTTTGGAGGCATCACGTTTTTCAAGGGGTGTTTGGGCAATCAATTCCTCAGGCAAGTGGAAATCAAAATCAGCTGTATTCATATATCTGTTCATTCTTTCTAAGTTCTAATCTTATCCATTATAACATGTTTCAAGTGTGGACGCTCTTTTTTTGGAGAATAAATCGTTTTCACTTGACAAAAATTGGTCTATACCATATAATGAATATAGATTAAAACGGAGGATGAAAAGATGAAAGTTATTAAAGTTGAGAATCAAGTCGAAGGTGGAAAAGTAGCTTTTGAGATTTTGAAGGAAAAGTTGGCCAATGGCGCTCAAACATTAGGACTTGCGACAGGGAGCAGTCCGCTTGAGTTTTACAAGGAAATCGTTGAGAGTGACCTTGATTTTTCAAATCTAACCAGTGTGAACCTTGATGAGTATGTAGGGCTTGATGGAGACAATCCTCAGTCTTACCGCCACTTTATGCAAGAACACTTATTCAACCAAAAACCATTTAAAGAAAGTTTCTTGCCTCGTGGGATTAAGGACAATGCTGAAGCTGAGGTAGAACGTTACAACCAAATTTTGGCTGACCATCCAGTTGACCTGCAAATTTTAGGAATTGGACGCAATGGACATATCGGGTTTAACGAACCAGGCACTCCATTTGACAGTCAAACGCATCTAGTAGAACTTGATCAATCTACTATCGAAGCCAATGCTCGCTTCTTTGACAAGATTGAAGATGTCCCAACTCAAGCCATTTCAATGGGGATAAAAAATATCTTGGATGCCAAGTCAATTATTCTCTTTTCTTACGGTGAGTCAAAAGCAGAGGCCATTGCTGGAACAGTATCAGGCCCAGTGACTGAGAATCTCCCAGCAAGTAGCCTACAAAACCACCCTGATGTGACTATTATTGCGGATGCAGCAGCGCTTAGCTTGCTTGAAAAATAAAAAGTACAAGAACCACTTGCTCTTTGGAGTGAGTGGTTTTTTACTTCAAATGTTCACTATCCTGCTAAAGTGGTATAATATAGCTATACAGGGGAGGCTCGAACTTTGATTTATATAATCGGTTTTATTTGTTTTTTACTTTTAATGTTACTGTTTAGTCGCTTAATTCAGCAATCAAAAAACCCTTCGGGCTTTCTAGGAAAACGAATGATGAAATTGTGGAATAGAGCCTATCTCCCCATGTTTGTATGGGCAATTCGTCATCTGGATAGGATATTTTACCCTGTAATCTTAGATGTAGGAGTTGGTAATGGTCGTTCAACCATCCTACTGAAAGAAACCTTTCCGCAAAGTACCATAACTGGAATCGATATTTCAGATACTGCAATAGCTCAAGCCAAACATATAGAGATGACTAATCTAAATTTTGAACGAAGAGACGTTAGGGAGACAGGCTTTTCTGATGAAAGTTTCGATTTGATTACAGCTTTTCAAACTCATTTTCATTAGCGGGATCTAGAGGCTTCTTTTATGGAACTTCGAAGGATACTCAAATCAGACGGGATGCTCTTACTGGCTTATGAGTATAACAAGTTGTCTTACTTTTTACCAGATGTCCAAAGCGAAGAAGCATTTAGACGATTCTTGTTATCAGTAGGCTTTGAGCTCGTAACTAGTCAAAGAAAGGGATCATGGATCCTTTATAAAATTGTTAAACATTAATGGAGGTACAATCATGAAACAATTATTTTTATGTTCATACTTTGCTGGAGTCAAAAATCTTTTTAGCGATTATGTAAAGGAAAAAAATCTAGAAAAAAAGGTTTTATTTATTCCTACCGCTGGGAACAAAGAGGACTATACTGCCTATATCGATGAGGCTCAGCAAACATTCAGAGATTTAGGATTTGAGATAGAGGTTCTAGATATTGCTTCTTGTGATCGAGAAACTGCTCAGGCAAAGATTTTCCAAAGCAAGATTCTTTATATCTCAGGCGGGAATACCTTTTATTTATTACAAGAATTAAAGAAAAAACAACTCCTATCTCTTATCAAAGAGCAAATAAGAGATGGGTTGGTCTATGTGGGAGAATCAGCAGGGGCTATCATTACAGCCAAGGATATTGACTACAATAAACTCATGGACGATAAGACGGTAGCGACAGAGTTATATGATACAACAGGATTGGATGAAGTGGATTTTTATATCCTTCCACATTATGGTGAGGAACCTTTTACCGATAGTAGCAAAAAGACCTTTGAAATGTATAAAAAGCAGCTTGAATTGCTACCGCTTCATAACCACCAAGCAATTATCGTTAACGATGAACAAATAGATATCTTAACAATAGAATAAAGATAATAAAGGTGTGGTTGGAAGAACATTAATATTTTGCCACTAAAATGATTAGAGGTTGATAACTCACTTAGCGAGAATTTGCTATGGATGAATTAATTTTACGAATTCAAGGAGAGAAAAGTTATGAAAATAAAAACGCTAGATAAAATAGGTGGGGTTATTTTCTTGTTTCTAACGATTGCTATCATTGTCGTTTTTTTATCAGATACGAGCTTTTTTGAGTGGGCATTTACTAGACACCAGAATACTCTGAGTTGGTATATTCGCCCTCTCTTTATTATTCCAATCGTAATGGGAGCTTATAAAAAATCCTATAGCCTGATTTTCTTTTCTATATTTTGCTTATTCACTAGTATGTTCTGGTTCCCAAAGCCGGAAATAGTTGATGTAAAAGTAATTGAATTTTTGAATTTTGAGAAGACTTATTTAACGAGTGGATGGAGTATTGAAAAAATTATCATTCTGGCGATGATTCTAGCATTTTTTACGGCGATTATATCCTTAACATGGAGTAGACGTTGGTATGGATTATTAGCAACGGTAGTAATTGGAGCGTTTCTGAAGGTTGCCCATAGTCTTTTATTTAGTGGAGGAAGTGGCATATCAATTGTGAAACCAGCGATTTTGGGCTTGATTCTCTGCATCTTAGTGATTTATTTCATCTTCAAAAGAAGAAAGTAAAAATAATAAAAGTTTATGGTCGCTTTCTCTTGACAATTATTCACTTTGTGTGTAAAATGGAATAGATCTTGAACTTGAAGGGAGTGAAAAAAATGTCTAAAACAGTAGTACGTAAGAATGAATCTCTTGACGATGCACTTCGTCGTTTCAAACGTGCGGTTACTAAAGCTGGTACTCTTCAAGAAACACGCAAACGTGAATTCTATGAAAAACCTTCTGTAAAACGTAAACGTAAATCAGAAGCAGCTCGTAAACGTAAAAAATTCTAATTTGAAATGAAAGGCTAGAGAAATCTAGTCTTTTTATTTTTAAATAAATACTGTAAATCCTGCAAAAAAAGGAAATTTACTTCTACAATTTGATATAATAGTAGGGAGAACTCGATTGAAGGAGGAAATTATGTCGGTTTTAGTAAGAGATGTCATTGAAAAGCTCAGACTAGATATTGTCTATGGTGAAGGCGAGTTACTTGAAAAGGAAATCAACACTGCGGACATTATGAGACCAGGTCTTGAAATGACGGGCTATTTTGATTACTATACTCCAGAACGGATTCAACTGTTAGGGATGAAGGAGTGGTCCTATTTGGTCGCCATGCCTGCCCATAACCGTTATCAAGTTTTGAAGAAAATGTTTCTACCTGAAACACCTGCTGTCATCGTTGCTCGTGGCTTGGTAGTGCCAGAAGAAATGTTGAAAGCTGCTAGAGAATGTAAGATTGCGATTTTAACCAGTCGAACATCAACCAGTCGTTTATCTGGAGAGTTATCTAGCTACCTTGATTCCCGTTTAGCTGAACGTACGAGTGTGCATGGTGTCTTGATGGACATCTATGGCATGGGTGTCTTGATCCAAGGGGATAGTGGTATCGGTAAGAGTGAGACAGGTCTTGAGCTTGTGAAACGCGGACACCGTTTGGTAGCAGATGACCGTGTGGATATCTTTGCTAAGGATGAAATGACTCTTTGGGGAGAGCCCGCTGAAATATTGAAGCATTTACTTGAGATTCGTGGAGTGGGTATTATTGACGTGATGAGTCTCTACGGAGCAAGCGCTGTAAAAGATTCTTCACAAGTTCAGTTGGCTGTTTACTTGGAAAATTATGATACCCATAAGACCTTTGATCGTCTAGGAAACAATGCCGAAGAACTAGAAGTTTCTGGTGTAACGATTCCGCGTATCCGTATCCCAGTAAAAACAGGACGCAATATCTCTGTTGTTATTGAGGCGGCAGCTATGAACTATCGCGCTAAGGAAATGGGCTTTGATGCGACGCGTTTATTTGAAGAACGCTTGACTAATCTCATCTCCAAAAATGAGGTGAAAGATGATTAATCCAGTTGCATTTGAAATCGGTCCTTTTTCCATTCGTTGGTATGCTTTGTGTATTGTGGCTGGATTGGTCTTGGCTGTCTATCTTGCCATGAAAGAAGCTCCTAAAAAGAAAATCCTGTCAGATGATATTTTGGATTTTATCCTGATTGCTTTTCCAGTTGCGATTTTAGGTGCTAGACTATACTACGTACTCTTTCGCTTAGATTATTATCTTCAAAATCCAGGTGAAATCATCGCCATCTGGAATGGAGGTTTGGCCATTTATGGAGGTTTGATAGCGGGAGCTATTGTCCTTTATATCTTTGCGGATAGAAAACTCATCAATACTTGGGATTTCTTAGATATTGCAGCACCGAGCGTCATGGTTGCCCAGAGTTTAGGACGCTGGGGGAACTTCTTTAACCAAGAAGCCTACGGTGCAGCGGTAGATAATCTGGATTATTTGCCAGGCTTTATCCGTGACCAGATGTACATCGAGGGGAGCTACCGTCAACCGACCTTCTTATATGAGTCGGTTTGGAATCTGATTGGATTTGCTTTGATTCTGATTTTTAGACGAAAATTAAAGGGAATCAGACGTGGTCAGATCACGGCGTTCTACTTGATTTGGTATGGTTTTGGTCGTATGATCATAGAAGGAATGCGAACAGATAGTCTTATGTTCTTTGGACTGCGGGTGTCCCAATGGTTATCAGTTGTCCTCATTGGACTAGGTGTTTACATCATACTTTATCAAAATCGAAAGAAAGCCCCTTTCTATCATACTGAGGAGGAAAACTAAATGTTAGAAGTTGCTTATATTCTTGTTGCCATTGCTTTGATTGTCTGTTTAGTCTATTTGACAATCACGATTCAAAAAGCAGGTCGTATGATTGATGAGACAGAGAAAACCATCAAAACATTGAGCTCAGATGTGAACGTTACCTTGCATCAGACCAATGAATTGTTGGTTAAGGTCAATGTGTTGGCAGACGATATCAATATCAAAGTTGCGACGATTGATCCACTCTTTACAGCTGTAGCGGACTTGTCAGAATCAGTATCTGACCTCAACCAACATGCGCGTGTCTTAGGTAAAAAAGCCTCATCAGCTGGTTCAAAGACCATTAAGACAGGTGCAGGATTATCTGCACTCCGTGTCGCAAGTAAATTTTTCAAAAAATAAAAAAGGAGAAATCTTATGGGAAAACTATCCTCAATCCTTTTAGGAACTGTTTCAGGTGCAGCTCTTGCTTTGTTTTTGACGAGTGACAAGGGCAAGCAAGTTTGTAGTCAAGCTCAGGATTTTCTAGATGATTTGAGAGAAGATCCAGAATATGCTAGAGAGCAGGTTTGTGAGAAACTAACTGAAGTGAAGGAACAGGCAACTGACTTTGTGCTGAAAACAAAGGAACAAGTAGAATCTGGTGAAATCACTTTTGATAGTGTCCTTGACCAAGCCAAAACATGTGCTCGACAAGCAACAGAAGCGTCAAAGGAAACCTTTAACAATCTCAAGGAGCAGTGGCAAGAACAGTCTGATGTCTCAGAAGACGAAGAAGAAATCATCATCGATATTACTGAAGTATAAGGTATCACCATCTCTGATTTTTGGAGATGGTGATTTTTATCTACAACCAGTCTTTGTGGTATAATAAATACTATGCAGAAAAAACCAACGTCAGCCTATGTGCATATCCCCTTTTGCACACAGATTTGTTATTATTGTGACTTTTCAAAAGTTTTTATTAAAAATCAGCCAGTAGATAGTTATCTGGAGCATTTGCTAGAAGAGTTTCGTTCTTATGATATCCAAAAGTTGCGAACCCTCTACATTGGAGGTGGGACGCCAACGGCTTTGTCAGCTCCGCAATTAGAGGTGCTCTTGGATGGCTTGACTAAAAATCTAGACTTGTCTGTCTTGGAAGAGTTGACCATTGAGGCCAACCCAGGCGATTTGGACGCGGATAAGATTGCGGTTTTGAAACAGTCGCCAGTCAATCGTGTCTCTCTAGGTGTGCAGACCTTTGATGACAAAATGCTGAAAAAGATTGGGCGCAGTCATTTGGAGAAGGATATTTATGAAAATATTGACCGCCTTAAATTGGCTGGTTTTGACAATATCTCCATCGATCTAATCTACGCTCTTCCTGGTCAGACCATGGATCAGGTCAAGGACAATGTAGCTAAGGCCATCTCGCTTGACATTCCTCATATGAGCCTTTATAGTTTGATTTTGGAGAATCATACGGTCTTTATGAACCGCATGCGACGTGGGAAATTGCCCTTGCCCAAGGAAGAGTTAGAAGCGGAAATGTTTGAATACATCATGTCAGAGCTTGAGCGAGCTGGTTTTGAGCATTATGAGATTTCAAATTTCTCCAAGCCAGGCTTTGAAAGTCGCCACAATCTCATGTACTGGGACAATGCCGAGTATTATGGTATTGGTGCGGGTGCTTCAGGTTATGTGGACGGAGTGCGTTATAAAAACCACGGTCCTATCCGCCACTATCTCAATGCAGTAGAGGCAGGAAATGCTCGGATAACAGAAGAACACCTGAGTCAAAGGGAGCAGATGGAAGAAGAAATGTTCCTGGGACTCCGCAAGAAATCAGGAGTTTCCATGGCGCGATTTGAGGAAAAATTCGGACGGTCCTTTGATGGACTTTATGGCGAAATCATCAGAGACTTGGTTCAACAAGGTCTTATGCAGAACGATGGTGATCGTGTCCGAATGACAAAGAGGGGTCTCTTTTTAGGAGATACTGTAGCAGAACGATTTATTTTGGAGTAGAACAATGGGCTTAACTTATCAAATGAAAATGAAAATTCCTTTTGATATGGCGGACATAAACGGTCATATCAAACTTCCAGATGTGATTTTGCTGTCCCTGCAAGTATCAGGTATGCAGTCGATTGAACTGGGAGTTAGCGACAAGGATATGTTAGAACGTTACAATCTGGTCTGGATTATTACAGACTATGCGATTGACGTGGTTCGCTTGCCTCGCTTTGCTGAGGAGATTACGATTGAAACAGAAGCATTGACTTACAATCGTCTTTTTTGCTACCGCCGTTTCACCATCTATGATGAAGCAGGTCAAGAAATCATTCGCATGTTAGCAACCTTTGTTCTCATGGACAGAGACAGTCGTAAAGTCCATGCTGTCGAACCGGAGATTGTTGCTCCTTACCAGTCTGAGTTTGATAAAAAACTCATCCGTGGGCCAAAGTATACAAATCTAGAAGATCCGATCAGTAAAGACTACCATGTTCGTTTTTACGACTTGGATATGAATGGTCATGTCAATAATAGTAAATATCTGGATTGGATTTTTGAGGTCATGGGAGCAGATTTTTTGACCAAGTATATTCCAAAGAAAATCAATCTCAAATATGTCAAAGAAGTGCGACCAGGTGGTATGATTGCTTCAGCATATGAACTCAATGGACTAGAAAGCAAGCATGAGATCATCAGTGATGGCGAGATCAATGCCCAAGCTATGATTACATGGCAAGAAATTAAAGGCAATTAGAAAGGACGATATGGCTTATAAAGGTTATTTAATTGATTTAGACGGGACTATTTACAAGGGGAAAGACCGAATTCCCGCGGGTGAGGCTTTTGTGCATGAATTGCAAAAGCGAGAAATTCCCTATCTCTTTGTGACTAATAATACAACTCGTACTCCTGAGAGCGTTCAAGAGATGTTGGTTCAGAATTTTAATATTGACACGCCTCTTTCAACTGTCTACACGGCAACTCTAGCAACCATTGACTATATGAATGACTTGGGACTGGAAAAGACAGTCTATGTCATCGGTGAAGCAGGGCTCAAGGATGCTATTCAGGCGGCTGGTTATGTCGAAGACAAGGGAAATCCTGCCTATGTGGTAGTTGGACTGGACTGGCAAGTCGACTATGAAAAATTTGCGACGGCGACTCTAGCTATCCAAAAGGGTGCTCATTTTATTGGAACCAACCCTGATCTCAATATCCCGACGGAACGTGGCCTTTTGCCTGGTGCGGGGGCACTTGTAACACTTCTTGAAGCATCAACACGGGTCAAACCGGTTTATATCGGGAAACCGAATGCTATCATTATGGACAAGGCAGTTGAGCACTTGGGCTTGAAACGAGAAGAATTGCTCATGGTCGGGGATAACTACCTGACGGATATTCGGGCAGGGATTGATAATGGCATTCCAACGCTCTTGGTGACAACAGGTTTCACCAAAGCAGAAGAAGTGGCTGACCTGCCAATCGCACCAACTCATGTGCTTTCTAGCCTTGCGGAGTGGGATTTTGATGAAAACTAAACTAACCTTTTGGGGAAGTATGCTCTTTTTCCTCTCCCTTTCTATTCTCTTAACCATTTATCTGGCATGGATTTTCTATCCTTTGGAGATTCAGTGGCTGAACTTAGTGGATCGAGTCTATCTAAAGCCAGAAACCATTCAGTACAACTTTCAAATCTTGATGAATTACCTGACCAATCCCTTTAGTCAGGTATTAGAGATGCCAGATTTTCGTTCGTCAGCGGCAGGCCTGCACCACTTTGCGGTGGTGAAGAATCTCTTCCACTTGGTTCAGCTAGTCACATTGGTGACACTGCCAAGTTTCTATTTCTTTGTTAAAAATATAGTAAAAAAAGGCTTTCTACCCCTATATCGTAAAAGTATCCTGGCTTTAGTGCTATTGCCTCTAATCATTGGGCTTGTGGGAGTGTTGATTGGTTTTGAGCAATTCTTTACTCTCTTCCATCAGATTCTCTTTGTGGGAGATGATACCTGGCTTTTTGATCCCGCAAAGGATCCCGTTATTTTGATTTTACCAGAGACCTTCTTCCTCCATGCTTTCCTTCTCTTCTTTGGACTCTATGAAAGTTTCTTTGGTTTTCTTTATTTGAAAAGTCGTAGAATACTTTAATGTGTTGCATTGATAAAACAGAGATGAAGTTAAAAATTCTTACGAGGAGTGAATTAACTTCATTGGAATTGAGTAATTCGTTCGCATACAGTCTATTTTTCTAGAAAAAAATAGGCTTTTTTCTAGAAATTGCTAGTCAAGCGCTTTATTTTTTTGTATAATAAGAATAGCAAAGTATAGATAAAGAAGAGAAAAGCATGATTACACTATTTTTATCACCGAGCTGTACATCATGTCGTAAGGCAAAGGCCTGGTTAGAGACGCATAAAGTTCCTTTTGAGGAGCACAATATTATGACCAGTCCTTTAACAAGAAAAGAATTGCAACACATTCTTTCCTTGACCGAAAATGGTACTGATGACATCATTTCAACTCGTTCAAAAATTTTCCAAAAATTGGATATTGATGTAGAGAGTATTTCGGTATCGGAGTTGCTTCAGTTGATTGAGCAATATCCTAGTCTTTTGCGTCGCCCAATTATTATTGATACCAAACGCATGCAGATCGGTTTTAATGAAGATGAGATTCGTGCTTTTCTCCCTCGTAGTTACCGTAAACAAGAACTAAAAGAAGCAACATTGAGAGCTGGTATTGGATAGATGAACAAACAGTATAGTTACCCACTAGATTTGTCGTGGAGCACTGAAGAACTTGCTTCAGTGCTTTCTTTTTTTAATGATGTTGAAGCTGCCTATGAAGACAAGGTAGAAGCAAAAAAACTGCTAGAGTCTTACAAGGAATTTAAGTCTGTGGTTCCGAGCAAAAGTGAAGAAAAACGCCTAGGCCGCGAATTTGAGACGGCTAGCGGTTATTCCTTCTATCATGCAGTTCAATTAGCAAAAGAAAAAAGAGAAGGGAAGATTTCTCTTGGAAACTAAATTTGAATTTGCCAAACAGATTGTGCAAGAAGCTGCAGATTACATTTTGGCCCACATGCAAGAAGATTTGAAGGTCGAGCGAAAGTCTTCCCCTACAGACTTGGTGACGCGTTTGGATAAGGAAGTTCAGGATCTCTTAGTTCAGAGAATTTTAGCATCTTATCCAGAAGACTTGATTTGTGCAGAAGAGGGCTGTTTACGTGCTGCAGTCGGCCAGGGGAATGTTTGGGTGATCGATCCCATTGACGGTACCAATAACTTTGTCGCTCAGAAGGAAGATTTTGCTGTGATGTTGGCTTATTTTGAGAATGGTGTGGGCAAATTTGGTATCATTTATGATGTCATGAAAGGCGATTGTTACCATGGTGGTGGTGCCTTTCCTCCTTGTCGGAATAACGAGCCCTTACCGACTTTTAAAAAGAAACCTCTTCAAGAATTTTTAGTTGCCGGTAACTCAGGTATGTTTGAAACCAATGAGTGGGGCTTGGCTGATTTGGGCCGAGCAGCGCTGGGAGTCCGTGTCTATGGTAGTGCGGCCATTAGTTTTGCCAAGGTTTTATCAGGTCGTCTGCTGACTTATATCACCTATTTGCAACCTTGGGATTACGCTGCTGCAAGTATCCTAGGAGACAGTCTGGGGTATCGTCTTCTTACAGTATCAGGTGAGCCCGCTGATTTTCAAACGCGTCAGCCTGTCATGATGGTGCCAATCGAGATGCAAGAAGAGATTCAGTCCTATATTTATGAAAGGAAAGAAAACTAAATGCAATTTCCAGAAGGATTTGTTGAAAAATATGAAGCGATACTAGAAGATGAGGCAAGAGATTTTCTTGCCTCTTTTAAACAGAAAGCGGTATCGGCTTTTCGGGTCAATCCCTTAAAAGAAAGTCAGCTGTCGTTTGACGATGCCATTCCCTATACACCTTGGGGACACTATGGCAAGGTCTCAGGGAAGTCACCAGAGCATGTGACAGGTTTTGTTTATTCGCAAGAGCCTGCAGCCCAAATGGTGGCCCAGGTCGCTCAACCAAGCCCTGGTATGAAGGTCTTGGACTTGGCTGCAGCACCAGGTGGAAAATCCACGCAACTAGCAGCCTATCTGGCTAATCAGGGAGTCCTTGTTTCCAACGAAATTTCAAGTAAACGTGCTAAGATTTTAGTGGAAAATATGGAGCGGTTTGGTGCTACAAACGTAGTTGTGACCAATGAGTCTGCGGACCGCTTAGCCAAGGTCTTTAAAGGTTATTTTGATGTGATTGTCCTTGATGCCCCTTGCTCGGGTGAAGGGATGTTCCGTAAACAACCAGATGCCATGGACTATTGGCACATCGACTATCCGAGCCAATGTGCCAGTCTCCAAAGAGAGATTTTAGAAGATGCAGTGACCATGCTTGCTGAAGGTGGCCGTCTGGTCTACTCGACCTGTACTTGGTCACCTGAGGAAAATGAAGAAATCATCCACTGGTTGCTTGATACTTATGATTTTGAATTGCTTCCAGTCGAGCATGTGAACGGTATGGTAGCAGGCATTGATCTTCCTGAAACGGCTCGAATGTACCCTCATCATTTCAAGGGAGAAGGACAGTTTGTAGCCCACCTGCAGTTTAAGGGAGAAAATCCAGCACCTAAATTCAAGGCCAGCAAGAGCAATCTCAGTCGCGAACAGCAGAACTTGTGGCAAGAATTTGCCCAAAAACATCTCAAAATATCACTAACTGGCCTTCTACAAACTTTTGGAGACCAACTTTATCTCTTGCCAGAGATGCTACCCGATTTAGGGAAACTTAAAATTGCCCGAAATGGACTTCATTTGGGAACTTTTAAGAAGAAACGTTTCGAACCAAGCTTTGCTCTGGGATTAGCCTTAAAACCAAGTCAGGTTTTGCAAACAGTCGAAATCAAGGATGAGAATTTTGTAAAATATGTGGCTGGGGAGACAGTTCAGCTAGCTGAAAGTCTACCAAATGGCTGGTATCAAGTTGTGGTTCAAGGAAACGGATTAGGCTTTGCAAAAGTTACTGGAAATGTTTTGAAAAATTATTATCCAAAAGGGCTCAGATTCAAGTGAAAAAGCTAGTCAAAGAATCTATTCTATGTTATATTGGAAGTATGAGTTTTTTCTGATAGTCTTTCATTTTTACTTATATTATGTGATGAACTGATTGCTCCTCAATGGGGCTTCCAGTCTATAAATCGTAAACCAAATCTTATCATCACTGATTGATATGATAGGAACAGAAAGAAATCAGAGTATTCATCATTATGTTCAAGGAGAAAAATAGTGAAAAAAAGAAAAAAGCTCGTCCTATCTCTTGCGACTCTTTTGCTGGCAGGTTTTCTAGCCGGATGTGCAAGCTGGATTGATCGTGGAGAAACCATGACAGCCGTCGGTTCAACTGCCCTTCAGCCTCTGGTCGAAGCCGCAGCAGACGAATTTGGTTCAAAAAATATCGGAAAAACAGTCAACGTTCAAGGTGGTGGTTCGGGAACAGGACTATCCCAAGTGCAGTCTGGAGCAGTAGACATCGGGAACTCTGACGTCTTTGCAGAGGAAAAAGAAGGAATCGATGCTTCAGCACTTGAGGACCATAAGGTTGCGGTAGCTGGTCTTGCTGTAATTGTGAACAAAGAAGTGGCTGTTGAAAATCTGACAACCGAGCAACTTCGCAAAATCTTTACAGGTGAAGTGACCAACTGGAAAGAAGTTGGGGGCAAAGACTTAGCTATTTCGATCATCAACCGAGCGGCAAGTTCTGGTTCACGAGCGACGTTTGATACGGTGGTTATGAATGGTCAAGCAGCTATGCAGAGCCAAGAACAGGATTCTAATGGAATGGTCAAGTCCATTGTATCCCAAACACCTGGAGCCATTTCTTACCTAGCCTTTGCTTATGTGGATGACTCAGTCAAGACCATGAAGCTCAATGGGTATGAGCCTACGTCTGAAAATGTAACGACCAACAACTGGCCTTTGTGGTCTTATGAACATATGTACACACTTGGTCAGCCAGATGAGTTAGCTGCTGAATTCCTGAATTTCGTCCTCTCAGATGAAGCCCAAAATGGGATTGTTAAGGGCATGGGCTATATTTCTATCAATGAAATGAAAGTCCAAAAGGATGCTTCAGGTACCGTTACATCAGTAGAAGGAGGTCAATAATGAATCAAGAAGAATTATCTAAAAAATTACTCTCTCCTTCAAAGAACTCTCGCCTTGAGAAGTTTGGTAAAGGTTTGACCTTCACTTGCCTTTCTTTGATTGTCATCATTGTGGCGATGATTTTGATTTTTGTAGCACAGAAAGGCTTGTCGACCTTCTTTGTCAATGGAGTGAATATCTTTGATTTCCTCTTTGGACAAACTTGGAACCCTTCAGGGAAACAATTTGGTGCCCTTCCAATGATTTTGGGCTCCTTTATTGTGACGATTTTATCAGCCCTGATCGCAACACCCTTCGCTATCGGAGCAGCAGTTTTTATGACAGAGGTATCACCAAAGGGTGCAAAAATCTTGCAACCAGCCATTGAACTCCTCGTCGGTATTCCTTCAGTCGTCTATGGATTTATCGGTTTGCAAGTCGTAGTTCCATTTGTCCGTAGCGTCTTTGGTGGAACTGGTTTTGGGATCTTGTCAGGGATTTTCGTTCTCTTTGTCATGATCCTACCAACTGTAACCTTTATGACAACAGACAGCTTGCGTGCTGTTCCTCGTCATTACCGTGAAGCTAGTTTAGCTATGGGAGCCACTCGTTGGCAAACCATCTGGCGTGTGACCTTGAAAGCAGCACGTTCAGGTATTTTCACTGCAGTGGTCTTTGGGATGGCGCGTGCCTTCGGTGAAGCCCTTGCCATTCAGATGGTGGTCGGAAACTCAGCAGTTATCCCAACCTCACTAACAACACCAGCTGCGACTTTGACTTCTGTTTTGACTATGGGAATTGGGAATACCGTCATGGGAACGGTTGATAATAACGTTCTCTGGTCACTGGCCTTAGTCTTGCTCTTGATGAGTTTGGCCTTTAACAGTGTGATTAAATTGATTACGAAAGAAAGAGGAAAGAAAAACTATGCACGCTAAGAAATTAGATAAACTTGCAACAGCTGTCCTCTATACCATCGCGGGTATCATCGTGGCCATTTTGGCATCTTTGATTCTCTATATCTTGGTTCGAGGGTTGCCTCATATCTCTTGGTCCTTCTTGACTGGGAAATCCTCCTCTTATCAAGCAGGTGGAGGTATCGGGATTCAGCTCTATAATTCCTTCTTCCTTTTGGTCATTACCTTGATCATTTCTGTTCCCCTGTCTATGGGAGCTGGTGTTTTCCTTGCTGAGTATGCCAAAAAAGGACCTGTGACCAATTTTATTCGTACCTGTATTGAGATTTTGTCTTCTCTACCATCAGTCGTTGTGGGTCTCTTTGGTTACTTGATCTTTGTAGTCCAGTTTGAGTATGGATTTTCAATCATTTCAGGTGCCTTGGCCTTGACGGTCTTTAACCTCCCTCAGATGACTCGAAATGTTGAGGACAGTTTAAAACACGTTCACCATACACAACGTGAGGCTGGTCTGGCTCTTGGAATTTCACGTTGGGAGACTGTGGTCCATGTCGTCATTCCAGAAGCCCTTCCAGGTATCGTAACAGGTGTTGTCTTGGCCTCTGGCCGTATCTTTGGTGAGGCCGCCGCTCTTATCTATACGGCAGGGCAGTCTGCACCAGCCCTTGACTGGTCTAACTGGAATATCCTTAGTGTTACCAGCCCTATCTCAATCTTCCGTCAAGCAGAAACCTTGGCTGTCCACATTTGGAAGGTCAACAGTGAAGGAACCATTCCTGATGCTACCATCGTATCAGCTGGTTCTGCCGCGGTGCTCCTCATCTTTATCTTGATTTTTAACTTTGGGGCACGCAAACTCGGAAGCTATTTACACAAGAAATTAACCGCTGCCTAAAGGAGAAGCCATGTCAAAATATAACTGGGATGAAAAGCATATCATCACCTTTCCTGAAGAAAAAGTGGCCCTCTCTACCAAGGATTTACATGTTTACTATGGTAAAAATGAATCCATCAAGGGCATCGATATGCAATTTGAAAAAAATAAAATTACAGCCTTGATTGGTCCTTCTGGATCAGGGAAATCTACTTATCTTCGCAGTCTCAATCGGATGAATGATACCATTGATATTGCCAAGGTAACAGGTCAAATCCTCTACCGAGGGATTGACGTTAACCGTCCAGAAATCAATGTCTATGAGATGCGTAAGCATATCGGAATGGTCTTTCAACGTCCAAATCCATTTGCCAAGTCTATTTACCGCAACATCACTTTTGCTCATGAACGTGCAGGTGTTAAGGATAAGAAAGTACTTGATGAAATTGTAGAAACCTCTCTAAGACAGGCTGCCCTTTGGGATCAGGTCAAAGACGACCTCCACAAATCAGCCTTGATGCTTTCTGGTGGGCAACAGCAACGTCTCTGTATCGCGCGGGCTATCTCTGTTAAACCAGATATCCTCTTGATGGATGAGCCTGCTTCAGCCTTGGATCCGATTGCGACAGCCCAGCTGGAAGAAACAATGCTGGAATTGAAGAAGGATTTTACCATCATCATCGTTACCCACAGTATGCAACAGGCCGCCCGTGCGAGTGACTACACAGGATTTTTCTACTTGGGCGATTTGATCGAGTATGATAAGACATCCAACATTTTCCAAAATGCCAAGCTACAGTCTACCAATGACTATGTAACGGGACACTTTGGTTAGAAAGGAAGCAGTATGACAGAACCGATTTTGCAGGTTAAAGACCTGTCCGTTTATTACAATAAAAAGAAGGCCTTGAATAGTGTTTCCCTTTCTTTCCAACCCAAGGAAATAACCGCCCTCATTGGTCCCTCAGGTTCAGGGAAGTCAACTCTTCTCAAGGCCATCAACCGCATGGGAGATTTAAACCCTGAGGTGACAACAACTGGGACAGTGATTTATAATGGTCACAATATCTATAGTCCGCGTACAGATACGGTTGAATTGCGTAAGGAAATTGGCATGGTTTTCCAACAGCCCAATCCCTTCCCTATGTCTATCTACGAAAATGTTGTTTACGGACTACGTATCAATGGGGTCAAGGATAAACAGGTCCTTGATGAAGCAGTAGAAAAGGCTTTGCAACGTGCTTCTATCTGGGATGAAGTCAAGGATCGTTTGCATGATTCGGCCATTGGTCTCTCAGGGGGTCAACAGCAACGTGTCTGTGTTGCCCGTGTTTTGGCAACCAGCCCTAAAATCATCCTCTTGGACGAACCAACTTCAGCTTTGGATCCTATCTCGGCTGGTAAGATTGAAGAAACCTTGTATGGTCTGAAAGATAAATACACCATGCTCTTGGTAACGCGTTCCATGCAACAAGCTTCTCGTATCTCTGATAAAACAGGATTTTTCCTAGATGGGGATTTAATCGAGTTTAACGATACGAAGAAGATGTTCCTTTCCCCTCAAAACAAGGAAACAGAAGATTATATTACAGGAAAATTTGGATAAGGAGTTGAAAGATGTTACGATCTCAATTTGAAGAAGATTTGGAGAAATTGCACAACCAGTTCTATGCCATGGGACAAGAAGTGCTCTCACAAATCAATCGTACAGTGCGTGCTTTTGTCACGCATGACCGTGATTTGGCAAAAGAAGTTATCGAGGAAGATGCAGAGATAAATGAATACGAAGTAAAACTAGAAAAGAAATCATTTGAAATGATTGCCCTCCAACAACCTGTTTCGCAAGACCTTCGTACCGTCTTGACTGTTCTCAAGGCAGTGTCAGACGTGGAACGCATGGGAGATCATGCAGTGTCTATCGCTGAGGCGACCATTCGTATGAAGGGGGAGCAACGTATCCCTGCCGTTGAAGAAGAAATCAAAAAGATGGGACGCGATGTAAAAAACTTCGTTGAAGCAGCTCTAGATCTCTACCTGAATGGCTCTGTGGACCAGGCCTATGAAGTTGCGGCTATGGATGAAAAAATCAACCATTACTTTGATAGCATCCGTGATTTGGCTACAGAAGAAATCAAGAAAAACCCTGAAGCTATCGTTACAGGTCGTGATTACTTCCAAGTCATTTCTTTCTTGGAACGAATCGGAGACTACGCAAAAAATATCTGTGAATGGGTTGTTTACTTTGAAACAGGTAAAATCGTCGAACTATAAGAAACGGTTTAAATATGCACTAAAAAGACTAATCAACTCAGATTAGTCTTTATTTTTGAATAAAAAGGAATTTTTTTGAAATGAAAATTCTGAAAATATTGACAAGTATTTTCAAATAAGTTATAATTATTCAGAAATAACAGAGAGGTCGTTTATTTATGAAGTTTAAGAAATGGATATTAGTTGTGTGTAGTATGCTTGCCAGCATGATTTTAGTAGCCTGTCAGTCAAGTACGGGTAGTTCCCAGTCTGCTGTGGAGGCTATCAAACAAAAAGGGAAGCTAGTTGTTGCGACCAGTCCAGACTATGCACCTTTTGAATTCCAATCCTTGGTAGATGGTAAAAACCAAGTGGTTGGTGCAGACATTGATATGGCTCAAGCGATTGCGGATGAACTTGGAGTTAAGCTTGAAATCTCTAGCATGAGTTTTGACAATGTCTTGACCAGTCTTCAAACTGGAAAGGCTGACTTGGCTATTGCAGGAATTAGTGCCACAGATGAGAGAAAGGAAGTCTTTGACTTTTCAATTCCTTACTATGAAAATAAGATGAGTTTCTTGGTTAGAAAAGCCGATTTAGACAAATATAAGGATCTTTCAAGCCTCGCAAGTGCCAATGTCGCAGCTCAAAAGGGAACTGTTCCAGAAACCATGGTCAAGGAACAATTACCAAATGCTCAACTGACTTCTTTGACCAATATGGGTGAAGCAGTCAATGAATTGCAGGCTGGAAAAGTGGATGCTGTTCATATGGATGAACCAGTTGCTCTTAGCTACGCAGGCAAAAACTCAGACCTTGTTGTTGCATCTGTTAACTTGACGATGAAAGATGGCGAAGCCAATGCCGTTGCTATCAAGAAGGATCAATCAGACTTGAAAGCAGTAGTAGATAAGGTTATCCAAAAACTGAAAGATGACGGCACCTATCAAACTTATCTTGAAAAAGCAGCGAAACTAACAGAAGTTGAACAATAAAAAGAAAGCAGAGTTGGACTTTAATCCAATTCTGCTTTTATGTATTGTAATAGTGCTTCTAGATTTTCGAGAGAGACTTTGGCAAACTGATAAGGACAGGCATCCAAATAAGCCTTCTCAAAAAAGTCTAGTTTGAGTGAGCTGTGTTTCAAACTGGCAATCTTAGGATAGTGTCTCAAATCAAGCAAAAGACCATCGTGTAGAGGATAGTGGGGCAAGGGACAGGAGTTTTCTTCAAGCACTTCCTTAATCTGAGCCTGATAGTTCTCTTGAAGGCTCAGTCTGGCCAGTCGATTTTTTTCAAATAACTGGCTATCAATGTAAAGAGAAAGAGCCTTTTGCATGATGAGATTGCTGTCATAGTCCAGGATATTTTTGTAGGAAACAAAGGCCTCTTTTAGGGCATTTGGGAGAATGAGAGCGGTAATACGAAGGGCTGGAAAGAGGCTAGTTGAGAAGGATTTGATATAAATGACCCGATCCTCTGTATCCAGATAGTGGAAGGTTTGCCCTTTTTTAGGGTCTAAATCCCCTAGATAGTCATCCTCTACGATGTAAATACCATACTGGT
The DNA here is from genome assembly GCF_003942585.1 of Streptococcus oralis. Taxonomy (GTDB): domain Bacteria; phylum Bacillota; class Bacilli; order Lactobacillales; family Streptococcaceae; genus Streptococcus; species Streptococcus oralis_BE. Next base: position 504,507 of record NZ_RJNK01000001.1, on the reverse strand, counting down.
TTGCTAGATCCAGAATAGCCCTTTTTTCCTGATCAGAATAGGAATGACCTAGGGGATAGTGGAAGCGAGGAATGGTATAGAAAAACTTGATTTTGCCAGATTTGAACTGTTCTTTCAGTTCTTCAAGGTCAATGCCATCAATACGACGTTCAATGGTCTGGTAGGCTAATCCTTGAGCGACCAAGAGGCGATTCATCCGGTGGTAGGTCGGCTGTTCGACCAAAATCTCAGCTCCCTCGCTCGGAAAGTTAATCTGAGAAAGGATAAAGAGAGCTTGCTGGGTGCCAGATGTTAGAACCAGTTGATCTGGTTTGCAGTAGAGAGCCTGGTCAAAGAGGAGTTGATGGACAGATTGTCTGAGTTCCTCAAGGCCTTCTTGGTTGTCATAGTAGTTGAAGAGGTAGTTTTCTCGGCCTATCAGGGTTTCATTGACGCAGAGTCTGAAGTCGTCATAAGCACTGGCATGTTCATCAGTGACTTCGATTTCTAAGTCTTGGTGCTGTCCTTGCTCCAGAACATAGTAGCCACTTTTGGGTTTGGCATAGAGGTATTGTTCATGGCGTAATTCCAGTAGGGCTCGTTGGATAGTGTCCTTGCTACAGTGGAAGTCTTGGCTCAGTTGACGGATAGAGGGAAGTCTGCTACCAGTTGGGAATTTTCCTGATTCGATACCTTTTTTGAGAAAGGAAACGACTGCTTGGTATTTACTTTCTTTCTTCATTCCAGACCTCCGTTGATTTTGTTACATTGTACCTTTTTTTTGCCTCCTTTGCAATGGGAAAAGTATTTCTCCCTTTCACAACTAGGAGCAAATGTGGTATACTTAGAAAGTATGATGATTCATTGAAAAGAAGATAAGAAAGAGAATGGATAGAAAAGTGCAGGAACTGGTAAAATTATTTCAATACAATACTTTAGGTGCCCTAATGGCAGGTCTCTATGGTGGAACCATGACAGTAGGAGAATTGCTGGAGCATGGCGACCTTGGTTTAGGAACCCTTGATTCGATTGATGGGGAGTTGATTGTCCTTGATGGCAAGGCTTATCAAGCCAAAGGTTCAGGGGAACAACCTGAAATTGTAGAAGTCGCACCTGATGCCCTTATTCCTTATGCGGCAGTGGTTCCCCATCAGGCAGAAGTGATTTTCCGCCAGCGCTTTGAGATGACGGATAAGGAATTAGAAAAGCGGATTGAGTCCTACTATGATGGGGAAAATCTCTTTCGCTCCATCAAGATTCATGGGGAATTCGCCCACATGCACGTACGGATGATTCCCAAATCCACACCTGATACCAAGTTTGCTGATGTCGCGACTCACCAACCTGAATATAGCCGTGAAAATGTATCGGGAACCATTGTTGGATTTTGGACACCGGAGATTTTCCATGGAGTGAGTGTTGCAGGCTACCATTTGCATTTTATCTCAGATGATTTGACCTTTGGTGGGCACGTGATGGACTTTGTTATCAAAGAAGGAATGATCGAGGTTGGGGCAGTCGACCAGTTGGACCAACGTTTTCCAGTCCAAGATCGCCAGTATTTATTTGCCAAATTTAACGTTGACGAGATGAAGAAAGATATTGATAAGTCAGAATAGGAGAAAAAGATGACACTACATATTATCCTTACCATGATCGCTTTGGTTTTAGTCCTAGTAGGTGGGACTTGGTATGCAAAAAAACGCTTTAAGATCTCTCTTGCAGTGATGGGCTTGGGGGCAATCGCATTTTTTGTTTCTTCTCAAGTGTTAGAGAAGATGGTTCACCTTCTGGTGCTTCATCCACAAAAAGACGGAACCATTGCGCTCATGCAGGAGCAACCCTTCCTATATGTTCTTTACGCGATTGCCATGGCTGCCCTTTTTGAGGAAACTGCCCGCCTTGTCTTTTTCAAATGGTTGGAGAAAAAGAGAAAGCTAGAAGATCGAGATGCTTTGGCTTATGGTTTGGGACATGGGGGATTGGAAATGCTCTATCTCGGAATGGGAAGCTTGATCAGTCTTTTGATTCTCTTTTCACTCATCCAGACTTCAAATACTGATGTAGCCAATCTCCTTCCACAGTCTACACTCGAAACGGTCCAGTCTCTTTCTGTTTGGCAGGTTTATTTGCTAGGAGTTGAGCGCGTACTTGCCTTGGTTCTCCAAATCGGTCTTTCCATCTGGGTTTATCAAAGTGTTAGCCAAAAGAAATGGATCTACCTCGTTGCTGCTTATTGTTTGCATGCCTTGTTTGACTTGGCTCCAGCCTTATCTCAGGTGGGATGGATTGCAAATCCGCTTCTAGTTGAGTTTATTCTTCTCGTAGAACTTTTAGTCTTTATCTGGCTGACAAAATCTACATTTTGGAAAAAATCATAAAAAGAGGGGCGACCTCTTTTTTTACGCAATGCTTTGACACCAAGAATTTTCCTGTCGTCAAAAGCCTTTAAAAATGGTATAATGAAATCACTTTACAAAAGGATGAGAGATATGACATTAGTAACTAGAATACAAGAACAATTAGAAGGAATTGATATTCGTTTCAAGGAACCCTTGAAGACCTATACCTATACCAAGGTTGGAGGTCGAGCGGATTACCTAGTTTTACCGCGCAATCGCTATGAGATGGCGCGTGTTGTTCAATTTGCCAATCAAGAGAATATTCCTTGGATGGTGCTTGGGAATGCCAGCAATATTATCGTTCGTGACGGTGGAATTCGTGGATTTGTCATCTTGTGTGACAAGCTCAATAACGTTTCAGTTGATGGTTATACCATTGAGGCAGAAGCGGGTGCTAATTTGATTGAGACAACACGTATTGCCCTTCGTCATAGTTTGACTGGTTTTGAGTTTGCTTGCGGCATTCCAGGGAGCATCGGAGGTGCTGTCTTTATGAATGCGGGTGCCTACGGAGGAGAGATTGCTCATATCTTGCAGTCTTGTCAAATTTTGACTAAGGAAGGGGAAATCGAGACCTTATCTGCCAAGGATTTGGCTTTTGGTTATCGCCATTCAGCTATTCAGGATTCTGGGGCCATTGTCTTGTCAGCTAAATTTGCCCTAGCTCCAGGGAATCATCAGGTTATCAAGCAGGAAATGGATCGCTTGACTCACCTTCGTGAACTCAAACAACCGCTAGAATATCCATCTTGTGGTTCAGTCTTTAAGCGTCCAGTGGGCTATTTTGCAGGTCAGTTGATTTCAGAGGCGGGATTAAAAGGCTATCGTATCGGTGGTGTTGAAGTATCTGAAAAGCACGCTGGTTTCATGATCAATGTTGCTGACGGAACGGCTAAAGACTACGAGGACTTGATCCAGTCTGTTATTGAAAAGGTAAAGGAACATTCAGGCGTCACCCTTGAGAGGGAAGTCCGAATCTTGGGTGATAAGGAGTAAGGTTTCACCAGAATAGCTGCTGCTATGTCAATGGAAAGGGGGTGAAAGCCTATCGGTAGCGAAGATATATGCAGGTGGTTTTACTCCCTGCAAGAGGTAGTGGCGGCCTGACAGAGCCCTGATCTGTTAATTTATGAAAAAGAAGGAATTTATGCCAATTGAAAAAACCAATTATCGAATTCAAAAACGTCTCTAAAGTTTTTGAAGACAGCAACACCAAGGTTCTCAAAGACATTAACTTTGAGTTGGAAGAAGGGAAATTCTATACTCTTTTAGGCGCATCTGGTTCAGGAAAATCAACCATCCTGAATATTATTGCAGGTTTGCTGGATGCGACGACAGGAGATATTTTGTTGGATGGGGTACGGATCAACGACATCCCAACCAACAAGCGAGACGTCCATACGGTCTTCCAATCCTATGCCTTGTTTCCACATATGAATGTGTTTGAAAATGTTGCCTTTCCACTCCGCTTGCGTAAGATTGACAGGAAAGAAATCGAACAACGCGTAGCGGAAGTTCTCAAGATGGTTCAGTTGGAAGGTTATGAAAAACGTTCCATCCGTAAACTTTCTGGAGGACAACGTCAGCGTGTGGCCATTGCCCGTTCCATCATCAACCAACCCCGTGTGGTTTTGTTGGATGAGCCTTTGTCAGCTCTGGACTTGAAATTGCGAACAGACATGCAGTACGAACTGCGTGAACTGCAACAACGATTGGGGATTACCTTTGTTTTTGTCACTCATGATCAGGAAGAAGCCCTTGCTATGAGTGACTGGATTTTTGTTATGAATGATGGTGAGATTGTTCAGTCTGGAACGCCTGTAGACATCTATGATGAGCCCATCAACCACTTTGTAGCTACCTTTATCGGCGAGTCCAACATCTTGCCAGGAACCATGATTGAAGACTATTTAGTTGAGTTCAACGGCAAACGCTTTGAAGCGGTCGATGGTGGGATGAAGCCAAACGAGCCTGTGGAAGTTGTTATTCGTCCAGAGGACTTGCGCATTACTCTTCCTGAAGAAGGCAAGCTCCAAGTTAAGGTTGATACCCAGCTTTTCCGCGGGGTTCACTATGAGATTATCGCCTATGACGAGCTCGGAAATGAATGGATGATCCACTCGACTCGTAAGGCCATCGTTGGTGAGGAAATCGGTCTGGACTTTGAACCAGAAGACATCCACATCATGCGTCTCAACGAAACCGAAGAAGAGTTCGATGCTCGTATCGAAGAATACGTAGAAATCGAAGAGCAAGAAGCAGGTCTGATTAACGCGATCGAGGAGGAAAGAGATGAAGAAAACAACCTCTAAACTCTTTGTAGTGCCCTATATGCTTTGGATTGCACTCTTTGTCCTCGCACCCTTAGTCTTGATTTTTGGACAATCCTTTTTCAACATTGAAGGCCAGTTCAGTTTAGAAAACTACAAATCTTACTTTGCTTCACAAAACTTGACCTATCTCAAAATGAGCTTCAATTCAGTTCTCTATGCGGGGATTGTGACCATGGTGACGCTTCTCATCAGCTATCCAACAGCCCTCTTTTTGACTCGTCTCAAGCACCGTCAACTCTGGCTCATGCTGATTATCTTGCCGACATGGATCAACCTGCTCCTCAAGGCCTATGCCTTTATTGGGATTTTTGGTCAGAATGGCTCCATTAACCAATTCTTGGAATTTATCGGAATCGGTTCTCAACAGTTGCTCTTTACGGATTTCTCCTTCATCTTTGTAGCAAGCTACATCGAGCTTCCCTTTATGGTTTTGCCGATTTTCAATGTCTTGGACGATATGGATAACAATCTCATCAATGCCAGCTATGACCTCGGTGCGACCAAGTGGGAAACTTTCCGCCACATTATTTTCCCTCTGTCTATGAATGGGGTGCGAAGTGGAGTTCAGTCCGTCTTTATTCCTAGCTTGAGCCTTTTCATGCTGACACGTTTGATTGGTGGGAACCGTGTTATCACCTTGGGAACGGCCATTGAGCAGAACTTCCTGACAAATGACAACTACGGTATGGGTTCAACCATCGGTGTGATTCTTATCCTGACCATGTTTCTCACCATGTGGGTGACCAAGGAAAGGAGAGAACGATGAAAAAATTTGCTAATCTCTACCTAGCCTTTGTCTTCATCATCCTTTACTTGCCAATCTTTTACTTGATTGGCTATGCCTTTAATGCTGGCGATGATATGAACAGCTTTACTGGTTTTAGCTTGAGCCATTTTCAAACCATGTTTGGTGATGGTCGTCTCATGTTGATCCTCACCCAGACCTTCTTCTTGGCCTTTTTATCAGCCTTGATAGCGACTATTATCGGAACTTTCGGTGCCATCTATATCTACCAGTCTCGTAAGAAATACCAAGAAGCCTTTTTATCACTCAATAATATCCTCATGGTTGCGCCTGACGTTATGATTGGTGCCAGTTTCTTGATTCTCTTTACTCAGCTGAAGTTTTCACTTGGCTTTTTGACGGTTCTATCTAGTCACGTAGCCTTCTCAATCCCAATCGTGGTCTTGATGGTCTTGCCCCGTCTCAAGGAGATGAATGGTGACATGATCCATGCGGCTTATGACCTTGGTGCCAGCCAGTTTCAGATGTTTAAGGAAATCATGCTTCCTTACCTGACTCCGTCTATCATTGCAGGTTATTTCATGGCCTTCACCTATTCGCTAGATGATTTTGCTGTGACCTTCTTTGTCACAGGGAATGGCTTTTCAACCCTGTCAGTCGAGATTTACTCTCGCGCTCGTAAGGGGATTTCGTTAGAGATTAATGCCCTGTCTGCACTCGTCTTTCTCTTTAGTATTATCCTAGTTGTAGGTTATTACTTTATCTCACGTGAGAAGGAGGAGCAAGCATGAAAAAACTCTATTCATTTTTAGCAGGAATTGCAGCAATTATCCTTGTCTTGTGGGGAGTTGCTCATCATCTAGATAGTAAAATCAACAGTCGAGATAGTCAAAAATTGGTTATCTACAACTGGGGAGACTATATCGATCCAGAACTTTTGGAGCAATTCACAGAAGAAACAGGGATCCAAGTTCAGTATGAGACCTTTGATTCCAACGAAGCCATGTATACCAAGATCAAGCAAGGTGGAACGACCTACGATATTGCTATTCCTAGTGAATACATGATCAACAAGATGAAGGATGAGGATCTCTTGGTTCCTCTTGATTATTCTAAGATTGAGGGGATTGAAAATATTGGTCCAGAGTTCCTCGACCAGTCTTTTGACCCAGGCAATAAATTCTCCATCCCTTATTTCTGGGGTACCTTGGGAATTGTCTACAACGAAACCATGGTAGAAGAGGCGCCTGAGCATTGGGATGACCTCTGGAAACCAGAGTATAAGAATTCTATCATGCTCTTTGATGGGGCGCGTGAGGTGCTGGGACTCGGGCTTAACTCGCTGGGCTACAGTCTCAACTCAAAGGATCCTCAGCAGTTGGAAGAGACAGTAGACAAACTATATAAACTGACTCCAAATATCAAGGCCATTGTGGCGGACGAGATGAAAGGTTACATGATTCAAAACAATGCTGCTATCGGCGTGACCTTCTCTGGGGAAGCCAGCCAGATGTTGGAGAAAAATTCTAACCTCAAATATGTTGTGCCTACTGAGGCCAGCAATCTCTGGTTTGACAACATGGTCATTCCAAAAACTGTGAAAAACCAAGATGCAGCCTACGCCTTTATCAACTTTATGTTGAAACCCGACAATGCTCTGAAAAATGCTGAGTATGTCGGCTATGCAACACCAAATAACACAGCCAAGGAACTGCTCCCAGAGGAGACCAAGGAAGACAAATCCTTCTATCCAGACGCTGATACCATGAAAAACCTAGAAGTTTATGAGAAGTTTGACCATAAATGGACAGGCAAATATAGCGATCTCTTCCTACAATTTAAGATGTATCGGAAGTAGGAGTGATGGTTTATTGTCGGCTTTCCCAGTTGACGCAAACTAAAAAAAACGATATAATAATAAAGTTGAGAATTGATTTTCAGTCATCTTAGTCCAGAGAAATGGCGGTGCTGCGAGCCATCTAAGGTAGGAAGTCATGCTACTCAATCACACAATTGCATAAGAATAAGAGAATGACAAGTTCATTGAATGAAGGTGGTACCGCGGTTTTTCGCCCTTCGTGATATGAGCTTGTCTTTTGATTTTTGGAGGTGTTTATGAAGACATTTCTCGTGAAACAAAAGTTTCGTCTTGGAGGCGAACGCTTTGATATCAAGGATGATAGAGGAGTAGTGAACTATCAGGTGGAGGGCTCTTTCTTCCAAATTCCTAAGACCTTTACCATCTATGACGCCTATGGTGAGCAAGTCAGTGAAATCAGCAAAGAATTTTTCACCTTGCTTCCTCGCTTTAACATTCAGCTACGGGACGGGTCAAATTTCGTCATTCGTAAGAAGTTGACTTTCTTCAGAGATAAGTATGAATTTGACAACCTCGGTCTTCGTATCGAGGGCAATATTTGGGATTTGAATTTCAAATTGCTAGATGATCGTGATCAGCTTGTCGCCGAGATTCGGAAAGAGATTTTCCATCTGACCTCAACCTACACCGTAACCGTCTATGAAGATTCTTATGCAGACCTGGTCATTTCCCTCTGTGTAGCGATTGACTATGTGGAAATGTTGGAAAGCCAATCAAATTAAACAAGTAAATAAGGAGATATTATGAAACAACTATCTAGTGCTCAAGTTCGCCAAATGTGGCTTGATTTCTGGGCAAGCAAAGGCCACTCTGTAGAACCATCAGTTAGCTTGGTTCCAGTAAACGACCCAACACTTTTGTGGATCAACTCAGGGGTTGCTACCCTTAAGAAATACTTTGACGGGACCATTATCCCTGAAAATCCACGTATTACCAATGCGCAAAAAGCGATTCGTACCAACGATATCGAAAATGTCGGAAAGACTGCTCGCCACCATACCATGTTTGAAATGTTGGGGAACTTCTCTATCGGGGATTACTTCCGTGATGAAGCTATCACTTGGGCTTATGAGCTTTTGACAAGCCCAGAATGGTTTGATTTTCCAGCTGAAAAACTCTACATGACCTATTACCCTGATGACAAAGATTCATACAATCGTTGGATTGCTGTTGGTGTAGATCCAAGTCACTTGATCCCAATCGAGGACAACTTCTGGGAAATTGGTGCTGGACCTTCTGGACCAGATACAGAAATTTTCTTTGACCGTGGAGAAGCTTTTGACCCAGAAAATATCGGTATTCGCCTTCTTGCAGAAGATATCGAAAACGACCGTTACATCGAAATCTGGAACATCGTTTTGTCACAATTTAACGCGGATCCTGCTGTTCCTCGTAGCGAATACAAGGAATTACCACACAAGAACATTGATACGGGCGCTGGTTTGGAGCGTTTGGTGGCTGTTATCCAAGGGGCTAAGACAAACTTTGAAACGGACCTCTTCATGCCAATCATTCGTGAAGTTGAGAAATTGTCTGGTAAGATCTATGACCAAGATGGCGACAACATGAGCTTCAAGGTCATTGCAGACCACATCCGTTCACTTTCATTTGCTATCGGTGATGGTGCCCTTCCAGGAAATGAAGGTCGTGGCTACGTTCTTCGTCGTCTCCTCCGTCGCGCTTCCATGCATGGTCAAAAATTGGGTATCAATGAGCCTTTCCTTTACAAACTCGTTCCAACTGTTGGAAAAATCATGGAAAGCTACTACCCAGAAGTCCTTGAAAAACGTGACTTTATCGAGAAAATCGTTAAGAGCGAGGAAGAGTCATTCGCTCGTACCCTTCATTCAGGTCAACACTTTGCAGAAACCATTGTAGCTGATTTGAAAGAAAAGGGTCAATCTGTCATCGCTGGTTCAGATGTCTTCAAACTCTATGATACTTATGGATTCCCAGTGGAATTGACAGAAGAAATCGCTGAAGAAGCTGGCATGACGGTAGACCGCGATGGTTTTGAAGCAGCCATGAAAGAACAGCAAGAACGTGCGCGTGCGTCAGCTGTTAAAGGTGGCTCAATGGGAATGCAAAATGAAACCCTTCAAAATATAACAGTAGAAAGTGTCTTTAACTATGAAGCATCTCAATTGTCTTCTAAATTGGTCGCTATCGTAGCGGACAATGCAGAAGTAGAAGCTGTATCAGAAGGAACTGCCTCTCTTATCTTTGCAGAGACTCCATTCTACGCGGAAATGGGTGGACAGGTGGCTGACCACGGTCAAGTCTTGGATGCTGCAGGAAACCTTGTTGCTACTGTGACAGATGTTCAAAAAGCACCAAATGGCCAGCCACTTCATACAGTTGAAGTTCTTGCACCGCTGGCTTTGAATGCAGAGTATACTTTGGCAATCGATACAGACCGTCGCCTTCGTGTCATGAAAAACCACACAGCGACTCACTTGCTCCATGCAGCTCTTCACAATATCCTTGGCCACCATGCGACACAAGCAGGATCTCTGAACGAAGTCGAATTCCTTCGCTTTGACTTTACGCATTTCCAAGCAGTGACTTCTGAAGAATTGCGTGCCATTGAGCAACAAGTCAATGAGAAAATCTGGGGAGCGATCGCAGTTGAAACTGTTGAGACAGATATTGACACTGCTAAAGAAATGGGAGCCATGGCTCTCTTTGGTGAAAAGTACGGCAAGGAAGTTCGTGTTGTGACCATCGGTGATTACTCTGTTGAGCTTTGTGGTGGTACCCACGTTGGCAACACTTCTGAGATTGGTCTCTTCAAGATTGTCAAAGAAGAAGGGATTGGTTCAGGAACTCGCCGCATCTTAGCAGTGACTGGTAAGGAAGCCTTTGAAGCCTATCGCGAACAAGAAGATGCTCTGAAAGCAGTAGCAGCAACCTTGAAAGCACCTCAACTCAAAGAAGTACCCCACAAGGTCGAAGGGCTTCAAGAGCAACTCCGTCAACTTCAAAAAGAAAATGCAGAATTGAAGGAAAAAGCAGCAGCTGCGGCTGCAGGTGATGTCTTCAAGGATGTGAAGGAAGTCAACGGCCACCGTTACATTGCAAGCCAAGTTTCTGTATCAGATGCAGGCGCCCTTCGTACCTTTGCGGATAACTGGAAACAAAAAGACTACTCTGACGTGCTTGTTCTAGTTGCAGCTATCGGTGACAAGGTGAACGTTCTTGTTGCAAGCAAGATCAAAGACATCCACGCTGGCAACTTGGTTAAAGAATTGGCTCCAATCGTCGATGGACGTGGTGGTGGTAAACCAGACATGGCCATGGCAGGAGGAAGCAACCAAGCGAAAATCCAAGAACTCTTGGAGGCAGTAGCAGGTAAATTGTAATCAAGCAAAGATCTATCCATTTGGGTAGGTCTTTTTGTGAATACAAAAAAGCCAAATCCGGTTGGATCTGGCTTGTAACTGATAGGTTTATTTTGTTGCCCAGACACTGATTGAACCCGCTGCTACTGGAAATTCTCCATAACCTTCAGCATTGATCGTAACTTGTGCTGGGTGATTTTCAAGGAGGTCAACAAAGGTTTGGTCAGCCCATTCTGGGCCGACAAACATAGACTTGCTGTTTTCTTGGTCATTTGAGATAAGGACAGCGATTGGGGATTGATTTTCAGCGCCTGAACGAACCCAACCGATACAGTTGGCATCGTCAAAGTAGTCTGTTTGCTCTCCATAGGCCAAGTCTTTTCGGATGGCTAGGAGACGGTCAAGAACTTCTCTGAAATCTTGTTGAGCATATTGCCCTGAGATACCGTAATAGTCTCCGTAAAAGACACATGGGAGGCCATCTTGGCGTAATAGAATAAGGGCATAGGCTGCTGGCTTGAACCATTCTTCAACAGTCGATTCAAGTGCCTGACCTCTTTGGGTATCATGGTTATCGACAAAGGTCACAGCCTTGTCAGGCTTGAGTTCAACCAAGCTATCTGTGAAAATGTCACGAAGGTCGTAGTTTGTTCCAGCCTGACTAGCCTCAAAGAAGTTCTGGTGGAGGCGAACATCGACAAGGTCAAAACGTTCTTGTGTTTTCTCAAGATAGTCTAGGTTGGCTTCCTTATCTGGATTCCAAAATTCCCCAAAAACATAGAAATCTTCTCCGTATTTTTCCTTTATATCACGGATGAAATTGCCCATAAAGAAGGAGTCAATGTGCTTAATGGCATCCAAGCGGAATCCTGCGACACCAGTCGTTTCCATGAACCAGTCAGCCCAGTCATAGATGTTTTGGATGACTTCAGGGTGCTTAAAGTCCAGGTCAGCGTACATGAGATAGTCGTAGTTACCGTTTTCGTTATCGACCAATTCCTCATTTGCCCAACCTTTATTATCTCCTTGGATCAGGTAAATGCCAGACTTACGGCGTTTGGCATCGTAGTCTGTACCTGTGAAGTGGTACCAGTGCCAGTGGAAGTCATTGTAGGTATCTTGGCGACCATCGAAAGTAAAGTGAGTCCAGCCATTGATAGTAAAGGGCTTGCTTAGTTGAACGGTACGATCCTCAGGGTCCACTTCAATAACCTGAAAGGCTTCCATATGATCTGCTGCAGCCTTGTGATTGAGAACGATATCAGCCATTGGTTGGATTCCATGCTCCTTGAGTGTCTGAATCGTTTGGAGATAATCTTCCTTAAAACCATACTTGGTACGGACAGTCCCTTTTTGGTGAAATTCACCTAGATCAAAAAGATCATAAACACCATATCCCACATCTTTTTCATTGGTCGCCTTAAAGGCAGGGGGCATCCAGACATGACTGATACCAAGATTTGCTAGGTGTTGAGCATCTTCAGCCAGACGCGTCCAGTGCTGACCGTCATGAGGCAGATACCACTCAAAGTATTGCATAAGTGTCTGATTTTGCATTGTTTTTCCTCTTGCTTATCAATGATGTGTTATATTCTACCATAAAGTTTAGAACTAGGCAAACGTTTGCGCAATTTTCTATACTCCTTTCTAGAATTGTCTATTTTTAGAGATTGCTCCCCCTCTCTCTATTGCTGGGAAAAGGGTTCTTAGGACAAAGAATGATATGATTAAACCTTTTTAACAAAAATGACACTTAGTAAACTAAAGTAAAAATGGACAAATGGTTTCTTTTTTGAGAATTGTCACAAAATTTGCTATAATAGTAGCTATGAATAGGATTAGGGTCAGCAGACGTGTTGAAAAAAAGCTAGCTAAGGGTCTAGTTCTTTTGGAAGCAAGTGATTTAACAGATATTGATCTGACGGATCAGGCAGTAGAAGTTCTTAGTCAAGACGGGAATTTTTTAGGGAGTGCCTATCTTTCTCAGCAGAACAAGGGCATTGGCTGGTTCATCAGCAAGGAAAAAGTTCCTTTCAATCAAGCCTTTTTTGAAGCTCTGTTTCGTAAAGCTAAGGAAGTTAGAAGGTCTTATTATCAGGATGACTTGACTACTGCCTTTCGCCTCTTTAACCAAGAGGGGGATGGTTTTGGTGGTCTGACTATTGATCTCTACGGAGATTATGTGGTTTTTTCTTGGTACAACTCCTATGTTTACCAGATTCGTAAGGTTATTGTAAAGGTTTTTAAGGAAGTCTTTCCTGAGGTCTTGGGGGCTTATGAAAAGATTCGTTTTAAAGGTCTAGACTACGAGTCTGCTCATGTCTATGGTGAGGAAGCGCCAGACTACTTTACTGTTCTTGAGAATGGTGTACTCTATCAGGTCTTTATGAATGATGGCCTGATGACAGGTATTTTTCTGGATCAGCACGAGGTTCGTGGGAGTTTGGTAGACGGTTTAGCCATGGGTAAATCCTTACTCAATATGTTTTCCTATACGGCTGCCTTTTCAGTTGCTGCAGCTATGGGAGGCGCGAGTGAGACGACTTCTGTCGACTTGGCCAAACGGTCCAGAGAGCTGTCAGAGGCTCATTTTCAGGCAAATGGACTCAGCACGGACAATCATCGTTTTATCGTCATGGACGTTTTTGAGTACTTCAAGTATGCCAAGCGAAAAGGCTTGATCTATGATGTGATTGTTCTTGATCCGCCTAGCTTTGCTCGCAATAAAAAACAAACTTTCTCTGTAGCTAAGGACTATCATAAGCTGATTTCCCAAAGTTTAGAGATTTTAAATCCTGGAGGTATTATCATTGCCAGTACCAATGCTGCCAATGTTTCCCGCCAGAAATTTACAGAACAAATTGATAAAGGTTTTGCAGGAAGAAGGTATCAGGTCTTGAACCAATATGGTCTTCCAGCAGACTTTGTCTATAATAAAAAAGATGAAAGCAGTAATTACCTCAAGGTGATTAGTATGAAGGTTAGTAGATGAAATTAGTCGTTTCAGTAATGCCAAGAAGTTTAGAGGAAGCGCAAGAACTGGATGCCACAAGGTATGAAGATGCCGATATCATTGAGTGGCGTGCGGACTTTCTTGCAAAGGACGCTATTTTACAGGTAGCACCCGCTATCTTTGAGAAATTTGCAGGACGCGAACTTGTCTTTACCCTTCGGACTCGCGCTGAGGGAGGAGAAATCGAACTTTCCTCAGAAGAGTATGTTCAAATCATCAAGGAAGTGACCCAACTCTACCAACCAGACTATGTGGATTTTGAGTATTTCAGCCACAAGGATGTTTTTGAGGAGATGTTGGATTTTCCAAATCTGGTCTTGAGTTATCACAATTTCCAGGAAACACCTGAAAACATGATGGAAATCTTGTCTGAGTTGACCAGTCTCTCTCCGAAAGTGGTCAAAGTATCAGTAATGGCAAATACAGCTCAGGATGTTTTGGATCTGATGAATTATACGCGAGGTTTCAAGACACTCAATCCTGAGCAAGAGTACGTGACTATTTCAATGGGGAAAATTGGTAAGGTTTCGCGTATCACTTCAGATGTGACAGGTTCTAGCTGGTCATTTGCTAGTCTAGATGAAGCGAGTGCCCCAGGTCAGATTTCGCTATCAAACATGAAGAAAATCAGGGAGATTTTGGATGAAGCTTGATGGCTATACACGTTTAGCTGCAGTTGTTGCCAATCCCATCAAACACTCTATTTCCCCCTTCATCCACAATAGGGCCTTTGAGACGACAGCTACCAATGGTGTCTATGTGGCTTGGGAGATTGAAGCAGGTGACTTGGCGGAAACAGTAACCAATATTCGCCGTTACCAGATGTTTGGAATCAACCTCTCCATGCCTTACAAGGAGCAAGTGATTCCTTATCTGGATGAGTTGAGTGATGAGGCTCGTTTGATTGGGGCGGTCAACACAGTTGTCAATGATAATGGCAATTTAATTGGATATAATACAGATGGCAAGGGATTCTTTAAGAGCTTGCCTTCTTTTACAATTTCAGGTAAAAAGATGACCATACTAGGAGCAGGTGGAGCAGCCAAGGCTATTTTGGCACAGGCTATTTTGGATGACGTCAGTCAGATTTCAGTCTTTGTTCGTTCAGCTTCGATAGAAAAAACAAGACCTTATCTAGACAAGTTACAGGAGCAAACCGGCTTTAAAGTGGACTTGTATGCTTTAGAAGATGTTTCTGAACTGCAAGAAAAGATTGGCAAGTCGGACCTGCTCGTCAATGCCACTAGTGTGGGGATGGATGGCCAGTCGTCACCAGTTCCGACAAGTATAGTCTTACCTGAAGAACTATTGCTGGCCGATATTATTTACCAACCCTTTGATACGCCATTTTTGAAATGGGCCAAAAGTCAGGGCAATCCAGCGGTCAATGGTCTTGGAATGTTGCTCTATCAAGCTGCTGAAGCTTTTCAACTGTGGACAGGTAAGGAAATGCCGACTGAAGAGATTTGGAAGTCCTTAAAAGAAAAATACCAATAATGAAAAGGAGAACCACCTATGAAAATCAGAATCGATATTCCGCATCATCCTTATGACATTCAGATTGAAAAAGGTTGTCTATCACAAGCAGGTCAATGGTTGCGAGAACTCTGGCAACCGCAAAAAGTGGTTATCGTAACAGACAACCGCGTGGCCTCACTCTACGCGGAGAAGGTCAAGCTTAGCCTAGAAGATGCTGGTTTTCAGGTAGCCGTTTTTGACTTTTTAGAAGGTGAAGGACGGAAAAATCTGACTACTGTTCAGAAAGTCTATGAATTTCTAGTCAAGCAAGGTCTGACTCGTAGCGATGGGATTGTGGCCCTTGGTGGTGGTGTCGTTGGGGACCTGGCTGGCTTTGTAGCTTCTACCTATATGCGGGGCATTCACTTTGTTCAGATTCCGACTAGTTTGACAGCCCAGGTAGATTCTTCTATCGGTGGTAAGACGGGTGTTAATACTCCTTTTGCTAAAAATATGGTGGGAACCTTTGCCCAACCTGACGGGGTTCTGATTGATCCGCTTGTCCTAGAAACGCTTGGAAAAAGAGAGCTGATTGAAGGGATGGGTGAGGTCATCAAGTATGGCTTGATTGAGGATGTGGAGCTATGGGCTCTCTTGACGGAGTTAGATGGTTCTGTAGAAAGCATTTTGGAACATGCAGAGACTTTGATTGAACATTCTTGTCAGGTGAAGCGCAAGATGGTAGTCGAGGATGAGTTGGACAATGGTATCCGCCTTTACCTCAATTTTGGGCACACCATTGGCCATGCCATAGAAGCAACGGCAGGTTATGGAAAAGTCATGCATGGAGAGGCTGTTGCTATGGGAATGGTGCAGATTTCCAAGGTTGCTGAGGAGAAAGGCCTTATGCCAGAAGGAATGACCCAGTCCATCACAGCTATGTGTCAGCAATTTGGCTTGCCAGTCGAGTATGAAAACTGGGATGTTGAAAAGCTTTATCAGGCTTTGACTCATGACAAGAAAGCGCGTGGGAACACCTTGAAATTGGTCTTGGTGCCAGAGCTTGGTTCGGCAACCATTCACCCTGTTTCCCTAGAAGAGATGAAAGACTACTTGGTAAAATAAGGAGAGCCTATGAGATATTTAACTGCAGGAGAATCACACGGCCCCCGTCTGACAGCTATCATTGAAGGAATTCCTGCTGGACTTCCTTTGACAGCAGAGGTCATCAATGAAGATTTGAAACGTCGTCAGGGTGGATATGGTCGTGGTGGTCGTATGAAAATTGAGAGTGACCAGGTTGTCTTTACCTCGGGTGTTCGCCATGGGAAGACGACTGGGGCTCCCATTACCATGGATGTTGTCAATAAGGACCACCAAAAATGGCTGGATATCATGTCTGCGGAGGACATTGAAGAGCGTCTTAAAAGCAAACGAAAAATTACCCATCCTCGGCCAGGTCATGCCGACTTGGTAGGTGGCATTAAGTACCGTTTTGATGACTTACGAAATTCTTTGGAGCGGTCATCTGCCCGTGAAACCACCATGCGAGTTGCAGTTGGTGCAGTAGCCAAACGTCTCTTGGCTGAACTTGATATGGAGATTGCCAACCACGTTGTGGTCTTTGGTGGCAAGGAAATCGATATTCCTGAAAATCTAACCGTCGCTGAAATCAAGCAACGAGCTGCCCAGTCTGAAGTTTCTATTGTCAACCAAGAACGGGAACAGGAAATCAAGGACTACATTGACCAAATCAAACGTGACGGTGATACCATCGGTGGGGTTGTGGAGACAGTCGTCGGAGGCGTTCCAGTTGGCCTCGGTTCCTATGTTCAATGGGACAGAAAATTGGATGCGCGATTGGCCCAAGCAGTTGTTTCTATCAATGCCTTTAAAGGGGTGGAATTTGGTCTTGGATTTGAAGCTGGTTACCGCAAAGGCAGCCAAGTCATGGACGAAATTCTCTGGTCTAAAGAAGAGGGCTATACTCGCCGTACCAATAATCTAGGTGGTTTTGAAGGTGGTATGACTAATGGTCAGCCCATCGTTATCCGTGGTGTCATGAAACCCATTCCCACACTCTACAAACCTCTCATGAGTGTGGATATCGAAACCCACGAACCTTACAAGGCAACCGTGGAGAGAAGTGATCCGACCGCCCTTCCAGCAGCTGGGGTAGTCATGGAAGCCGTTGTAGCAACGGTTCTGGCACAAGAAATCCTTGAAAAATTCTTATCAGATAATCTAGAAGAATTAAAAGAAGCGGTGGCTAACCACCGAGAATATACAAAGAACTATTAAGGAGTTCCTATGGCAAAAACCATCTATATCGCAGGTCTCGGTTTGATTGGTGCTTCGATGGCGCTCGGTATCAAGCGTGATCATCCGGACTATGAAATTTTAGGTTATAATCGCAGTCAGTCTTCGAGAGACATTGCCTTGAAAGAAGGTATGATTGACCGTGCGACGGATGATTTTGCCAGTTTTGCTCCTCTGGCAGATGTCATCATTCTGACCTTACCAATCAAGCAGACCATTGCTTTTATTCAGGAGTTGGCAATGTTAGACTTGAAAGAAGACGTCATTATTTCAGATGCAGGTTCGACCAAGTCAGCTATTGTGGATGCAGCGGAGAAGTATTTGGCTAGCAAGCCTGTTCGATTTGTCGGGGCCCATCCCATGGCTGGTAGCCACAAAACAGGAGCTGCCTCTGCGGATGTTAATCTCTTCGAAAATGCCTACTATATCTTCACACCTTCGAGCCTGACAAGTCCTGACACACTTGAGGAAATGAAGGATCTGCTTTCAGGCCTTCATGCTCGTTTTATCGAGATTGATGCCAAGGAGCATGATCGGGTGACTTCTCAGATTAGCCATTTTCCTCATATTCTGGCTTCCAGTCTCATGGAGCAGACGGCTGTTTATGCTCAAGAACATGAGATGGCAAGGCGCTTTGCGGCGGGTGGTTTTCGAGATATGACTCGGATTGCGGAGAGTGAGCCAGGTATGTGGACTTCTATTCTCTTGTCCAATCGTGAAACTATCCTAGAGCGAATTGAGGACTTCAAGGAGCGCCTAGATGAGGTTGGACAAGCTATTAGCAAGGGTGATGAAAACCAAATATGGAACTTTTTCAATCAAGCGCGTGAGCAACGGCAGGCTATGGAAATCCATAAGCGTGGTGGTGTGGATAGCTCTTACGACCTCTATATCGATGTTCCCGATGAAGAAGATGTCATCTTGCGGATTTTGGAATTGCTACGTGGAACTTCCTTGGTTAACATCCACATCAACGAAGAAAACCGTGAGGATATTCACGGGATTCTACAAATTTCCTTTAAAAATACTCAAGATCTGGAACGAGCTGAGCGCTTAATTTCAGAAAATACGGACTACACAGTCGTTATCAAATAAGGAGATAATCATGTCAAATATTTACGATAGTGCAAATGAACTCAGTCGCGGGTTACGCGAATTACCAGAATACAAGGCGGTTAAGGCAGCAAAAGATGCCATCCAAGCTGATGAACAAGCTAGCAAGATTTTTGCAGACTACCTCGCCTTCCAGCAAGAAATCCAAGTCATGGCGCAAACTGGACAAATGCCAGATGCCTCTTTCCAAGAAAAGATGCAGTCCTTCAGTAAGCAAATCCAAGAGAACGCTCTTTTGTCAGATTTCTTTGCCAAACAGCAACAATTGTCCATTTACCTTTCAGACATTGAAAAAATTGTCTTTGAACCTGTTTCAGAATTATTGAAATAGTATTTTATCTGTATAAAAGCCAGAAATTTCAGGAATTTCTGGCCTTTTTGTGATAAAATAAGAAAAAGTGTTGCAAGTATGAGGTCAACTATGAAACTAAAAACAAACATTCGCCACTTACATGGCAGTATCCGGGTTCCAGGTGACAAGTCTATCAGCCATCGTTCGATTATTTTTGGTAGTTTGGCTGAGGGAGAGACCAAGGTTTATGATATTCTGCGTGGAGAGGATGTGCTCTCAACCATGCAGGTCTTTCGTGACCTTGGTGTTGAAATTGAGGACAGAGATGGGGTTATTACCATTAAAGGTGTTGGAATGGATGGCTTAAAAGCGCCGCAAAACGCCTTGGATATGGGGAATTCTGGCACCTCGATTCGCCTGATCTCAGGCGTTCTTGCTGGTGCAGACTTCGAAGTAGAAATGTTTGGAGATGATAGTCTTTCCAAACGTCCTATGGATCGTGTGACGATTCCATTGAAAAAAATGGGGGTTAGCATTTCAGGGCAAACAGAGCGAGACCTGCCTCCCCTTCATTTAAAAGGGACGAAAAACCTAAGACCTATTCAGTATGAATTGCCAATCGCCTCTGCTCAAGTTAAGTCTGCCTTGATATTTGCAGGCTTGCAGGCTCAGGGGGAGTCCGTGATTATCGAGAAAGAATGTACTCGTAACCACACCGAAGATATGCTACAACAATTTGGTGGCCATTTAAGTGTGGATGGCAAGAAAATCACAGTCCAAGGGCCACAAAAATTGACAGGACAAAAGGTTCTTGTTCCAGGAGATATTTCCAGTGCAGCCTTTTGGTTGGTCGCAGGTTTGATTGTGCCAGATTCTCGTGTAGTACTGCAGAATGTGGGCATTAACGAAACTCGCACTGGAATCATTGATGTCATTCGCGCCATGGGAGGGAAATTGGAAATAACTGAAATCGATCCAATCTCTAAATCTGCTACCTTAACTGTCGAGTCTTCAGACCTCAAAGGAACAGAGATTGGTGGCGCTTTGATTCCACGTTTGATTGATGAATTGCCCATTATTGCCCTTCTAGCGACACAAGCGCATGGTGTAACGGTCATTAAGGATGCTGAAGAACTTAAGGTTAAGGAAACTGACCGCATTCAGGTGGTGGCAGATGCTTTAAATAGTATGGGAGCGGATATCACTCCTACAGCAGACGGGATGATTATTAAAGGGAAATCAAGCCTTCATGGCGCTAGAGTCAATACTTTTGGTGACCATCGTATCGGCATGATGACAGCCATCGCGGCCCTCTTAGTTGCAGATGGAGAAGTGGAGCTTGACCGTGCAGAAGCCATCAATACCAGCTATCCTAGCTTCTTTGATGATTTGGAGAGCTTGATTCATGGCTAAGGTATTACTCGGATTTATGGGAGCTGGCAAGTCGACAATCGCTAGAGGCTTGGACCCAGACTACATCGATACGGATGCCTTAATTGAGGAACGTTTGGGCATGTCCATTGCGAATTTTTTCGCTGAAAAGGGAGAAGTGGCCTTTCGTCAAGTAGAGTCAGAAGTCCTAGCTGACTTACTAAAAACGGACCGAGTTGTGTCAACTGGCGGAGGAGTTGTCATTTCTCAGAGAAATCGCGACTTGCTCAAAACCAATCCTGATAACATCTACCTAAAAGCAGATTTTGAAACCCTCTACCAACGTATCGCAGCTGATAAGGACCATCAGCGTCCGCTCTTTCTTAACAAAAGTAAGGAAGAACTGGCAACTATTTTCCAAGAAAGACAAGCTTGGTATGAGGAAGTAGCCAGTCGGGTTCTAGATGTGACCAAGTTAAGCCCAGAGGAAATTATAGAGGAACTGAGATGAAAATTGCCTATCTAGGTCCCAAGGGATCTTTTTCGCATCATGTTGTGCAGACAGCCTTTCCCAAAGAGGAATTGCATGCCTTTGCCAATATCACAGATGTTATCAAGGCCTATGAACAGGGCTTGGTGGACTATTCTGTGGTACCAGTTGAAAACTCCATTGAAGGTAGTGTCCATGAAAGTTTGGATTACCTTTTTCACCAGGCTCGCATCCAAGCAGTTGCAGAAATCGTTCAACCCATTCACCAGCAACTGATGGCAGTTCCTGGTCATACTAAGATTGAGAAGATTTTTTCTCATCCTCAGGCTCTGGCTCAAGGAAAGAAATTCATCGACAAACACTATCCAGAGGCTAAAATAGAGGTAACCGCCAGTACTGCCTATGCAGCTCGCTTTATTTCGGAACATCCAGACCAGCCTTATGCAGCCATTGCTCCTAGAAGTTCAGCTGAAGAATATGGCTTGGAATTAATTGCCGAGGATATTCAGGAAATGGAAGCCAATTTCACACGTTTCTGGGTGTTAGGGGCAGAGATACCGATGATCCCTTTGAAGCCACAAGCTGAAAAGATGAGTTTGGCCTTGACCTTACCAGACAACCTACCTGGTGCTCTTTACAAGGCACTTTCGACCTTTGCTTGGAGAGGGATTGACTTAACAAAGATTGAGAGTCGCCCCCTTAAAACAGCCTTGGGAGAATACTTTTTCATTATCGATGTAGACTATAGTGATAAAGGACTGGTTCATTTTGCCAGACAAGAACTAGAAGCCATTGGAATCCAGCACAAGATACTAGGAACCTACCCGATTTTTACCATAACTGATATAGAAAAGGAGAGTTAATGAGCAAAGAAAATCCTTTAAGTCATCACGAGCAGTTACGTTATGACTATCTCTTCAAGAATATTCATTATCTAAATGACCGTGAACGGAGGGAGTTTGACTATCTGCAACAAAAAATGACAGGTCCCAAGTCTGAAGTTTACCATTTCTACCAAGAAGAAAAAGAAGAAACTTGGGGTAGAGATATTGATCTCCCGACTTATGGCAGTAGAAGTCGATCTAAGAAACGTGAAAAGGTAGCCCCTCTACCTAAAGTCAAAAATAAAAGAAGAAAAATTCGCTTCAAACGAATACTGACTTGGTTCTTGCTGTTGATTACCTGTGTGGTTGCAGGGATGATTTTTATGTTCCTTCGCGGTTTCCAGTCAGCGACTTCTACCAATAAGCCAGCTGATGCAAAAGCAGCACAAGTACAGGTGTTTAATGGTCAAGATACTAAAGACGGGGTGAATATCCTAATCATGGGGACAGATGGTCGGATTGGTCAAAATAGTGCGGAGACACGTACCGACACAATCATGGTACTGAATGTCAGTGGATCGGATAAGAAGATCAAACTAGTCAGCTTCATGCGTGACAACTTAGTTTATATCGACGGGTACAGTAAGATTGTAAATGGCCAGAAACAGACGGATAACAAACTAAATGTTGCCTATGAACTTGGGGAACAAGAAGGGCAAAAAGGGGCTGAAATGGTCCGCAAGGTTCTAAAAGACAACTTTGATTTGGATATTAAGTACTATGCCCTAGTGGATTTCCAAGCCTTTGCAACTGCTATTGATACGCTATTTCCTGATGGGGTGACTATAGACGCTAAGTTTTCAACGTTAAATGGCCAGCCTCTAACAGAAGCTACAGTTGGAGATGACCTACATGCAACAGCAACGGAATCACCAACTCAAACGATTAAAGTTGGGAAACAGCAGATGAATGGCTCCACCTTGCTCAATTACGCTCGCTTCCGTGATGATGATGAAGGAGACTATGGTCGTACCAAACGTCAGCAGCAAGTCATGTCAGCTGTTCTTGAGCAAATCAAGGATCCAACCAAACTCTTTACAGGATCAGAGGCACTTGGAAAAGTCTTTGGAATGACCTCAACCAATCTACCTTATACCTTCCTGCTGACTAATGGTTTGTCAGTTATCGAAGGCGCACAGAATGGTATCGAAAGATTGACAGTGCCAGAACTTGGCGATTGGGTAGATGCTTATGATGTCTACGGAGGACAAGGTCTACTTGTCGACCAGAACAAATACCGGACTAAACTCGCCCAAATGGGAATGAGATAATATGTAAATAAATAAAAATCAAAGCTTCATTCACTGGTAAAAATGGTGGATTGGGCTTTGATTTTTTACGGTATCTGATGGATTTTTAAGGCTTTTTTATGGTATAATAAAACGATATAACTCGTTATTGGACAGAAGAGGAGAGACATGAGTGATTTGAAAGCGATTCAGGCTCGTAGTCTGGAAATGGCTGAATATTTCGTCGCATTTTGTAAAGAACATAATTTGTTATGCTATCTCTGTGGTGGAGGAGCGATTGGTGCCCTTCGCAACAAGGGCTTCATTCCTTGGGATGATGACCTAGATTTTTTCATGCCTCGCAAGGACTATGAAAAGTTAGCCGAACTATGGCCTCGTTATGCAGATGAGCGTTATTTCTTGTCAAAGAGTCACAAGGATTTTATAGACCGTAACCTTTTTATTACTATTCGTGATAAGGAAACAACTTGTATCAAGCCTTATCAGCAGGATTTGGATTTGCCACACGGTTTGGCCTTGGACGTTTTGCCTTTGGATTATTATCCTAAAAATCCAGCTGAGCGCAAGAAACAAGTCCGCTGGGCTTTGATTTATTCACTCTTTTGCGCCCAAACTATCCCAGAAAAGCATGGTGCCATCATGAAATGGGGAAGTCGTATTTTACTCGGTTTGACTCCTAAATCTCTACGTTATCGCATTTGGAAAAAAGCTGAAAAAGAAATGACCAAGTATGGTCTGGCTGAGAGCGATGGAATCACGGAATTATGCTCAGGTCCTGGCTACATGCGAAACAAATATCCAATCGCATCTTTTGAAGACAATCTTTTCTTGCCATTTGAAGGAACTGAGATGCCCATTCCAGTCGGTTATGATGCCTATCTCAGCACTGCTTTTGGGGACTATATGACACCGCCACCAGCGGACAAGCAGGTACCACATCATGATGCGATTATAGCGGACATGGACAAGAGCTACACAGAGTACAAGGGAGAATTTGGAGCATGATGGGAGAAAAAATAAGCGTTATCGTTCCAGTCTACAATGTAGAAGCCTATCTGGAGCGATGTGTGGAGTCGATTCTTCAACAGACTTATGCCCATTTTGAGTTAATCCTAATCAATGATGGTTCTACTGATTCCAGTGGACAGATCTGTGATCACTTAGCATCTCGGCATGAGAATATCAAGGTTTATCATATCGAAAATGCTGGAGTCTCAAATGCGAGAAATATGGGAATTCAGCTAGCGACGGGTGCTTGGATCACCTTTATTGATAGCGATGATTTCGTTACTAAAGATTATCTAGCTACTTTAGCTAGTGCAATTGAGGGGGAAAATATAGGCTTTGTAATCGCTCCTCTACACCATATCAAAAATGGAATTGTGACAGATTTACCTCCTCATTCTGGAAAAACAGAACTCTGGTCAACAGAAGAAACCATGAAGGAACTACTGATGACTACCAGAACGTCATTTTTTCCAGTTGCAAAACTGTTTAAGAGAGACCTGCTTGCGGATGAAAAGTTTAATACAAATTATCACCTAGCTGAAGATGCCTTGTTTTTAACTGAATTGCTACTAAAGACAAGATGCAGTAGCGTATTTATTGACAAACCTGTTTATTACTATGATCATCGTGAGGGAAGTGCAACAACATCTGTTAACCAGCATGTATTTGACACGATAGAAGTTTATAAGCAAATAATTGCTCAAGTTTCACAAGTCTTTCCTGATTTAAAACCTGAATTAATAAATAGAGAATGTTGGTCGTACATCACAGTTTACGATAAAATTATCTTTACTTCACGTGAAGAGTATCAAAAGGAGAAAGCCGAGCTGAGGACTTGGATTGTTCAGCACCGACGCGAAATATGGAAGGATGCTTATTTCACTACTTTTCGCAAGGTAGCGATCCTATCACTTGTCATTTCTCCATGGCTATATAAGAAAATTGTTGGATTAAAAAACTAATATCATGAGAAGGAGTTGAAAATGAATTTTTCAAAAATGGATGAATACTTTGAAAAATCAAAACTATGGATTGCATATCTATTTGTTTTTATTTCGATTTTAAGTATGAGTTCACTGGTTTATAAGATAGCAAATCCCCTCTATAAAGGATTGTCAGCGATTGTTGTACTTTATATTTGCTACACATTGTTGTTTAAGTGGAAACAGATTACAGTAGATCGAAAGTTTTTGGCCTTATTTGGCTTGTTATCTGGAAGCCATCTGCTATCAGCTATTTTCAATCGCTCTGGACATTTGATTGGGAATGTGATTGAAATCCTTTTCATGGTAACCTATGTTTTATTATTTACCATGTTACAATCAGGGCAACTTAAAAAATTATTTGACTGGATTGCCTATACGGTTCAAATTGTATCTTTTTCTTCAGCAATTTTTGCGTTTGGTTTATTGGTAAGTAGAGTCCTTATCCTATTTAAGATTGGCGAACAATCTTATTACTATGGTGTCATGAATGGACGTCTGTGGGGGATTGTTAATCCTAATGCTAGTGCGATATTTTCATACATTAGCATTATTTTGGCTATGTATTTGATCCATAAAGGAAGTAAATATTCTGTTTATCTAAAACTGAACAATGTGATTCAATTCGTTTACTTCGCTACGATGCAAAGTCGAGGAGCCTTACTTTCTTTACTTCTCATGATTGGACTCTATAGTTTCTTTGCTACTAGAGGAAGTATCGTTAAACGATTCCTCACTTTTATAGTTGCTGGTTTGCTTATTACTGCAACCAACATTGGATTAAGCTATGCGACCTCAATCTATATCGCATCTGAAACTGCGACTGTTTTTGACTTAAACAAAGGACAGTCCTACGCTGAGACAGATTCGTCTGTTACCAAGAAGAATGGTGAACTCCATCTGATTGAAACAACACCAAGTGGTAGAACCTATATTTGGAAAAACGCCATCAAGATGGGCAGTGCCAAACCAATTTTTGGTTATGGTGTACGGAATGTTCCAGATTACTATACAGAATATTTCAGTAAATTCGAGATTCAAAACTCCCTTATCGGTGGGAATTTCCATAACATTTTTGTGACTATATTTGTCAGTTCGGGAGTTCTAGGCTTGGTATCCTTCCTTCTTATACTGGCTTATGTCATCAAGCGCTTTTTAACGTATTTGATTGTTTCCAAGAAAAATACTGATAAATTGATTATGATCCTTTTCTTTGGTATCTTGTTTGGTCAATTATTTGAGAGTCAGATTATGTATTCAACCAACTTTATTAATATCATCTTCTGGTTAGCAATTGGTTATGGACTAGTGGTTTGCAAACGGGATGAAGGAGTTCGGTATCAAGAAGTAACAGATGTCAGTGAAATTCAAGAGATGGAACTTGGAATCATGGAGTACATTCATGAGGTTTGTCAGAAAATTGGTGTCAAGTATTTCCTAGCATATGGAAGTCTAATTGGTGCGGTTCGCCATAAAGGTTTTATCCCTTGGGACGATGATATGGATATTTGCATGCTAAGAGAAGACTATGAGAAACTACAAGATTACCTCATCGCTCATCCTGATGAACGTTATGAAGTCATGTCTTATAAAAATAATCTCAACTATGTCTATCCTTTTATGAAAGTGCAGGATAACCATACCTACTTGCTAGAAGAAGATGTACGAATTGATTCAAATATGGGAATCTATGTGGATATTTTCCCTGTAGATGGTTATGAAGATGATGCGGACTTTAAAAACAAGATGACGAAACTCATAAAGAAACGTCAATTGAGTTGTTACACTTTTAAAGGAATTACCAACACGAAAAGTCTACTAAATTCTTTGATCCGTTATATCTCTGTTGTCATTTTCTATTTTACAAATACGAATAAGTATGTTGAGCAAATTGATGAGCTTGCTAAATCTAGAGCAGTTGCTGACTATGAGCAAGTTGACTATTTGATTTACAAGGATATGAATAAGCCAGTTTGGAAACGTGAGTGGTTAGAACAAGTGATTGTGGGAACATTTGAAGGTAAGGAGTTTATGATTCCAAAACACTACCATGAAATTTTGACCTCTGACTATGGGGATTACATGCAATTGCCCCCTCTTGAACAGAGAGTATCTCACCATGATTTCAAACTGTGGAAAATCACTAAAAGTTCTAAGCAAGCAAATCGCAGTTAAAAATCGTTTAAAAAATTAGTCAAAATTAGGAGAATAGAAAGTATGTCTGAGAGAGTTTTAAGTCTTGAAGAAATAAAACAAGTGGAGTTGGATATTTTAAAGTATCTACATGAACTATGTGAACAGCATCAGATTAAATATTTTATTGATTTTGGAACCTTACTAGGAGCTGTTCGCCATAAAGGATTTATCCCTTGGGATGATGATACGGATATTTCCTTGGCGCGTGATGAATTTGAAAAGCTTTATAAGGTTTTAAAAAATGAGAATCATCCTTACTATAAATTGATTTCATTTAGAGA
This sequence comes from Streptococcus oralis, assembly GCF_003942585.1. Lineage (GTDB taxonomy): Bacteria > Bacillota > Bacilli > Lactobacillales > Streptococcaceae > Streptococcus > Streptococcus oralis_BE. The sequence goes on along the minus strand of NZ_RJNK01000001.1, from coordinate 477,170 downwards.
AACAAAAGGCTATCCTTACAGTTATATGCGTGTTCATGACATTAGAACACGTAGAGATGCCAATCTTCTGGACCCGACAGTCGTATTGGGAACTTGCGTTGACATTTTTCCATACGATGGTGTCGTGACGGAGGAAAGTGATTGTAAGAAAATGAAGCTCTATAAACACTTTGTCCGCCTTTCTTCTTTGAATTTCAAAGGAATTAAATTAGAAAATGGGGGGGTAAAAAATCTGCCTCGCTATATTGGATCGGCTATTTTTCGCCTAAGTTCTCCACAAACTTGGAATCAAAAATTAGAGAATCTTGCTTTGAAATATAGTGTAAATCAAGCTACAGATCTTACCTGTACGATATTTGATCCAAGTTTTCCAGAGGGAATCAAAAAAGAATGGCTCTATGATCTGATTGATATGCCATACGAAAACATCGTAGTGAAAGTTCCGAGAAAATACCATGAAATTCTTGTCTACGAATTTGGATCAGATTATATGACTCCACCACCTGTTGAACAGCAGGTTCCAGGAACTGATAAGAATTATTGGATTGATTAGTAAGAGATTGTTTTCATCGAGAAAGGAGTGTTCAAGATGAAGAATAAAAGATTAGTTAAATTAGTCAGTTATGGTTTACTTGCTTTCCTTTGTGTGTTGATTGGTTTATCACAACAAGTTAATGCAGACACCATTACTGCTGGTTCAGGCAATCGTATCCATTTCATAAATACTAAAGCAAAATCTGGGAGTGATGCTATCCTTCTGGAAAGCAATGGTCATTATGCCTTGATTGATATGGGGGAAGATTATGACTTTCCTGATGGAAGTGACCCACGCTATCCAAGTCGTTGGGGAATTTCCATGAGAAATTATCAAGTCTTGGAAGACCGTTTGATTCGCCATCTTGACCAAGTTGGTGTTAAAAAACTGGATTTTATTATTGGAACCCATGTACATAGTGACCATATCGGCGGAGCAGATGAGATACTTAATCGTTATCAGGTTGGTAAGTTTTATTTAAAAAAATATTCAGATGAACGGATTACCTCACACTGGGGACTCTGGGATAATCTTTTTAATTACGATAATGCTTTGAGAGCCGCACAAAAACGAGGGGTTACTCTTATTCAGAATATTACAGACGAGGATAGTCACTTTAAATTAGGTGATATGGATATCCAACTCTACAACTATAAGAATGAATATGATGCTGAGGGGAATCTGAAAAAAGTTCTAGATGATAACTCCAACTCTATCGTTTCAGTGGTGACTGTGGCAGGAAAGAGAATCTATCTTGGTGGAGATTTGGATAATGCCGAAGGAGCAGAAGATAAGTTAGGCCCAGTTATCGGTAAGGTTGATATGATGAAATGGAATCATCATTATGATGCGACAATTTCAAATACGATTAATTTTCTTGAAAACCTATCTCCAAAGATGATTATTCAAACAACTGGTGGTGATATTAATGTTGCTTCAACCAGAGAATATCTCCAAAAGAAAAATATTCAAGTTCTCAGAGCTTCTAGTCAAACTCAGGATGCAACTGTTTTTGATATTAGTGATAGCGGATTTGCTAATGTTTCTAATCTCTTCCCTGACATCCCTGTAGTTGACGAAAAATGGTATCAAGAAGGTGGCTACTGGAAATATCGTTTGACTGACGGAGAAATGGCTATCGGCTGGAGAGAGATTGGCGGAGCCACATACTTCTTTAATGGAAAAGGACAAATGCAAGCAGGCCGCTGGCTTCACCTTAACGACGACTGGGGTGAAAATGCCAAAGGGAATGATTACTATTTGAACCAAAATGGTAAAATGCAAACTGGTGGTTGGTTCAAGCTGGATGGCTCTTGGTATTATATCCAATCAAATGGCGCTAGACGATTTAGTGAACTTTCTGAAATTGGAGGGAAGAAATATCTCTTTGCAGCAGATGGAAAGATGTTAACAGGACATCAAGTCTTTAATGGCAAGAAGATGTTCTTTGCAGACAGTGGAGCTTTACAAATTGGTGATAATGTATCAAGTTGGAAAAAGATTGATTCGAACTGGTACTACTATGATGAGAATGGTAATGTAGTCGTTGGTCTAAGGGAGATTAATGGGGAAACCTATTATTTTGATAAAGATGGTATCATGCAGACCGGTTGGAATCGTATTAAGGGATACTGGCGTTACTTTGCTACTTCTGGAGCTATGAAAACTGGATGGGTCAAGGATCAGGACACTTGGTATTATCTGGACAAAGATGGCATCATGCTCACTGGAAAACAAGATATAAATGGTGTTCGTTACTATTTGAACGCTAGTGGTGCCATGCAAACAGGCTGGAAATGGCTAGAGAACCATTGGTATTACTATGCGAACTCAGGAGCTATGAAAACAGGCTGGATTAAGGATAATGAGAAATGGTATTATCTAAATCAAGATGGTATTATGCAGACTGGGAAACAAGAAATCAACGGTACGCGTTACTATTTGAATACCAGCGGTGCCATGCAAACAGGCTGGCAGTGGCTTGATAAACACTGGCATTACTACGCTGACTCAGGAGCTATGAAGACTGGTTGGTTGAAAGAGCAAGGAACATGGTATTATCTTGAAGATCAGGAAGGTATCATGCTGGTCGGTTTCCAACAAGTAGATGGTAAGCAGTATTACTTTAGTGCATCAGGAGCTATGCAAATAGGCTGGAAATGGTTTGATAATCATTATCGTTACTTTGAAGCAAATGGAGCTATGAAAACAGGTTGGATAAAGGATAAAGGAATCTGGTATTATCTCAATCCTGAAGATGGCATCATGTTGGTTGGCCTTCATAAAGTAAATGGTGATCATTATTACTTTGATGAATCAGGAGCTATGCAGACCGGTTGGAAACGAATTGACGGTAATTGGTACTATTTCCAAACAGATGGTTCCTTGTTGAAAAATGCCACCACACCGGATGGTTATAAGGTAAACGAGGAAGGCATTTGGAGACAGGCTGTTGCTGCTGTCAATGGCGAAGCAGATCAGTCAGAGAAGAAGCAAGAAGCTAGTTCTTCTATTGCTGAACAGCCAAAACAAGATTCAAATCTAGAAGCCAATACTTCTGACAAGAAAGAAAAAGAATAAAAGAAACACCCTACTAGTAAACGCTCGTTTATCAGTAGGGTGTTCTTTTAGTTTCTTTTGATCTTAGCTAATACTAGGTTCAGTGCATAGTGAAGTGTTTTATCCTTAGTGAGAAAGAGTGTTAAGAGATAGTAGATTCCACAAGTAGCTATGGTAGAGAGAACCATGAGGATCATGTTGAGGTTCACCGTATAGGAACTGATTTGGAAAATCATCTTGAAAATATAGAAGATCGGAATAAATCCAAGGGATATGAGACCATAACGTGTTAAGGTCACAAAGATTTCTTTTAAATTGATTAGTTGGTGTTTCCTAATAAAATGAATTTCTAAGAGAACAACGATGGCTTCTGCAATAATGGTAGTAGCAATATAATACTCAGGGGCAAAAATATTATTGATATATAAGATACAGTTGAAGAGGAGATTTGCGCCACCACCAGCAAAGTAGAAAGCAGTCAAGCGGTTCTCGTGGTCATTGATAAAGATAATTTGCTTACCAAGAATCAATTCAATAGCCCAGATAATGGTTCGAAAGGCGAAGACGCTGGTCACGATACCTGCCTCAAGATACTTTTCAGAAGAGTAGATAACCGTTGCATACTTTCCTAAAATCATAATTCCGAAACTAGTTGGAATCATGAGAAAATAGAATAAGGATGCCGCTTGATTTACAAGATAATTATAAGAATTGTAATCCTTTTTCCCGAGGTAGTAGCCGAGACGTGGAATGCTGACACTGATAGCTCCACTTAAGACACCAGCAATCAGCATGACGATGCTATAGGCAATTGTATAATAAGAAATATAATTTTCATCTGGTCCCTTGGTGATAAACATTCTATCTAGCAAGGTATAAAGCATATTGGCATTTGCCAAGAGAAGCATAGTAAAGAGTGGTTTAGAAGCCTTAGCTAACTCGATGAAACCAATTTTGACAAAGGAAACTTCTCTCTTGATCCAAAGAAAACTAAGGAGGTAGTTGAGGATAGTTGTCGCTGTCATGACGATAGCATAAGGAACGATATCATCAGCAGTTTTGACAAAGGCAAAGATAGCGACCAGCATGGTAATCCGAATAATCAATGTCTTGTAAAGGATAAAAGCATAGTTTTCATAGGCTTCGTTCATCCATTCGATATTGAGAAATTGGAAGAGTGCTTGAGCTCCTAGGATGTAGTAGAGAACTTTCAGATTCTCAATGCTGGTGTCAAAGAAGATAAAGAGGAAGTAGATACCAGTCGTCAGGAGAGAAGTGAAAACCGAGATATAAAACAACTTAGAAAAGACATAGTTGATTTTATTCTTATCGTCCTTAACCTTACTGATAGCACGAATCCCGTAGTTGTAAATCCCAAAGGCAGCTAGTGGAATAACGAAACTTGCCCAGGTATTGGCGGTATTGAAATAACCGTAGTTGGATTTGCTGAGAATCCGCGTCAGATAAGGGTTGGTTATCAGAGGAAAAACGATATTGAGAATATTGACCAGCAAGCTAGCCAAGGCATTTACTTTTATATTTTTCATTGAACTTTCTTTCTTAAATCTTAAATCATATCTAGTATTATATCACATTCCAGCTTCATTCTTTTGATAAAATCGTAAAAATCTAGTATAATAGATAGACTGAAAGTATGAGGTTACTAGATATGAAGATGAAACAAATTAGTGATACAACACTGAAAATCACGATGACTTTAGATGATTTGATGGATCGAGGAATGGAAATTGCAGACTTTCTCGTTCCTCAGGAAAAAACCGAAGAGTTTTTCTATGCTATTTTAGATGAACTGGAAATGCCAGACAATTTCTTGGACAGTGGCATGCTGAGTTTCCGTGTGACGCCAAAACCTGATAAGGTGGATGTCTTTGTGACCAAGTCCAAGATTGACCAGAATTTGGATTTTGAAGATTTGGCGGATCTGCCGGATATGGAAGAATTGGCCCAAATGTCGCCGGACGAATTTCTCAAAACATTGGAAAAGAGCATTGCAGACAAGACCAAGGACGATATTGAGGCTATCCAATCTCTAGAACAGGTAGAAGCTAAAGAAGAAGAGCAAGAGCAGGCAGACAAGGAGACGGAGAATAAGAAAGAACCTTATATCTACTATATCCTGCGCTTTGCAAGCCTTGCTGACTTAGTTGCTTTTGCAAAGACGGTTAACTACCAGATGGAAACATCTGAACTCTATAAGATGAATGGGCACTACTATTTGACAATCTTAGTCGATGTGGAAAATCATCCTAGTCCATATCCAGCTTGGCTCTTGGCTCGTATGCGTGAATTTGCAGATGATAGTAATATCAGTCGTTCTGTCTTACAAGAGTATGGTCAAATCTTGATCAATCACGATGCAGTCCTTGGTTTGCAAAAGGTTAGTTCGTAGATTTTGAAAATCAATTTTCATTTATCAAGAAAGGCGAATCACATGATTCGTTTTTCTTTTCTATCGATAAATAGTGGCTTCCTTGGATAGGAATTTTCGAAAAATTCTGTTATAATGGCTATATCAGAAAATTTCGAGGAGACAAACATGACAGTTAAAATTGCTTTACTTGGATTTGGTACCGTTGCAAGTGGTGTGCCTTTCCTCCTAAAGGAAAATGGAGAAAAAATCATCCAATCAGCTCATTCTGAGATTGAAGTAGCCAAGGTATTGGTCAAGGATGAAGATGAAAAGAACCGCTTGCTTGCAGCAGGAAATGACTTTAACTTTGTAACCAATGTAGATGATATTTTAGCAGACAAAGATGTTACCATTGTAGTGGAATTGATGGGGCGTATCGAACCAGCTAAAACCTTTATCACTCGTGCCTTAGAAGCTGGAAAACACGTTGTGACAGCAAACAAGGACCTTTTGGCTGTCCATGGTGCAGAATTGCTAGAAATCGCTAAAGATCATAATGTAGCACTTTACTACGAAGCAGCAGTAGCTGGTGGTATTCCAATTCTTCGTACCTTGGCAAATTCATTAGCTTCTGATAAAATCACGCGCGTTCTTGGTGTCGTTAACGGAACTTCTAATTTTATGATGACCAAAATGGTCGAAGAAGGCTGGTCTTACGATGACGCTCTTGCGGAAGCACAAAGACTTGGATTTGCAGAAAGCGACCCTACAAATGACGTGGATGGGATTGACGCAGCCTACAAGATGGTGATTTTGAGCCAGTTTGCTTTTGGTATGAAGGTTGCCTTTGACGATGTTGCCCACAAGGGAATCCGCAACATCACACCAGAAGACGTAGCTGTAGCCCAAGACCTGGGCTATGTAGTGAAATTGGTTGGTTCTATCGAGGAAACTCCTTCAGGTATTGCTGCAGAAGTGACTCCAACTTTCCTACCTAAAGCGCATCCACTTGCCAGTGTGAATGGCGTGATGAACGCTGTCTTTGTAGAGTCTATCGGTATCGGTGAATCTATGTACTACGGACCAGGTGCGGGTCAAAAACCAACTGCAACAAGTGTGGTAGCGGACATTGTCCGTATCGTTCGTCGCTTGAATGATGGTACCATTGGTAAAGACTTTAACGAGTATAATCGTGACTTGGTCTTGGCTAATCCAGAAGATGTTAAAGCAAATTACTATTTCTCAATCTTGGCACCAGATTCAAAAGGTCAGGTCTTGAAACTTGCTGAAATCTTTAATGCTCAAGATATTTCCTTCAAGCAAATCCTCCAAGATGGCAAAGAGGGTGACAAGGCGCGTGTAGTGATTATCACTCATAAGATTAATAAAGCACAACTTGAGAATGTTTCAGCTGAGTTGGCCAAAGCTTCAGAATTTGACCTCTTGAATACCTTCAAGGTGTTAGGAGAATAGGATGAAGATTATTGTACCTGCAACCAGTGCCAATATTGGGCCAGGTTTTGATTCGGTTGGTGTAGCTGTAACCAAGTATCTTCAAATTGAGGTCTGTGAAGAACGAGATGAGTGGTTGATTGAACACCAGATTGGCAAATGGATTCCACATGACGAGCGTAATCTTTTGCTTAAAATTGCCTTGCAAATTGCGCCAGACTTACAACCGAGACGCTTGAAAATGACCAGTGATGTTCCCCTAGCGCGTGGCTTGGGTTCTTCTAGCTCGGTTATTGTTGCTGGGATTGAACTGGCTAACCAATTAGGCAAGCTCAACTTATCTGACCATGAAAAGTTGCAGTTGGCGACTAAGATTGAAGGACATCCTGACAATGTGGCACCAGCTATCTATGGCAATCTCGTTGTTGCGAGTTCCGTTGAAGGGCACGTTTCAGCGATTGTGGCAGACTTCCCAGAGTGTGATTTCCTAGCCTACATTCCAAACTATGAATTGCGTACTCGAGACAGCCGCGGTGTCTTGCCTAAAAAATTGTCCTACAAGGAAGCTGTCGCTGCTAGTTCTATCGCCAATGTTGCTGTCGCGGCCTTGTTGGCAGGAGACATGGTGACTGCTGGCCAAGCAATCGAGGGGGACCTCTTCCACGAGCGTTACCGTCAGGATCTGGTGAGGGAATTTGCGACGATTAAGCAAGTGGCTAAAGAAAATGATGCCTATGCAACCTATCTCTCTGGTGCCGGGCCAACAGTTATGATCTTGGCTTCTCATGACAAGATGCCCAAGATTAAAGCTGAATTGCAAAAGCAGTCTTTCAAAGGCAAACTTCATGATTTGAAGGTTGATACGCAAGGTGTCCGTGTCGAAACAAAGTAAAGAATAGCAGATAGGATGGGGAAAGTCTCGACTAGGGGGCTGCTTCCTGTCCTTTTTTTGAAAAGAAGTCTAGTTAAAAACTTGATAAAGGAGAAACAAAGATGGCAGAAATTTATCTAGCAGGTGGTTGTTTTTGGGGTTTAGAGGAATATTTTTCCCGAATTTCTGGAGTGCTAGCAACCAGTGTTGGCTACGCTAATGGGCAAGTCGAAACGACCAATTACCAGCTGCTCAAGGAAACAGATCATGCAGAAACGGTTCAAGTGATTTACGATGAGAAAACAGTATCACTTCGAGAGATTTTACTCTATTATTTCCGAGTCATCGATCCCTTATCGATTAATCAACAAGGGAATGACCGTGGTCGCCAATATCGTACTGGGATTTATTACCAAGATGAAGCAGATCTGCCAGCTATCTATACAGTGGTGCGGGAGCAGGAGCGTATGTTGGGTCGAAAGATTGCAGTAGAAGTGGAGAAACTTCGCCACTACATTCTGGCTGAAGACTATCACCAAGACTATCTCAAGAAAAATCCTTCCGGTTACTGTCATATCGATGTGACAGATGCTGAGAAGCCATTGATTGATGTGGCAAATTATGAAAAGCCTAGTCAAGAGGTGTTAAAGGAAAGCTTAACTGAAGAGTCCTATCGTGTCACCCAAGAAGCTGCTACAGAGGCTCCATTTAGTAATGCCTATGACCAAACCTTTGAAGAAGGGATTTATGTAGACATCACGACGGGTGAACCACTTTTTTTTGCCAAGGATAAGTTTGCCTCAGGTTGTGGTTGGCCAAGTTTTAGTCGTCCGATTTCCAAGGAATTGATTCATTATTACAAGGACATGAGCCATGGAATGGAGCGAATTGAGGTTCGTTCTCGGTCAGGCAATGCTCACTTGGGTCATGTTTTCACAGATGGACCTCGGGAGTTAGGTGGCCTCCGTTACTGTATCAATTCTGCATCCTTGCGCTTTGTAGCGAAGGGTGAAATGGAAAAAGCAGGATATGGCTATCTATTACCTTACTTAAACAAATAAAACAGAGAGGGTGGGCGCTTCCCCCTTTCTTCATTTCCAGAATAAGAATAGAAGGGATCTATGAAACACTTACTATCTTACTTCAAACTCTATATCAAAGAATCCATTTTGGCTCCCTTGTTCAAGCTGCTAGAAGCTGTTTTTGAGCTCTTGGTTCCCATGGTGATTGCTGGGATTGTTGACCAGTCCTTGCCCCAGAGAGATCAAGGTCATCTTTGGATGCAGATTGGCCTGCTCCTTATCTTTGCAGTGATTGGCGTTTTAGTGGCCTTGGTAGCCCAGTTTTACTCAGCCAAGGCAGCGGTTGGATTTGCCAAAGAACTGACAAACGACCTCTATCGTCATATTCTTTCCTTGCCCAAGGACAGCAGAGACCGTTTGACAACTTCTAGCTTGGTGACTCGCTTGACTTCGGATACCTACCAGATTCAGACTGGTATCAATCAATTCCTGCGTCTCTTTTTGCGAGCGCCTATTATCGTTTTTGGAGCCATTTTTATGGCCTATCGCATCTCAGCTGAGCTGACTTTCTGGTTTTTGGTCATGGTTGTCATTTTGACGATTGTCATTGTGGGGCTCTCTCGACTGGTCAATCCTCTCTACAGCAGTCTCAGAAAGAAAACGGACCAACTGGTTCAGGAAACGCGCCAGCAATTGCAAGGGATGCGAGTTATTCGTGCCTTTGGGCAAGAAAAACGAGAGTTACAGATTTTTCAAACCCTTAACCAAGTCTATGCCAGTTTACAAGAAAAGACGGGTTTCTGGTCTAGTTTATTAACCCCTCTGACCTATCTGATTGTGAATGGGACTCTCCTTGTTATCATCTGGCAGGGTTATATTTCAATTCAAGGAGGTTTACTCAGTCAAGGTGCCCTGATTGCCCTTATCAACTATCTCTTGCAAATCTTGGTGGAATTGGTCAAGCTAGCTATGCTGATAAATTCCCTCAATCAGTCCTATATCTCAGCTAAGCGAATCGAGGAAGTATTTGCTCAAGCTCCAGAAGACATCCATTCAGAATTAGAAGAAAAGCAAGCTACCAGTAATCAGGTTTTACAAGTTCAAGAATTGACCTTTACCTATCCTGATGCGGCCCAGCCTTCTCTGAGAAACATTTCCTTTGATATGAAGCAAGGGCAAATCCTTGGTATCATCGGGGGAACTGGTTCAGGTAAGTCAAGCTTGGTGCAAGTCCTACTTGGACTTTATCCAGTCGACAAGGGGAGCATTTCCCTTTATCGAGATGGACGTAGTCCTCGCAATCTTGAGCAGTGGCGATCTTGGATTGCCTATGTGCCCCAAAAAGTCGAACTCTTTAAAGGAACTATTCGTTCCAACTTGACTCTAGGTTTCAATCGAGAAGTAACTGACCAAGAACTCTGGCAGGCCTTGGAGATTGCGCAAGCTAAGGATTTTGTCAGTGAAAAGGAAGGAATTTTGGATGCCCTAGTTGAGGCAGGAGGTCGAAATTTATCAGGTGGACAAAAACAACGTCTGTCTATCGCCCGAGCAGTCTTGCGCCAAGCTCCTTTTCTCATCCTAGATGATGCGACCTCAGCTCTCGACACCATCACAGAGTCCAAGCTCTTGAAATCTATTCGAGAAAATTTGCCAAACACGAGCTTAATCTTGATTTCTCAACGGACTTCGACGCTTCAGATGGCTGACCAGATTCTCCTTTTGGAAAAAGGTGAGTTACTAGCTGTTGGCAAGCACGATGACTTGATGAAGACTAGCCAAATCTATCACGAAATCAATGCATCCCAACATGGAAAGGAGGACTAGCATGAGACGACAAACCGCAAACCAGACGCTCAAACGTTTAGCCGTAGATTTAGCAAGCCATCCCTTCCTCCTTTTCCTAGCCTTTCTAGGAACTATTGCCCAGGTTGCCTTATCAATCTACCTACCTATTCTGATCGGGCAGGTCATTGACCAGGTCCTGGTGGCTGGTTCTTCACCAGTTTTTTGGCAGATTTTTCTCCAGATGATCTTGGTGGTAATAGGAAATACACTGGTACAATGGGCCAATCCTCTTCTTTATAATCGTCTAATCTTCTCTTATACCAAAGACTTGCGAGAGCGAATCATCCATAAGCTCCATCGTTTACCGATTGCTTTTGTGGATCGGCAAGGCAGTGGAGAGATGGTTAGTCGTGTGACCACGGACATAGAGCAGTTGGCAGCTGGCTTGACCATGATTTTTAACCAATTTTTCATTGGTGTTTTGATGATTTTGGTTAGTATTCTAGCCATGCTCCAAATCCATCTCCTCATGACCCTCTTGGTCTTGCTGTTGACGCCACTATCCATGGTGATTTCACGTTTTATTGCCAAACGCTCTTATCATCTCTTCCAGAAGCAAACAGAGACGAGGGGGATTCAGACTCAGTTGATTGAAGAATCGCTTAGCCAACAGACCATTATCCAGTCCTTTAATGCTCAGACAGAGTTTATCCAAAAACTGCATGTGGCTAATGCCAACTACTCAGGCTATTCTCAGTCAGCCATCTTTTATTCATCGACGGTTAATCCTTCAACTCGCTTTGTCAATGCGCTCATTTATGCCCTTCTAGCTGGAGTAGGAGCCTATCGTATCATGAGGGGCTCAACCTTGACCATCGGTCGTTTAGTGACTTTTTTGAATTACGTCCAACAGTATACCAAGCCCTTTAACGATATTTCTTCAGTTCTAGCTGAGTTGCAAAGTGCTCTCGCTTGCGCAGAGCGCGTCTATGCAGTCTTAGAAAGTCCTGAGGTGTCTGAAACAGGTAAGGAAGTCTTGACCAGTGACCAAGTCAAGGGAGCTATTTCCTTTAAACAGGTCTCTTTTGGCTACCATCCAGAAAAAATCTTGATTAAGGACTTATCCATCGATATCCCAGCTGGTAGCAAGGTGGCCATCGTTGGTCCGACAGGTGCTGGAAAATCAACCCTCATCAATCTCCTCATGCGTTTTTATCCTATTAACTCAGGAGATATCTTGCTGGACGGTCGTTCCATTTACAACTATACCCGAGCGTCATTGAGACAGCAGTTTGGGATGGTGCTCCAAGAAACCTGGCTCAAGCAAGGGACCATTCATGACAATATTGCCTTTGGAAATCCTGAAGCCAGCCGAGAGCAGGTGATTGCTGCTGCCAAAGCAGCCAACGCAGACTTTTTCATCCAACAGTTGCCACAGGGATACGATACCAAGTTGGAAAATGCAGGTGAATCTCTCTCTGTCGGTCAAGCCCAGCTCTTGACCATCGCCCGAGTCTTTCTGGCTATTCCTAAGATTCTTATCTTAGATGAGGCAACTTCATCTATAGATACCCGTACAGAAGTACTGGTTCAGGATGCCTTTGCAAAGCTCATGGAAGGGCGCACCAGCTTTATCATTGCCCACCGCTTGTCTACCATTCAGGATGCGGATCTGATTCTAGTCTTGGTGGATGGTGACATCGTGGAACATGGCAATCATCAGGATCTCATGGCAAGAAAGGGCAAGTATTACCAAATGCAGCGAGCTGCAGTTTTTAGCTCTGAATAAGCCATCCCTGTCCATTTAAAGTCTTAATGACACTAAAAGTTGCCTTCGGGTGACTTTTTTGTTACAATAGCTAGAAAAAATCAGGGTCTTAGAAGGAGAAAACAATGAAAGTCTATCAGCATGTAAATATCGTGACTTGTGACCAAGCTTTCCATGTGCATCTGGATGGTATCTTGGCTGTTAAGGATTCTCAAATCATCTATGTTGGTCAAGAGAAGCAAGAGATTTTAGATCAAGCCGAGCAGATTATAGACTATCAGGGAGCCTGGATTATGCCTGGTTTGGTTAATTGCCATACCCATTCTGCTATGACAGGCTTGCGAGGTATTCGGGATGACAGCAACCTCCATGAATGGCTCAATGACTATATCTGGCCAGCAGAAGCAGGATTTACTCCCGACATGACCACCAAGGCGGTCAAAGAAGCTCTGACAGAGATGCTCCAGTCAGGAACAACCACCTTCAACGATATGTATAATCCCAATGGAGTGGATATTGAGAGAATTTATCAGGCAGTCAAGGCTTCTAAGATGCGTTGTTATTTCTCACCAACCCTCTTTTCTTCAGAGCCGGAGACAACTGATGAAACCATAAGCAGAACACGTGCCATCATAGAGGAAATCTTAGGATATGAAAACCCAAATTTCAAGGTTATGGTAGCCCCACATTCACCATACAGCTGTAGCAAAGACTTGCTTCAAGCGAGCCTAGATATGGCCAAAGAGCTGAATATTCCTATCCATATTCATGTGGCGGAGACCAAGGAGGAGTCAGGAATTATCTTGAAACAGTACGGCAAACGTCCTCTTGCTTTTCTAGAAGAACTGGGTTACTTAGAACATCCCTCTGTCTTTGCTCATGGGGTAGAGTTAAACGAGCGGGAAATTGAACGTTTGGCAACTTCTCATGTGGCTATCGCCCATAATCCTATTAGTAACCTCAAACTGGCCTCAGGGATTGCTCCCATCATCCAACTGCAAAAAGCAGGAGTAGCAGTGGGAATTGCGACAGATTCAGTTGCTTCCAACAACAACCTTGATATGTTTGAGGAAGGGCGGACTGCAGCCCTTCTTCAGAAGATGAAAAGTGGAGATGCCAGCCAATTTCCTATTGAAACAGCCCTCAAAGCTCTGACGATAGAAGGTGCTAAGGTTCTTGGAATGGAAGATCAGATAGGAAGTCTAGAAGTTGGCAAGCAAGCAGATTTTCTGGTCATTCAACCACAAGGAAAAATCCATCTTCAACCTCAGGAAAATATGCTCTCGCATCTAGTCTATGCAGTCAAATCCAGTGACGTTGATGATGTCTATATTGCAGGAGAACAAGTTGTCAAGCAAGGCAAAGTTTTGACAGTCAAGATTTAAAAAAATTTCAAAAAAAGTTTACAAAAATCTTGCATTCTTTTTTTGTCTATGCTATACTTATATACGGTTTGAAAAAACTGCCTAAGACAGTAGGGGAGCTCGACTCATAAAGATCCTACCGAGGACAAAACGTATCATGTAAAAAGAAGCGTATTGTACTTTCGTGTCTAGGTTTGGGCGCGTTTTTCTTTTGGAAAAATTCCCCAAGCAAAATAATTACGGAGGTGAACACACTAATGAGTGAAGCAATTATTGCTAAAAAAGCGGAACTAGTTGACGTAGTAGCTGAAAAAATGAAAGCTGCTGCATCTATCGTCGTTGTAGACGCTCGTGGTTTGACAGTTGAGCAAGATACAGTTCTTCGTCGTGAGCTTCGTGGAAGCGAAGTTGAGTATAAAGTCATTAAAAACTCAATCTTGCGTCGTGCAGCTGAAAAAGCTGGTCTTGAAGATCTTGCATCAGTATTTGTTGGACCATCTGCAGTAGCATTTTCTAACGAAGATGTTATCGCACCAGCGAAAATCTTGAACGACTTTGCTAAAAACGCTGAAGCACTTGAAATCAAAGGTGGTGCAATCGAAGGCGCTGTCGCATCTAAAGAAGAGATCGTTGCTCTTGCAACTCTTCCAAACCGCGAAGGACTTCTTTCTATGCTCCTTTCTGTACTTCAAGCGCCAGTGCGCAACGTTGCTCTTGCAGTCAAAGCGGTTGCAGACAACAAAGAAGACGCAGCTTAATCTTAAGCTACGCAGCGTAGCCTAGCTACGAAAAAAACTATTATAAAATTTAAAACTTATTTGGAGGAAATAACAATGGCATTGAACATTGAAAACATTATTGCTGAAATTAAAGAAGCTTCAATCCTTGAATTGAACGACCTTGTAAAAGCTATCGAAGAAGAATTTGGTGTAACTGCGGCTGCTCCTGTAGCTGTAGCTGCTGCTGGTGGCGCTGAAGAAGCTGCTAAAGATTCATTTGACGTTGAATTGACAGCTGCAGGCGACAAGAAAGTCGGCGTTATCAAAGTTGTACGTGAAATCACTGGTCTTGGACTTAAAGAAGCTAAAGAACTTGTTGATGGTGCACCAGGTGTCATCAAAGAAGGTGTTCCAACTGCAGAAGCAGAAGAAATCAAAGCTAAATTGGAAGAAGCTGGAGCTTCAGTTACTCTTAAATAATAGAGCGACTACATTAGTAGCTTAAAAACATGATTAAACCGCTATTCTTAGGAGTAGCGGTTTTTCTTTATAATTGAAAAGAGAAAATTTATAAAGTGTCTCCAGTTGTTCCATAAGATTTTCATCATAAAGTTCTGGAGTTTTGTCAATCAAACTCCAACGCTCGATAAAGCGATGATGTATCTGTGGAAGGAGATTATGTTTGCTAAGGTATTTTTTGCAGAAATAGTGGTACAATATCCTTAGAATAGTTCAAAATTTATCTTTGCTAGGGGAAAGGGAGATTGAACTCCCTGATGCATCCGTCTTAGTATGGGATTAATGTCCTATAAAAAGGAAATGTTATAAAGGTGATATTGATGGAAAGATATGAATTTACAGCGACAACAGCAAAATCAGATATAATAATTGGTATCCTTTTTCCCATGTTCCTCATGCTTCCTGTATTGGGAATACAGTTGGCTATATTCTATTTAAAACTGAATGATTTTTTTAAATCACAACCTCTTTTTCTTTATACGATAGTATTAGTATTTTTTGGTATTAGTTTTCTTTTAATTAAAAAAATACAAGGTAGTCTAGTGAAGAATTTTGTCGTAGAATTATCTGGAAGAAATATTAGGATTTGGTGTAATGGAAAGGAGATTGTATCAGGAGAAGTTATTTTCTGTAGGATAAAAAATAAGGAGCCTAAACTGGGGGCGAGAGCCTTAAATGTAGACATAGACACCAAGGGGGATAATATTAAATTTCGAGTTCGGTCTAAGGAATATGAAAATTCATCATCTTCTACTTGGAATCCTCTCGGGACAAGCAAACCCTCTGATGTAGAAACGTTATTATCTTTGGGCAAAAAAATAAAAAATGTTATGGAAGAAGAAGTTTTGATAGAAGATGAAGCTTCAAAAAAACCTCGATCGTTTTGATTGAGGTTTTTAGCATATTTCTTAAACAATACCTTGGGCAATCATAGCATTGGCTACGTTTTCGAAGGCAGCGATATTTGCTCCTGCAAGGTAGTCAGTACCAAGACCGTATGTTTCAGCAGTTGTTTTAGCTGTGTTGAAGATGTTGGTCATGATGTCTTTGAGACGGCCGTCAACTTCTTCACGTGTCCAAAAGAGGCGAAGGCTGTTTTTGCTCATTTCAAGAGCAGATACGGCAACACCACCAGCGTTGGCAGCTTTGGCAGGTCCATAAAGGATTCCGTTTTCTTTGTAGACTTTAATCGCATCAAGGTCGCTAGGCATGTTGGCACCTTCTGATACGAAATACCAAACTCAACATATTCCTCTGAAAGCCAAGTATCCCGGAGGATTTGATGCTTTGTTCCTACTTGGTTTTATGAATCAGCTACCCGGAACTCTGTCAGAGAAGGATAGACCAGCTATCGACGCTCTAAGTTCTGATCAACTCTGGCAAAATTGTCAAGATACCATCAAGAGGAGTATTGGTCTTTTTGAGCAAGCTGGCTATGATTTAGAGGTTGAGGATTACCATTTTACTATTTTATTGGGCAACCCTGAAAAGGCCATGTTACAGCTCAATAAGGGTTATAGCGGAGATGGTGGAATTCCAGGTTACCTCATGCTTAGTCTGCTACCGAATGACTATACTTTGCCACGTGTGCAAGCGGCTCTGGCCCACGAGTGCAATCATAATGTTCGCTTCCAATTTATCAAATGGAACCAGCAGACAACACTAGCAGACTGGGTAGTCAGTGAAGGATTAGCAGAGTCTTTTGCTGCTGAGCTCTATGGTAAAGAGCTCATCGGATCCTGGGTCACTTCAACTAGTTCCGAGCAGTTAGAAGAGATTAAGCCCATCATCTCAAGTCAGCTTCAGCTAACAGGGATGGCGGAAATGGCTCCTTATCTTTACGGTGATGAAATAGCTGAGATTCAAGGTCAAATACCGGTTGGAATGCCCTATGCTGCAGGCTATGCTTATGGCTATCATCTGATACAAGCCTATCTGAAAAAGACTGGCAAGAGCATTATTGAGGCCACAGTAACACCGACAGAAGAAATTTTAGAGGCTACTAAAGATTTTTGGAAATGATACTTTTGCTTGCAAATCTACCAGAGTCTGATATAATGAAAGTAGTTTTTGGAGGTAACTATATGCACTATAAAAGAGTTGAATTAAAAGTCACAAATCAAGGTATCCATGAGCGCAAGATTTTTCAAGGTGTTAAGATTTTCAGTCGTAGCAAACTATCCAAAGATCAGAAAAACATTCTAACACAGAAGCTTTACCTGACTCCGAAGCAAAATATTGTTTACTATCAACGAACAGATATCAATTATGAGCAGAATTGGCAACATCATAAGGACTATTACGAACTAGCTTATGACCAGTTGGACAGAGAGACTGTTTTTAAGGTTTGTCAAGACTTTGACGAACTAAGTCCTTTTCTGGAGAATGAGCTACTGGAGAAGCTAAAAGAAAAGCAGTCAACAGGCACATTTTTTGAAAAATTAGATATATAAAAATCCGGCTGCTTTTATAAGCAGTCGGATTTCTCTAATTTATAGTTTGATAATCTTTCATAAGAGAAAATAGATCTATTTTTATCATGAACAGCTAACTTAGTTAGAAATTGTAGAAACAGTATAGTTGAAATCTATGGGGAATAAGCATATAATTAAGAAAAATGATTGAGTGCTCACTCAATTTTTTTAGATGTGTAAGGAGTTCATACAATGGTTGTTCAAGCAATACAATATAGTCGTTTCGGTGATGAAGAAGTGTTAGATTTAGTGAACATTAAATCTGATTCTTTGAAAGTGAATCAAGTTAGGGTAGAAGTTTATGCAGTTGGTTTAAATCCTATTGATTATAAAACTTTTGAGGGTGCAAAGCCACTTCGTTTTCTATCTTTTATGACGAAACTAAGGAAGCCAAGTCATTGGTTTGAGTCAAAATCATCTCTTTTTCCAAGAGGTATTGGTCGGGATTTTGCTGGAGTTATCACAGAAGTTGGTGAAGGAGTAAGTCGGTTTGCAGTAGGTGATAAGGTTTTTGGAACAATGATCAGTGACCCTGGATTAGGCACCAAGAGGGGAGCTTTGGCAACAGAAATTTGTGTCAATGAATCAGAAATTGTGTTGAAGCCAGAGATGATTGATATGAACCATGCAGCTACTATGGGTGTAGCCTCTCTAACTGTGGGAGGTGCTTTTAGAAAGATTGAGCTAAACTCTAAAGATGTTGTAGTTATTTCAGCAGCAGCAGGAGGTATTGGAAGTATCGCAGTACAGTATGCGGTTGCTAAAGGTGCGACAGTTATTGGAATTGCGAGTAAGAAAAATTCAGATTATCTGAAGTCTTTAGGTGCTATACCGGTAGCCTACGAAGAGAACATCCAGAATGCTCTTCTATCAGCAAGTGCAAAGCCAATTACAAAATTTTTGGATTGTTATGGATCTGATTATGTTAAATTGGCTTTCAGTTTGGGATTGAAGGGCACGGCTATTGGAACGCTAGTACCTTCACCATATGTTATGATAAAAGGTGCCCAGTTCACGGGTCCGAGACATTCCACATATGATGATTTGAACACTCTAGCAGAAATGGTCTCAGAAGGGGAGGTTCGGCTGAATATTGATCAGGTTTATGATTTTTCTCTAAAGTCAGTTAGAGAAGCCTATCGTAGTCTAAAATTGGGACACACTCGAGGTAAGAAAGTCGTAAAAGTAAGAAAGTAGCAGAGAGGTGCCAGCAATGGAAAGTTTAGAAGAAAAGTATGCTCAGACATTAGAAAATAGCAACCTGAGTTTAAAACAACGTCAAGTATTATTATCAAGTCTAAAGTTATTTTCAGAAATTGGCTTTGAAAATACAACAGCCAGCTTTATTGCTAAGGAGGCTGGAGTTTCAGAAGGGACAGTTTTTAGTTACTTTAAAACTAAGGAAGGCATCTTAGAAGCAATTTTATCGACTTTTCTTAAGCAAGTTATTCCAGATGTGATTGCTGATTTTTCTGAGAAGAAATTTACAGCAAACCAAGAGTCTTTTCCGCTATTTTTAAGAAGCATAGTTCGAGATAGACTAGTTTTTATTCAGGAGAATCAAATGCAAGTTAAAATTCTCTTGAACCGTTCTTTTATTGATGAAACTATTTCTGACCAGTTAGGGAATACCATTGTTCACTCTATCATTAAGCCAATTAGTCCGGTTCTGAATCAGTTTAAAGAAAATGGTGTTATCCGAGATTGGTCAAATGAAAGAATTGTTCGTTATATTTTAGCTTTGAGTCTTTCTTATGCTCTTCCAATGATGTTGAATGATAATGAGGACCTAGACATAGATGAAGCAGTAAATGAAATAGTTGAATGCCTGTCTTTTGCCTTAGTAGAAGTAAAGTGAATTTTGATTTTTAAGCTTACTATTAAAAATAGTGAGCTTTTTTAAAACCAATATAAAAATCCCCAATCAGAGCGATTGAGGATTGAAAAATAAATTGAAACAATACCTTAACTATCATAACCTTGGATACATTTTTAAAAGTTGTTTTAGCTGTGTTGAGGAGCTTGGTACTGATGCCCTAGACTCGACCATAGTATACTGCCATCTATTCATCTGATAAGAGGGATTTTATCATCCAGATATTCATAGCTGGGTGGCCGGCGGCGTTAGAAAGTGGTTGTTGCAATGCTGTAAAACCATAGTGCTGATAGACGGCCACAGCCGTAGCCAGTTCAGTAGAGGTTTCTAGATAAAGCTGTTCATAACCAGCCAGACGGGCTTCCTGGAATATCCGCTTTATCAACCTACTGGAATAACCTTTGCCACGGCTATTTTTAGTGACATACAGTTTTTGTAATTCAGTAATCTTATCAGACACAGGTGCAAAGCCACCACAGCCAACCAGCTGTCCTTCATCTTCCAGAACAAAGTAAGCTGCTCTCTCTTGCTGTTGATAATAGTCGGCCAAATGATCTAGATGAGAATCAAAGTAGACAGTTCCTGGTTTGTCAAGTCCGAATTCTTCTAGGCTAGCTCGAATGAGTTGCGCTACAGCTGGATTATCTCTCACTTCCATTGGCCGTAAGTTCATCATTTGTCCTCCGATAGGATGTATCGACTAATTAAACAATACCTTGTGCAATCATAGCGTTTGCTACGTTTTCGAAGGCAGCGATATTTGCTCCTGCAAGGTAGTCGGTACCAAGTCCGTATGTTTCAGCAGTTGTTTTAGCTGTGTTGAAGATGTTGGTCATGATGTCTTTGAGGCGTCCATCAACTTCTTCACGAGTCCATGAAAGGCGAAGGCTGTTTTGGCTCATTTCAAGCGCTGATACAGCTACACCACCAGCGTTGGCAGCTTTGGCAGGTCCGTAAAGGATTCCGTTTTCTTTGTAGACTTTAATCGCATCAAGGTCACTAGGCATGTTAGCACCTTCAGATACGCAGATAACTCCTTGAGCAACCAAACGTTTAGCTGCTTCGCCGTTGATTTCGTTTTGGGTCGCACATGGAAGAGCGATGTCGTAGTTTCCAGCGTAAGTCCATACAGAACCTTCATGGTAAGTAGCAGTTGCTTTCTCAGCTGCGTACTCAGTCAAACGAGCACGGCGTTTTTCTTTAACATCAACCAAAAGATCGAAGTCGATACCATTTTCATCGATGACATAACCGTTTGAGTCAGATACAGAGATAACAGTCGCACCAAGTTCAGTCGCTTTTTGAAGAGCATATTGAGCTACGTTACCAGAACCTGAAATTACCACTTTCTTACCAGCAAAACTGTTACCATTAGCTTTGAGCATTTCTTCAGTGTAGTAAACCAATCCATAACCAGTTGCTTCTGGACGAATCAAGCTACCACCAAATCCAAGAGGTTTACCAGTCAAGACACCCGCATCAAATTGGTTAAGACGTTTGTATTGTCCGTAAAGGTAACCAATTTCACGTCCACCAACACCGATATCACCAGCTGGGACGTCAAGTGATGGTCCGATGTATTTTTGCAATTCAGTCATGAAGCTTTGGCAGAAGCGCATCACTTCAGCATCAGTCTTCCCTTTAGGATCGAAGTCTGATCCACCTTTACCTCCACCGATTGGAAGTCCAGTCAAGACATTTTTAAAGATTTGTTCGAAGCCAAGGAATTTCAAGATCCCTTGGTTTACAGTTGGGTGGAAACGAAGTCCGCCTTTATATGGTCCAACAGCTGAGTTGAATTGAACACGGTAACCACGGTTGACTTGGACTTTTCCCTCACGGTCCATCCAAGGAACACGGAAAGAAATCACGCGCTCAGGCTCAGTGATACGTGCCAAGATGTTTTCTTCGATATACTCAGGATGTTTTTCAAATACAGGTTCCAAAGTGCTGAAGAATTCTTCAACCGCCTGGAGAAATTCAGCCTCATGCCCGTTACGAGCTTTCACAGTTGCAAACACGCTTTGGATATAGTCTTTAGCAGATGTCATATCGTTCTCCTTTTGTTGTTATATTTTATTACATGAGCCATTATAGCAGAATTTTTTTTGAGTGTAAAGAAAAAAACAGAAATTTTCTAAAAATTCTTTCAATTTACAAAACCGAACGTTTTATATAGAAATTAGTTTCTCAAAGAGAAAATCTGAAAGTATGGTATAATATTAGAAATAAAAGGAATCTGGAGGATCAGAATCATGGTATCAACGAAAACACAAATAGCTGGCTTTGAGTTTGATAATTGCTTGATGAATGCAGCGGGTGTGGCTTGTATGACGATAGAGGAACTAGAAGGGGTCAAAAACTCAGCAGCGGGTACTTTTGTCACGAAGACAGCGACCTTGGACTTTCGTCAGGGCAATCCTGAGCCACGTTATCAGGATGTTCCACTTGGTTCTATCAACTCTATGGGCTTACCAAATAATGGCTTAGACTACTATCTGGACTATCTTTTGGACTTGCAGGAAAAAGAACCAAACCGTACTTTCTTCCTTTCCCTAGTCGGCATGTCTCCAGAAGAAACACATACCATCTTGAAAAAAGTTCAAGAGAGTGAATTCAAAGGACTGACAGAGCTTAATCTCTCTTGTCCAAACGTTCCAGGAAAACCTCAGATTGCCTATGATTTTGAGACAACAGACCGTATCTTGTCAGAGGTATTTGCCTACTTTACCAAACCTCTTGGAATCAAATTGCCGCCTTATTTTGATATTGTTCACTTTGACCAAGCGGCAGCTATTTTCAACAAATATCCGCTCAAGTTTGTCAATTGTGTGAACTCTATCGGGAATGGCCTTTATATCGAAGATGAGTCTGTCGTTATTCGCCCTAAAAATGGCTTCGGTGGGATTGGTGGAGAGTATATCAAACCAACAGCTCTTGCTAATGTCCACGCCTTTTATCAACGCCTCAATCCGCAAATCCAAATCATCGGAACGGGTGGTGTTCTAACGGGTCGTGATGCCTTTGAACATATCCTCTGCGGTGCGAGTATGGTGCAAGTAGGAACGACGCTCCACAAGGAAGGCGTTGGAGCTTTTGAGCGCATTACCAATGAATTGAAAGCAATCATGTCGGAAAAAGGGTATGAGAGATTAGAAGATTTCCGTGGGAAATTGCGCTATATTGGTTAAAGTTACTAAAAAATCAGAAGAAAGGAGAGAAGATGCTAGCCATAGAAGACAGTCAGAAGTTGACTTTATCAAATTTATCTAGCCTGAGCCTATTTACAGGGACAGATCAGGGCCAGTTTGAAGTTATGAAGAGTCAAGTGTTGAAGCAGATTGGTTATGATCCAGCTAACCTCAATTTTGCTTACTTTGATATGAAAGAAGTAGCTTATAAAGACTTAGAGTTGGAGTTGGTCAGTCTCCCTTTCTTTGCGGATGAGAAAATCGTGATATTAGATCATTTTGTCGATATTACAACAGCTAAGAAACGTTTTTTAACAGATGATGAGCTCAAGTCATTTGAGGAATACCTTGATAACCCTTCACCAACAACAAAGTTGTTGATTTTTGCAGAAGGAAAGTTAGATAGTAAAAGACGGCTGGTCAAATTGCTCAAACGAGATGCGACTGTATTTGATGCTATTGAACCCAAGGAACAAGAACTCCGCAAGTATTTCCAAAAATGGAGTCAGACACAAGGTCTGCAGTTTGCAGAAAAGTCTTTTGAAAATCTACTCATCAAGTCTGGTTTTCAATTTAGTGAAATCCAGAAAAATCTCTTTTTTTTACAGTCTTATAAGTCAGATGGCCTGATTGAGGAGAAGGATATTGTCGAGGCTATTCCAAAGACTCTGCAGGACAATATTTTTGATTTGACTCAGCTTATCTTGGGCAAAAAGATCGACCAGGCCCGTGACTTGGTTAGAGATTTGACCTTGCAAGGGGAGGATGAGATCAAGCTCATAGCTGTCATGTTAGGACAGTTTCGAACCTTTACCCAAGTGAAGATTTTATCAGAGGCTGGTCAAACGGAGTCGCAGATTGCAAGCAGTCTGGGAACTTACTTGGGGCGCAATCCTAATCCTTATCAAATCAAGTTTGCATTGAGAGATTCGAGAGGGATTTCCTTGGCATTTCTCAAGCGAGCGATTTCTTATTTGATTGAAACAGACTACCAGATTAAGACAGGTGTCTATGAAAAAGGGTACCTGTTTGAAAAGGCACTTTTGCAGATCGCGGCAGAAGCAAATTGAGCAAAAAACTTGAAAAAAGAGGATGATTGCGTTATCATTTTCATATAGAAAGAAAAAGAGGTATTACAGATGGCTATTATCTTACCAGACCTTCCATACGCATATGACGCTTTGGAACCTTACATCGATGCTGAAACAATGCACTTGCACCATGACAAACACCATCAAACTTATGTCAACAATGCGAATGCAGCTCTTGAAAAACACCCTGAAATCGGTGAAGACCTTGAAGCTTTGCTTGCTGATGTAGAATCTATCCCAGCTGATATCCGTCAAGCACTTATCAACAATGGTGGTGGACACTTGAACCACGCTCTTTTCTGGGAATTGATGACTCCTGAAAAAACAGCTCCATCAGCAGAACTTGCAGCAGCAATCGATGCAACATTTGGTTCATTTGAAGAATTCCAAGCAGCCTTTACAGCAGCAGCTACAACTCGCTTTGGTTCTGGATGGGCATGGTTGGTTGTCAACAAAGAAGGGAAGCTTGAAGTGACTTCAACAGCAAACCAAGACACACCAATCTCAGAAGGTAAAAAACCAATCTTGGGCTTGGACGTTTGGGAGCATGCTTACTACGTGAAATACCGCAACGTGCGTCCTGACTACATCAAAGCTTTCTTCTCAGTGATTAACTGGAACAAAGTAGACGAGCTTTTCGCAGCAGCTAAATAATAAAATGTGGAGGGAAGAGTCACTCTTCTCTTTTTAAGATTTTCAAGCAGAAGTCTGACAGAATCGTCAGACTTTTTTCATTTTTATGAGAAACGTGCTAACTGCTAGAAATTATGGTAAAATAGAGTGTTAAGTAATCGTGGAAAAGGAAGACTATGCGTAAAGAAATTGCACCTGAATTATACAATTATAACAAGTTTCCTGGCCCAGAATTTCAGGTAAATGGGAATAAGGTTGAGACTGAAGGGATTGCTTTTACCTTGGTTGAAAATATCAAGGAGGCTTTCGATGTGACAGTCTTTAATCAGCGCTTTTCAGAAGTGTTGACCAAGTTTGATTATGTCGTGGGGGACTGGAGCAATGAACAGCTTCGCCTTCGCGGTTTTTACAAAGACGAACGTACTGAGGAAAAAATTGAAAAGATCAGTCGCTTACAAGATTATCTTTTGGAGTACTGTAGTTATGGTTGTGCTTATTTTGTCTTAGAAAACCAAGCACCTAAGCGTGCGTCATTTGACAAGAAAATGCGTAAAAAGGAAGAGGAAAACCTTCCTAGAAGAGGAAAGAAACCTTCGCAAAACAAGAGAAAACCAAATGCGGATAAGAGAAATAGACGTCGTCATAAGGACCAAAAGTCTCAGAAAGAGGACAAGGGACAGCGCCATTTTGTCATTCGTCAGAAATAGATAGAGAATAAGGAGAAGAGATGAAACCGTCTATTTATAGTTTAACACGTCAAACCATGCAAGAATGGGTATTAGAACAAGGAGAAAAGAAATTCCGAGCAGATCAAATCTGGGAATGGCTCTACCGTAAACGTGTCCAGTCATTTGAAGAAATGACCAACCTTTCCAAGGATTTGATTGCCAAGCTCAATGAGCAGTTTGTGGTAAATCCATTGAAACAACGCATCGTACAAGAGTCAGCCGACGGTACTGTTAAGTATCTTTTTGAGTTGCCAGATGGTATGTTGATTGAGACAGTACTCATGCGTCAACACTACGGTTTGTCAGTCTGTGTGACCACTCAGGTCGGTTGTAATATCGGTTGTACCTTCTGTGCATCAGGCTTGATTAAGAAGCAACGTGATCTTAATAACGGTGAAATTGTAGCGCAGATCATGCTGGTTCAGAAATATTTTGATGAGCGTGGTCAGGACGAGCGTGTCAGTCATATTGTTGTCATGGGAATTGGTGAACCATTTGATAACTACAACAATGTGTTGAATTTCGTCCGTACCATCAATGATGACAAGGGGATGGCAATCGGTGCTCGTCACATCACTGTTTCTACCTCAGGTTTGGCCCATAAAATTCGTGACTTTGCTAATGAAGGCGTACAGGTCAATCTCGCTGTTTCCCTTCACGCACCCAATAATGAATTGCGTTCAAGCATCATGAAAATTAACCGTGCCTTTCCGATAGAAAAGCTTTTTGCAGCCATTGAGTACTATATCGAAACAACCAATCGCCGTGTGACCTTTGAATACATCATGCTCAATGAAGTCAACGATGGCGTTGAACAAGCCTTGGAGTTGGCTGAGTTGCTCAAAAATATCAAGAAATTGTCTTATGTAAACTTGATTCCCTATAACCCAGTTAGTGAACATGACCAATATAGCCGTAGTCCTAAAGAGCGCGTGATGGCCTTCTACGATACCCTCAAGAAAAAAGGGGTTAACTGTGTTGTCCGTCAGGAACATGGTACAGATATTGATGCAGCTTGTGGACAATTGCGCTCCAATACAATGAAACGTGATCGCCAGAAGGCAGTCGCAGCGGTAAATCCATAAAATGACTAAAAAAAGAGAATTAATCTTAAGATTGGGAGTGGCTGTTTACAGTCTTTGCATTGTCTGTTTTTGTTTTACTCCCCAACCTCAACTTCCTACAGGAGTGGAAACTCCAGGTATTCAAACTTTTGGACGCCTGGTTTTTCTTTTAACTCCTTTAAACTCCCTTTGGAATCTAGGTGAAGTGACCAGTTTGGGACAAGTCCTTTGGATCTTTTTGCAGAACATTTTAAATGTTTTCTTGCTTTTCCCTCTGGTCTTTCAACTCATTTATCTCTGTCCCAACTTGCGGCAAACGAAAAAAATCCTCCTTCTCAGTTTTTTACTGAGCTTGGGAATTGAGTGTACGCAACTGGTCTTAGACTTCTTCTTTGATTTTAATCGCGTCTTTGAGATTGATGATTTGTGGACCAACACCTTGGGAGGCTATCTGGCTTGGCTCCTCTATAAAGGATTGCATAAAAACAAGATAAGGAATTAGAATGAGTATTTTAGAAGTTAAAAATCTGAGTCACGGTTTTGGTGACCGTGCAATTTTTGAAGATGTGTCTTTCCGTCTCCTCAAGGGTGAACACATCGGTTTAGTCGGTGCCAATGGTGAGGGAAAATCAACCTTTATGAGCATCGTGACTGGTAAGATGTTACCAGATGAAGGGAAGGTGGAGTGGTCTAAGTATGTGACTGCTGGCTATCTGGACCAGCACGCTGTGTTAAAAGAAGGTCAAACCGTTCGTGATGTTTTGCGGACAGCCTTCGATGAACTATTCAAGGCAGAAGCTCGCATCAATGACCTCTATATGGAGATGGCGGAAGACGGAGCAGATATTGATGCGCTCATGGAAGAAGTTGGTGAACTCCAAGATCGTTTGGAGAGTCGTGACTTCTATACTTTGGATGCTAAGATTGATGAAGTAGCGCGTGCTCTCGGTGTCATGGACTATGGTATGGATACAGATGTAACAGCCTTATCAGGTGGACAAAGAACCAAGGTTCTTTTGGCCAAACTCCTTCTTGAAAAGCCTGATATCTTGTTACTGGACGAGCCAACCAACTACTTGGATGCTGAACATATTGACTGGCTCAAGCGTTATCTCCAAAACTATGAGAATGCCTTTGTCCTTATTTCGCATGATATTCCTTTCCTCAACGACGTGATCAATATCGTCTACCACGTTGAAAATCAACAGTTGACGCGTTACTCTGGTGACTACTACCAGTTCCAAGAAGTCTATGCTATGAAAAAATCTCAGCTAGAGGCGGCCTACGAACGTCAGCAGAAAGAGATTGCAGACCTCAAGGATTTCGTGGCTCGAAACAAAGCGCGTGTTGCAACGCGTAATATGGCCATGTCCCGTCAAAAGAAACTGGACAAGATGGACATCATCGAACTGCAAAGTGAGAAGCCAAAACCATCCTTTGATTTCAAATCAGCTCGTACGCCAGGGCGCTTTATCTTCCAAGCCAAGGACTTGCAGATTGGTTATGACCGTCCACTTACCAAACCCTTAAACCTCACCTTTGAACGCAATCAAAAGGTTGCTATTATTGGAGCCAATGGTATTGGGAAAACTACTCTCTTGAAGTCTCTTTTGGGAATTATTCCACCAATTGCTGGAGAAATTGAACGCGGTGATTACCTAGAACTCGGTTACTTTGAGCAGGAAGTAGAAGGTGGCAATCGTCAAACACCTCTTGAAGCCGTCTGGAATGCCTTTCCAGCCCTTAATCAAGCAGAAGTCCGTGCAGCCCTTGCTCGTTGTGGCTTGACAACTAAGCACATCGAAAGTCAAATTCAGGTCTTATCAGGTGGTGAACAAGCTAAGGTGCGTTTCTGTCTCTTGATGAACCGTGAAAATAACGTTTTGGTACTTGACGAGCCGACCAACCATTTGGATGTAGATGCCAAGGATGAACTCAAACGTGCTCTCAAAGAATACAAGGGATCTATCCTTATGGTCTGCCACGAACCAGACTTTTATGAAGGTTGGATGGACCAAATTTGGGACTTTAACAAGCTAACTTAAAAATGAGGAAAAAAGAAATACAGTATCGAATGCGGATACTGTATTTTTTAGGTTATTTAGGATTTAAAATCGTAGTCTTTCACCACTTCGATACTATCAATGGTGATAGCAGACGTTGGTTTGTCTTTCTCATCTTTTTCAGCTTTGGCAATCTTGTCAACAACGTCCATACCATCGATGACTTGGCCAAAGACTGGGTGTTTACCATCTAGACTTGGATTTCCACCTTCTTTATAGGCTTCGATGATTTTCTTTGGATACTTGCTGGTAGGGAGTTTAGCTGAAATATCTGTTGAGTTTTGGTTGATGAAGAACTGGCTACCGTTGGTGTTTGGTTGACCAGTGTTAGCCATAGCAAGGGCTCCTCGAATATTGTATAGGTAAGGAGAGATTTCATTTTTAAAACCAGTTCCCTTGTCCTTCGTTTTGTCCTTATCATGCCAGATGGATTGACCACCTGTACCATCTCCCTTAGGATCTCCAGTTTGGACCATAAAGCCATCGATGACACGGTGGAAGGTGATGCCGTTATAGTAGCCTTCTTTGGCGTGAGTAAGGAAGTTTTCAACGGCTAGAGGAGCGAGTTTAGGGAAGAGTTTAATACGAATATCACCCTGACTTGTGTGGAGAACCACTTCGGCTTCATCTTCAGCAACTTCCTTAGAAAGTTGAGGGAAGTTGGCATTTTCATTGGTTAAAGCGTCATTCAAATCTTTGGCAGCCTGAGCAGCTGCTTTAGAACTTTCTTCAGCTGAGATACTAGAGTCAACATAGTCATCGCCACGCAGACTGCGTTGGATACTGCTACATCCAGCTAGGGCAACAGTGGACAGTAAAAGAAGGGTTGCTAGTTTTTTCATTGTTTTCCTCTCAAAAATTCATTTCTATCATTGTACCCTAAAAGGAAGTGGATTTCAAATGTTAGTGACAAGGTAGTTTAAGAGGAAGCCGACCAGAAAGTCGCTTGCTTAGAGATTTTTCTTTGGATGACGGTCGATAATGTCCTGGTACTGTTCCAGTATCTGCTCTCCCTTTAGAGTCAATTTGTAACCACGAATTGAAAAGTAACTTGCTAATTCTTCTCCTGAAAAGTTGTCACGAAGGGATTGGTCCAAATCTGGAGCCTTCATCTTAGAAAGTACTGTAACTCTCCTTACTTTTGAGGATATTCTCTTTCATAGTGGTATTTAGATGATCAAGCGAGTCAAAGACAGTTTCGACAAGAGCATAGCCTTTTTCAACAGGTATTTCTAAATTTTTTGGGGCATCAATGCTATAAGTTTACTTGAAGTATTTAGAAAACCAGTTCTTAAGAAAGCTCGTAAAGAATCACAATTAGTAAACGTTAATTCGAAAGAATTACTATGTTTTAAAAGAGCACATTTTAAACGGATTTTTTCTTTCGGCTTCAATTCCTAATTAATCAATGAACTTAATACTAGGTCTCGAAAAGAATTATGCTTCCTCTTTCTGTCTGAGTTCAAAGAGGGCTTCTACTTTCAGATTAAAAACTTGAGCAATTTTAAGAGCCATTTCCAGCGAAGGATTGTAACGGTTATTTTCCAAGTGCAGAATTGTCTCGCGTCGCATGCCGATGAGGTCGGCTAACTCCTGCTGGGTCATGCCTGTGGACTCACGAACAGATTTGAGATTAGTAATAATCTTGCTTTCTTTGGCCATGCTTATCCTCTCCGTTCCAAGATAAGATAGACAACCGCAAAGATGCAAATCAAGACAGCTATGCTAATAAAGATTTGGCCCATGTAAAGAGTGAGAGCCCCCATATACCCAGTGATAACTGCTAGGATCATCAGTGCGCCTAGTATAAAAACAAACATCAAGCTAGCTGCCTTGGCTAAATTAGCATAAAAGCGTTCGTCCGGAGTTTCCTTGATATTTTTCAAACAGAAAAAACCAAATACAATCACTTCAATAACGAGGCCAATTCCCAAAACCCATTCTTTAATACCAGAACTTTCGCTTGGGGTCGAAACCCAAATCCCTACTGTATAAAAAATGCTTGCTGCAAACAAAAGTATCGTGTAAAGCTTAGCAGACAAGTCAAAAATAATCTTTCCCTTACCTTTCTGACTCTTATGAGGCCATGGTTTCATATGTAGCCAGCCCCAAATAGCTACAATCTGCCCTAACACTGAAATACCAGCAATAACAAACTTGGGTCCCCAACTAAGATTAGAACCAAATAAAACAGTAAAATCAATAAAGAGAGCTGCGGAAATCATTGTAATAAGGCCACGCATTTTTTGACTTTTTTTCATGATAGTCTCCTTTCCTTATGTTAGAAATATTTAACAATCTTTATGTTATAAATATATCACACTTCAATTTGGAAAGCAAGAATTTATGTGTCAATGAGGCAATTATTTGAAAAAATTTTTTAATAAAAGCCTTCGCTAGTCAAACAACTAAAGAATTCTTTGAAGCAATGCATCGGATTTGGTTTGAATAGTTTCGTTAATAATATTTGATGATAAAGAATTTTTGGAAAATCTAGACACTGTATGAATCTCTACTTTTTTTCTTAGGCTTTTATAAAGTCTGTCAGAATAGGCTTTGTAGGTGTAGAAGTTAATTTTTACAGAAGTGAAGTAAGCATTCAATACGAATCAATACATAAGAAAAACTCTGATTTCAAGCGTTTTTTCTTTTTTCAATTTTAATACATTTCACTATATTTCAGTCCAATCTCTACCTTCTTATCTATACTTTGATGGAGCTGAAGTTGACATCTACAAAGTTTAATGTTAAAATTCATTCAAAAATATATTTGAATGAGGTGTTTTATGATTCAAAATGTTGTTACTTCAATAATCCTGTATTCTGGGACAGCCGTAGACTTACTTATTATCCTAATGTTATTTTTTGCCAAAAGAAAAAGCAGAAAAGACATCATTAACATCTATTTAGGACAATTTCTAGGCTCTGTTAGTCTAATATTGCTAAGTTTACTTTTTGCATTTGTCTTAAATTATATTCCTAGTAAAGAGATTTTAGGTTTGCTCGGTTTGATTCCAATTTTCCTAGGGCTCAAAGTTTTGCTTTTAGGAGATTCTGATGGAGAAGCTATTGCAAAAGATGGTTTGCGCAAAGATAATAAAAACCTGATTTTTCTAGTCGCTATGATTACTTTTGCAAGTTGTGGTGCTGACAATATTGGTGTTTTTGTCCCATATTTTATTACCTTAAATTTAGCGAATTTGATAGTGGCTTTACTTACCTTTCTAGTCATGATTTATCTCTTGGTTTTTTCTGCCCAAAAATTGGCACAAGTCCCTTCTGTTGGAGAAACTTTGGAAAAATATAGCAGATGGTTTATTGCCGTTGTTTATTTAGGATTGGGGGTGTATATCCTGATTGAAAACAACAGCTTTGACATGCTAAGGACTGTGTTCGGCTAGGAGAAAAAATTATGAAAAAAGATAGTATCTGCCAAGTGAATATTATAAATCAACAAAATGTTACAACCGCAACGAACTACCTTGAAAAGGAAAAAGTCCAAAAATCACTTCGCATTTTATCAAAATTTACCGATAATAAACAGATAAATATCATCTTTTATCTCCTTGCCGTCGAAGAACTCTGTGTCTGCGAGATAGCCTGTTTACTAAATCTCAGTATGGCATCTGCCTCCCACCATCTTCGTAAACTAGCCAATCAAAACATCTTGGACACTAGAAGAGAGGGGAAAATTATATATTATTTTATAAAAGATGAGGAAATCAGAGATTTTTTTAATCAACTAGGATAACAACTATTTTTACTACTTTCTACTTTTCCATGATTATAGGGGGATTATATATGAAATTTTTTGAAGAAAATTATTCACAAGAAATACCTACTCGTATCAAAAATTTAAGAAAAAAATACAATATTACACAAAGCGAACTAGGCAATGCAGCTCAAGTTAGCCAAGTTGAAAAGGGAGGAATTTGAAAGAAAATGTATCTTTGATAGTAGTCATTTATTGTGAAATATGATATATTTATTAATTAGATGGCTGAATATTTCTAAAGTTAAATAAAATATGACAGATACATGTTTTTTAGTGTATCTTGTTTGTACTCAAAGTATGAAATGAATATCTAATATTTAAGATTAATAAATATTATACGATGAGATATAATGCTACAAAATGAAAGGTGATGTAATCTGATGAAGAAAGATAGATTAATTGCATTGACAGATGCGGTTCTAGCAATTATAATGACTATCCTAATCTTAGAATTAGAAAAACCAACGACACCAAATCTTCAAGCTTTTTGGGATTTACGGCAAAATTTCTTTGCTTATTTTCTTTCCTTTTTCTGGTTAGGATCGTTATGGATGGCACTAAACACACTATGGGAAAAGGTTGAGAAAATTTCCCCACAAATTGTTTGGTGGAATTTGTTTCTTTTATTTTTTGTTTCATTTATGCCCTATGCTACTGGAATCGTTAGTAGTCATTTCATGAACCATACGGCACAACTCTTTTATGGACTGATCGTTATTGTTTCAACGGTAGCAAACTGGTTTTTACATAAAGTAATTGATAAACCCAATATAGATCAGAAAGAATTACTTGAAGCTACCGCACAATATAGAAAGTTATTGATACCTGACCTAATAATTAAAGGAGTGGGATTGATTCTATCCTTAATTCTCTATCCTCCGATTATGATGTATAGTGTTTTAATTGCGGCATTTTACATCATAACTTTAAAAACACTATCTGAAAAAAGAGTGAATAACTAAAAAACGGTGACCAAAGTTAGGTGTATTATTTTAATGATTACAGACCTAAACTATTCCCCTATTTAGAATCTATTAATTCATATTTTATAAATTAATTAGTAGATATCGTTCTTAAAATCCTTGATATTTCGCTGTTTTTAGTCCAACTGAAACGCATACTTTCCAAACCAGATTTTAAGAAAGCTCGTAAAGCTAGGTAGTTTTCTAAACGTTAA
Organism: Streptococcus oralis; assembly: GCF_003942585.1. Classification (GTDB taxonomy): domain Bacteria; phylum Bacillota; class Bacilli; order Lactobacillales; family Streptococcaceae; genus Streptococcus; species Streptococcus oralis_BE. Next base: position 444,133 of record NZ_RJNK01000001.1, on the reverse strand, counting down.
AAACTAGCTACAATACAGCATTTACAACACTTCATGGTTCACACCATGGGGTGTTTTTGATGATTTTAAGCAAAATTCACACCATTTAATTGAAAGTTATTTAAATTAGATAAAAATTTGTTTTCTGAAAAAGTGGGAAAACATTGATTTTAAGCGAATTTTGAATCATATTCGAATGGGAGTTTTTAAAATCATGTTTCGGTTGTAAAAGTGCCAAAGTTGATTCTCCATAGGAGAATGATATCTCCTGCTAGTAAATCATCTGCTAATAGGTCCATGTGTCATTTGGGAATGGGCTTGAGATTTAGTAGCCAAGCTTCGACATCACGATTAAGAGAGATATAGGGCTTGACAGGGTAGTTATCAAAAGTAGTATTCATAAATTTTTTCTTTCTAATTTATCTCTATTAGTCTAATAAATTTCTAAAAAATTTAAAAATTTTTAACTCTGTCAAGTTTTTTTCTTGACACCTCTCGAAAATCTGTTATAATAGAACATGTGCTAAATAGCTTAGCTATTTCACCGAAATAAAAAATAAGAAAAGAGACATTAAAAAATGGCAGTTAAAATCCGTTTGACTCGTATGGGTTCTAAGAAAAAACCTTTCTACCGTATCAACGTAGCAGACTCACGTTCACCACGTGACGGACGTTTCATCGAAACAGTTGGAACTTACAACCCACTTGTTGCTGAAAACCAAGTAACTTTGAAAGAAGACCGCGTTCTTGCATGGTTGGCTGATGGAGCTCAACCTTCAGATACAGTTCGCAACATCCTTTCAAAAGAAGGCGTATTGAAAAAATTCCACGATTCTAAATTCTCAAAATAAGTTTAAAGTAGGTTGACAGATGGATACGATTGAAAATCTCATTATTGCGATTGTGAAACCTTTGATTTCACAACCTGATGCCTTAACTATCAAGATCGAAGACACACCAGAGTTTTTGGAGTATCACTTGGATCTTGACCAAAGCGATGTCGGTCGTGTTATCGGTCGTAAGGGTCGCACTATCTCAGCGATAAGAACGATTGTCTACTCTGTCCCAACTGAAGACAAAAAAGTAAGAATCGTTATTGATGAAAAATAAAAAAAGCGGGACAGATGTCTCGCTTTTTTTGTGAGGAGGAGAAGATGAAGGATTTAACGTTTAGACAATTACAAGCTTATTTACTCGAACATTACCAACAGTCTCGGACTGAGGAAGGCCTCTTTATCAAGCTAGTGGAGGAAGTCGGAGAAGTAGCAGAGGTCTTGAATGGGCGCTCTGGTCGAAAAGAGGGTGTCCAGGACTCAAATGAGGAACTAGCCAAAGAACTGGCTGATATCATTCATTACACCGTCGCAATCGCAGCTATCAACGATATTGACCTAACCAAAACCATCTTTGACAAAGATAAGAAGGCTGCCATTAAGTACCAACATGAACGAGATTTGAAAGGATTTTTGGATAACTTCCAAGAGAACTAGGAGTAATCTCTTTTCACTGATATGAAAGGTTTCTCCTAGATTACGCTAGCTAGTAAGAAAGAATGAGAAAGCAATGAGACCAGAGGATTATGCATGGAATGAGTTTGAACGAACTGCCTATAAGACTAAAATGAATCACCTACCCAGTCCTTACAAAGTTGCCATTTGGGACGACTCTGAGAAAAGATTGGAACTAGAACAAATACTGGATAGACTTCCTCAGAAAGAACTAGCTCGATGGGCATTAGAGAACTCGCGAGATTTCTTATCTTTAATTGATATCGGTGATGAAGGTGAGAAAAATAAAATAATTCGGCAAGCTTATGAGGCTTTTGATGCACGATTGAGAAATGAGTTCTCACCTCATGAGTTGAGAAAAGCAGGTTTCGCAGCAAATCTCCTCTCTAAAAATGCCCAAAATCAAATCGCTAAGTACGCTGCCAGAGTCTTTGTACAAGCTATTTCAACAGCCCATATGAGAGGACACGCCATCGTTTCCGCGGATTATGCTATCAAAGTAAGGAATCTCCAAGAGGCAGACAAGTTAGAACTTGTGAGACAAGAACGAGAAAAGCAGATCAGACTGGCTGAATCCTTTTTAACTAATGTAATAGATAAACGGTGAAAGAAGGCATAAAATACCAATCCTAGAAATAGCATCTAGGATTTTACTATGCTAAAATGGATAGACAGTCTCAAAGAATTCTAGTCAATCAATCTTGAGAATAGCTATTTTTAAATGGAGTGACCATCTATGAACGAGAAAACAAAAGCATACCTAGCAGCCTTATCCTTTTCAGCAATCATTGGTTTTTCTTTTTTATTTACTAAGATTGCTTTGGGCTATGCTAGTCCTCTCACAAACTTAGCACATCGCTATACAATCGCTGCTTTGGTATTGGTCATCCTTCATCAAACAAAACTTATCAATGTGAGTTTAAGTAGAAAAGATATTCTTTCAATTCTGCCTATGAGTCTTTTCTATCCACTCCTCTTCTTTATTTTCCAATCCTTTGCTTTACAGTATATATCGTCTTCTGAAGCGGGAATTTTACAAGCGCTTGTCCCGATTTTTACTCTCCTTTTGGCATCGGTCTTTCTCAAGGAAAAGACTGGTTTGCTACAAAAGTTCTTTTTAATTTTATCCGTAGCAGGAGTAGTTTTCATTTTCCTTAGCAAAGGAGCAAACTTTAGCACTGAAACTGCTAGCTTGGGCTTTCTCTTGATGTTGGGATCTGTTCTTGCCAATGCGATAAACAATATTCTCAGCAAGGTTAAAGGAGGCCGCTATCGGGCTATGGATATGACAGCTGTTGTGATATTTGTTGGCTTCATCACCTTTAATATGCTAAGCCTGACCTCGCACTATCTAGAGGGGAATATATTAGCTTACTTTGCGCCACTTGGACAGGTGCCCTATCTGCTTTCCATCCTCTATTTGGGAATACTAGCCTCTATCGTGACTGGTAGTCTCTCTATCTATGCTATCGTTCGCCTCGGGGCATCAACCGTCAGTGTCTTTGGTAATCTTGGAACAGTTTTGACCATTCTAGCTGGGGCTCTTATCCTCCACGAACCAATTTATAGTTACCATGTGATTGGAGCAACTTTGATTATTGCTGGAATTTTAGGCATGAATCTGATGAGAAAAAAGTAAAGATTGCTTAGTAGTCTTTTTCTTTATTTAAATGATGCAGAAAATTCAAAATTTTTAATGAAATTAGGCTTAGAAAACAAAGATTTTAATATAGCATGATAAAATAGATAAAAGAATGATACTAGGATAAAGAGGAGAGAGTGTAAAAATGAAGCCAAATGATATTGCTGAAGCTATTGCTTTTTATAACAGAGAACCCGAGATGTTGAAACGTCACGTTATAGCAGTCGTAGATTGTGATTTGGTTGTTTATCATCGTCCTGGAAACGCAAGTAAAGGACACATTATTTTTTATCATGGAGCTTGTGGCCGTAGTCAGATGTGGGCCCACCAGTATGATGCTTTCGATGGATTTGACCTTTACTTTGTCAATGTTAGAGGGCAGGGGGAATCACCTATGAAAGTTGGCCTTCCCGACTTGGAAGGCGCTGTTCAAGATGTAGATGCTATTTTGTCCTATTTCCAGCTAGATAAGGTGATATTGGTTGGTCATTCTTGGGGAGGAAATCCACTTCAAGAGTACACTTATCGCCATCCAGAAAGAGTCCTAGCCTTGGTCATGGTAGATAGTTGGGGACAGCATCGTTACCTATCAGATAAAGAAAGAGGTCGAATCAAATATAGTTCTCTTATGTACAAAACGATTCCTTGGAGGGTGATTGCAGATAAAAACTCAAAAATGTGTACTGATAACCCTATCACAAGAGAATTGGTCAAGACGGCCATTATAGAAACTGGGCGAGATGTTTTCTTGAACCTTGGAATCACAGGTTTCTTGGCAGTCCATGAGATAGAAGGATATAAAGGAAATCCTCCTATGCTTTTAGTAAGAGGAGAAAATGATTTCCCCAAACACCTGAAAATAATATATGATGGTATCATTGCCTTAAATCCCAATGCGCGTCAAGTAACGATTTCAGATAGCAAACACCAACCGATGAATGATCATCCTCAAGAGTTTAATCAGATAGTTGGTGATTTTTTTGAAGAAGTAGTAGCCTTGTAAGATAGGACCTATCCAACTTGTGAAAATCCCTGGAACGTGATAAAATAAAGGATAAGGGTTTTTAATAAATCATTGTTATAGAATGAGTGGATTTCTTTATGAAACGGTTTGAAGTAACTACAAAAATTGGCAGTCTCTCTGTTACTTATAAAAAGCAAAAGAAAGTGCTTGTTTGTTTAAATGGCGCAGGTTTGCTACCAAGTTATGAAAATTTTTCACTTATACTTGAAAAACTTCCCCCCACAATTGGTTATTTGACAATTGATTTTCCAAATACAGGTAGGAGTCCGATTCATGACCAATCTGGAAAAAATCTGGACAATCTTGTAGACGCGGTTTATGAAGTACTTGAAGAATTGGCGATTTCTGAATATATACTTTGTGTACATAGTTTGAGTGGAATTTTAGCTTGCAAATTGCTCAACAAATCAATTAAGTGTCAGGCTTTACTAGCAATTGAACCAACAACTAAAAAAGTAATGTTTTCTGATTTTTCAGAAAATCCCTATCCAGAAATGGAAGAGCAGATGAGGTTGATTGACGAGTATGGTCCTGAACTTTATTTTAAGAATTTAACTCAAGCAACATTTAGTCCTGAAACTAATAAAGAAATCTGGAAAATAATGCAAGAAAAAGGCTCAGAGTTGGAAGATCAAGATACAAAGTTTCGAATATCTGGAGAGATTACTGAGGAAGATTTTGAGAATGTATCTATAGAAGCTCATGTCCCTGTATTTATTTTTTGTCAGGCTTATAGAGAAAAAGAGTACAGAGACTCAGAATATTGGACTTCCAATACTAAACTCATTTTAGGAGGGAATCACCATTATTTACAATGGTCTGAATCAGAAAAAATTGCGACTATTATTCGAGAATTGTCAGAATAAGATGGAAAGAAGGAGAGTACAGGAGACAAGATGAACTACTTTAATGTTGGGAAAATCGTCAATACGCAGGGTTTACAAGGTGAGATGCGAGTCTTGTCTGTGACGGATTTTGCTGAGGAACGCTTTAAAAAAGGGGCAGAGCTGGCTTTATTCGATGAAAAAGATCAGTTTGTTCAAACAGTGATCATCGCTAACCACCGTAAGCATAAGAATTTTGACATTATCAAATTCAAAGACATGTACCATATCAATGCGATTGAAAAGTACAAGGGTTATAGTCTCAAGGTCGCTGAGGAAGATTTGAACGACTTAGACGATGGAGAATTCTACTATCACGAGATTATTGGTTTGGAAGTTTACGAGGGAGACAACCTGATTGGAACTATCAAGGAGATTCTACAACCGGGTGCCAATGATGTCTGGGTGGTCAAGAGAAAAGGTAAGCGTGATCTGCTTCTACCTTACATACCCCCAGTAGTTCTCAATGTTGATATTCCAAACAAGCGGGTCCAAGTGGAAATCTTAGAAGGGTTAGACGATGAAGATTGATATTTTAACCCTCTTTCCAGAGATGTTTTCTCCGCTGGAACACTCGATTGTTGGGAAGGCTCGAGAAAAAGGGCTCTTGGATATCCAGTATCATAATTTCAGAGAATACGCTGAAAAGGCCCGTCATGTTGACGATGAGCCCTACGGAGGCGGTCAGGGGATGTTGCTCCGAGCTCAACCCATTTTCGACGCCTTTGATGCTATTGAAAAGAAAAAGCCGCGCGTCATTCTTCTCGATCCTGCTGGGAAACAGTTCGATCAAGCCTACGCTGAAGATTTGGCTCAAGAAGAGGAACTGATCTTTATCTGCGGTCACTACGAAGGATATGACGAGCGCATCAAGACCTTGGTAACCGATGAAATTTCCCTAGGAGATTATGTCCTGACTGGAGGAGAATTGGCGGCCATGACCATGATCGATGCGACCGTTCGCTTGATTCCAGAAGTGATTGGTAAGGAGTCTAGTCACCAGGATGATAGTTTTTCTTCAGGACTTCTCGAATACCCCCAATACACACGCCCTTATGACTATCGAGGCATGGTGGTTCCAGATGTGCTCATGAGTGGGCACCATGAAAAAATTCGCCAGTGGCGACTGTATGAGAGTCTAAAGAAAACCTACGAGCGCAGACCTGACCTGCTAGAAAACTATCAACTAACAGCCGAAGAAGAAAAGATGCTGGCTGAAATCAGAGAAAACAAAGAATAAAGGAGAACCTTATGCAAGTAATCAAACGTAACGGAGAAGTTGCTGACTTTGATCCAGATAAAATCTATCAAGCTGTCTTAAAAGCAGCTCAGACGGTTTATGTTTTAACAGATGATTTGCGCCAAAACCTAGCTCAAGTCACTAAAAAAGTAATCTTGGACTTGGAAGAAGCAAAAGTAGAACGTGCGACCATCAGTATGATCCAATCAATGGTTGAAAATCGTTTGTTGGGGGCAGGATATATCACAATAGCCGAACACTACATTTCTTATCGCTTGCAACGTGATTTGGAGAGAAGTGGGTATGGTGACCATATCGCAGTTCACCTTCATTTTGAACAAATTCGTTAAGAAAAAGAGTGGGATGAAAAGCATCTCACTCTTTCTTAAATCTATTTTTCTGAGCTGTTTGTACAGTTGAAGGGACGAAACGAAGTCTTTTGATATCAGTGATTCGGATGATACGAGTTACATTTTTTGTAAAATTTTTGACAACAATCTGTTGACGACTGGTATCATATTTGACAATATCACCAGTGAAGCTCGTTTCAGCAAGTATGACATGAACAGCCGTTTTTTTCTGGATGGCCTGTTCAATTGTGCTAATAAGGAAGTCGTTTTCAGAATAATCTTGTTCATTATGTCCACTGAGAAAGTCTTGTATCTTATCTAAGACTTGCTTGAATGTGTACGTCATAGGCGTCTCCCTCCTTATATATCCACATTATATAAAAATTTCCTAAAAACTACAAGATTTTTACGAATAGACTAGAGAAAGCATATCACAAAAAGGAGTTAAAATGGCAGAATTTACATTTGAAATCGAAGAACACTTACTGACCTTGTCTGAAAATGAAAAAGGATGGACAAAAGAACTAAATCGAGTCAGCTTTAATGGCGCACCAGCAAAGTTTGATATTCGAACTTGGAGCCCTGATCATACCAAAATGGGAAAAGGAATCACTCTTACAAACGAAGAATTTCAAGTAATGGTGGATGCTTTTAAAGGAAATCAATAAAAGGATATTGAGTTTTTGACTCAGTATCCTTTTTGGGTTAAATTGAGAAGTATGCTTGTCCCCTAAGTCGTTGTAATAGTAGGCGACCAATGAAACTAATCGCAATGATTTTACCAAGATCAGGGAGGATAAAAGGAAGGACACCAACTGCTAGTGCCTTATCGAATGGCATACCAGCAAGGAAGTGGAGGCTGAGAATACCTCCGACAAAGACGAGGGAATCACCCAAGAGGTTGGCTAGGAAAATGCGGATATGGCCACTATTTTGATGGATGAGATAAGATGTAAGTCCTGCATAGACAAGGTCGAACCAGAGATAGCCTGCGCTTGGACCAACTAAAACGTGAAATCCAGCTCCTCCCCCTGCAAAGACAGGTAGACCAATGGCACCCAACAGGAGATAGAGAGCAACAGATAGGACGGCTTCCCTTGGTCTAAAAACAGTTGCAATCAGACCGATCGCAAAGTTTTGTAGAGTGAAGGGGACAGGACCGATAGGGAGACTGATTTGAGCCAATACGGCGATGAGAGCAGCACCGATAGCAGGGATAGCATAGATATGAGCTTTTTTCAAAACTGTTAACCTCTTTTCGAAAATATAGTAACTATTATACTAATTCAAAAAGAAAAGTCAACCTATTTTTGAAATTAAGGTAACAATTTTGTGACAGCCGATTTTGCAAGTAAAAAGAGACTCTTTAAAGTCTCTTTCAACAATTAGCGCATGGTCACAAATTCTTCTGAAGCGGTTGGGTGGATAGCTACTGTAGCATCAAAGTCTGCCTTGGTTGCTCCCATCTTGATGGCAACAGCAAATCCTTGAATCATCTCATCCACCCCGTAACCAAGTCCATGAAGGCCAACAACTTTTTCGTCAGCACCCGCGGTGATGAGTTTGAAGCGAGATTCCTGACGATGGTTTGTAACGGCAGAGTACATAGATGCAAAGCTTGACTTGTAGACTTTGATGTGCTCTTGGCCGTATTCTTTGATAGCTTCTTCTTCGGTCAACCCCACGATTCCGATTGCTGGGTGTGAGAAGACAACAGTAGGGATAGTTGTGTAGTCCATCTTAGTACGTGTTTTTCCATTAAAGAGACGTTCAGATAGGGTACGTCCAGCCTTGATGGCTACTGGAGTTAGTTCCTTCTCACCCGTAACGTCTCCAAGGGCATAGATACCATCTACAACAGTATTTTGATACTCATCCACTTGGATAAATCCACGTTCGTTGAGTGTAACTCCAGCCTTTTCTAACTCTAAGCCGTCTACATTTGGACGGCGGCCAGTAGCCCAGATAACTTGGCTTACAGTGTGACTGGAACCGTCTTCAAAATGAATCGTAATGCCATGCTCTGTTTTTTCGAGCTTGACGGGTACCTTGTGTGTGTGCAAAGGTAGACCTGTTTTTTCCATTTCGTTGACGAGACCTTCCACGATGTAGCTGTCAAAAGTGCGCAAGGGACGATCACGACGGACGAACAAATCCGTTTTTACTCCGAGTGCGTGGAGAACACCTGCTAACTCAACGGCGATATAGCCAGCGCCAAGAATCGCAACAGATTCAGGAAGTTGTTCCCAAGCAAAGACATCGTCTGAACTACCACCGAGTTCAGCTCCAGGAATAGTTGGGATGCTTGGACGAGCGCCAGTCGCAATCACGATATGCTTGGCACGAATCAATTCACCATTAACACTGACGGTATGGGAATCAACAAAATGAGCACGACCTTCAATCAAATCAACGCCGTTACGTTTGAAACTTCCATCATAAGATGAGCGAGCGCGATCGATGTAGGCTTCACGATTTTGACGAAGTTTTGCGAAATCAAATTGAACATCTGAACTTGTAAAACCGTAGTCAGGGCCGTAGTGGTGGAAGCTTTCAGCGATTTGCGATCCATACCACATGATTTTCTTAGGAACACAGCCAACGTTGACACAAGTTCCACCTAATTTTTTCTCTTCGATAACAGCTGCCTTAGCTCCGTGTTCACCAGCTCGGTTCATAGTGGCAATGCCACCGCTTCCTCCACCGATGGCGATGATGTCATATTCTCTCATAGAAAACTCCTTATAGATTTGATAGTCATATTCTATCGTTTTTATTTTTTGAATGCAAAAATCTGCTACGCCCTAAAGAAATAGCAGAAATTACTTGCTAAATATAGAAATAAGGTGTATGATGTTACTAGTACAATTCTGCATAAATTGAATGAAAATAAGGCTCATTTCCTGAATTGTTCTCTTTTCTCTCTGAACAATCATTGTTTAGTGTAGGTAAATTTGCTATAATAGTCTTTGTATTGAAAATAAAATAGGAGTTTTGTGATGAAGGGGAATAAGAAAAATAAAAAATGGCAACTATACACAGCTATTGGTGCTGCAAGTATTATTATAATCAGTGCAGCGGGTATTTTGCTATTTAGACAGCCCTCTCAGGCTGCCGGTAAGGATGACACATCGCATCTCGTAGTCGCAAAGGAAGGAACAGTTGCCTCCTCTGTTCTTTTATCTGGTACCGTCACCGCAAAAAATGAACAATATGTTTATTTGGATGCAAGTAAGGGTGAGGTAGATGAAATCTTGGTTTCTGTTGGAGATAAGGTTGACAAAGGACAAGCGCTCGTAAAATACAACAGCACAGAAGCACAATCTGCTTATGATGCAGCTAACCGTGCCATAGCCAAGGCTGATCGTCGTATCAATGACTTGAAGGAATCACGAAACAACACTCTAGCTGATTCGGAAGGTTATGATGATGGAGCGCAGGGATCTTCAGTCTCTTCCATAGATTCTCAAATTAGTGATGCTCGTGATAGTCGTGCTGATGCAGAGGCACAACTTAAAAAGGCGCAGGCTCAATTGGACGCAACAAAGGTTTTGAGTACGCTAGAAGGTACAGTTGTAGAAGTTAATCGCAATGTATCGAAGTCTACAACTACTGCAAATCAAGTGATGGTTCATGTAGTAAGTAACGACAATCTACAAGTCAAGGGAGAACTTTCTGAGTACAATCTTGCCAATCTTTCTGTTGACCAAGAAGTGACCTTCTCTTCTAAAGTTTACCAAGATAAAACTTGGACAGGGAAGATCAGCTATATTTCAGCTTACCCTAAAAATAGTGGAGAAGGAACGAATGCTATAACTGGGGGGAATACTGGTTCTAAATATCCCTATACGATTGAAGTGACGAGTGAGATTGGTGATTTAAAACCAGGTTTTACCGTTAGTGTTGAGGTTAAAAGTGACAAGAAATCAATCCTCGTACCCTTAACCAGTGTCATTACTGAAGACGGGAAAAACTACGTTTGGGTTGTTGACGAAGAGAATAAGGCTAAGAAGGTTGAAGTTAGCTTAGGAAATGCTGACGCAGAAAACCAAGAGATCACATCTGGTTTGACAGACGGAACCAAAGTCATCAGTAATCCAACGACTTCCTTGGAAGAAGGAAAAGAGGTGAAGGCTGATGAAACAACTAATTAGTCTAAAAAACATCTGCCGGAGCTATCGAAATGGTGAACAGGAACTGCAGGTCTTGAAAAATATTAATTTGGAGATTGGCGAAGGTGAATTTGTTGCCATTATGGGACCATCTGGTTCGGGTAAATCTACTCTGATGAATACCATCGGAATGCTGGACACCCCAACTAGCGGCGAATATTATCTAGAAGGTCAAGAAGTGGCCCGTCTAGGTGAAAAGCAGTTGGCACAGGTACGTAACCAACAAATTGGTTTTGTCTTTCAACAGTTCTTTCTTTTGTCAAAGATGGATGCTGTTCAAAATGTTGAGTTGCCCTTGATTTATGCAGGAGTTCCAGCTGCCCAACGTCGCAAGTTAGCAGAGGAATATCTGAGTAAAGTAGAGTTGACTGATCGTATTCATCACCTTCCTTCGGAGTTGTCTGGCGGTCAAAAACAACGGGTGGCCATTGCGCGTGCTCTTGTTAACGATCCCTCAATCATCCTAGCTGATGAACCGACAGGTGCCTTGGATACGAAAACAGGAAGTCAAATCATGGAACTCTTGGTTGAGTTAAATGAAGAAGGCAAGACTATTATTATGGTAACGCACGAGCCCGAAATTGCAGCCTATGCAAAACGCCAGATTGTAATCCGTGATGGAGTTATTTCATCTGATAGCGCTCGTTTGGAAGGAAAGGAGAACTAAGATGCAAAATCTGAAATTTGCCTTTTCATCTATTATGGCACACAAGATGCGCTCCTTTTTGACCATGATTGGTATTATCATCGGAGTCTCTTCAGTAGTTGTCATCATGGCTTTAGGGGACTCTATGTCTCGTCAGGTCAATAAAAATATGACAAAATCTCAGAAAAATATTCAGGTATTTTTCTCACCAATTAAAAGTAAGGACGGTTCCTTTACACAAAAGCAATCTGCACTAACACTATCTGGTAAAGAAGAAGATGTTCACGTAGAACCACCTAAAACACAGGAATCGTGGGTTAAGGAAGCTGCCAAACTAAAAGGTGTAGATGGCTATTATGTGACTAATAGTACAAATGTTACTTTGACCTATAAGGATAAAAAGGTAGAGAGAGCAAGTCTGACAGGTGGCAATATGACTTATATGTCTGCTGTAGAAAATAAAATTATTGCAGGTAGGGATCTGAGAGAACAAGATTACCGAGATTTTGCAAGTGTGATTTTGCTAGATGAAGAACTCGCTAAAAGTCTTTTTGACTCGCCTCAGGCAGCACTCAATCAAATTATTTCAGCCAATGGATATAGCTATCGCGTGATTGGTGTTTACTCTAGTCCTGCTGTTAAAAGTGCTAAGATGTTTGGTGTAGGTGGCTTACCGATTACAACCAATGCTTCTGTAGCAGCTAATTTTAATGTGGAGGAAATTTCTAATATTGTCTTTCGTGTGAATGATACGAGTCTAACTCCGACTTTGGGGCCAGAACTCGCACGTAAGATGACAGAAATTGCAGGAGTACAGCAGGGAGAATATCAGGTTGTGGACGAAACTGCCGCTTTTGCAGAGGTTCAGCAAATCTTTGGTTTTATGACCGCTATTATTAGTGCTATCGCAGGAATCTCTCTCTTTGTGGGAGGGACTGGAGTTATGAATATCATGCTGGTTTCTGTAACGGAGCGTACTCGAGAGATTGGTCTTCGTAAAGCATTGGGAGCTACACGAGCTAATATCTTGGTACAGTTTTTGATTGAGTCCATGATCTTGACCTTGCTAGGTGGAGTCATCGGCCTAGTAAGTGCAGCGGGCTTGACCACGCTAGCAGGTGCTTTGTTAAAAAATATGATGGAAGGAATAGAAATTGGTGTCTCGCTACCGATTGCTCTCTTTAGCTTGGCTGTTTCGGCTAGCGTTGGTATGATCTTTGGGGTCTTACCAGCCAATAAAGCGTCTAAGCTTGATCCAATTGAAGCCCTTCGCTATGAATAAGATAGACAAGATGGACATTTGTCTATCTTGTTTTTGTATGGATTTCCCTATCGAAAATCACCGAAAATATGATATAATGAAGTGTTAGAAAAACAGGTTTCATTTGCCTGGAAAGGAAAAATTATGTCTGAAAAGAATTTTTATATTACAACACCGATTTACTATCCATCTGGTAAACTTCATATCGGTTCTGCCTATACAACCATCGCCTGTGACGTCCTAGCTCGCTACAAACGTCTCATGGGCTACGATGTCTTTTATCTGACAGGTCTTGACGAGCATGGTCAAAAGATCCAACAGAAAGCGGAAGAAGCTGGCATTACGCCACAAGCTTATGTTGATGGCATGGCAGTTGGCGTCAAAGAACTCTGGCAATTGCTCGATATCTCATATGATAAATTCATCCGTACAACTGATGATTACCATGAAAAAGTAGTAGCACAAGTATTTGAACGCTTGCTTGCTCAAGGTGACATCTACTTGGGTGAATACTCTGGCTGGTATTCAGTCTCGGATGAAGAATTCTTTACAGAAAGCCAGCTTGCAGAAGTTTTCCGTGACGAAGCTGGAAATGTGACGGGCGGTATCGCTCCATCAGGACATGAAGTGGAATGGGTTTCAGAAGAGTCTTACTTCCTTCGTCTCAGCAAATACCAAGACCGTTTGGTTGAATTTTTCAAATCGCACCCTGATTTCATCACTCCAGATGGTCGTCTTAATGAAATGCTTCGCAACTTCATCGAGCCAGGTTTGGAAGATTTGGCAGTTTCTCGTACAACCTTTACATGGGGAGTACCAGTCCCATCAAATCCAAAACACGTTGTCTATGTTTGGATTGACGCTCTCCTTAACTATGCGACAGCTCTTGGTTACGGTCAAGATGAGCATGGAAACTTTGACAAGTTCTGGAATGGAACAGTTTTCCACATGGTTGGAAAAGATATTCTTCGTTTCCACTCTATCTACTGGCCAATCCTTCTTATGATGTTGGATGTTAAATTGCCAGACCGCTTGATTGCTCACGGTTGGTTTGTCATGAAAGATGGCAAGATGTCTAAGTCTAAAGGGAATGTCGTTTATCCTGAAATGTTAGTAGAACGCTATGGTCTCGATCCACTTCGTTACTACCTCATGCGTAGCCTTCCAGTTGGTTCAGACGGAACCTTTACTCCTGAGGACTATGTAGGTCGTATCAACTATGAATTGGCAAATGACCTTGGAAACCTCCTCAACCGTACGGTTTCTATGATTAACAAGTATTTTGATGGACAAATTCCAGCCTATGTAGAGGGTGTAACAGAGTTTGACAAAGCTCTTGCTGACGTAGCAGAACAATCAATCGCTGACTACCATACAAACATGGAAGCAGTGGATTACCCACGTGCGCTTGAAGCAGTCTGGACTCTGATCTCACGTACCAACAAATACATCGATGAGACTGCTCCATGGGTCTTGGCTAAGGATGAAGCTCTCCGTTACATCGATGAGACGGCTCCGTGGGTCTTTGCTAAGGATGAAGCTCTCCGTGACAAATTGGCAAGTGTTATGAGCCACTTGGCAGCTAGCCTTCGCGTTGTCGCTCACTTGATTGAGCCATTTATGATGGAAACCAGTCGTGCAGTCTTGACCCAACTTGGTCTAGCAGAAGTTTCTAGCCTTGAGAACTTGAATCTAGCAGACTTCCCATCTGGTGTAACTGTAGTTGCCAAAGGAACTCCAATCTTCCCACGTCTGGATATGGAAGAAGAAATCGCCTATATCAAGGAACAAATGGAAGGCAACAAACCAGCAGTCGAAAAAGAATGGAATCCTGATGAAGTCGAACTCAAACTAAACAAGGAAGAAATCAAGTTTGAAGAATTTGACAAGGTTGAAATCCGTGTCGCAGAAGTCAAAGAAGTGTCTAAAGTGGAAGGTTCTGACAAGTTGCTTCAATTCCGTCTGGATGCTGGTGATTGCGAAGACCGTCAAATCCTCTCAGGAATTGCTAAGTACTATCCAAACGAACAAGAATTGGTCGGCAAGAAGGTACAAATCGTTGCCAACCTTAAGCCACGTAAGATGATGAAAAAATATGTCAGCCAAGGGATGATTCTCTCAGCTGAATATGATGGTAAACTAACCCTTCTCACAGTTGACCCATCCGTACCAAACGGAAGTGTGATTGGATAAAAGCAAAAAACCAACGTTAGACACGTTGGTTTTTCTTGTTATGTACGAGATTTTCTAAGAAGTAGTCCATCTCCTTTTGCGACCGGAGGACAATTACTTTCTCTGGATAGGTTTCTTGAACCCGTTGATAACGTTCTTTAGCATTCTTTGTCCGCCCATCCCAGAGAATCCATCTGATAAAGTCCCAGTCAAAGCGTTCAGGGCAACCTGCAGCCATGCTTTCTCTGACCTTGCCTCGGTATGTGAGATACCGTTTAAAGGCTCGAAAAAGACAAGTCCATGGGGAAAAATTGAGAAAGATGATTTGGTCAGCTTCCTGCATTCTTTCTTCATAGCAACACCAAGAGTAGTTGCCGTCGATGACCCAAACTTCGTGCTTTGTGAGAAAGTTTTTCATCTCGCCCAGCATCCATTCGCGGTCACTATCTTGCCAACCAGGTTGAAATTGAAGTGTATCCATATGCAGTTTGGGGATAGAGTAGTAGTTTGATAACGTTTCAGCTAGAGTTGACTTGCCGGCTCCAGAATATCCGATGATTGCGATTTTCATTTTCTACCTTTTTGTATTCAAGGACAAAAAAACAGCCTCTATGGACTGTTTCTTATTTAGCAAGTTTAGCTGAAAGACGAGCTTTATCGCGGCTTGCTTTGTTTTTATGAATCAAACCTTTAGTTTCTGCTTTGTCGATAGCTGAGCTAGCAGCACGGAAAAGTTCTTCAGAAGGGTTTGCTTCGAAAGCTTTGATAGCAGTACGCATAGCTGATTTTTGAGCTGAGTTTTTTTCGTTTTGTTTAACGTTCAATTCAGCGCGTTTGATAGCTGATTTAATGTTTGCCAATGTTCTTACCTCCATATTTACTAACTATACCATTATATATGAAAACTTAGGTTTTGACAAGGGAAAATTATTTTTTTAGGTAAATTTCATCGATTTCGTGGTTTTTAGTCTTGTGGAGAATAACCTCGGCACGATTCCTTGTCGGTTCGATATAGTTTTGTAAATTTATTAGATTAATGCTGGTCCAGATCTGATGAGCGAAGGCTTCGACCTCTCCAATCGGCATTTGCGTAAAGCGGTGGTAGTAGCTGTTGGGATCATTTTGGGCAAAGCTGAGCAGTTTTAAGAAACGATCCAGATACCAACTTTCAATGTCTTCGACTGCTGCATCAACGTAGATGGAGAAATCAAAGAAATCAGTGATGTAAAGGCGCTCATTTTGAGGGTTTTGAAAGACATTAATTCCCTCGACAATGACAAAGTCAGCAGCTTTGACACGTTGCTTTTCCCTAGGAACGATGTCATACACTTCATGAGAATAGACAGGAATATCGACATCTTGCCCATTCTTTAGGCAGTCAAGAAAATTCAACAAGGCTTCCATATCATAACTTTCAGGAAAACCTTTGCGATTTAAGATATTTTGGTCAATCAAGGTTTGATTGGGATAGAGAAAACCGTCAGTTGTCACCAATTCTACAGTAGCATCTGGGAGAGTGCGTGATAAAAGAATCTGAAGTAAGCGACTAGTAGTCGATTTCCCCACAGCAACACTTCCAGAAACCCCAATGATAAAAGGCTGGGATTTGCTTTCACGTTGGAGGAAAATTCCTTTTGAAAATGCCAAATCATCCTTAGTGCGCTTGTAAATATGGATAAGATGGACAAGGGGAAGATAGACGTCCGTTACGTCCTGCAGACTAATCTGGTCATTGAAACTCTTGATGGAGTCCAGTTCTTCTTCCGTCAAGGGAGGAGTTGTTTTGCGATGCAATGATTGCCAAGTCTGGCGGCTGATTTTCTCAAAATGTAAGAATTCGTTGGTCATTTGTTTTCCCCTAGATATTTTGTCTATCATACCATAAAAAGCTAAAAAAATAAAGCGGTTTCTTGATGGTAGTAAGTCAATATCGTATAATAGAGATAGATGGAGGTTGAATAATTTAATGATGAGATAGGGAATTGTTTCTGAAGACTTATCAGTTATTAAAAGTGGGCTTTTTTAGTTCGCAACTTATAGGAGGCATACAATGAAAATCTTGAGATGTTACATATTGGAACTCTGTTTTATTTTAAGTTTTACACTACCTTTTATAAGGGGAGCGAATGCGGATAATGGTAGACGCTTTGTAGAAACCTATTACGGTTTTACCTTCTTAATGGATCATCTCCTTTTAACAGTTGTCTTTATCTGTTCGCTCTTGATTGCTTGGTTAGTAAAAAAGCAGTGGACGAAATGGCTTGCTGCTGGTAGTTATCTATTTTTGATTTTGTGGATTGCTACAGAAGGATATCTATTCCGTATGTCGCTAGAAGATTTGATACGACTTTGGACAAGTTTGGAAATGTTGACACAAACTTATCAGTTGGGCTTTTATCTAAACATCATATTGGGAATCCTGTTGATAATAAAGTGTTTTAAGGTTAAGAAATAGTAATAAAAATGCGCCTGATTACAGACGATCTGTTTTTTCCTGACTATGATAATTTGTAGTTCCCGATCGATTGTAATGTATTTCTAATAATTGAAAGAGATTGAAGAAAAGGTTTTTTGACTAGGATTCTTCAGTCTTTTTCATTTTATCATCACTTTGTAAACGATTTACAATTCAAGCCAAATTATGGTAAAATAGTTTTATGAGTAAAATGTATTATGCAGAAAATCCTGACGCTGCTCACGACATACATGAGTTGAGAGTGGAGTTGTTGGGAGAAAAAATGACCTTTTTGACGGATGCGGGTGTTTTTAGCAAGAAAATGGTTGACTTTGGGAGTCAGCTTTTATTGAAGTGTCTAGAGGTTAACAAAGGAGAAACGGTCCTTGATGTGGGTTGTGGTTATGGGCCATTGGGTTTGTCATTGGTTAAGGCTTATGGAGTTCAGGCAACCATGGTTGATATCAATAATCGTGCTCTAGACTTGGCTCGACAAAATGCTGAACGAAATAAAGTAGAAGCAACGATTTTCCAATCCAATATCTATGAACAAGTTGAAGGGAAATTTGACCATGTTATTTCCAATCCGCCGATTCGAGCGGGCAAGCAGGTTGTTCATGAGATTATCGAAAAGAGCAAGGATTTTTTGGAAGACGGTGGCGACTTAACAATCGTTATTCAGAAAAAACAGGGTGCTCCAAGTGCTAGAAATAAGATGGAAGACGTTTTTGGAAATTGTGAAATCATAAAGAAGGACAAGGGATACTATATCCTTAGAAGTGTGAAAGAATGAGAGCAGTTGATTTAATCCAAAAGAAACGAGATGGTCAAGAACTGACTGCAGCTGAAATCAAATGGTTGGTAGAAGGCTATGTGGCTGGAACTGTTCCAGACTATCAGATGTCTGCTTTTGCTATGGCTGTTTATTTTAAAGGAATGACCACACGTGAGATTTCTGATCTGACGATGAATATGGTCAAGACAGGTCAGGAGTTTGATTTGTCAGCTATTGATGGGGTTAAAGTTGATAAACATTCTACTGGTGGTGTGGGTGATAAGGTGACCTTGATTTTGGCTCCCCTTGTTGCGAGTTTCGGTGTGCCCGTTGCTAAAATGAGTGGTCGTGGACTAGGGCACACTGGCGGAACCTTAGATAAGTTAGAAGCGATCAAGGGCTATCAAGTTGAGCGCAGTCAAGAGGATTTCATCAAACAGGTTCAAGATATTGGTGTATCTGTCATTGGGCAGTCAGATCAGCTGGTTAAAGCAGACAAGCTTCTTTATGCCCTCCGTGATGTGACAGCAACTGTCGACACGATTCCTTTGATTGCTAGTTCGGTGATGAGCAAGAAAATTGCTGCAGGAGCGGATGCCATTTTGCTAGACGTAACGGTCGGTGAGGGTGCCTTCATGAAGACTGTTGATGAGGCGCGCGAATTGGCTCAAACCATGGTAGATCTTGGTAAGGCTGTTGGTCGGAAGACAGTAGCCGTGATTACAGATATGAGTCAGCCCTTGGGACGAGCTATC
Source organism: Streptococcus oralis (assembly GCF_003942585.1). Taxonomy (GTDB): domain Bacteria; phylum Bacillota; class Bacilli; order Lactobacillales; family Streptococcaceae; genus Streptococcus; species Streptococcus oralis_BE. The sequence continues at coordinate 425,270 of NZ_RJNK01000001.1, read as the reverse complement.
GGCAATCGTCTTGAAATCTTAGAAGCAATTGACATTCTTCAAGGAAAAGGTCGAGAAGATATCAGTCACTTTATCTGTGAACTTGCTCAGATCATGCTTAGTTTAGCAGATGTTGAGAAGACTGTAGAAGAAGTGCGTCAACACCTTGAAAACGGCCAAGCGCTGGCTAAGTTTGAAGAAATGGTAGCAGCACAAGGCGGTGATTTAGAAGATCTCTATCGTCCAGTAAATGTTGCGCATGTGGTGGAAATCCCAGCTCAAGAGACCGGTGTCATTTCAGCTCTTCCAGCTATGGAATTTGGTCTATATGCCATGAGATTGGGAGCTGGTCGTGCAGTCAAGTCTGATCCTTTAGACTATGAAACTGGAATCGTTTTTGATAAAAAAGTTGGTGAACCTGTCCAGAAGGGTGAAATTGTCGCAAAAGTATATACAAATGGAAAAATTTCTCCTCAACTAGTTACAGAATTTCAAAAATATGTTAAAATGAATGATGGAGTGCAAAGTTTACGAGAAATTATAGAAATTATCTCATAAAATCAGGGAGAATCCGAATATGAAATTGAATAAATATATCGATCATACGCTTTTGAAGCAAGATGCAACCCAAGAACAAATCAATCGTTTGCTATCTGAGGCGAGAGAGTATGATTTCGCCAGTGTCTGTGTTAATCCGACTTGGGTTGCTCATTCAAAGGCGGGGCTTGAAGGTTCAGATGTGAAGGTTTGTACAGTAGTTGGTTTCCCATTGGGAGCAACAACTTCAGCGGTAAAAGCTTTTGAGGCCAAGGAAGCCATCCAAAATGGAGCAGATGAGATTGATATGGTTATCAATGTTGGAGCTCTCAAATCGGGCAATCTTGATTTAGTTGAGTCAGACATCCGTGCGGTTGTAGAAGCAAGTGGTGACAAGTTAGTGAAAGTTATTATTGAAGCTTGCTTGTTGACAGACAATGAAAAGGTTGTGGCTTGCCAATTATCCCAGAAAGCAGGCGCTGACTTTGTCAAAACATCAACTGGATTTTCAACTGGTGGAGCGACTTTGCCAGACGTTAAATTGATGCGTCAGACAGTGGGAACTGATATGGGTGTTAAGGCTGCAGGTGGAGCTCGTTCATATGCGGATGCCGTTGCTTTTGTGGAAGCAGGTGCTACTCGTATCGGAACTTCTGCTGGTGTAGCCATTTTAAAAGGAGAATTGGCTGATGGCGACTACTGAGTTAATTGAACTAGCAATTGAAACCAGCAAGAATGCCTATGTGCCCTATTCTCACTTTCCTATCGGAGCTGTTTTAGTTGCCAAGGATGGTAGCATTTATACGGGTGTGAATATCGAGAATGCTAGTTATCCTTTGACCAACTGTGGAGAGCGGACAGCTATTTTCAAAGCAGTCTCTGAAGGTCAACGGGAATTTTCAGAATTGGTTGTCTACGGTCAAACTGAAAAACCCATCTCACCATGTGGTGCTTGTCGCCAGGTCATGGTTGAATTTTTTGAACAAGATCTAAAGGTGACACTTGTCGCCAAAGATAAATCGACGGTCGAGATGACGGTCGGGGAGTTACTTCCATACTCATTTACAGACTTAAATTAGTCTGGGCCACTCTTGCAGTGGCTATGGTCTGTGTGACCAAACAATCCATACTTGCAACATCGTTGCACATCTTATTTAGGAGGTTCAGTAATGAACAAGAAACAATGGCTAGGCCTAGGTCTAGTTGCAGTAGCAGCAGTTGGACTTGCTGCATGTGGTAACCGCTCTTCTCGTAACGCGGCTTCATCTTCTGATGTGAAGACAAAAGCAGCAATCGTCACTGATACTGGTGGTGTTGATGATAAATCATTCAACCAATCAGCTTGGGAAGGTTTGCAAGCTTGGGGGAAAGAACACAACCTTTCTAAAGATAACGGTTACACTTACTTCCAATCAACAAGTGAAGCAGACTATGCGAACCACTTACAACAAGCGGCAGGAAGCTATAACTTGATCTTTGGTGTTGGTTTTGCCCTTAAAAATGCAGTTGAAGAGGCAGCAAAAGAACATACAGACTTGAACTATGTCTTGATCGATGACGTCATCAAAGATCAAAAGAACGTTGCAAGTGCTACTTTTGCAGATAACGAAGCGGGTTATCTTGCAGGTGTTGCTGCCGCAAAAACAACTAAAACAAAACAAGTTGGTTTTGTAGGTGGTATGGAATCCGAAGTTATCTCACGTTTTGAAGCTGGTTTCAAAGCAGGTGTTGCTTCAGTAGACTCATCCATCAAGGTTCAAGTAGACTATGCTGGTTCGTTTGGTGACGCAGCTAAAGGTAAAACAATCGCTGCAGCTCAGTATGCTGCAGGTGCTGATGTCGTGTACCAAGTAGCAGGTGGCACAGGAGCAGGTGTCTTTTCTGAAGCTAAATCACTTAACGAAAGCCGTCCTGAAAATGAAAAAGTTTGGGTTATCGGTGTAGACCGTGACCAAGCAGAAGAAGGTAAATACACTTCTAAAGATGGTAAAGAATCAAACTTTGTTCTTGCTTCAACTTTGAAACAAGTTGGTACAGCTGTAAAAGATATCGCTAATAAAGCGGAAAAAGGTGAATTCCCTGGTGGACAAGTTATCGTCTTCTCATTGAAAGATAAAGGGGTTGACTTGGCAGTAACAAACCTTTCAGAAGAAGGTAAAAAAGCTGTTGAAGACGCAAAAGCTAAAATCCTTGACGGAAGCGTAAAAGTTCCTGAAAAATAATGGATAAAAGTCATTTCTTAGGAAGCGGCCATCGGTCGCTTCTTTAAGAATTGAGGCAATTTTTGTCTCAATAGAGCTTGTTAATGTGATTAGCAGGTTTTATTGAAATAAAATAAACCTCTGAAAGGAAGAGCATATGGCACACGAAAATGTCATTGAGATGCGTGAGATTACCAAGGTGTTTGGTGAATTTGTCGCAAACGATAAAATCAACTTGCACCTACGGAAAGGTGAAATTCATGCACTTTTAGGAGAAAATGGAGCAGGGAAATCCACTCTGATGAACATGCTAGCGGGGCTTCTTGAACCAACTAGTGGTGAGATTGCGGTGAATGGTCAAGTTGTAAAACTAGACTCACCGTCTAAAGCTGCTAGTTTGGGAATCGGGATGGTTCACCAACACTTTATGTTGGTCGAAGCTTTCACAGTGGCTGAAAATATCATTTTGGGGAGTGAAGTCACCAAAAATGGCGTGCTAGATATTGCAGGGGCTACCAAAGAAATTAAGGCACTTTCAGAACGTTATGGTCTTGCAGTGAATCCTGCTGCCAAAGTGGCTGATATCTCAGTTGGAGCTCAACAACGTGTAGAAATCTTGAAAACACTCTATCGTGGTGCTGATATCCTTATCTTTGACGAACCTACAGCCGTATTGACTCCTTCGGAGATTGATGAGTTGATGGCAATCATGAAAAACCTTGTCAAAGAAGGGAAGTCCATCATTTTAATTACCCATAAACTGGATGAGATTCGTGCAGTATCTGACCGTGTTACGGTTATCCGTCGTGGGAAATCAATCGAGACTGTTGAGATAGCAGGAGCCACTAATGCAGACTTAGCAGAAATGATGGTAGGACGTTCGGTATCCTTTAAGACAGCCAAGCAAGTTGCCCAGCCAAAAGATGTGGTCTTATCTATCAAAGACCTAGTTGTCAATGAAAACCGTGGTGTTCCAGCTGTGAAGAACCTTTCTTTGGATGTTCGTGCTGGTGAAATTGTCGGTATTGCAGGTATTGATGGAAATGGCCAGTCAGAACTCATTCAAGCTATCACGGGTCTTCGCAAGGTTGAGTCAGGTAGTATTGAATTAAAAGGCAAATCAATCGCGGGTCTGCACCCTCGAAAAATTACCGAGATGAGTGTGGGCCATGTTCCAGAAGACCGTCATCGCGATGGTTTGATTTTGGATATGATGATTTCGGAAAATATCGCTCTTCAAACCTATTACAAAGAACCACTCAGCAAAAATGGCATCTTGAACTATGCTAATATCACTTCTCATGCCAAGAAACTGATGGAAGAATTTGACGTCCGTGCTGCTAGCGAGTTTGTTCCAGCAGCAGCTCTTTCAGGGGGAAATCAGCAAAAAGCAATTATCGCTCGTGAGATTGATCGAGACCCTGATCTCCTGATCGTCAGCCAACCGACACGTGGTTTGGACGTTGGTGCCATTGAGTACATTCACAAACGCTTGATTGAGGAACGTGATAATGGCAAGGCTGTTCTCGTTGTCAGCTTTGAACTGGATGAGATTTTAAATGTCTCAGACCGTATTGCTGTTATCCATGACGGTAAGATTCAAGGTATTGTGTCGCCAGAAACGACTAATAAACAAGAACTTGGTGTCTTGATGGCTGGTGGAAGCTTGGGAAAGGAGAAGAGTGATGTCTAAAAAATTACAACAAATTTCGATTCCCATGATTTCCGTATTCTTAGGAATCTTACTCGGAGCCATTGTCATGTGGATCTTCGGCTACGATGCTATCTGGGGTTATGAGGAGTTGTTCTACACAGCTTTCGGTAGTCTCCGTGGTATCGGTGAGATTTTCCGTGCCATGGGGCCTCTAGTCTTGATTGGACTTGGTTTTGCTGTTGCCAGTCGTGCAGGTTTCTTTAACGTCGGTTTGCCAGGCCAAGCTCTTGCGGGTTGGGTTATGAGTGGGTGGTTTGCCCTTTCAAATCCTGATATGCCACGTCCTTTGATGATTCTTGCGACAATTGTTATTGCCCTTATTGCTGGTGGGATTGTCGGAGCTATCCCAGGTATCCTCAGAGCTTATCTCGGAACATCGGAAGTTATCGTGACCATCATGATGAACTACATTGTATTGTATGTGGGGAATGCCTTTATCCGCTCTTTCCCTAAGGAATTGATGCAAAGTACAGACTCGACAATCCGTGTCGGTGCCAACGCCGCCTACCAGACACCATGGTTGTCTGAGTTGACTGGAAATTCTCGTATGAATATCGGAATTTTCTTTGCGGTTATTGCGGTAGTTGTCATCTGGTTCTTGCTCAAGAAAACAACTCTTGGTTTTGAAATCCGTGCAGTTGGTCTCAACCCAAATGCTTCTGAGTACGCAGGTATCTCTGCCAAACGCACAATTATCCTATCTATGATTATTTCAGGAGCCTTGGCAGGTTTAGGTGGAGCAGTTGAAGGTCTGGGAACTTTCCAAAACGTTTATGTTCAAGGTTCGTCATTGGCTATCGGATTTAACGGAATGGCAGTTAGTCTCCTTGCAGCAAACTCTCCAATCGGTATTCTATTTGCAGCCTTCCTATTTGGAGTTCTCCAAGTCGGAGCACCTGGTATGAATGCTGCACAAGTACCATCAGAGCTTGTTAGTATCGTAACGGCGTCTATTATCTTCTTTGTCAGCGTTCACTACCTTATTGAGCGTTTTGTCAAACCGAAGAAACAAGCAAAAGGAGGTAAGTAAAGATGTCTATTACAACAATGCTAACCCTCTTGGTATCCTCTATGTTGATCTACTCAGCACCTCTTGTCTTTACGAGTATTGGTGGGGTCTTCTCTGAACGTGGAGGGGTAGTCAATGTCGGTCTTGAGGGAATTATGGTTATGGGTGCCTTTTCTGGGGTAGTCTTCAACCTTGAATTTGCAGAACAACTTGGATCAGCAACTCCTTGGCTTGCCTTATTGGTCGGAGGAATTGTGGGAGCGATTTTCTCAATTATCCACGCAGCTGCGACCGTTCACTTCCGTGCGGACCATGTTGTCAGTGGAACAGTGTTGAACTTGATGGCGCCAGCTTTAGCAGTCTTTTTGGTCAAAGTTCTTTATAACAAAGGACAAACCGACAACTTGAGCCAAACTTTTGGACGTTTTGATTTCCCTGTTTTGGCAAATATCCCAGTAATCGGCGATATCTTTTTCAAGTCAACGAGTCTGCTTGGTTACTTGGCCATTGCTTTCTCATTCCTTGCTTGGTTTATCCTCTTCAAGACCCGCTTTGGTCTTCGCCTTCGCTCTGTCGGGGAACACCCTCAAGCAGCGGATACCTTGGGCATCAATGTTTACAAGATGAGATATTTTGGAGTTATCATTTCTGGTTTCCTTGGTGGAATTGGTGGAGCTATCTACGCCCAATCAATCTCAGTCAACTTCTCAGTGACAACCATTGTAGGGCCTGGATTTATCGCTCTTGCCGCTATGATTTTTGGTAAATGGAATCCAATCGGAGCTATGCTTTCAAGTCTCTTCTTTGGACTCTCTCAAAGTTTGGCCGTTATTGGTTCCCAGCTTCCTTTCTTGCAAGGAGTACCTGCGGTATACTTACAAATTGCACCTTATGTTTTGACAGTCATTGTCTTGGCAGCCTTCTTCGGAAAAGCTGTTGCACCAAAGGCAGATGGTATCAACTATATCAAGTCAAAATAAAGTTGTTATTATGTACTTAACAAGATTTAATGTGAATTTTACTGATAATCAGTGTAGTACAATTGAACAATAATTTTGTGTAGCTTGTTAGACAAAATTATTGTTTTTTGTACTATCAAATATAGATTAATTGAAGGATTTTGTAAGATCATCAATTCTATTAGTAGTTTTAGGAGAAATTTTGTGGATAGTAAAGATTGGTTAGAATATTTTGAAGCAATAAATGGACGTAAGCCCAGTTCCCAAGAATTTTTAGAAGCAAAAGAAAGTGGCTTGATAGGCGCTCCTTCCTTTATGAAAAAAACAGAGGAGGTAACTGAACAGAAAATAACCACAGTGATGAAAGAAGAATATTTAGAAAACTTCCCTCAAAGATTTAAGAAAAATGACGCTTCTAAGTCATCGTTGGACATCACTTCTAAAAATGAGATGGGAACTCTCAATGAAAGATCGATTTCTAGACAAATGAGCACAAATAGAATTAACTTTCATGATAGGTTATTGAATGTACAAGTATTCAAGGATAAGATTGATGTCTCAGATAATCCCAATAATGGTATTTTTCATCAATTTTTACCATTCCTTAATGGAAAACATAAAGTGTTATTAACGCTAATAGTAGTGGGGTATCTGGCTTTTTTATTCTGTGGTTTTAGACCTCTTGGCAAAATTTCTTATGCTTCAAATCTTTATGAAGTGGGGAGTATCTTTATTCCCAAAAAGTATACTACGGGTTATGGAGGCTATTCATTTTTCAATGCAGATAAGGAAATTGACAGACAGATGAATAGTTCTTTAGCAAGATTTCGTTATAGATTTATCACACCGATGATTATTTCTGTAGTGGTGATGGGAGTTTCAACACATCTACTACGAAATGATCAAGAGTTTCAAACATATGTTTTTAATTACTATCAACAAAAGAAGGTAAAATAAATGAGAATTGAAACAGTTTTAGGAATAGTTTTAACTGTGCTCATACCAATTGCAGTTGTAGAATATGGTTTAAAGCCAGCAGAATTGATGTTAGAAGATGATTTGGTCAATCAGGGAGTTATTAAAAAGAGAGACACAAAATTATTTACACGTCAAGTTCATATATTTTACTCTAAAAAGATTAGAAATCTTAACGGAATAGCACATTTGTTACAAGAAAATCCAATTTTAGTTCCTAAATTACCAACTAAAATTTTTCAGTTTCTTGGTGAAGTACAGCAGACTTTTTATCCCGATAAAATTATTTTTACCATGGAATTTTTAAAAAGAAGAATTATCTTTGTTTTAGAATATTTAGGTGAGGAAAATGGAGAGTTCGTCTATCAATTTACGCTTAAGAATCTAAGAAATCGTTCATTTAGAGAAATTGTCTTTATCTATAATGTTATCTTAACTCGAATTGAAAATTATTTGAAATCGCTAGATGATTCTATTGAAGTTGAACGTAAAGTGGTTGAATATAGGACCACAGTAAAATAGGAGAAAAAAATGGAAGTTTTATTTATATTTCTATTTATTGCAATTGTTTTTGCGATTTACTATGGTAACAGTATTCTTAAAATTGGAATATATAAGCTTATAAATAGCGCTAAAGATAAAATTGAAAATAGTGTTGCTGAGCAGAAGGAAAAACAAGGACAGACTGATAAACGTGAAAAATTATAACTGAAAAATTAGATTTAATAAAGTTAATTTTGAATGAAATCATTGTATATAATTAAAATTGAAAGGGGAATAAATGAAAAGAGCAGATTGGATAGAATATTTTGAATTAATTAATGATCGAAAACCCACCCCAGAGGAATATTTTTCAGCAAAAGCTGCTGGTGAATTTGTAGAGGATACTGGGTCAGGTGAAGAGGAAATCAAATCAGAAGTAAAAGAGGCCTTGCAGACGGATGAGATTTCTGATGAGATAGCAGGTGAAGAAGAGAATGACCATTTTTGTGAAGAATATGATGAGTCTGTTGTTACTGCTGATCCACTGCAAACACCTTTTGTAGTGGATCAACGAGGTCGAGATATTAGTTTTGGAAAGGCAATTGTCGATTTTTTTAGAGGATACTGGGATTTTAAAGGATACACTTCGAGAAGCGGGTATTGGTATATGGTTCTTTTTAATCTTTTATTATTGATTATATCAATCTTTCTTCCTATAAATTTCTTTAATCCACGGTATCTTTTAAACCCGTTTTATTTAATAACAGGAGGTTTCTTATATTTCTTGTTTTGGCTTTCGGCTCTTATCCCATGGGTTGCTATAAATGTGCGTCGTCTTCGAGATGTAGGTTTTAAAGGTTCTGGCATCTTTTTGTTGTATGTAGCTGAGTGCGTGCCTTTTTTAAATATCCTAATTGCATTATTCCTTTTGTTTAGCGTTTGTCAAAGAGCAGATTATTTTACTAAGGAATATGATAGTATTTTTTTTAGGAAACTCAATCAAAAAGAACCATTACCAGATATATCACTACCGGAAAGAAAATCAATTGGTGGATGGATTGGAGTTCTCTTCATATTTCTATCATTTATAGGGTTGATGGCTCCTATATCTAATTACGGGAGTTCTCATCATGGTAATACTCGAAATTGGAATAACCCGGGAACTACCAGTCAGTCAAGTAATTTTACTGAAAAAGATAGCAGCAGTATGAGTTCAGAAATTTATCAGGTAGACCTATCTGATTATGAGATTAAAATTCACCTGTCTGGTGAATCTGGATCAGGCGTTGCTAGAACAGAGGTTTTAAAAATACCTCAAGTTTCCTTTAATGATCAGGAAGTTCAAAATTTTTTAGAGAATCCAACCATCAAACTCTCAAAAAGTTCAGGTTTATCAAACGGAGATACGATTGAAGTTAAGTTGATTCTAGATAAAGATAAGGCTAAGAGACTGGGGATATCTATAATAGGAAGTTACCATAAATATTATACTGTTTCTAAATTAGAACTCTCTAACTCTGCGAATAGTAGAAATTCTTCCATAAGTAATTACTGGAATGAAGGGAAGGCCAAAAAACTAGCAAACTATATGGTTGAGTTTGGGAAAAACATGAATCAACCAAACTATAGGCAGATTCCTTTAAGTACAAACCTTTATTGGACAAATGGGGATAAAGTTTCATCTGATTATCAAATTGTAGATGCATATGAATATTGGTTTTCAAGTGGTACAAAGGTACATAGATACTTCTTCGCAATCAATTCAGATGGTACTCCAAAAGTGTTATATTCTCAGGATACAAATGGAGAACACTATAATGTTTCTGAGACCAACAACACAGATCTTAGAACTTCATTTGCTTCAATTGTAAATGGTGATTAAAGGATGCAATTCTGGAAATGAGTTTATTCCTTGGTTACCTAATATAAAAAAAGCGAACAAGTGATATTTCTGACTTACAGAAATATCACTTGTTCGCTTTTTTTATATATGCGGTTAAATTTTTATCTATTACTTTTTTGATGGGTTAAGTTCAATCCCCAAGGAACAAGGTTTTCAGTTTTGCTTTTGATGCGTGTGATATTATCCTTGTGACGAATGATAATCAAGCTAGCAAGTGCTAAGATAATAGCGATAAAAAGAAGGTCATAGCTGCTCAGAATAAAACCAAATAGTGGAAATAGGAGAACTCCGATAACGGCTGCGATAGAAGCAGTAACGCTAGACAGTGAAATCATACTACCTAGATAGAGGGTTCCAAAAAATACAATCGCTAGGTAGAGACAGAAGACAGGCGCAAATCCGAAAATCACTCCAGCGCTGGTTGCGACAGCCTTACCCCCTTTAAATCCTGCAAAGATAGGAAAGGTATGTCCAATGACAGCTAAAAGTCCAAAGACAAGAGGCGATACACCTTGTTGGTGGAAAAGAATAGGAAGTAGAGTAGCCAAGGTCCCTTTAAAGAAGTCAATCACAAAGGTTGCCATACCTGCTTTCTTTCCTAAAATGCGGAAAGTATTGGTCGTTCCAGTATTTCCAGAACCGTGTTCACGCAGATTTGTTTGAAAGAAAACTTGTCCAATCCATAGACCAGACGGAATCGAACCTAGCAAATAAGCTAAAATTAATAATACAAATGTCATCATAGACCTATTATACCATGAAATGCTGTGGAAAGTCAGAGAATATCTTGTGAAATTGTGACAGCTGAACGGGAAAAACTTTGCAAAATCCCTAGAAAACCTGTAAAATAGAAAAGATGAACGAATAGGAGGTTCCTTGTGTCAAAAAAGGAAATCAATATTAATAACTACAATGATGACGCCATTCAGGTGCTAGAAGGGTTGGATGCGGTTCGTAAACGTCCAGGGATGTATATCGGATCGACAGACGGTGCTGGTCTCCATCATTTGGTCTGGGAAATTGTGGACAATGCGGTCGATGAAGCCTTATCTGGATTTGGTGATCGCATTGATGTGACTATCAATAAAGACGGCAGTTTAACAGTAGAGGACCATGGTCGAGGGATGCCGACTGGGATGCACGCCATGGGAATTCCAACCGTTGAGGTTATCTTTACCATTCTCCACGCAGGAGGGAAATTCGGTCAAGGTGGCTATAAGACATCTGGAGGTCTCCACGGGGTAGGTTCTTCAGTCGTTAATGCCCTATCAAGCTGGCTGGAAGTTGAAATCACTCGTGATGGTGCGGTCTACAAGCAACGTTTTGAAAATGGTGGGAAACCCGTCACAACCTTGAAGAAAATTGGTACAGCACCCAAGTCTAAGACAGGTACCAAAGTTACCTTCATGCCTGACGCGACGATTTTTTCTACGACTGACTTCAAGTACAATACCATTTCAGAACGACTCAATGAGTCTGCTTTTCTCTTGAAAAATGTGACCTTGTCTTTGACAGATAAGCGAACAGATGAAGCGATCGAGTTTCACTATGAAAATGGGGTGCAGGACTTTGTTTCTTACCTGAATGAAGATAAGGAAACCTTGACACCAGTCCTATACTTTGAAGGCGAAGACAATGGTTTCCAAGTGGAAGTTGCCCTCCAGTACAATGATGGATTTTCAGATAACATCTTGTCTTTTGTCAATAACGTTCGTACTAAAGATGGTGGAACGCATGAGACAGGACTCAAGTCAGCCATTACTAAGGTCATGAATGACTACGCGCGTAAGACGGGGCTCCTCAAGGAAAAAGATAAAAATCTTGAAGGTTCAGACTATCGTGAGGGACTAGCGGCGGTTCTTTCTATCTTGGTTCCTGAAGAACACCTCCAGTTTGAAGGACAGACTAAGGACAAACTAGGCAGTCCACTGGCTCGCCCGATTGTTGATAGCATTGTCGCAGAAAAATTAACTTTCTTTCTCATGGAAAATGGAGAACTAGCTTCCAATCTCATCCGCAAGGCTATTAAGGCTCGTGACGCTCGTGAAGCAGCACGTAAGGCGCGTGATGAGAGCCGAAATGGCAAGAAAAATAAAAAAGACAAGGGCTTGTTGTCTGGGAAATTGACTCCAGCTCAGTCTAAAAACCCTGCAAAGAATGAACTCTACCTAGTCGAGGGGGACTCTGCCGGTGGTTCTGCCAAGCAAGGTCGTGACCGTAAGTTCCAAGCTATCCTACCTCTTCGTGGTAAGGTGATTAATACAGCCAAGGCTAAGATGGCAGATATTCTCAAAAATGAAGAAATCAATACCATGATTTATACCATCGGAGCGGGTGTCGGAGCAGACTTCTCCATTGAGGATGCCAACTATGACAAGATCATTATCATGACCGATGCGGATACCGATGGTGCCCATATCCAAACCTTGCTCTTAACGTTTTTCTACCGTTACATGCGTCCGCTAGTTGAGGCAGGACATGTCTATATCGCCCTTCCGCCTCTTTACAAGATGTCCAGAGGAAAAGGCAAGAAAGAAGAAGTGGCCTATGCTTGGACAGATGGTGAGTTAGAAGAACTTCGCAAGCAGTTCGGCAAAGGCGCTACCCTCCAACGCTACAAAGGTCTTGGTGAGATGAATGCGGACCAACTCTGGGAAACAACCATGAATCCAGAAACCCGCACTCTTATCCGTGTCACGATTGAAGACCTAGCACGCGCTGAACGTCGCGTCAATGTCCTCATGGGAGATAAAGTCGAACCACGCCGTAAATGGATTGAGGATAATGTCAAGTTTACGCTGGAAGAAGCGACAGTGTTTTAAGAAAGTATAGGAAATATTATGGTGAGACAGAATTATTTTGATATTTTGAACCAGATGGAGTTTGATCCACAGAGAGAACTGAAAAATTTAGTGGACTTACTTAAAATGGAGAATAATTTGGGCTACGGCTATTATACAACGATAAATAGTGCCATTTCTGATAATTTCTTAGATTATCCTAATCGTTCAACCTTCACCAGTTATTCACAAATGATAGAAGTTATTATTTCAAACATCTACAATACAACTGAACAACTATTTGTTTTCTCTGAGTTATTAGTCGATATTTTTTGTAATCTTGCGGAAAAATTTACTGAGGAAGAGAGTGAGTTTATTCAAGTTATATTTGATAATATTACAAGATTCTTAGAATTATCAAATCATGAACTGATCACTTTAGAAAATGGTGACAAGATCATTGTTGAAAAGAATGTTTATGCCTCAGAAGTTTCTCAGATTGTATCTGAAACGAGTATACAAGATGCGATAAAGGTGTTAGAATATAATCATTTTTCAAATAAGGGAAATATTCAGCGTAAGAAAGAAATACTTATTGCTTTAGCGAACTACCTTGAACCGTTTAGGAGAGAATTAAATAATTCTGAAGAATTAAAAGATATTTTGAAAGTTAACAATCAAAAGGTTATCGCGTTTGAAAAACTTTTTGAAATGTATAATAATTTTGGTTTAAGGCACAATAATTCAAATCAATATCATCTTGATTTGGCTGATGATGAACTGGAACAATGGTATGATGACATCTATACTTCGACTTTATTTGTTATTTTAAGTATGGATGAATCTAGAATTTTGTCGAAATTAAAAACTTTGAGAGAAGGATAGCTAAATCTGTTATAATTGATTAACTAATTTAACTTGAGAAATAGTATGCTAATAGACAGTAATATCAAATAAAGAACAGGTGTTAATATGAGAACTGAACCCGAAATGCTTGGTTTAATTTTTCAAACCGCAAAAGTGCTCCAAGTCGAGGCTGTCGCCATGTCTGGTTCACGGACAAATCCAAAAGCTCCAAAAGATGAGTTTCAAGATTATGATGTTGTTTATGTCGTGGACGACTTAGATAATCTGACGAGTAATCTTACTTGGTTGGACCAGTTTGGAACACGTATCATTGAGCAGCATAATATCCTAGGCAACCGTCGACTTTATCTGATGCTTTTTGAAGATGACAATCGCATTGATTTGACTTTATGTCCTAAAGAGTATATCAAGGAGTGGGTAGAAAGCGAAGCGGATTTCACGGTGCTAGAGGACCCTAAGGGCTTATTTGCGCCTTATTCTCCAAATCCTCAGCGTTACTGGACAAGTCCAGCTAGTCAGATAGATTTCGAAAAAGCCTGCAATGAATTTTGGTGGGTTTCCGCCTATGTGGTTAAGGGTATTCGTCGCTGTCATCTCATCTATGCAACAGACCATCTTTACGGTATTTGCCAACAAGAACTCTTGAAGGTCTTGGCTTGGCAGGTCGCAAGTGATGGGGGAAAGGTCGATATCGGCAAGAACTACAAGTATCTTTTCCAGTATTTACCTACAGAGAAAGAGAAGGAATTCTCAGCTCTCCTTGATTTTTCAAGTGTAGAGAAACTTACTCAGTCATTGTTTGCTACGATGCAACTTTTCCACCAAGAGGCTCAATTCCTTGCTCACAAGATGGGATTTGACTATGATATGGAAGTAGCTGAGAAGATGATTCAGTATGCTGAGGAGAGACTCGAAACAAATGAAACATTTACAAAATAATAAGATAACAAAATTTTTACTGATTAGTTTTCTCATTTCTTGGGGATTTGGTTGGGGATTGCTCGCTTTTCTGACGCAAATGAGCCTCTTAAGTCTAACAAGTCCACTAGGAGTTTTTCTCCATTTACTAGGAGGTTTCGGTCCAACCATTGCAGCCATTTCTTGTTTGCCTCAAAAATCCATTAAAAGCATAGTCTCTTTTATCTTAGGGGACTCAAAGAAATATATTTTGTTATTTCTTTTACTAATTTTCGTGCAGACAGGTGTCATTGCTTTCTCATCTAAGGAGCTTAATCCGGCTTTTCCACTAGGAAATTTGTTTGTTGTTTTTTTGAGTGCAGTCTGTGTTTATGGTGGCGAAGAAGAATTGGGATGGCGAGGCATCTTGCAACCAACTTTGGAAACTAGATTCTCCTTTTGGATTTCCGGTTTGATAACAGGTTGTATTTGGGCAATATGGCATGTACCTTTATGGTTTGTGATTGGAAGTTCCCAAAGTAGGATGCCTTTTATATTATTCAGTATATTTGCAATTTATCTCAGTATTCTTCTAGCAGCTGTTTTCAAAAAGACTAAGTCGATCCTTTATTGCGCCATTTTTCACGGCCTAATTAATACCCTACTTAGCTTATTTGTTATTAAAATTAATCTTTTATTCATTCTAGGATTAGTAGGATTGCTCTTCTTTTCTCACTACCCACAAAGAAATAGTTAAATTTATAAAATATAGATTTACTTTACAATAAAACACTAAAAAGAGAATTATTATGTCTAACATTCAAAACATGTCCCTGGAGGACATCATGGGAGAGCGCTTTGGTCGCTACTCCAAATATATCATTCAAGACCGGGCTTTGCCAGACATTCGGGATGGATTGAAGCCGGTTCAGCGTCGCATTCTTTATTCTATGAATAAGGATGGCAATACTTTTGACAAGAGCTACCGTAAGTCGGCCAAGTCTGTCGGGAACATCATGGGGAATTTTCACCCACACGGTGACAGTTCCATCTATGATGCCATGGTCCGTATGTCTCAGGACTGGAAAAATCGTGAGATTTTGGTTGAAATGCACGGTAACAATGGTTCTATGGATGGGGATCCGCCTGCGGCAATGCGTTATACCGAGGCGCGTTTGTCTGAGATTGCAGGCTACCTTCTTCAGGATATCGAGAAAAAGACAGTTCCTTTTGCTTGGAACTTTGATGATACCGAGAAAGAGCCGACTGTTCTTCCAGCAGCCTTTCCTAACCTTTTGGTCAATGGTTCGACTGGGATTTCAGCTGGATATGCTACGGACATTCCACCACATAATTTGGCCGAGGTTATCGATGCGACAGTCTACATGATTGACCACCCAACAGCCAAGGTGGACAAACTCATGGAGTTCTTACCTGGACCAGACTTCCCGACGGGAGGAATCATCCAAGGGCGAGACGAAATCAAAAAGGCCTATGAAACTGGGAAAGGGCGCGTGGTCATTCGCTCTAAGACGGAGATTGAAAAGCTAAAAGGTGGTAAGGAACAAATCGTTATCACTGAAATTCCTTATGAAATCAATAAGGCTAATCTAGTCAAGAAAATCGATGATGTTCGTGTCAATAACAAGGTGGCAGGGATTGCTGAGGTTCGTGATGAGTCTGACCGTGACGGTCTTCGCATTGCTATCGAACTCAAGAAAGACGCCAATACGGAGCTTGTTCTCAACTATCTATTCAAATATACTGACCTTCAAATCAATTACAACTTTAACATGGTGGCGATTGACAATTTCACACCTCGTCAGGTAGGGATTGTGCCAATCCTGTCTAGCTATATCGCCCACCGTCGTGAAGTGATTTTGGCGCGTTCTCGCTTTGACAAGGAAAAGGCTGAGAAACGTCTCCATATCGTCGAAGGTTTGATTCGCGTGATTTCGATTTTGGATGAAGTCATTGCCCTTATCCGTGCCTCTGAGAACAAGGCTGACGCCAAGGAAAACCTCAAGGTCAGCTATGAGTTTACTGAGGAACAGGCTGAAGCTATCGTAACATTGCAACTTTACCGTTTGACCAATACCGATGTGGTTGTCTTGCAGGAAGAAGAAGCAGAATTGCGTGAGAAGATTGCTATGCTTGCAGCCATTATCGGTGATGAACGGACCATGTACAATCTCATGAAGAAAGAGCTTCGTGAGGTCAAGAAGAAGTTTGCGACTACTCGTTTGAGTTCTTTAGAAGATACAGCAAAAGTCATCGAGATTGATACAGCTAGTTTGATCGCTGAGGAAGATACCTATGTCAGCGTAACCAAAGCAGGCTATATCAAACGGACTAGCCCTCGTTCCTTTGCAGCTTCTACGCTGGAAGAAATTGGCAAGCGTGATGATGATCGTTTGATCTTTGTTCAATCTGCCAAGACAACCCAGCATCTCTTGGTGTTCACGACTCTTGGGAATGTCATCTATCGACCAATCCACGAATTGGCAGATATTCGTTGGAAGGATATCGGAGAGCATCTGAGCCAGACCATTACAAATTTCGAAACTAATGAAGAAATCCTGTATGCTGAAGTTGTGGATCAGTTTGATGATGCGACAACCTACTTTGCTGCAACTCGTCTTGGTCAAATCAAACGCGTAGAACGCAAAGAATTCTCTCCATGGCGGACCTACAAGTCTAAGTCTGTCAAGTATGCTAAGCTCAAAGACGAGACAGACCAAATTGTAGCAGTAGCTCCGATTAAACTGGACGATGTACTCTTGATTAGCCAAAACGGTTACGCCCTTCGTTTCAATATCGAAGAGGTACCAGTTGTTGGTGCAAAGGCTGCAGGTGTCAAGGCTATGAACCTAAAGGCAGATGATGCGCTTCAGGCTGCCTTTATCTGTAACACCTCATCCTTCTACCTCTTGACCCAACGTGGAAGCTTGAAACGTGTCTCTTGTGAGGAAATTCCAGCAACCAGTCGTGCTAAACGAGGCCTACAAGTCTTGCGTGAGTTGAAGAACAAACCGCACCGTGTTTTCTTGGCAGGCGCAGTTGCAGAGCAAGGTTTCGTTGGTGATCTCTTTAGTACAGAAGTGGAAGAAAACGAACAAACGTTACTTGTCCAATCTAACAAAGGCACAATCTATGAAAGTCGATTGCAAGATCTCAGCTTGTCAGAACGTACTAGCAATGGAAGCTTTATTTCAGACACGATTTCAGATGAGGAAGTTTTCGATGCTTACCTCAAAGAAGTCTTTAAAGAGGACAAAACAAATCCGTAAAAAGAATCAGTCCAAGGGGCTGATTTCTTTATGTTGAAAAAATTTTCAGAAAATTACAAATAATACTTGAAATTTTACTAGAAAAGTGTAGAATAGAACACATAGTTTGAATAGTATAAAGGAGAAACACATGACAGTTGCAATTGATTGGGAAAACCTTGGATTTTCTTATATGAAATTACCTTATCGTTATATCGCTCATTATAAAAATGGTCAATGGGATAAAGGAGAATTGACAGAGGACGCAACCTTGCATATTTCAGAGTCTTCTCCAAGTCTCCACTATGGACAGCAAGCGTTTGAGGGATTAAAAGCCTACCGTACCAAGGATGGCAGTGTTCAACTTTTCCGTCCAGATGAAAATGCCAAGCGTCTGCAACGTACCTGCGATCGTCTCTTGATGCCACAAGTTCCGACAGAAATGTTTGTAGAAGCTTGTAAAGCAGTTGTGCGTGCAAATGAAGAATACGTCCCACCATATGGAACAGGTGGAACCCTTTATCTTCGTCCACTTTTGATTGGTGTTGGAGATATTATCGGGGTTAAACCAGCAGAAGAGTATATTTTCACCATCTTTGCTATGCCGGTTGGTAACTATTTTAAAGGTGGTTTAGTCCCAACAAATTTCTTGATTCAGGATGAATACGACCGGGCAGCTCCAAATGGTACAGGTGCTGCCAAGGTAGGTGGGAACTATGCTGCCAGTCTTCTCCCAGGTAAAATGGCCAAGTCTCGCAACTTTTCTGACGTTATCTACCTAGACCCATCTACACATACAAAGATTGAAGAAGTCGGATCAGCCAACTTCTTTGGAATCACGGCAGATAATGAATTTGTTACGCCATTAAGCCCGTCAATCTTGCCATCCATTACCAAGTATTCTTTGCTTTACCTGGCAGAACACCGCTTGGGCTTGACACCGATTGAAGGTGATGTCCCAATTGATAATTTGGAGCGTTTTGTAGAGGCAGGTGCCTGCGGTACGGCAGCGGTTATTTCGCCAATTGGAGGCATCCAACACGGCGATGATTTCCATGTTTTCTATAGTGAAACAGAAGTAGGTCCTGTTACACGTAAACTCTATGATGAATTGACTGGTATCCAATTTGGTGATGTAGAAGCGCCTGAAGGATGGATTGTCAAAGTGGACTAAAAAACATAAAGTAAAGTGAAACTCCATAGCAGTTGTAAGGGCTGAAATGGAGTTTTTTCTTGCTAGTTTGAGCATTTTCTTGTACAATAGAAAAAGTGAAAAGAGGTAAAGTATGAGTAAAAAAGATAAGAAAATTGAAATTCAATTAACAGATGCAAAAGTGACTGTTGGAAAAGACAGCTATGAAGGCTACGTTTTGACAATCGGGAAAAAGGTCATTGGTGAAATTGCCGAATTAGATAGTCAATTTGCCATCATAAAGAATGGAAATGTCGATAGTTTTTATAAAAAACTTGAAAAAGCTGTGGAAATTTTGATTGAAAACTATAATTTAACAAAATAATGCTTGTTTTTTTGAAAATTTCATGATATAATAGTTTTCGTTAAGCATTGGAGAGATAGCGAAGTGGCTAAACGCGGCGGACTGTAAATCCGCTCCTTCGGGTTCGGGGGTTCGAATCCCTCTCTCTCCATCTCATCATTGGGGTATAGCCAAGCGGTAAGGCAAGGGACTTTGACTCCCTCATGCGTTGGTTCGAATCCAGCTACCCCAGTTCTTAGGTAATAAATTCAAGATGAAAAGAAAAATATCTTAGGGTATTTTATTTTTATATTGAAAGACGTGAACAAAATGAACATGTTCTTGCGGGTGCTTAGGAAAAAAATATAAGTATGTCAAGTTTTGGAAAAGACTTGATTGTTGGAGGATTTTTTAGATGAACGAATTTGAAGATTTGCTAAATAGCGTTAGCCAAGTTGAGCCTGGTGATGTTGTTAGTGCTGAAGTATTGACAGTTGATGCGACTCAAGCTAACGTTGCAATCTCTGGGACTGGTGTTGAAGGTGTCTTGACTCTTCGCGAATTGACAAACGATCGCGATGCAGATATCAATGACTTTGTGAAAGTAGGAGAAGTATTGGATGTTCTTGTACTTCGTCAAGTAGTTGGTAAAGATACTGATACAGTTACATACCTTGTATCTAAAAAACGCCTTGAAGCTCGCAAAGCATGGGACAAACTTGTAGGACGCGAAGAAGAAGTTGTTACTGTTAAAGGAACTCGTGCCGTTAAAGGTGGACTTTCAGTAGAATTTGAAGGTGTTCGTGGATTCATCCCAGCTTCAATGTTGGATACTCGTTTCGTACGTAACACTGAGCGTTTCGTAGGTCAAGAATTTGATGCTAAAATCAAGGAAGTTGATCCTAAAGAAAACCGTTTCATCCTTTCACGTCGTGAAGTTGTTGAAGCAGCTACTGCAGCAGCTCGTGCTGAAGTATTTGGTAAATTGGCTGTTGGTGATGTAGTAACTGGTAAAGTTGCTCGTATCACAAGCTTTGGTGCTTTCATCGACCTTGGTGGTGTTGACGGATTGGTTCACTTAACTGAATTGTCACACGAACGTAACGTATCACCTAAATCAGTTGTAACTGTTGGTGAAGAAATCGAAGTG
This sequence comes from Streptococcus oralis, assembly GCF_003942585.1. Classification (GTDB taxonomy): domain Bacteria; phylum Bacillota; class Bacilli; order Lactobacillales; family Streptococcaceae; genus Streptococcus; species Streptococcus oralis_BE. The sequence goes on along the minus strand of NZ_RJNK01000001.1, from coordinate 405,072 downwards.
AAGATCCTTGATCTTAATGAAGAAGAAGGACGCGTATCACTTTCACTTAAAGCAACTACACCTGGACCATGGGATGGTGTTGAGCAAAAATTGGCTAAAGGTGATGTAGTAGAAGGAACAGTTAAACGTTTGACTGACTTCGGTGCATTTGTTGAAGTATTGCCAGGTATCGATGGACTTGTTCACGTATCTCAAATTTCACACAAACGTATCGAAAATCCAAAAGAAGCTCTTACTGTTGGTCAAGAAGTTACTGTTAAAGTACTTGATGTTAACGCTGATGCAGAACGTGTATCACTTTCTATCAAAGCTCTTGAAGAACGTCCAGCTCAAGAAGAAGGACAAAAAGAAGAAAAACGCGCTGCTCGTCCACGTCGTCCAAAACGTCAAGAAAAACGTGATTTCGAACTTCCAGAAACACAAACAGGATTCTCAATGGCTGACTTGTTCGGTGATATCGAACTTTAATCAAATTGATAATCACAAAATCCTTTGTTTAAAACAAGGGATTTTTCTTTTGTCTCTTTCCCATTTTTGATATAATAGTTCTATGTTAGATTCAGAAAAACAATCACAATATCAATTGTTAAACGAGGAACTCTCCTACTTACTTGAAGGTGAGAGCAACGTTCTTGCCAATCTTTCTAATGCTAGTGCCCTTCTAAAATCTCGCTTTCCCAATACTGTATTTGCAGGTTTTTATCTGTTTGATGGTAGCGAATTGGTTTTAGGGCCTTTTCAGGGCGGCGTTTCGTGCATTCGTATTCCGCTTGGAAAAGGCGTATGTGGAGAAGCTGCTGAGTTTCAAGAGACTGTTTTAGTTGGCGATGTGAGTACCTATCCAAACTACATTGCTTGCGATAGTAAGGCCAAGAGTGAAATCGTAGTTCCCATGCTCAAGAATGGTCGATTGCTGGGTGTCTTAGATTTGGACTCTTCTCTTATCGATGATTACAATGCTATTGATCGTGATTACTTGGAACAATTTGTCGCTATTTTGCTTGAGAAGACAGAATGGGACTTTACGATGTTTGAGGAGAAAGCCTAATGTATCAAGCACTTTATCGAAAATATAGAAGCCAAACTTTTTCACAATTGGTCGGACAAGAGGTTGTGGCTAAAACCCTAAAACAAGCGGTCGAGCAGGAAAAGATTAGTCATGCCTACTTATTTTCTGGGCCTCGAGGAACTGGTAAAACCAGTGTAGCTAAAATATTTGCTAAGGCTATGAATTGCCCTAATCAAGTAGGGGGAGAACCATGTAATAACTGTTATATCTGTCAAGCTGTAACGGATGGAAGTTTAGAAGACGTTATTGAAATGGATGCAGCTTCTAATAATGGGGTTGATGAAATTCGTGATATTCGTGATAAATCAACTTACGCTCCAAGTATAGCTCAGTATAAGGTTTATATCATTGACGAGGTTCATATGCTTTCAACAGGTGCCTTTAATGCGCTTTTGAAGACCCTTGAAGAACCAACTCAGAATGTTGTCTTTATTTTGGCAACCACCGAATTGCATAAGATTCCAGCAACTATTTTATCGCGTGTTCAACGTTTTGAGTTTAAATCGATTCGAACGCAAGATATTAAGAACCATATCCAAACCATTTTGTCAAAAGAGAATATCAGTTCTGAACCAGAGGCTGTGGAAATAATTGCTAGACGGGCTGAAGGTGGGATGCGGGATGCCTTGTCTATTCTGGATCAAGCCTTGAGTTTGACTCAAGGGAATGCTTTAACTACAGCTATCTCTGAGGAGATTACAGGCACCATTAGTCTATCAGCACTTGATGCCTACGTAGCCGCCTTGTCTCAGCAGGATGTTTCAAAAGCGCTTGATTCTTTGAATCTTTTGTTTGAAAATGGCAAGAGCATGACTCGTTTTGTGACGGATCTCTTGCAGTATTTGCGTGATCTACTAGTTGTTCAGACAGGTGGCGAAAATACTCATCATAGTCCAGTTTTTATGGACAATCTAGCTCTTTCCCAAGAAAGTCTCTTTGAAATGATTCGTCTAGCGACAGTGAGCTTGGCAGATATGAAGGCTAGTTTGCAACCTAAGATTTACGCTGAGATGATGACCATTCGTTTAGCGGAAATCAAGTCTGAATCTTCGATTTCAGGAGCTGTTGAAAGTGAAATTTCTGCACTGAGACAGGAAGTCGCCCGTCTCAAACAAGAACTTGCTAATGTAGGCACAGCTCCTAAACAAGTTGCGCCAGTTCCTAGTCGTCCAGCCACTTCCAAGACAGTCTATCGAGTGGATCGCAACAAAGTTCAGTCTATCCTGCAAGAAGCTGTCGAAAGTCCTGATTTGGCACGTCAAAACTTGATTCGCCTCCAGAATGCATGGGGAGAAGTGATCGAAAGCTTAGCTGGACCTGATAAAGCTCTTCTCGTAGGTTCTCAACCAGTTGCGGCCAATGAACACCATGCTATTTTAGCCTTTGAGTCTAATTTCAATGCTGGTCAAACCATGAAACGTGATAATCTCAATACCATGTTCGGCAATATTCTCAGCCAGGCAGCTGGATTTTCACCTGAGATTCTGGCTATTTCCCTAGAGGAATGGAAAGAGGTTCGAGCAGCATTTTCAGCTAAAAACAAGTCTTCTCAAGCCGAGCAAGAGGCTGAAGAAGAGAGCCTGATTCCAGAAGAATTCGAATTTCTAGCTGATAAAGTCATGGTTGAAGAAGACTAAAAATGGATTTCATGATACAATAATCTTATGAATAGACAACAATTTATCATAATAGCATTATTCACGGCTGCTGAGACTTATTTTTTCAATGAATCTTTGATGACTAGTCGCTATGTTATGGCAGCTTTTTGGGCGATTCTACTCTTTCGAAATTTTAGATTAAGTTACCTGATGGGAAAAATTGTAGATGCTATTGATCAGCACCTAAACCGCAAGGATTAGCCCCCAGCTTCTAGACAAAATCAAAGCCTTTTAGGCTTTTTTTTGTTATACTAGTAGAGTATATTTATTGACCTTTTGTCCTATTTTTTAGGGATTGTAAGCAATTTCCTAAAGTATTGAGCAAAATGTTTGAAAAAGAAAGGAACTATCATGTCAGTATTAGAGATCAAAGATCTTCACGTTGAAATTGAAGGAAAAGAAATTTTGAAAGGAGTCAATCTGACTCTGAAAACAGGAGAAATTGCAGCCATTATGGGACCAAATGGTACGGGTAAATCGACTCTTTCAGCAGCTATTATGGGTAACCCTAACTATGAAGTTACTAAAGGTGAGGTCTTGTTTGATGGCGTAAACATTCTTGAGTTGGAAGTGGACGAACGTGCGCGTATGGGACTTTTCCTTGCCATGCAATACCCATCTGAAATTCCAGGCATTACCAATGCTGAGTTTCTACGTGCAGCCATGAATGCTGGAAAAGAAGATGATGAAAAGATTTCAGTTCGAGAGTTCATCACTAAACTAGACGAGAAAATGGAATTGCTCAACATGAAAGAAGAAATGGCAGAGCGTTATCTTAACGAAGGATTTTCTGGTGGTGAGAAAAAACGTAATGAGATTCTTCAACTCTTGATGTTGGAACCAACTTTTGCACTTTTGGATGAGATTGACTCAGGTCTTGATATTGATGCCCTTAAAGTCGTATCAAAAGGTGTCAATGCCATGCGTGGTGAGGGCTTTGGTGCGATGATCATTACTCACTACCAACGTCTCTTGAACTACATCACACCAGACGTGGTACACGTGATGATGGAAGGTCGTGTTGTCCTTTCTGGTGGTCCAGAATTGGCAGCGCGTTTGGAACGTGAAGGATACGCAAAACTAGCTGAAGAACTTGGCTATGACTACAAGGAAGAATTGTAATTCCCTCGTATCTTTTAGGAGAAGTAAATGACTAAAGAAACTATTAAACTTTTTTCAGAAATGCACGCTGAACCAAGCTGGTTGTCAGACCTCCGTCAAAAAGCTTTTGATAAGATTGAGAGTTTGGAATTACCAGTTATCGAGCGTGTGAAATTTCACCGTTGGAATCTGGGAGATGGTACGATTACAGAAAGCGAGCCATCAGCAAATGTTCCTGACTTCACAGCTCTAGACAATCATTTGAAGTTGGTGCAAGTAGGTACTCAAACAGTTTTTGAACAAATTCCAGTAGAGTTGGCTGAACAAGGTGTAGTCTTTACAGACTTCCACTCAGCTTTAGAAGAAATTCCAGAACTCGTAGAAGAATTCTTCATGTCGTCCGTTAAATACGACGATGACAAGTTGGCAGCCTACCACACAGCTTATTTCAATAGTGGTGCTGTTCTCTACATTCCTGATAATGTTGAGATTAAAGAGCCAATCGAAGGTATTTTCTACCAAGACAGTGATAGCGATGTTCCATTTAACAAGCATATCCTTATCATTGCTGGTAAAAACTCTAAGATAAGCTATCTTGAACGTCTAGAGTCACGAGGTGAAGGTAGTGCTAAGGCAACTGCTAATATCACAGTGGAAGTCATTGCTCGTTCAGGCGCTCAAGTGAAATTTGCGGCTATTGACCGTCTAGGGGAAAATGTCACTGCCTACATTAGCCGTCGTGGTAAACTAGGCAACGATGCAAGTATTGACTGGGCAATCGGTGTCATGAACGAAGGAAGCGTCGTTGCAGATTTTGATAGCGACTTGATTGGAAATGGTAGCCATGCAGACCTCAAGGTCGTTGCCCTATCAAGTGGCCGTCAGGTGCAAGGGATTGACACTCGCGTAACAAACTACGGTTGCAACTCTATCGGAAATATTCTCCAACATGGGGTTATTCTTGAGAAAGCAACCTTGACCTTCAATGGTATTGGCCACATCATCAAGGGTGCTAAGGGTGCAGATGCGCAGCAAGAGAGCCGTGTTCTCATGCTTTCAGACCAGGCTCGTTCAGATGCAAATCCAATCCTTTTGATTGACGAAAATGACGTAACTGCAGGTCATGCGGCTTCTATCGGTCAGGTGGATCCAGAAGATATGTACTATCTCATGAGCCGTGGTTTGGATAAGGCAACAGCAGAACGCTTGGTTGTACGTGGTTTCCTTGGTTCCGTAATCGTTGAGATTCCAGTAAAGGAAGTTCGTGATGAAATGATTGCAACTGTCGAAGAAAAATTGTCAAAACGCTAAGGGGAAACCGATGTTAGATGTAGAAGCGATTCGCAAGGATTTTCCAATTTTAGACCAGATTGTCAACGATGAACCTCTGGTCTATCTGGACAATGCTGCGACGACACAAAAACCACTAGCAGTTCTGGAAGCCATCAACCGCTACTATGAGCAGGACAATGCCAATGTTCACCGTGGTGTCCATACCTTGGCTGAGAGAGCGACAGCTTCTTATGAAGCTGCTCGTGAAACCATTCGTAAATTTATCAATGCAGGCTCTACAAAAGAAGTGCTTTTTACCAGAGGAACGACAACCAGCCTTAACTGGGTGGCACGCTTTGCTGAGGAAATCCTGACTGAGGGCGACCAGGTCTTGATTTCCGTCATGGAACACCATTCCAATATCATTCCATGGCAGGAAGCCTGTCGCAAGACTGGAGCGGAGCTTGTCTATGTCTATCTTAAAGACGGTGCCTTGGATATGGAGGATTTGCGAGCTAAATTGACTGATAAGGTTAAATTTGTTTCGCTAGCTCATGCCTCTAATGTTCTTGGTGTGGTCAATCCTATCAAGAAAATCACTCAAATGGTTCACCAAGTTGGAGCCATCATGGTGGTGGATGGCGCCCAGTCTACACCTCATATGAAGATTGATGTCCAGGACTTGGATGTGGACTTCTTTGCCTTTTCTGGTCACAAGATGGCTGGTCCGACTGGTATCGGTGTCCTTTACGGTAAAGAGAAGTATCTGGAACAAATGTCACCAGTTGAATTTGGCGGTGAGATGATTGATTTCGTCTACGAGCAATCTGCTAGTTGGAAGGAATTGCCTTGGAAATTCGAGGCTGGAACTCCTAATATGGCTGGTGCCATCGGACTTGCTGCTGCAGTGGATTATCTTGAAAATATTGGTATGGATGCCATTGAAGCTCATGAACAGGAACTGATTGCATACGTTTATCCAAAACTGCAGGCGATTGAAGGACTGACTATTTATGGTTCTCAGGATTTGGCTCAACGTTCGGGTGTTATTGCCTTTAACCTAGATGATCTTCATCCTCACGACCTTGCGACCGCTTTGGACTATGAAGGAGTGGCTGTTCGTGCGGGTCACCACTGTGCGCAACCCTTGCTTCAGTATTTAGAAGTCCCAGCAACAGCTCGTGCTAGTTTTTATCTCTACAATACCAAGGATGATTGTGACAAACTAGTCTATGCCCTACAAAAGACAAAGGAGTTTTTCAATGGCACTTTCTAAACTAGATAGCCTTTATATGGCAGTGGTAGCAGACCATTCGAAAAATCCACATCACCAAGGGAAGTTAGAAGACGCTGAACAAATCAGTCTCAACAATCCAACCTGTGGGGATGTCATCAATCTCTCTGTCAAGTTTGATGCAGAAAATCGTTTGGAAGATATTGCTTTTCTAAATTCAGGATGCACGATTTCAACTGCCTCTGCTAGTATGATGACAGATGCCGTTTTAGGAAAAACCAAGCAAGAAATTTTAGAACTTGCGACCATTTTTTCAGAAATGGTGCAAGGACAAAAAGATGACCGCCAAGATCAACTAGGCGATGCAGCCTTCTTATCGGGTGTTGCCAAATTCCCTCAACGAATCAAGTGTGCAACCCTAGCTTGGAATGCTCTCAAAAAAACAATTGAAAATCAAGAAGATAAATAAGAAACATAGAAATATATAATGAAAGAAAGGATATTATGGCTGAAGAAAGAGTAGAACCAAAACCAATTGACCTTGGTGAATATAAATTTGGTTTCCATGATGATGTAGAGCCTGTCCTATCGACAGGAAAAGGACTCAACGAAGGTGTTATTCGTGAATTATCTGCTGCCAAGGGTGAGCCAGAGTGGATGTTAGAATTCCGTTTGAAGTCTTATGAAACCTTCAAAAAAATGCCCATGCAAACCTGGGGAGCAGACTTGTCAGAGATTGACTTTGATGACTTGCTCTATTACCAAAAACCATCTGATAAACCTGCCCGTTCTTGGGATGATGTACCTGAAAAGATTAAAGAAACCTTTGAACGTATCGGTATTCCAGAAGCTGAACGTGCTTATCTAGCAGGAGCCTCTGCTCAGTACGAGTCAGAAGTTGTTTACCATAACATGAAAGAAGAATTTGAGAAGTTAGGCATTATCTTTACAGATACGGATTCTGCCCTCAAGGAATACCCAGACTTGTTCAAACAATACTTTGCTAAGTTGGTACCGCCGACTGATAACAAGTTGGCTGCCCTCAATTCAGCAGTATGGTCAGGTGGAACCTTTATCTACGTGCCAAAAGGGGTCAAGGTAGATATTCCGCTTCAAACCTACTTCCGTATCAATAATGAAAATACTGGTCAGTTTGAACGCACCTTGATTATCGTTGATGAGGGAGCAAGCGTCCATTACGTAGAAGGATGTACAGCACCGACTTACTCAAGCAACAGTTTGCATGCAGCCATTGTAGAAATCTTTGCTTTGGACGGAGCTTATATGCGTTATACAACTATCCAAAACTGGTCTGATAACGTCTATAACTTGGTAACCAAACGCGCCAAAGCCTTGAAAGATGCAACTGTTGAGTGGATTGATGGGAACTTGGGTGCCAAAACGACTATGAAATACCCATCTGTTTACCTTGATGGAGAAGGGGCTCGTGGTACCATGCTCTCTATCGCCTTTGCTAATGCTGGTCAACACCAAGACACGGGTGCTAAGATGATCCACAATGCTCCACATACCAGCTCGTCTATCGTGTCTAAATCCATCGCTAAAGGCGGAGGAAAGGTTGACTACCGTGGACAAGTAACCTTTAATAAAAATTCTAAGAAATCTGTTTCTCACATCGAGTGTGATACCATTATCATGGATGACTTATCAGCTTCAGATACCATTCCATTCAATGAAATCCATAACTCACAAGTTGCTTTGGAACACGAAGCCAAAGTATCTAAGATTTCAGAAGAACAACTCTATTACCTCATGAGCCGTGGATTGTCAGAATCTGAGGCAACTGAGATGATTGTCATGGGATTTGTAGAACCTTTCACTAAAGAACTTCCAATGGAATACGCAGTTGAGCTAAACCGCTTGATTAGCTATGAGATGGAAGGATCAGTTGGGTAAGAATATGCAAAATCTGAACAGGAAGTTTTCCTGTTCAGAATTTTTTTCAAAAAAAGACCTAATAAATATTCACAAAAATACTTTTATGTGGTAAAATAAAACAATTACATTTAGTGGAGATGAAGTATGAAAATTTTTAGAACCAAGGATGTTAGTCTGGGACGGACAGAAATGCGCCGGCATTTAAAATTATGGGATTTGATTTTACTAGGAATCGGTGCCATGGTAGGGACGGGAATTTTCACCATTACAGGAACAGCAGCAGCTACACTAGCTGGCCCATCACTAGTGGTTTCCATTGTGATTTCTGCCCTGTGCGTTTCTTTATCAGCCCTCTTTTTTGCGGAATTCGCCTCTCGTGTGCCTGCAACAGGAGGTGCTTATAGTTATCTCTATGCGATTTTAGGAGAATTGCCAGCCTGGATTGCTGGCTGGTTGACCATCATGGAATTCATGACAGCTGTTTCAGGTGTGGCGTCTGGCTGGGCAGCTTACTTTAAGGGCTTACTCAGTAATTATGGTATCTCCATGCCCCAAGCCTTAAATGGCACCTTTAATCCCGAACAAGGCACCTATATTGATCTTTTACCTATTTTGGTGCTTGCTCTGGTAACGGGAGTAGTCTTATTGAATTCCAAGGCAGCCCTGCGCTTTAATTCGCTTCTAGTGGTCTTAAAATTCTCTGCTCTGGCTTTGTTCATCCTAGTTGGGATTTGGCACATCAAACCTGAAAATTGGTCGAATTTTGCTCCCTTTGGCTTTGGTCAAATTTATGGTGGAAGTACTGGGATTATGGCAGGAGCCTCTTTGATGTTCTTCGGTTTTCTCGGTTTTGAGTCGATTTCCATGACAGTTGATGAAATTCAAAGTCCGCAAAAGAATGTTCCTCGAGGAATTGTCCTTTCTCTGTCAATCGTCACTATTCTCTATGCCTTGGTGACCTTAGTATTGACAGGGATTGTTTATTACAGTAAGCTTAATGTGGATGACGCAGTGGCCTTTTCATTGCGTAGTATTGGGATTGGTTGGGCGGCAAATTATGTTTCGATTGTAGCCATTCTAACCCTGATAACTGTATGTATTTCCATGACTTATGCTTTGTCTCGAATGATATATAGCTTAGCACGTGATGGACTTTTACCTCAAAGCTTTAAACAACTAAGTAAAACTAGTCGAGTTCCAAAGAATGCAACTATCTTAACAGGGGCTGCTTCAGCCATTGCTGCGGGTATTTTCCCCTTGGCAAGTATTGCAGCCTTTCTAAATATCTGTACACTAGCCTATCTCATCTTACTAGCTTATGGCATTATAAAACTCAGAAAGGATAAGGGAATGCCTAAAGAAGGAGAGTTCAAGACTCCTTTAGTGCCGCTTTTGCCAATCCTTTCCATTCTTATCTGTCTTTCCTTTATGCTTCAGTACACCAAGGAAACATGGATTGCCTTTGGACTTGCTTTGGCGGTTGGACTAGTGATTTACTTTACTTATGGCTATCGTCACTCTACACTTTCTGAAGAAAAATAAAAGCTGGAAAAATCTCCCAGCTTTTTATCTATTTTCTTTTTTGAAAGTGAATCCTTCGCCTAGTATTTCATGAGCTTCGGTGATAGTGATGAAGGCTTGAGGATCGATTTGGTGAATCATATCCTTCATTTTAACGATTTCATTTCGACCAACGATACAATAAATGATTTTCAAATCTTTCTTACTGTAGTAGCCTTGACCAGAGATATAGGTCACGCCACGTCCTAGTTCTTCATTGATTTTATCAGCCAATTGCTCAGGATACTGAGTGATAATCATAAATCCTTTACCAGCATAGCCCCCTTCCCCAATCAAGTCGATAACACGAGCGATGATAAAGTCAAACAAGAGAGTATAGGTGACAAGACGAAGATCCTGGAAGATGATTAAAATCAACATCAGGATGAGAAAGTCAATCCCAAAGAGTAATTTACCAATCGAAATATTGGTGTATTTGTTGAGGATACGGGCAACAATATCAGAACCACCAGTAGTCCCACCAGCATTAAAAATAATTCCTAAACCGACTCCCAGTAAAACACCCGAAACCAAGGAAACGATAATGAGATCTCCTTGTAAGTCAAACTGTAAAGGAATTCTTTCGAAGACAGCAAGCCAGACAGAGAGGGAGATAGTTCCCAAGAGACTGGAATAGAGAGTTTTGGGACCAAATATTTTCCATGCTAGGATAAATAAAGGAATATTTATCAAGAGATTCATCACTGAGACAGGAATTTTAAAGAGATAGAAGGTAATCAATGTGATACCAGTTGCTCCGCCTTCAAACAAATGGTGAGGAACTACAAAATAGGTAAGACCAAAGGCATAAATAGCTGCCCCAAGTATGATAGTAATAATAGGCTGAACTTTTCGGATCATGACTTTCCCTCGCTTTTCTATAGATAGATTATACCAAAATTCCAAGCTTTTTCATTGGATTCATCATGATTTTTTAACAATTTTTTGATATAATAAAAGTGATAAATCCCTATCTTATTGAGAAGAATAGAAAGATTGAAGATATGACACAAGTAAAAATTGTAACTGATTCCTCTGTTACTATTGAACCAGAAGTAGTTAAAGAATTAAATATCACCGTTGTTCCTTTATCTGTGATGATTGATGGTATCCTTTATTCTGATGCAGATTTGAAAGAAGGGGAATTCCTTCATCTTATGCAGCAAAGTAAAAACCTGCCCAAAACCAGTCAGCCTCCAGTGGGAGTATTTGCTGAAGTTTTTGAAGAACTAGGTAAAGACGGTAGTCAGATTCTCGCTATTCACATGTCCCATGCCTTGTCTGGAACTGTTGAAGCTGCTCGCCAAGGGGCAAGTCTCTCAACTGCTGATGTGACTGTTATTGATAGTTCTTTTACAGATCAGGCGATGAAGTTTCAAGTTGTTGAAGCTGCTAAACTTGCCCAAGAAGGTAAAGATTTAGAAACCATCTTGGCATGTGTGGAAGAGGTCAAGAAACATACTGAACTCTATATCGGTGTTTCAACATTAGAAAATCTAGTTAAGGGTGGACGTATCGGACGTGTGACAGGATTGCTTAGTTCTCTGTTGAATATTCGTGTCGTCATGCAAATGAAGAACCATGAACTCCAACCTATTGTAAAGGGACGCGGTGCTAAGACATTTAAAAAATGGCTTGACGAGTTGGCCGAGACCCTTTCTCATAAATCTGTTGCAGAAATTGGAATATCCTACGCTGGTACTAATGAATGGGCCAATGAGATGAAGAATGTTTTACAAACTTATGTCGAAAAACCAATCTCAGTACTGGAAACGGGCTCTATCATTCAGACCCATACAGGTGAAAATGCATGGGCTATCTTAGTTCGATATCATTCCTAAAAAAATAGAGAAAAATCGTTAGAAATAGCGTTTTTGACTTGACCTGTGGGCAATTTTAGGATATGATTATATTTGTTAATTAGAAATTATTTGGAGGAATTATTAACATGGCAAACAAACAAGATTTGATCGCTAAAGTAGCAGAAGCTACAGAATTGACTAAGAAAGATTCAGCAGCAGCAGTTGACGCTGTATTTGCAGCAGTAACTGAATACCTTGCAGCTGGTGAAAAAGTTCAATTGATTGGTTTTGGTAACTTTGAAGTTCGTGAGCGTGCTGCACGTAAAGGTCGCAACCCACAAACTGGTAAAGAAATCAAAATCGCAGCTTCTAAAGTTCCAGCATTCAAAGCTGGTAAAGCTCTTAAAGACGCTGTTAAATAATGAATTTTAAAAAAGCCTGTCATATCAAGCATTTGAGCTTGTGCGACAGGCTTTTTTGTTTATCTGAAAAGTTGATGTTATCGTTCTGTGCAAAAAGAAAAAGGCTCCCATGAAATGAGAACCTTCTTTTAATTAGTTTTTAGAAGCTGCTTGGAATTCAGGATTTTTCCACGCTTCATCAATGATTGCTTGCAATTCTTTAGCAGATGCTTGCATTTTTTGAGTTTCCGCATCGTTCAATGGGATGTTTACTGGACGAACGATACCGTGTGCACCAACAACTGCTGGTTGACCGATAAAGACGTTTTTAACTCCGTATTGACCTTCTTGGAAGACTGAAAGTGGAAGTACTGCATTTTCGTCATCAAGGATTGCTTTTGTGATACGAGCAAGTGCTACAGCGATACCATAGTATGTAGCTCCTTTTTTGTTGATGATTGTATAAGCAGCGTCACGAACGCCTTCGAACAATTCAATCAATTCAGCTTCTTGAACGTTTTGAGTATCTTTAAGGAATTCTTCAAGGTTTACACCAGCGATATTTGCATGTGACCAAACAGCGAATTCAGAATCTCCGTGTTCACCCATGATGTAGGCGTGAACTGAACGAGCATCAACATCCAATTTTTCAGCAAGTGCTTGACGGAAACGAGCTGAGTCAAGTGAAGTACCTGAACCGATAACACGTTCTTTAGGGAATCCAGAGAATTTCCAAGTTGAGTAAGTCAAAACGTCAACTGGGTTAGCTGCAACAAGGAAGATACCATCAAAACCTGATTCAACAACTTGTGTTACGATTGATTTGTTGATAGCCAAGTTTTTGCCTACAAGGTCAAGACGAGTTTCACCTGGTTTTTGAGGAGCACCTGCAGTGATAACAACAAGGTCAGCGTCTGCACAGTCAGAGTATTGAGCAGCGTAGATTTTTTTAGGTGAAGTGAAGGCAAGGGCGTGACTAAGGTCAAGCGCATCACCAACAGCTTTTTCGTGTAATTGTGGAATTTCGATAATTCCAAGCTCTTGTGCAATTCCTTGGTTAACAAGTGCGAAAGCGTAAGATGAACCTACGGCACCGTCACCAACAAGGATCACTTTTTTGTGTTGTTTAGTTGAAGTCATTATCTAAACATCTCCTTCATTTTTTTTAGGGGAATCCCCAGACACTTTCATTCTATCACTTTTAAAAAGCTTTGTCACGAATATTCTATTCGGTTATCAATGTAAACGTTTTAGTAGTTTCAGATGCCTGAAATAAAGGACATTTTATGGTATAATATATCTAATTACTAATAGTGAAATGAGGCATTTATTAATGCAGGATAGAAATTTAGTGAATGTCAATCTGACAAAGGAGATGAAGACCAGCTTTATCGATTACGCCATGAGTGTTATCGTAGCGCGTGCTCTTCCTGATGTTCGAGATGGCTTGAAGCCTGTTCACCGTCGTATTCTTTACGGAATGAATGAATTAGGTGTTACTCCAGACAAACCTCATAAAAAATCAGCTCGTATCACAGGGGATGTTATGGGTAAATACCACCCACACGGAGATTCCTCTATTTACGAAGCCATGGTTCGTATGGCCCAGTGGTGGAGCTACCGTTACATGCTTGTTGATGGGCATGGAAACTTTGGTTCTATGGACGGGGACGGTGCTGCCGCGCAACGGTACACTGAGGCACGTATGAGCAAGATTGCTCTTGAAATGCTTCGTGATATCAATAAAAACACAGTTGATTTCGTAGATAACTACGATGCTAACGAACGTGAACCCTTGGTCTTGCCAGCCCGTTTTCCAAACCTTTTGGTCAATGGGGCAACTGGTATCGCTGTTGGGATGGCAACTAATATTCCACCTCACAACTTGGGTGAAACCATTGATGCAGTGAAGTTGGTCATGGACAATCCAGATGTGACGACTAAGGACTTGATGGAGGTCTTGCCTGGTCCAGATTTTCCGACTGGTGCTCTTGTCATGGGGAAATCAGGGATTCATAAGGCCTATGAGACTGGTAAAGGTTCCATTGTCCTTCGTTCTCGTACAGAGATTGAAACTACTAAGACGGGTCGTGAGCGCATCGTTGTAACGGAATTCCCTTACATGGTCAATAAAACCAAGGTCCATGAGCATATTGTTCGCTTGGTTCAGGAAAAACGCCTTGAGGGCATTACAGCCGTACGTGATGAGTCCAATCGTGAAGGCGTTCGCTTTGTAATCGAGGTTAAACGCGACGCGTCTGCCAACGTTATCCTTAACAACCTCTTCAAGATGACCCAGATGCAAACCAATTTTGGTTTCAACATGTTGGCGATTCAAAATGGCGTGCCAAAAATCTTGTCCCTTCGTCAAATTTTGGATGCTTATATCGAGCACCAAAAAGAAGTGGTTGTTCGCCGCACTCGTTTTGACAAGGAAAAAGCAGAAGCGCGTGCGCACATTTTAGAAGGTCTTTTAATTGCACTAGACCATATCGACGAAGTGATTCGTATTATCCGTGCTAGTGAAACGGATGCGGAAGCCCAAGCCGAATTGATGAGCAAGTTCAAGCTTTCTGAACGTCAAAGTCAAGCTATCCTTGATATGCGTCTTCGTCGTTTGACAGGATTGGAACGTGATAAGATTCAGTTTGAATATGATGAATTGATTGCCTTGATTGCAGATTTGGCTGATATTCTTGCCAAGCCTGGGCGTGTAGCTCAAATCATCAAAGAGGAATTGGACGAAGTCAAACGCAAGTTTGGTGACAAACGTCGTACCGAGTTGATGGTCGGAGAGGTCTTGACCCTTGAAGATGAAGATTTGATTGAAGAGTCGGATGTCTTGATTACTCTCTCTAACAAGGGTTACATCAAACGTCTGGATCAAGGTGAGTTCACAGCCCAAAAACGTGGTGGTCGTGGTGTCCAAGGTACTGGGGTTAAGGATGATGACTTTGTGCGTGAGTTGGTTTCAACCAGCACCCATGATCATTTGCTCTTCTTTACCAATAAAGGACGAGTATACCGACTAAAAGGTTATGAAATTCCTGAATATGGTCGTACAGCCAAAGGGTTGCCAGTTGTCAATCTTTTGAAGTTGGACGAGGGTGAGAGCATTCAGACCATTATCAACGTTGAGTCTGAACGTAGTGATGATGCTTATCTCTTCTTCACAACTCGTCACGGTATTGTGAAGAGAACCAGTGTTAAAGAATTTGCTAATATTCGTCAAAATGGACTTAAAGCCTTGAATCTCAAAGATGAAGACGAATTGATTAATGTCTTGCTGACAGAAGAAGATACGGATATTATCATTGGTACCAAGTTTGGTTATGCTGTTCGTTTTAATCAGTCAGCTGTTCGTGGCATGAGCCGTATCGCGACAGGTGTTCGAGGGGTCAATCTTCGTGAAGGAGACACAGTAGTTGGTGCTAGCGTGATTACAAACCAAGATGAGGTTCTTATCATCACTGAAAAAGGTTATGGTAAGCGTACTCTTGCAACTGAATATCCAACAAAAGGTCGTGGTGGTAAAGGGATGAAGACAGCCAATGTTGCTGAGAAGAATGGTCCTCTTGCAGGTCTCCTCACTGTTAAAGGAGATGAAGACCTGATGATTATCACAGATACAGGTGTCATGATCCGTACAAATGTTGCCAATATTTCACAAACAGGACGCTCAACTATGGGAGTGAAGGTGATGCGTCTAGACCAGGATGCTAAGATTGTGACCTTTACAACGGTTGCTGCGGCAGAAAAAGAAGAGGTAGCAACAGAAGAGAAAACAGAGGGTGAAGCATAATGTCTCACAGAAAAATAAAGAAGAATAACCGTAAAAATATACTAATCAATATTTTAGCTGGATTTTTAATTCTTCTATCCCTTGCCTTGATTTTTAATGCTCAAATTCGTGACCTCTTTATGGTTTGGAATACCAATAAATACCAAGTCAGTCAGGTGACTAAGGAAAAGATTGAGGAAAATAAAGAGACAGAAGGAAATTTCGATTTTGATTCTGTCAAATCCATTTCATCGGAAGCGGTGTTAGCTGCCCAGTGGGATTCTCAGCAACTTCCAGTTATCGGAGGGATTGCCATTCCTGAAGTAGAGATTAACCTGCCTATTTTTAAAGGTTTGGATAATGTAAACTTGTTCTACGGAGCAGGAACCATGAAAGCAAATCAGAAAATGGGAGAGGGCAACTATTCTCTAGCTAGTCACCATATCTTTACTGCTGAAAATGCGAGTCAGATGCTCTTCTCACCTTTGGTCAATGCCAAAGCGGGGATGAAAATCTATCTGACTGATAAAGATAAAGTATACACCTATGAGATTCGTGAAGTGAAGCACGTAACCCCCGATCGGGTAGATGAAATCGAGGATCGTGAAGGAGTTAAGGAGATTACGCTGGTAACTTGTGTGGACTATAATGCGACAGAGCGGATTATTGTTAAAGGTGATTTTAAAGAAGTTAAAGCTTATTCTGAAACATCTGATGATATCCTAAGCGCCTTTAATAAGCCATATAAACAACGTTATTAACCTCAAAAACCAGTGAATTGTATTTTTCACTGGTTTTTGTCAAATAGAAGCGTCAGTCAAAGGAGAATGATGCATGTTCGAATATTTTTTGTTTGGAATGAAAACGATGTGGGAAAGTCCTGTCTTTAGTTTTGCCTTTTACTTATTAACCTCTATTCTTTTACTAATCTTTTGGCGACGTTTTATAATTGTCCGTCGTAGTGGTGGTGATTTTTTTGCTCCGTTTCACATTGCCAATGGGAGACTTTATATTCACAATGCTTTTGTATTTGTGAAGAGAATCATTCCGCTGAATAACATCAAAATGATTGAAGTCAAATATATTCGAAGTGTCAAATTGAACGGGGCAAGGTATCATGTGTGTATTGAACAGAAAGACAGAAAGCCCCTATCATTTTTCTGTGGCAAATCAAAACAGAATGATCTCCTTGTGAAGAATCTAAAGAATGAAACTAAAAACTACCATATTAGAATTGTAATAGATGGATAAGTGTTTAGCTTAAGAAAGGAATGATCATGGATAAGCTACAAGAAGTCAGAGAAAATGAACAGTTAAGGACCTTACTGATGACTGAATGTGATATTTATTTTTATGACAAGATAAGTGAAGTCCAGTTTTCAGGGAACAATGAGGAGTACTCTCTTGCCTGTAAGGCATTTGCTCAAGACGGTAGTGGGGGAGAATATGTTTTTCTCGAAGATAACAGCATAGGCTTTATCGGAAGTGAGGGCCAAGTGGGGAGAGTATCAGAAAGTCTGAAGGACTTACTAACATTCCTACTTCATGCAGGTTGTATTTCGGATTTTAGTTGTCAGTATCTTTATCAGAACACAGACTTATTGAAAGCATTTTGTAGGGGCTATGTGTCTAAAATACGAGAAAGTTATCAGGCTAGGCAGGAAAATTGGGATCTGGTACGAGGAGATATGGCTCAAAAACTATCACTTGATTTCAATCCTGAAAAACTAGAAAAAGTAGCCATGGCATTTTATCAAGCGGCGACAAGGGAGCCTGTCTTTTCCTGTAAGTATGTAGACGGTGAAGAAGAGTATACCTGCGATTCAGTCTTGTCGGACATTGTAGGCTTGTGGACGACAGAACTTGTAGGTATGAGTAGAGAAGAAATTGAAAACTATAAAATTTGATAATGTATGATACTTGCAAGATAACCATTCAACTTTAATGGTATCTTTTCAATGTGAAAGGAAGCTGGTCAGTAGGTTGAAAGATTTATCGTAAGCAACCGAAGGATGTCTAGTATAAGAGAGGATAGATAATGAGTCAGTTAAGAGAAAAGTCTTTAGTTACGCTCAAAGAAGACATAACAAGTAGTTTTCCATTTGACAAGGATCTTCCTATGATATTTTTGGGAGAAATTGCCAATATGACTGGACACGGAATCTTCGTAGGAAAATCGGGGAAATCTTATTTTGGATATCATATTTCACATTTTAGAGAACTAAGTGAAGATGAGATATAGGACTTTCGCAGTAGGAAAAATAGATGAGGAGTTGAGAATGAATAATCAGATTGACTTGGTACTTCCAAACCTATACGCAGAATTCTTGAGTAAAATTGATAAAGCAGGAGAGTTGGTAATAGAGAATACAGGCATCACCTTATACTCAAGACTAGATCTGCTAGAAAGAAACTCCACCTACCAAATAGAAGAGTGGGAACCAGATTTTTTCCTGATTGGGCAAGATGGGGATGTCGCTTTTTTTATAAAGAAAGATTCTGACGACACTATTTATATGAATGATTTGGGGGCATTAGGTTCACTGGAAATGAAACCCATATCTTTGAATATTTTCGAGTTTGTGAAACAAGCGAGTGAACATTATGATGATATCTTTTAATCATTGCAAGTGTTGTTATTTTATCGTACGCGTGTGTGGAAGACATTTTTATGAAATCATTTGAACATTTTGATTAATGTTAATAAATTTTTAGTAAATGATAATGATTTGGAGAGTGAACAATGAATTTTGATGAGAGTTTACAGCAATACACTTATGAGCATGAGGGAGTGACCTTTGTTTGGGACGAAGAGCCTGATTGTGACTTTATAGATAAAGTTGAACTGTTATCAAAAAATTATCAGGAAAATCTCAATAGAATTATCAACTTCATGCTAGCTGATCTTAAGGAAATGTATGGAGAAATCAGCGAGGAAGATGTGAAGAACAAGCTGGGGAAACCTATCATTGACTACAATCAAGGAATAGTTAGTTATTGTGAGCAAACCTTCGATGACTGGCACCTATTTGAATTTGAATTTTTGGATGATCAATTTGAAACATTGGAATGTTTTTCTGTTAATGGGTAAAGGAGAGATTTATGGAATTCCCCAATGCATTGATTTTCTTTGTAGAAAACGTATACAAGAAAGGCTTTTCAAAATGCGTGCTTTATGTTATAATATTCACAAATAAAAGTTTTAGGAGTTTTTTATGGTCTCTTCAGAATTTATCTCAAAGATTGAATTTGCTTGCAAGAAGAAAGAAAGTCTTTATAGCCAAAGCAAGTTTAAGTATGCGATTCGTTCCATGTTTGCAGGTGCTTTTCTGACATTTAGTACGGCTGCAGGCGCAGTTGGGGCTGACTTGATTAATAAGATCGCTCCAGGTAGTGGACGTTTTCTCTTCCCATTTGTTTTTGCTTGGGGATTGGCCTACATTGTTTTCTTTAATGCTGAGCTGGTAACTTCAAATATGATGTTTTTGACAGCTGGTAGTTTCTTGAAAAAAATTTCATGGAGAAAAACAGCTGAGATTTTACTTTACTGTACCTTGTTCAACCTTATCGGAGCTTTGATAGCAGGTTGGGGCTTTGCCCACTCAGCAGCCTATGCAAATCTAACGCATGATAGCTTCATTTCAGGGGTTGTAGAGATGAAGTTAAGCCGTTCCAATGAGCTAGTCTTGCTTGAAGGTATTTTAGCCAATATCTTTGTAAACATTGCTATTCTTTCATTTGTTTTGGTGAAAGACGGTGGGGCTAAACTTTGGCTTGTTTTATCAGCAATTTACATGTTTGTATTCTTAACAAACGAACACATTGCTGCGAACTTTGCTTCTTTTGCGATTGTTAAGTTCAGTGTTGCAGCAGATTCAATTGCTAATTTTGACATACCTAATATTCTTCGTCACTGGGGTGTAACCTTTGTCGGAAACTTTATCGGAGGAGGTCTCTTGATGGGCTTGCCTTACGCCTTCCTTAATAAAAATGAAGATACTTATGTCGATTAAAGAAATGCGCACGAGTGAATCGTGCTTTTTTGTTTGATGTGTAAGACTAGTCATAGTTGTTCCTTATATCAAAATATAAGAAAACGGTATTGGAAAAGACTAGCCCAAGATGATACAATATCCCTAATGAAGCTATTTGGAGGTCGTCTTATGACTCGTGATTTTAAATTTGAAACTCTACAATTACATGCTGGACAAGTAGTTGATCCAGCGACTAAATCTCGTGCAGTACCGATTTATCAAACAACATCCTTTGTTTTTGATGACACGCAAGAAGGTGCCGATTTGTTTGCTTTGAGAAAACCTGGCAATATCTATACTCGTATTACCAACCCTACAACAGCGGCATTTGAAGAAAGAATCGCAGCTCTTGAAGGTGGTGTTGGAGCACTAGCGACAGCATCAGGTATGGCTGCTGTAACCTACACTATTTTGGCGCTTGCTCACGCAGGTGACCATGTGGTGGCTGCGTCAACTATTTACGGTGGTACTTTCAATCTCTTGAAAGAAACCCTTCCTCGTTATGGAATCACAACAACCTTTGTGGATGTGGATAATTTGGAGGAAGTGGAAGCAGCTATCGGTGACAATACCAAACTTGTCTTGATTGAAACCTTGGGGAACCCCTTAATTAACATTCCTGACTTGGAAAAATTGGCTGAGATTGCGCATAAACACAAGATTCCTCTTGTTTCGGACAACACTTTTGCCACACCATATTTGATTAACGTCTTCTCTCACGGTGTAGATATTGCCATTCACTCAGCGACTAAGTTTATCGGTGGACATGGTACGACTATTGGCGGTGTCATCGTGGACAGTGGTCGTTTTGATTGGGAAGCATCAGGGAAATTCCCTCAATTTGTTGAGGAAGATCCTAGCTACCACAATTTGAGCTATACTCGTGATGTGGGTGCAGCAGCCTTTATTATCGCTGTTCGTGTTCAATTGCTTCGTGATACAGGTGCTGCCTTGTCGCCATTTAATGCCTTTCTCTTGCTCCAAGGGCTTGAAACTCTCTCTCTTCGTGTGGAACGCCATGTGCAAAATGCAGAGAAAATTGTTGATTTCCTTGTCAACCATCCTAAGGTAGAGAAGGTAAATTATCCAAAACTAGCTGACAGTCCTTACCATGCCTTGGCTGAGAAATATTTTCCAAAAGGTGTGGGTTCAATCTTTACCTTCCATGTCAAAGGTGGAGAGGCAGAAGCTCGCAAGGTGATTGATAATTTGGAAATCTTCTCTGACCTAGCAAACGTTGCAGATGCTAAGTCCCTTGTGGTCCATCCAGCTACAACAACTCATGGACAGTTGTCAGAAAAAGATCTAGAAGCAGCAGGTGTAACACCAAACCAAATTCGCTTGTCGATCGGTCTTGAGAATGTAGAGGATTTGATTGAAGATTTGCGCTTGGCCTTGGAAAAAATTTAAAGTAACAGATATAAACAGTGGGTTTTGACTCACTGTTTTTGATTTTCCCTCAGGCATGATATAATGGTTACAGAAGTCTAGAAAGAGGAAAGTTATGAACGAAATCAAATGTCCCAACTGTGGGGAAGTCTTTACAGTAAATGAAAGTCAGTATGCCGAACTTTTATCCCAAGTGAGAACTGTTGAGTTTGATAAGGAATTGCACGATCGGATGAAGCAGGAGCTGGCCTTGGCTGAGCAGAAGGCTATGAATGAGCAACAGACTAAACTGGCTCAAAAAGACCAAGAAATTGCGCAACTGCAGAGTCAAATCCAAAACTTTGATACAGAGAAAGAGTTAGCTAAGAAAGAAGTTGAACAGACAAGCCATGAGGCCTTGTTGGCCAAGGACAAGGAAGTACAAGCCTTGGAAAACCAACTGGCTACCTTGCGTTTGGAGCATGAAAATCAACTTCAAAAGACCCTTTCTGACCTAGAAAAAGAACGGGATCAGGTCAAAAATCAGCTCCTCTTGCAAGAAAAAGAAAATGAGCTTTCTCTTGCTTCTGTTAAGCAAAACTATGAAGCTCAGCTCAAGGCAGCCAGTGAACAAGTTGAGTTTTACAAGAATTTCAAAGCCCAACAATCAACCAAGGCAATTGGGGAAAGTTTGGAACAGTATGCAGAGAGTGAGTTTAACAAGGTTCGTAGTTTTGCCTTTCCAAATGCCTACTTTGAGAAGGATAACAAGGTTTCTGCGCGTGGTTCTAAGGGAGACTTTATCTTCCGAGAATGTGATGAAAATGGAGTCGAAATTATTTCCATCATGTTTGAAATGAAAAACGAAGCGGATGGGACGGAGAAGAAGCATAAGAACTCGGATTTTTACAAAGAATTGGACAAGGACCGTCGGGAGAAGAACTGTGAATATGCCGTTTTGGTGACCATGTTAGAAGCAGATAACGACTACTTTAATACAGGAATTGTTGACGTCAGCCACGAGTATGAAAAGATGTATGTGGTTCGTCCTCAGTTCTTTATCCAGTTAATTGGTCTCCTGCGAAATGCGGCGCTTAATTCCCTAAAATACAAACAAGAGTTGGCCTTAGTGCGAGAGCAGAATATTGATATCACGCATTTTGAGGAAGACTTGGATGCCTTTAAACTAGCCTTTGCTAAGAACTACAACTCAGCTTCGACTAACTTTGGCAAAGCAATCGATGAAATTGACAAGGCCATCAAACGCATGGAAGAGGTCAAGAAGTTCCTAACCACATCCGAAAACCAACTCCGCCTCGCTAATAACAAATTGGAAGATGTTTCAGTTAAAAAATTGACCCGAAAAAATCCAACTATGAAAGCGAAATTTGAAGCGCTGAAGGGGGAGTAAACTTGACTATAAAAAAACCTCTAAAATTTACGGATATATATATTGCCTATTTACCATTAGTTGTTTTTTTGCTCAATTTTTTATACGGTTTTTTGAACTTCGAAGGTTCAACAGTTTCTAACGAAAGGTCTAGATATGATTTGCTTTTTGGAGTGATTGGCTTTTTTCCAACTATTTTTGGCTATATTTTTAGCTTTCTAGCCAATCTTATTGTAGGTATAACTTATGTAAAAAAAGCAAAAAATCAAATGAAGTGTCTGATTGCATTCCTATTGATTGGCAATGTTTTTTTATCAATATTTCTCATGTTTTTATTAAATTTTAAGATGATAGTTTCTTTTGATTTTATAACAGATGTTAATCTTTGGAGTTTCATTTTTTCTTTATTTTTATTTCCGTATATAGATTGGATTTATCAAAAGGGGGAGTATAATCAAAAAGTGAGTAGAATTGTAGTCATTATAGTATTAGTGGGAATTTTTTCTCCATTTCTAGGTAGTGAAATTCAAACTTACTTGAGAAATAATACCAAAGTACAACAATTACAAGAGTTTTATCATTCTAGGGATTTGAACTACGAATTAACACTTAAGTCTTCATACTATGATAGTAATATTTCCGATGTAGGTGTCTTTGATGTTTTCGATAAGGGAGTTACCATAAAAGTGGGTGCTAAGTACACGCGTCAAAAATTAAAATATGTTACTTTCATTGATGAACAATATGGCCTAAAGGAATTTATAAAAAATGCTGTTTCAAGTGATGAAGCTCAAATAGTTCTAAAAGATTTTAGGTCAGTAGTGGAAGATGCTATTAAAAAGAAAGGTTATGATTTATCTGTATTTGATGCTGAAGATCAGCCATTAGCTAGTCCAGGTTTTCAAATATCACGTTCATTTAGAATCACTTCTTTTATTAAAGAAAAAGCAGTTCAAAATCAAAACTCATCTAGTCCAGAAAAACAAGCATTTGGAGGATATGCAGTAATTTCTCCTAAAGACTATATGAAAGAGGGAGCCCTTCGTTTACGTTTAACACTTAGTGAACGTGACAAATTGAAGTTAGATGACATTGATTTTTCAAGACTCTCCGATGGACACTACATGATCAATAATGACTATTTTATAGTGAACAACGGAATGTATACAATAGTTGAAGATGAAGATGATTTTGAAAATTTTTTACTGAGAGAATTTAGTAAACAATTTTATTTGGAGGATTTTTATAAAATTGAAAAACTTGATTAAATTATTAGCAAATAAAGATGTAAAATTTCTTTATAATATTTGTATTCGATTATCTTCATATTTAGTAGTTGTTGCAGTTTATATAGCAATTTTGGGTTTGTTTTTATTGTTTAAACAAAATATTATTGCAGTACGTTATCTGTTATTTTTGTCGGTATTATTTATAGTTATTGGCATCTTTTTAAGTTTATTGACATGGAAAGTTCTTCTATATTGGAAGGAGACTTTGATTGATTTTAAGAAATATCAATCTTTCTTTGAACACAGTGTTAGTCATTCCAATAAGTTTAATAAGAAATTTAATGAAGTAAGTTTTGAATTAATCACAGGAGAATTATCTTACCTCAGAGGAGATTTTTTATTAGCACTTAGTCAATATTCAAATATCAATCTTTCTAATATTTCTAAAAAAAATAGAAAAATATTTGAATTTAAGAAATTATATTATGAATTTCTATCTTCTATCCATCTTCAAGATGCGCAAGGTATTGCTTTCATTGAGGAACAATTGTCCAAGGCTGCAGATTGTAAAGGTGGTAAGGCTAAATTCGTTGCACAAGCCCAAACCATAAAAGATATTGTGTTTAATAAAGAACCAAACGACTACTTCGATACAACTGAACCAGAAAATAAGCTAGCTCGAATCAAGTTCTCATATTACGGAGCTCTCAATGCTCAGCTAAAAGGAGATGAAGCTCGTGTTCGTAGTTTGTTTGAAAGTATCGCCCATGAAAATCCAGAACTCTTTTATGTACAGGAAGCTAGGAAGTATTTAGAAAAATGAGCTGATATAGTTTTAAAATCTGTCTAAGATAGAATATGTTGATGTAAAGTGAAAAGGGAATTAGAAAGTAACAAATGAACGGTATTATCAACTTAAAAAAAGAAGCGGGAATGACCTCGCATGATGCGGTTCTTAAACTGCGTAAGATTTTGGGCACCAAGAAAATTGGTCATGGTGGGACCTTAGATCCGGATGTAGTGGGTGTTTTGCCCGTTGCAGTTGGCAAGGCGACACGCATGGTCGAGTTTATGCAGGACGAGGGCAAGGTCTATGAGGGAGAAATCACTCTGGGCTATTCAACGATAACCGAGGATGCTAGTGGGGAAGTGGTCGCAGAGACCCCTGTTTTGTCGCCCTTGGATGAAACTATTGTTGACGAAGCGATAGCTAGTCTGACTGGGCCTATTATTCAGATTCCGCCTATGTATTCGGCTGTCAAGGTCAATGGCCGCAAGCTATATGAGTATGCGCGTGCTGGTCAGGAAGTGGAACGTCCAGAACGTCAGGTGACCATTTATCAATTTGATCGAACAAGTCCGATTTCTTATGAGGATTACCTCGCACGATTCACTTTTCGTGTAAAATGCAGTAAGGGAACTTATATCCGTACCTTGTCGGTTAACTTGGGAGAGAAGCTGGGTTATGCGGCTCATATGTCCCATTTGACACGGACTAGTGCTGCAGGTTTGCAGTTAGAAGATGCCTTGACCTTAGAAGAAATTGCTGAAAAAATGGAGGCTGGTCAACTGGACTTTCTCCATCCTCTAGAGATTGGAACAGGGGACCTTGTTAAAGTTTTTCTAACTCAAGAACAGGCTACAGAAGTACGCTTTGGTCGTTTTATCGAGCTAGAACAATTGGATAAGGAATTGGCTGCCTTTGAGGGAGAAAAATTGCTAGCCATTCTTGAAAAACGGGGTGAACTTTACAAACCAAGGAAGGTTTTTATCTAGTCTAACTGAGATGTAGGGATTTGAATTGTTACCCATAATCTATCCAAAATCAGACTATAAATTTGGCTAAAAATGTGATAGAATAGACGACGGATAAAAAAACGGAGGATAGCATGCAAAATAGACCAATCATTATCGGAGTGACAGGTGGTTCTGGTGGTGGTAAGACCAGTGTTTCAAGAGCCATTTTATCGCATTTTCCTGATGAAAAGATTTCCATGATTGAGCATGATTCGTACTACAAGGATCAGTCTCACTTGACTTTTGAAGAGCGTGTCAAAACTAACTACGACCATCCATTTGCCTTTGATACAGACTTGATGATCGAGCAAATTAAAGAGTTATTGGCGGGTCGTCCAGTGGACATTCCGACTTATGACTATACAGCGCATACACGGAGTAGCAAGACCTATCGTCAGGAGCCTCAGGATGTCTTTATCGTTGAGGGGATTTTGGTCTTGGAGGACAAGCGTCTGCGCGATTTGATGGATATCAAGATTTTTGTGGATACAGATGATGATGTGCGTATTATTCGACGTATCAAGCGTGATATGGAGGAGCGTGGCCGTAGTCTAGACAGCGTTATTGAGCAGTATTTGGGCGTGGTCAAACCCATGTACCACCAGTTTATCGAGCCGACCAAGCGTTATGCCGATATCGTCATTCCTGAGGGAGTCAGCAATACCGTTGCTATCGATCTTTTGACCACCAAGATTGCAAAGATTTTGGAAGAAGCACGAAATAGCAAATAATCAGATGAGGAGGCTTGGCCTCCTTTTCTATTTTTCCTTTAGTTTCGGTATGCAAAAGGAGATTTTTAAGCATATTTTTGGTATAATAATACCTATGAAAGAGCAAGTAAATGAATAGTAGGTGGCGATGGAAAAGTATTTATCGGTAACAACTTTGACCAAGTATCTGAAAATGAAATTCGATAAAGACCCTTACTTGGAACGGGTCTATTTAACTGGTCAAGTTTCCAACTTTCGTAAACGACCTACTCACCAATATTTCTCCCTAAAAGACGACCATGCAGTCATTCAAGCGACCATCTGGTCTGGGATTTATCAGAAATTAGGTTTCGACCTAGAAGAAGGGATGAAAATCAATGTGATTGGGCGTGTGCAGGTTTATGAACCGAGTGGGAGCTACTCTATCATCATTGAGAAGGCTGAGCCTGATGGGGTTGGGGCGCTTGCAATTCAGTTTGAACAACTCAAGAAAAAATTGACGGAAGAAGGTCTGTTTCAAGAACGTTTCAAGCAACCTCTTCCCCAATTTCCTAAGCGTATCGGCGTAGTAACCAGTCGTAGTGGAGCTGTTATTCGAGATATCATCACGACCGTCAGCAGACGTTTTCCTGGTGTTGATATCCTTCTCTATCCGACTAAGGTACAAGGTGATGGAGCTGCGGAGGAAATTGCTCGAAATATTGCGCGTGCCAATCAACGTGAGGACCTAGATGTTCTCATCATTGGTCGTGGTGGGGGTTCCATAGAGGATCTCTGGGCCTTTAACGAAGAAATTGTGGTACGGGCTATTTTTGAATCCCGTTTGCCCGTCATCTCTAGTGTGGGGCATGAGACGGATGTGACCTTGGCGGATTTTGTGGCAGATAGACGGGCTGCGACGCCAACAGCTGCTGCTGAACTGGCAACACCTGTAACCAAGTTGGATCTTTTGACCCATTTGCAAAATCAAGAAAAACGGATGGCGACAGCTGTACAAAATGTCTTGTCAAAGAAAAAAGAAGCTCTGAAAAAATGCAGTCAGTCAGTCATCTTTAGACAGCCAGAGCGCTTGTATGATGGTTATTTGCAACGGTTAGATCAACTACAACTGCGCTTAAAACAAAGTTTGCGAACACGGATTTCTGATAACAAACAGCTAGTCCAAGTAAGGACGCATCAACTGGTCCAACTATCACCTATTACCAAAATCCAGCGTTATCAAGACCGTCTAGGTCAGTTGGACAAGCTCCTACGTAGCCAAATGGCGTTGGTTTATGATGCCAAGGTTGCGGAGGTGAAGCGACTTTCAGAAGCCCTGTTGATGTTGGATACCAGTCGAATAGTGGCGCGTGGTTATGCTATTGTCAAAAAAGAAGAGTCCGTAGTAGATTCGGTTGAGAAGTTGAAGAAAAAAGACCAAGTGACGCTTTTGATGCGAGATGGTCAAGTAGAATTAGAGGTTAAAGATGTCAAAACAAAAGAAATTTGAGGAAAATCTAGCAGAACTGGAGACCATTGTCCAAAGTTTGGAAAACGGTGAAATTGCTTTGGAAGATGCAATTGCGGCCTTTCAAAAGGGCATGGTCTTGTCAAAAGAGCTCCAAGCGACGTTGGACAAGGCTGAAAAGACCTTGGTCAAGGTCATGCAAGAAGACGGAACAGAAAGTGATTTTGAATGAAGAAGCAAGAAAAATTAGCTCTTGTTGAGTCGGCTTTGGAAAATTTTTATGGAGACCAGCAGTTTGCCTCTAGTTTGCGAGAGTCTGTTCTCTATTCCATTCATGCTGGTGGCAAGCGAATTCGCCCATTT
Source organism: Streptococcus oralis (assembly GCF_003942585.1). Classification (GTDB taxonomy): domain Bacteria; phylum Bacillota; class Bacilli; order Lactobacillales; family Streptococcaceae; genus Streptococcus; species Streptococcus oralis_BE. The sequence continues at coordinate 376,957 of NZ_RJNK01000001.1, read as the reverse complement.
CTCTTGTTAGAAGTTCTGGAAGCCTTGCAAGTTGCTATCAAACCTGCTCATGCCCAAGTGGCTGCGGCCTTGGAAATGATTCATACAGGGAGCTTAATTCACGATGACCTTCCTGCTATGGATGATGACGATTACCGTCGAGGGCGGTTAACCAATCATAAGAAATTTGGCGAAGCAATGGCGATTTTAGCAGGAGATGCCTTATTCCTAGATCCCTATGCCTTGATAGCGCAGGCAGATTTGCCAAGTCAGATCAAGGTGGACTTGATTGCCAACTTATCCCTAGCATCAGGAAGTCTAGGCATGGTTGCAGGGCAGGTTCTGGACATGGAGGGCGAACACCAGCACTTGTCTCTGGACGCACTCCAGACCATTCATGCTAATAAAACAGGTAAGTTACTAGCCTATCCTTTTCAAGCAGCTGCTATCATAGCAGAATTAGCACCAGAGTTACAAGCAAAACTGAAAACTGTGGGTGAATTGATTGGGCTAGCCTTTCAAGTTCGAGATGATGTGCTGGATGTGACAGCTAGTTTTGAGGAAATCGGCAAAACACCACAAAAGGACCTGCAGGCAGAAAAGTCAACCTATCCTGCCTTGTTGGGTTTGGAGGAGGCTATTGTCTTTTGTAACCAAACATTGAATCAAGCCACGGCTAAATTAGAAGAAATTGCCCAGCAGGTTCCTTTTGAGATAGAATCGATTGTAAGAGTAGTAGAAAGTTTGAGAATCAATGGCTAAGGAAAGAGTGGATGTATTAGCTTATAAACAGGGCTTGTTTGAGACACGAGAACAAGCCAAGCGGGGTGTTATGGCTGGGCTTGTTGTGGATGTTCTTAATGGAGAACGCTTTGACAAACCAGGAGAGAAAATCCCAGACGATACCGAGCTAAAACTCAAAGGTGAAAAACTCAAGTATGTCAGTCGTGGTGGTTTGAAACTGGAAAAGGCCTTGCAGGTCTTTGACTTGTCAGTGGAAGGAGCGACAACGATTGATATTGGGGCCTCCACTGGAGGATTTACCGACGTCATGTTGCAGAATGGTGCTGAGTTGGTCTTTGCAGTTGATGTTGGTACCAATCAGTTGGCTTGGAAATTGCGTCAAGATCCTCGGGTTGTCAGTATGGAGCAGTTTAATTTCCGCTATGCTGAAAGGACTGACTTTAAGCAGGAACCGAGCTTTGCCAGTATTGATGTGAGTTTCATTTCCCTGAGTCTGATCTTACCAGCCTTGCATCGTGTTTTGGCTGATCAAGGTCAAGTTGTAGCACTTGTCAAACCTCAGTTTGAGGCAGGCCGTGAGCAGATTGGGAAAAATGGAATCATTCGTGATGCCAAGGTTCATCAACATGTCCTTGAATCAGTCACTGCTATGGCAGTTGAGCAAGGTTTTTCAGTGCTTGGATTAGACTATTCACCAATCCAAGGTGGACATGGAAATATCGAATTTCTGGCATATTTGAAAAAGGAAGAGGGAGCAAGCAACCAAGTTGCCCCTGAAATAGAAAAAGTTGTAGAGAGAGCACATAGAGAATTTAAAGATGAATAAAAAAGAAAGACTTGAAAAAATTAGAAGATTTGTAACAGATTATCAAATCGGAACACAGGAAGAAATCGTTGAGCACTTAAAGGAAGCAGGTATCTCTGCCACTCAAGCGACGGTGTCACGAGATATTAAGGAACTGGGTATCGTAAAAATTCCTTTGAAGAACAATAAATACATCTATGAATTGCCAAAAACAATTGTAAGAAGTTTGCAGTTGGCTGAGAATAACATAGTAGGTTCTGAGCGCATGGGAAATATGATCAATCTGGACGTCATTCCTGGGAATACTGCCTTTGTCAAGAGTCAGCTGATGAATACTTTCTCAGAGAGAATTTTCAACTGCCTGGCAGACGACAACTCAATTTTGATTATCTTGAGAAATGAAGAAGACGCCAAGGAAATGTTTGAACAAGTAAAAAATTGGTAGGTTTATATGTTACTTGAAATTTCGATAAAAAACTTTGCCATTATTGAAGCCATTTCCCTCAATTTTGAAAAGGGTATGACTGTTTTGACTGGGGAAACGGGTGCTGGAAAGTCTATCATTATAGACGCTATGAATCTCATGTTGGGGGCTCGTGCAACGACAGACGTTATTCGTCACGGTGCTCCTAAGGCAGAGATAGAGGGGCTTTTCTCGGTTGAAAATAGTCGCCTTTTACAGGAACTTTTTGAAGAGCAAGGCTTGGAATTGGGGGATGAGATTATCATCCGTCGTGAAATTTTACAGAACGGGCGTAGCATCAGTCGGGTCAATGGGCAGATGGTCAATCTTTCTGTCTTGCGTTCGATTGGACAGCACCTAGTTGATATCCATGGTCAGCATGACCAGGAGGAATTGATGCGTCCGCAACTCCACATCCAGATGTTGGATGGGTTTGGTGATGCGGCTTTTGTAGAACTCAAACAAGCTTATCAGACAAGCTTTGACGCCTATCGCAAAATGCGTAAACAAGTTCTTGAAGTCAAGAAAAATCAGCAGGAACACAAATCTCGCATTGAGATGTTGGAATTTCAAATAGCAGAGATTGAGGCGGTAAATTTGCAAGCTGGTGAAGATATTAGTCTCAACAAAGAACGAGATAAACTCCTCAACCACAAAAATATAGCAGATACCTTGACAAATGCCTACACTATGTTGGACAATGAGGAGTTCTCTAGCCTAGCAAATGTCCGTTCCGCCATGAATGACATGGAAAGTGTCGAAGAATACGACCCTGAATACCGTGAAATTTCAAGTTCTCTATCTGAGACCTACTATGTTTTAGAAGACATTACCAAGCGTTTGGAAGATATCATTGATGATTTAGATTTTGATGGCAATCGCCTCATGCAGGTTGAAAATCGCTTAGACCTTCTAAATACTATTACCCGCAAGTACGGTGGGACTGTAGATGAGGTCTTGCTTTACTTTGCTAAGATTACGGAAGAGTACAATCTCTTGACTGGAAATAACCTTTCTTCCGAAGACATGGAAGCAGAGCTTAAGAAATTGGAAGTCGATCTTGTTTCGTTGGCAGGTCAACTTGCATCTGCTCGCCATGACTTGGCCCAGCAGCTCGAAGCAGAGATTAAGCAAGAACTGCACGATCTCTATATGGAAAAGGCACAATTTCAAGTTCGCTTTAGTAAGGGCAAATTCAGTCGTGAGGGAAATGAAATGGTCGAGTTTTACATTTCGACCAACCCTGGTGAAGACTTTAAACCCTTGGTCAAGGTTGCATCTGGCGGGGAATTGTCTCGTCTCATGCTAGCCATCAAGTCTGCTTTTTCTCGTAAGGAAGGTAAGACCAGTATTGTCTTTGATGAGGTGGATACGGGAGTCTCAGGTCGTGTGGCCCAAGCCATTGCTCAAAAGATTCATAAGATTGGCCAGCATGGTCAGGTTTTAGCTATTTCTCACCTTCCACAAGTGATTGCCATCGCGGATTATCAATTCTTCATTGAAAAGATTAGCGATGAACACTCAACTGTTTCGACTGTTCGTCTCTTAACTTTAGAAGAACGAGTAGAGGAAGTAGCTAAGATGTTGGCCGGGGAGAATGTAACCGAAGCGGCCCTTACCCAAGCCAGAGAATTATTGCAAACGAGGGAGAAATAAATGACAGACTATTATGTAATTGGAGATGTCCATGGAAAAGCAGGTATGCTAGAAGACCTTCTCAAAACATGGGATGGTCACACTCAGTTGCTCTTTCTAGGGGATTTGATTGACCGAGGTGAAGACAGTCGCCGTGTTCTAGAAATGGTTAAGGACTTGGTGGACAATCAAGGGGCTATCTGTCTATCAGGAAACCACGAGTATATGTTTCTGACTTGGCTCGATGATCCAGAAGAAAGCTATGACCACTATCGTCGCAATGGTGGTGATACAACCATTAACTCAATCCTAGGTCGTCCCTTGGATGCACCAGTTGATGGCGTAGAAGATGCCAAACGGGTTGCGACAGAAGCAGCGGATTTGGTCGAATTTATCCGCCAAATGCCATTTGTGGTAGAGACAGACAAGTATATCTTTGTTCATGCGGGTATTGATTTGACCTTGGATGATTGGCATGAAACGACTGATTACAAGAAAGTCTGGCTCAGAAAACCATTCCACGAAGCGGCCAATCATACAGGAAAAACCATTGTCTTTGGGCATACACCGGTTTATGGTTTGCTCAAGCAAGACCGAGGTACTGCTGAGCTTTGGATAACAGATGATGGCAAGATTGGCATGGATGGAGGAGCTGTCTATGGTGGTGTCCTTCATGGAATCGTCTTTACAGACCAAGGAATGACAGAACACCACTTTATCGAAAATGATGGTTTTGTTGCCGAAGATTAGTACTCCTAGCAGGGTATGGTCTTGTCAAAATGTTAAAAACAATTTATAATTAATAGATACCCTGAAAGGAAGAGCATCATGAACTTAGAAGAATTAAAGAAACGACAGGAGAAGATTCGAAACTTCTCTATTATCGCCCATATTGACCACGGGAAGTCAACGCTGGCAGACCGCATTTTGGAAAAGACGGAGACGGTTTCTAGTCGTGAAATGCAAGCCCAGCTTTTGGATAGCATGGATTTAGAGCGGGAACGTGGGATTACCATTAAGTTGAATGCCATTGAGCTGAATTATACTGCGAAAGATGGGGAGACCTATATTTTCCACTTGATTGACACGCCAGGGCACGTAGACTTTACCTATGAAGTTTCGCGTTCGCTAGCAGCCTGTGAAGGAGCGATTTTGGTGGTCGATGCGGCCCAAGGGATTGAAGCGCAAACTCTTGCCAACGTTTATCTAGCCTTGGACAATGATTTGGAAATCTTGCCCGTCATTAACAAGATTGACTTACCAGCAGCCGATCCTGAGCGCGTTCGTACAGAGATTGAGGATGTCATTGGACTGGATGCCAGTGAAGCTGTCTTAGCTTCTGCCAAAGCTGGTATTGGGATTGAAGAGATTCTTGAGCAAATCGTTGAAAAAGTACCAGCACCAACGGGCGATGTAACGGCGCCACTCAAGGCCTTGATTTTTGACTCAGTTTATGATGCATATCGTGGGGTTATCCTTCAAGTGCGTGTTATGGACGGAGTGGTCAAACCTGGCGATAAGATTCAGCTCATGAGCAATGGCAAGACCTTTGATGTGACTGAGGTCGGAATTTTTACACCGAAAGCAGTTGGTCGTGATTTTCTTGCAACTGGTGACGTTGGTTATATTGCGGCTTCTATCAAGACGGTTCAAGACACGCGTGTCGGAGATACAGTGACCCTAGCAAGCAATCCTGCAGCAGAACCGCTAGATGGCTACAAGCAAATGAACCCTATGGTCTTTGCAGGGCTTTACCCAATTGAGTCAAACAAGTACAATGACCTTCGTGAAGCCCTTGAAAAATTGCAGCTCAACGATGCCAGTCTGCAGTTTGAACCAGAAACATCGCAGGCGCTGGGATTTGGTTTCCGTTGTGGATTCCTTGGACTTCTCCATATGGATGTTATCCAAGAGCGTTTAGAACGTGAGTTTAACATCGACCTCATCATGACAGCTCCGTCTGTTATTTACAAGGTTAACCAAACTGACGGTGAATCTATGGATGTGTCTAACCCCTCTGAATTTCCAGACCCAACTAAGATTGCGACTATTGAAGAACCGTATGTCAAGGCGCAAATCATGGTTCCGCAGGAGTTTGTCGGAGCAGTTATGGAACTAGCTCAGCGCAAACGTGGGGACTTTGTAACCATGGACTATATTGATGATAATCGTGTCAATGTCATCTATCAAATTCCGCTTGCTGAAATCGTCTTTGACTTTTTTGATAAACTCAAGTCTTCGACACGTGGTTATGCAAGCTTTGACTACGAATTGTCAGAGTACCGCCCATCTAAGCTAGTCAAAATGGATATCCTTCTCAATGGAGACAAGGTGGATGCCCTCAGCTTTATCGTTCACAAGGATTTTGCCTACGAACGTGGGAAACTCATCGTTGATAAGCTCAAGAAAATCATCCCTCGTCAACAGTTTGAGGTGCCAATTCAAGCAGCTATTGGACACAAAATCGTGGCTCGTACCGATATCAAGGCCCTTCGTAAAAACGTACTTGCCAAGTGTTATGGTGGTGACGTTTCCCGTAAACGCAAACTTCTTGAAAAACAAAAAGCTGGTAAGAAGCGTATGAAAGCCATTGGTTCTGTCGAAGTCCCTCAAGAAGCCTTCCTCAGCGTCTTAAGTATGGATGAAGAATAGAAAGTTGAAACACAAACTCTTGAAGATTTTTCAAGAGTTTTTGCTTTAAATGAGAGCTATAAAATCGGAAACTAACAGAATAGATTAGGTTAGAATTTGACAGAAGTCCTTATTTTTCTTATAATGCGGATGGAAAGGTGGTAGGATGAAAAAATTAGTAATTTTAGGTACTGTAGTTACTGCTAGTGTTTTTCTAGCTTCATGCTCCAATAAATCACAAACAGCAACCGAAGAAAGTTCGTCTGCAGTTGTTAGTTCTTCTAGCAGTCAGGAAACGAGTAGCTCTAGCTCTGCCGTTTCTGAAGCGAAAAAGGAAGAGACGCAAACCATCGGTTCGAATGAATATGGTTTTGTCAAGGTACCCAAATCATGGGTTCGATTCCATGAAGTAGAAGGTGGAAATGATATACAGTATTGCGATGGAACAGATATCAACATTGTTACGCTGAATACCTTCAAGGTTGAGCAGTTTAATATCAGCGAAGAAGAATATGCTAAACTGGATGTTGTGACTGTCTCATCTAGTATTTTAACTTCCAAAGAACAAAGCTCTGATTTCAGTAAGGTTTGGGGCTCCAAATCGACCATTGGAGGTTATGAAGCCTATGTTGTCAATGCAATTGCTAAGTCAGGGAAATATCTCGTTACTTGGGTTTTCCGATCAAATGATGGTAAAATCCGCTATGTTTCACTTGAAGGGGATGGGGAAACTTTAAAAACAATTTTACCGATGGTTGAAAGTAGCTGGTCAACTACTCAAGCTGAATAAATGAAAAAAAGAAGATCCTTGGTCTTCTTTTTATAATTTTTTCGAATAGATAGATGAGTAGAAAAAGAAATGGAGTTGTATATGAAGATCACAAACTATGAGATTTACAAATTGAGAAAAGCTGGCTTGACCAATCAACAGATTTTAACTGTCCTTGAATATGACGAGACTGTAGATCAGGAGCTCTTGCTAGGTGACATTGCGGAAATATCGGGGTGTCGTAATCCTGCGGTCTTTATGGAACGCTATTTCCAGATAGATGATGTACAGTTGGAGAAGGAGTTCCAAAAATTTTCATCCTTCTCGATTCTTGATGACTGTTATCCTTGGGATCTGAGTGAGATTTATGATGCTCCAGCGCTCTTGTTTTATAAAGGAAATCTAGACTTGTTGAAGTTTCCGAAGGTTGCTGTTGTAGGGAGTCGTTCATGTTCAAGTCAGGGAGCAAAGTCGGTTCAGAAAGTCATTCAAGGTTTGGAAAACGAGTTAATCGTGGTCAGTGGTTTGGCCAAAGGGATTGATACGGCTGCCCATATGGCTGCACTCCAAAATGATGGAAAAACGATTGCTGTGATTGGAACAGGATTGGATGTATTTTATCCTAAAGCCAATAAACGTTTGCAAGACTACATCGGCAATGACCATCTGGTTCTCAGTGAATATGGACCTGGCGAGCAACCTCTGAAATTTCACTTTCCAGCTCGAAATCGTATCATTGCAGGACTGTGTCGTGGTGTTATTGTAGCAGAGGCAAGGATGCGTTCGGGGAGTCTCATTACTTGTGAGCGAGCCATGGAGGAAGGGCGTGATGTCTTTGCCATTCCAGGGAACATTTTAGATGGCCATTCAGATGGCTGTCACCACCTGATCCAAGAGGGAGCAAAACTGATTTCCAGCGGTCAAGATGTACTAGCAGAGTTTGAATTTTAAGGAGAAATTGTTCACTCAGATAAACTTTTCTTCTATACTATAGGAGTTAAGTCTTGACAGGTCTTTAAAAATGGTTTACACTTTATAAAGTTTATTACTTTGAAAAGGTGTGATAGTGTGGCTACGGCAACAAAGAAGAAAAAATCAACAGTTAAGAAAAATCTAGTCATCGTGGAGTCGCCTGCCAAGGCGAAAACGATTGAAAAATATCTAGGCAGAAACTACAAGGTTTTAGCTAGTGTCGGGCATATCCGAGATTTGAAAAAATCCAGTATGTCTGTTGATATCGAAAACAACTATGAACCGCAGTATATCAATATCCGAGGCAAGGGTCCTCTGATCAATGATCTGAAAAAAGAAGCCAAAAAGGCCAATAAAGTCTTTCTGGCGAGTGACCCGGATCGTGAAGGAGAAGCGATTTCCTGGCATTTGGCTCATATTCTCGATTTGGATGAGAATGATGCCAACCGTGTGGTCTTTAATGAGATCACCAAGGACGCAGTAAAAAATGCCTTTAAAGAACCGCGCAAGATTGATATGGACTTGGTCGACGCCCAACAGGCTCGTCGTGTCTTGGACCGCTTGGTAGGGTATTCGATTTCGCCAATTTTGTGGAAAAAGGTCAAGAAGGGCTTATCAGCAGGGCGTGTGCAGTCTGTTGCCCTTAAGCTCATCATTGATCGTGAAAATGAAATCAATGCCTTTCAGCCAGAAGAATACTGGACAATTGATGGTGTCTTTAAGAAGGGAACCAAGCAATTTCAGGCTTCTTTCTATGGTATGAATGGCAAAAAGATGAAATTGACCACCAATGAAGAGGTCAAAGAAGTCTTGTCCCATTTGACTAGCAAAGATTTCACAGTAGACCAGGTAGACAAGAAAGAGCGCAAACGCAATGCGCCCCTACCTTATACGACTTCAACCATGCAGATGGATGCTGCCAACAAAATCAATTTCCGTACTCGTAAGACCATGATGGTTGCCCAACAGCTCTATGAAGGGATCAATATCGGTACAGGCGTGCAAGGTTTGATTACCTATATGCGTACAGACTCTACTCGTATCAGTCCTGTGGCTCAGAATGAAGCGGCAAGCTACATTAACGACCGTTTTGGTAGCAAGTATTCCAAGCATGGTAGCAAGGTCAAGAATGCCTCAGGTGCTCAAGATGCCCACGAAGCCATTCGTCCATCAAGTGTCTTTAATACACCTGAGAGCATCGCTAAGTACTTGGACAAAGACCAGCTTAAGCTTTATACCCTTATCTGGAATCGTTTTGTAGCGAGCCAGATGACGGGAGCTATCTTTGATACCATGGCTGTCAAGCTCTCGCAAAATGGAGTTCAGTTCGCAGCAAATGGTAGCCAAGTTAAGTTTGATGGTTATCTTGCTATCTACAACGACTCTGACAAAAATAAGATGTTGCCAGATATGGCTGTTGGAGATGTAGTCAAGCAGGTAAATAGCAAGCCAGAACAACATTTCACCCAACCGCCAGCTCGCTATTCGGAAGCGGCCCTTATCAAGACCTTGGAAGAAAATGGTGTTGGGCGTCCGTCAACTTACGCTCCGACCATTGAAACTATCCAAAAACGATACTACGTTCGTCTGGCAGCTAAACGTTTTGAACCAACAGAGTTGGGAGAAATTGTCAATAAACTCATCGTTGAATACTTCCCAGACATTGTCAATGTGACCTTCACAGCTGAAATGGAAGGAAAACTGGATGATGTCGAAGTTGGTAAAGAGCAGTGGCAACGGGTTATTGATGAATTTTACAAACCATTCTCCAAAGAAGTAGCCAAGGCTGAAGCTGAAATGGAAAAAATCCAGATTAAGGATGAGCCAGCTGGATTTGACTGTGAAGTTTGTGGCAGTCCGATGGTGATTAAGCTAGGCCGTTTTGGTAAATTCTATGCTTGCAGCAACTTCCCAGACTGTCGTCACACTCAGGCAATTGTCAAAGAGATTGGTGTCGAGTGTCCAAGCTGTCATCAAGGACAAATCATCGAACGCAAAACCAAGCGCAATCGTATCTTCTATGGTTGCAATCGCTATCCAGAATGTGAATTTACCTCTTGGGATAAACCAGTTGGACGTGATTGTCCAAAATGTGGTCACTTCCTTATGGAGAAAAAAGTCCGTGGTGGCGGCAAACAGGTTGTATGTAGTAATGGCGACTACGAAGAGGAAAAAATTAAATAGAATGCAGAGTCCTGAAAATGAATTTCAGGCTCTTTTTTTGTTGATGCTTGACAAATTTCCCCCTTGTATGCGAAACTAGAGGAAGAGTAATTTATCTAGGAGAAATCATGCGTCTCATTTACCTCAGTATTGGCTTTATTTCACTGTCTTTAGCTGTCATTGGAGTTGTCCTACCACTTTTGCCAACAACTCCCTTTCTTTTGTTAGCGATCGCTTGCTTTTCAAAATCTTCTAAGCGTTTTGAAGACCGGCTTTATCATACAAAGCTTTATCAGACCTATGTAGCTGACTTTCGGGAAACCAAGTCAATAGCGCGAGAACGAAAGAAAAAAATCATCGTATCTATCTATATCTTGATGGGGATTTCTATTTATTTTGCCCCTCTTTTGCCAGTCAAAATCGGTCTGGGAGCCTTGACTATCTTTATCACCTACTATCTCTTTAAAGTCATTCCTGACAAAGAATAGATAAAAATAGTAGGTATTTGCCTTGATAAAAATGAAAGCATATTCAAATAATATGATATAATAAATTTAAAGAAAACATCAAGGAGAATCAAATGATTTACGAATTTTGTGCTGAAAATGTGACCTTGCTTGAAAAAGCAATGCAGGCTGGAGCTCGTCGAATCGAGCTCTGTGATAATCTAGCAGTTGGTGGGACAACACCAAGCTATGGAGTAACTAAGGCAGCGGTTGAACTGGCAGCTAATTATGATAGCACCATTATGACCATGATTCGTCCTCGTGGTGGCGACTTTGTCTATCAAGATCTGGAAATTGCAATCATGCTAGAAGACATTCGTTTAACTGCTCAAGCAGGTAGCCAAGGGGTCGTCTTTGGTGCTTTAACTGCTGATAAAAAGTTGGATGAAGCTAATCTTGAGAAGCTGATTGCCGCATCTAAAGGAATGGAAATTGTCTTCCACATGGCCTTTGATGAATTGAGCGAAGAAGACCAGTTGGAAGCTATTGACTGGCTCAGCCAAGCTGGTGTCACTCGTATCTTGACTCGTGCTGGTGTGTCTGGTGACTCGCTAGAAAAACGTTTTGCTCACTATCACAGAATTTTGGAACATGCAGCTGGTAAAATTGAAATCTTACCAGGTGGGGGGATTGACCTAGACAACCGTCAAACCTTTATCGACCAGTTGGGCGTGACACAACTGCATGGAACTAAGGTTGTCTTTTAAAAAATAGAAAGGAACTGCTAGCTTTTGGTAGCAGTTTTCACTTATGTTTGAAATTTTTAAATCCTATCAGTTTAATAAAGAAAAGGCAAGAGACTATGGTTTTGTAGAAAATGGAGAAGTCTGGACCTATAGTTGCCAGATTTTGCAGGGTGACTTTATCATGACAGTCTCCATCACTCCTGATAATGTGAGTTTTCTTGTCTTTGACCAAGAAACTGGTGACCTCTATCCTCAAGTCCATATGGAAAGCATGAGAGGGACTTTTGTCGGAAGTGTCCGTGAGGCTTGTTTGGAGATTCTTTACCAGATTCGGAAGGCTTGCTTTGATGTACAGGATTTTATCTGTCCTCAGACTAAGCGTATCATGGCTAAAGTTCAAGAAAAGTATGGCAATCAGTTGGAGTATCTGTGGGAGAAATCACCTGATACGGCAGTGTTAAGACATGAAGGCAATAAAAAGTGGTATGCTGTTTTAATGAGAATACCTTGGGATAGGCTAGATAAGGGGAGAGAAGGGCTAGCGGAAGCAGTCAACCTCAAACATGACCAAGTAGCTGACTTGCTTTCACAAAAAGGCATTTATCCAGCCTTTCATATGAACAAACGCTACTGGCTTAGTCTGGCGCTTGATGATAGTTTGCAAGATGAAGAAGTGTTAGAACTCATCGAAAGAAGTTGGAATTTGACTGTGAAAAAATAAGGAAATTCACTTGATTTTTCAAATACTTTTAATTAGCTAAATATTCTTTACTGAAGAAATTTTCAGAAAATATTGGATTTTTTCTTGACAAGAGATTTTTCCTATGCTAGAATACTAAACAAGACATCAAACAAAGGAGAAAGTCAAACATGAAAACAGCTAAGTTTAATCAATTTGCTTTGTTGTTGAGGTACTCGGGCTAGTGCAGAAGCATTAGTCCTGTTTGGCTTACCAAGCGGGAGTAAATCAACATCTCGCTTGGGTTTCCGAGCGAGATGTTTTTTCTATACTGAAATTTTGAAGGAGGAATTCTCATGCGTAGAGTTGAGTTTCTAGATACTAGTCTCCGTGATGGTGAGCAGACACCAGGTGTTAATTTTTCAATCAAGGAAAAGGTTGCCATCGCAAGACAGCTGGAGAAGTGGGGCATTTCAGCAATCGAAGCTGGTTTTCCGGCGGCGAGTCCAGATTCATTTTTGGCAGTTCAGGAGATTGCTAAAGTCTTGCAAAAAACAGCGGTGACAGGTTTGGCACGTTCGGTCAAGTCTGATATAGATGCTTGTTACGAGGCGCTCAAGGATGCCAAGTATCCTCAGGTTCACGTCTTTATCGCGACCAGTCCGATTCACCGCAAGTATAAGCTCAATAAGAGCAAGGAAGAGATTTTGGAAGCAATCAGTGAACATGTTTCTTATGCTCGTTCTAAGTTTGAAGTTGTCGAATTTTCTCCAGAGGATGCAACCAGAACAGAGTTGGATTTCCTCTTGCAAGTTGTACAGACAGCAGTGGATGCTGGGGCAACTTATATCAATATCCCTGACACGGTTGGATTTACTACGCCAGAGGAATATGGTGCCATCTTCAAACACTTGATTGAGAATATCAAGACGGATCGTCAGATTATCTATTCACCTCACTGTCATGATGACCTCGGAATGGCAGTGGCTAACAGCCTTGCTGCTGTCAAGAACGGTGCAAGACGTGTTGAAGGGACTATCAATGGTATTGGGGAGCGAGCTGGGAATGCTGCTTTGGAAGAAATAGCAGTGGCCCTCAATATTCGCCAAGATTACTATCAGGCAGAGACAAGTATTGTCCTAAACGAAACCATCAATACTTCAGAAATGGTTTCTCGCTTCTCAGGTATTCCAATTCCCAAAAACAAGGCGGTTGTTGGAGGAAATGCCTTCTCTCACGAGTCTGGTATTCACCAAGATGGGGTTCTTAAAAATCCTCTTACCTATGAAATCATTACACCTGAATTGGTCGGTGTGAAGAGTAATAGTCTTCCGCTTGGAAAATTGTCTGGTCGCCATGCCTTTGTTGAAAAACTAAGAGATTTGGCTCTAGACTTTACTGAAGAAGACATCAAACCACTCTTTGCTAAGTTCAAAGCGCTGGCAGACAAAAAGCAAGAAATCACAGATGCAGATATTCGTGCTCTGGTCGCTGGAATCATGGTTGAAAACCCTGAAGGATTCCACTTTGATGATTTACAACTTCAAACCCATGCGGATAATGACATTGAAGCGCTTGTTAGCCTAGCCAATATGGATGGTGAGAAAGTCGAGTTCAATGCGACAGGACAAGGTTCCGTTGAAGCAATCTTTAACGCTATCGATAAGTTCTTTAACCAATCTGTCCGCTTGGTGTCCTATACCATTGATGCTGTGACAGATGGAATTGATGCACAAGCTCGTGTCTTGGTTACTGTTGAAAACAGAGATACAGAAACCATCTTTAACGCAGCAGGTCTTGACTTCGATGTATTGAAGGCTTCGGCTATTGCCTATATAAATGCCAATACCTTTATTCAAAAAGAGAATGCAGGTGAGATGGGGCGTAGCGTTTCCTACCGAGACATGCCTAGTGTGTAAAGGAGAATGCGATGACAAAGAAAATAGTAGCTCTAGCAGGGGATGGAATCGGTCCAGAAATTATGGAAGCTGGTTTGGAAGTTCTGAAGGCTCTTGCTGAAAAAACAGGTTTTGACTATGAGATAGATAGGCGACCTTTTGGTGGTGCTGGGATTGATGCTAAGGGTCATCCCTTACCTGATGAGACCCTCAAGGCATGTAGAGAAGCAGATGCTATTCTCCTAGCGGCTATCGGTAGTCCTCAATATGATGGGGCAGCGATTCGTCCTGAACAAGGTTTGCTGGTTCTTCGGAAGGAACTCAATCTATATGCTAATATTCGGCCTGTAAAAATCTTTGATAATCTTAAGCATTTGTCACCTCTCAAACCGGAACGAATTGCTGGTGTAGACTTTGTCGTGGTGCGTGAATTGACAGGTGGTATCTACTTTGGAGATCATATTCTAGAAGAGCGAAAAGCGCGTGATATCAACGACTACAGCTATGAGGAAGTAGAGCGGATTATTCGCAAGGCCTTTGAAATTGCAAGAAATCGCAGAAAAATCGTTACTAGCATCGATAAGCAAAATGTTCTAGCGACATCAAAACTCTGGCGCAGAGTAGCTGAGGAAGTCGCGCAGGATTTCCCAGATGTGATCTTGGAACACCAGCTAGTCGACTCAGCTGCCATGCTTATGATTACCAATCCTGCTAAATTTGATGTCATCGTGACAGAAAATCTTTTTGGAGATATTCTCTCAGACGAATCAAGCGTTCTATCTGGCACACTTGGGGTTATGCCATCAGCCAGTCATTCTGAAAAGGGGCCAAGTCTTTATGAACCTATTCACGGTTCAGCGCCTGATATTGCAGGTCAAGGAATTGCTAATCCTATTTCCATGATTTTATCAGTTGCTATGATGTTGAGAGATGGTTTTGGACGTTATGAGGATGCGGAGCGTATCGAACATGCTGTAGAAGCCAGTTTGGCAGCAGGAATTTTAACGAGAGATATAGGAGGACAGGCTTCGACCAAGGAAATGACAGAAGCCATCATTGAAAGATTATGAAGATAAATGAAGGAATCACGCTAGCTCTCTTGATTTGGAATTTACTGATTTTCTTGATTTATGGCATTGACAAATCCAAGGCAAGAAGAGGTGCTTGGCGCATCCCAGAGAAAATCTTACTCATTTTAGCCTTTACTTGTGGTGGTTTTGGTGCTTGGTTAGCAGGAATGACCTTTCACCACAAGACTAGAAAATGGTATTTTAAAACAGTTTGGTTTCTCGGGATGGTAACCACACTAGTAGCCTTATATTTTATTTGGAGGTAATGGATGGCAGGAAAATCAATTTTTGATAAATTATGGGACCGCCATGTCATCACAGGAGAAGAGGGGCAGCCCCAACTCATGTATGTGGACCAGCACTATATCCACGAAGTGACTAGTCCCCAAGCTTTTCAAGGATTACGAGATGCAGGTCGCAGATTGAGACGGACAGACTTGACATTTGGAACCTTTGACCACAATATCCCAACTGTCAATATCTACGATATTCGAGATGTGATTTCTAAGGCTCAAATTGATAAGCTTGCTGAAAATGTTGAGGAGTTTGGGATTGAACATGCGGCCCACGGTTCTGAAAAGCAGGGGATTGTTCACATGGTAGGTCCAGAAACAGGACGGACGCAACCAGGAAAATTCATTGTCTGTGGAGATAGCCACACAGCTACTCACGGAGCTTTCGGAGCTATCGCCTTTGGGATTGGGACCAGTGAGGTCGAGCATGTTTTTGCTACCCAGACCCTCTGGCAGGTCAAACCCAAGAAAATGCTGGTAGAATTCACTGGTGTTCCTCAAAAAGGAGTTTATTCTAAGGATTACATTCTCGCCTTGATTGCCAAGTATGGCGTTGCTTGTGGTGTAGGATATGTGGTGGAATATCGTGGGCAAGCGATTGATGCTCTGACCATGGAAGAGCGAATGACCATCTGTAACATGTCCATCGAGTTTGGCTCAAAAATGGGAATCATGAATCCTGATCAGACCACCTATGATTATCTCAAGGGTCGAGAGTGTGTTCCAAAAGATTTTGAGGAAGCTGTGAAGGATTGGAAAACAATTGTCAGTGATGAGGATGCTGTCTATGATAAGGTTATCCAGATGGATGTCTCAGGCTTGGCTCCCATGGTGACTTGGGGAACCAATCCAGCTATGGGGGTTGACTTTGACAGCAGTTTCCCAGAAATCAAGGATATGAACGATGAACGAGCTTATCATTACATGGACTTGGAGCCTGGTCAAAAGCCAGCGGACATTGAACTAGGTTATATCTTTATCGGGTCTTGTACCAATGCTCGTCTCAGCGATTTACAACTGGCCGCGCGATTTGTCAAAGGGAAGAAGATTGCTCCCAATCTAACAGCAATCGTAGTACCAGGTTCTCGTCCTGTGAAACGAGCTGCGGAGAAGTTGGGCTTGGATAAGGTCTTCTTAGATGCTGGCTTTGAGTGGAGAGACCCAGGTTGCTCTATGTGCCTAGGGATGAATCCTGACAAGGTCCCTGATGGGGTCCACTGTGCCTCAACCAGTAACCGCAACTTTGAAGACAGACAAGGATTTGGTGCTAAAACCCATCTCTGCAGTCCAGCCATGGCAGCGGCGGCAGCTATCGCAGGGCGCTTCGTAGATGTTCGGCAAATGCCAGAGGCCCAGTAAGGAGAGGATATGGAGAAATTTACAGTTTATACGGGAACGACCGTTCCTCTTATGAATGATAATATCGATACCGACCAAATACTCCCCAAGCAGTTTCTCAAGTTGATTGATAAGAAAGGCTTTGGTAAGTACCTCATGTATGCTTGGCGTTATCTAGACGACAAGTATACTGAGGACCCAGACTTTGTTTTTAACCGACCTGAATATCGTAAAGCTAGTATTCTCATCTCAGGGGATAACTTTGGGGCAGGTTCTTCGAGAGAACACGCAGCTTGGGCTCTAGCCGACTATGGTTTTAAGGTTGTGATTGCAGGATCTTTTGGGGACATTCATTACAATAATGAACTCAATAATGGCATGCTGCCTATTGTCCAGCCTAGGGAGGTTAGAGAGAAACTAGCCCAACTCAAACCGACCGACCAGGTAACTGTGGACTTGGAACAACAAAAAATCATCTCACCAGTTGGAGAATTCACTTTCGAAATAGATAGCGAGTGGAAACACAAGCTCTTAAATGGTTTGGATGATATCGGTATTACTTTGCAGTATGAAGATTTGATTGCTGCCTATGAAAAACAACGACCGGCCTACTGGCAGGATTAGAAAAATAGAAAAGGAAATATAGAACTATGACAAAACACATTCAATGGAACGGAACACTTTCTCAAGAAGGCTATGACATTTTAAAAGGTGAGGGCGGATGTATCGTTTGCCCCACAAAAGTTGGTTACATTATCATGACGAGCGATAAGGCAGGTCTTGAACGCAAATTTGAAGCCAAAGAGCGTAACCGTAACAAACCAGGTGTTGTACTTTGTGGTAGCATGGACGAGCTACGCGCTTTAGCACAACTCAACCCAGAAATTGAAGCCTTCTACCAAAAACATTGGGATGAAGATATTCTCCTTGGTTGTATCCTTCCTTGGAAACCAGAAGCTTTTGAAAAACTCAAAGCATACGGTGATGGCCGTGAAGAACTCATGACAGACGTTCGTGGTACTAGCTGTTTTGTCATCAAATTTGGTAAAGCTGGTGAACAGTTGGCTGCTAAACTTTGGGAAGAAGGCAAGATGGTCTACGCCTCATCAGCCAACCCATCTGGAAAAGGAAACCGTGGTAAGGTAGAAGGTATCGGAGAACGTATCGAAGGAGCAGTGGACCTTGTCATCGAAGCAGACGACTATGTGGCATCCATCCAACCGGACAAAACAATCGAAACTCGCTACGAGCAAGGTGTGATGGTCTCTATGGTCGATAAAGACGGCAAACTCATCCCAGAACAAGGTGGAGCACGTTCAACCTCACCAGCACCAGTCGTTATCCGTAAAGGGCTTGACATTGATAAAATCATGATGCACCTGTCAGATACCTTTAACTCATGGGACTACCGTCAGGGAGAGTATTATTAAGATAAAAAAGAAGTCTAGTGTTATGAGGGAATAAAGTTCTCTACACTGGGCTTTTTCTTTAGAATTTCTTTTCTTTTTCTATAGGATATGATATGCTAGAGATGAACTATATATTAATAGAACTTACTTGTGAAAGTGAATTAAAGGAGTATTCAAATGAACAGTGAACAAAATAACTATTTTTTTGTTGGTACAAAATTTGGTGATGATGATTATCTTGAATATTTTATGAAAAAAGGAAAGTGGGAATTAGGATGGCATAACAACGAGGAAAATAAGCAGTATAAAAAAATGTTAAAGTTGTTTAATAAAATTAAACCAGGTGACGTTTTATTTGCTAAATCCACATATGTCAAAAAGAAGAATTTACCTTTTGTAAAGAAAGATGATTTAAAGGTTTCTGTCATGAACATTCGTGGAATGGCGACTGTTAAAGAGATTTTAGATGATGGGCATACCATTATTGTTGATTGGAAAAAAGAGTATATAGAGAGGGAGTGGTTTTTCTTTACGGGGCAAGAAACAATATGGTTTCCATCAGATATTAAGTATCGAACTAAAGAGACTAACCAGTTAATAAAATTTGCTGCAAGTGATGAAATCATAATTCAAGACTATGACTATTTTTTGAATCATCCTAATTGGAAAAAGTATAAAAAATTAGAAAGTGAAACTATGTTAAGGAATGATTTTTTATTTGATTATAGTGGTATATTAAAAAAATCCAAAAACCTCATCCTTCGAGGTGCACCAGGTACGGGAAAAACTTATCTTGCTAAAGAAATCGCTAAAGAATTAACGGATGGCAACGAAGACCAAATCGGATTTGTACAATTTCACCCATCCTATGATTATACGGATTTTGTGGAGGGTTTAAGACCGGTATCAAATGGGGAAGGAGCTATTGAGTTTAAATTACAAGATGGTATTTTTAAGCAGTTTTGCCAGAAGGCTAAAGAAGCCCAGAAAACTGGTGGACAAGATAATTTTGAGGAAACGTGGACTAAGCTAACGGATGCTATCAATGAAAAGCAAGGACAATACTTCTTCCCTCGTAGTTCTGTTCCAGCCAGTCTAAACAGTCAAGGGAATGTGAAGTTTGATTCTCCTGTTGCTACCAAAGAAAAAGTGTATCTTTTGTACAAGGGTGAAGAGACTAATTTAAAGTACGAAACTTATCAAAACATTGTTTTGGATCACATGAAAAAAAGTTATGGTTTATGTGATTATGTATCCCCAACGATTTACACAGACAAAAAATTCGTTTTCATCATCGATGAGATCAATCGTGGTGAGATTTCAAAGATTTTTGGGGAACTCTTTTTCTCTATTGATCCTGGTTATCGTGGTGAAAAGGGGAGTGTTTCTACCCAGTATGCTAACTTACATGAGACGGATGACAAATTTTATATCCCTGAGAATGTCTATATTATTGGAACAATGAATGATATTGATCGTTCAGTAGATACCTTTGATTTTGCTATGCGTCGTCGTTTCCGTTTTGTTGAAGTTACTGCTGAAAGCCAAGTTGCTATGTTGGATAAAGAACTGGGTATCCATGCAGAAGAAGCAAAACTTCGTCTAAGAAACTTGAACGCTGCTATCGAAAACGTTCAGGAGCTAAATAGTCATTATCATATTGGACCAAGCTATTTCCTTAAGTTGAAGGATGTAGATTTTGACTATGAATTACTCTGGTCTGATTACCTCAAACCTCTTTTGGAAGATTACTTACGTGGTTCTTATGAAGAGGATGAAACTCTGGATACATTGAAAAAAGCATTTGATCTGACAAGTATAGGGGAATCAAGTGAGTATATAATTGATAATAATGAAGGCGTTGAGAATGATGATGCGGATAACTGATAATCAGTATAGAATTGCTAAAGAGGAATTTGTCGCAGAATATCCCAACCTAAGTCAAGCACTTTTTGATAGAACACTAGATAATCTTTCTCGAGAGGACAGTATCTTTATTTTCCCAAATGATTTGATAAATTCTCCTGATTTAGACAGGGACCAAAAGATTTTGGAAACAGTTAATCAGGAAATCAAGACAGGAAACGTGATTGGTTTTCTTGGATATGGTCAGGAAAGATTAACGATTTCCTCTCGTTTTTCCGATGAATATAACGACCACTTTTTGCATTATCTTTTACAAAAGGTTCTCAATATCAATCTGACTAGTTTGGATGTCGGTCTTTCTCCTGAAGATAAGCTCTATCAACTCTTGGTTTACCTCTTTCCCAAGTATCTGCAAGCTGCTCTCCGAAAAGGTCTTTATAAGGAATACCAGAGATTTTTCTATAACGATAGTCATGTAAAGGGTGTACTAGATGTTGGAAATCATCTGAAAAAAAATCTCCCTTTTACGGGAAATATTGCCTATACCACTAGGGAGTTTACCTATGATAATCCACTCATGCAGTTGATTCGGCATACAATTGAGTACATTAAGAATCAGAAAAGTTTCGGAGTTCTACTCGATAGTAATCGTGAAAATATAACTGAAATTATTCGTGTAACTCCAGCTTATAAACTAGCTGATCGTGCCAAGATTATCAGAATGAATAAAATCAAACCCATCCGACACGCCTATTTCAGAGAGTATAGAAAATTACAGGAACTCTGCTTGATGATTCTGAGTAAAGAAAAGCATGGTCTTGGACCTCAATTCCAAAGGGTACATGGCATTCTCTTTGATGTTGCCTGGCTTTGGGAAGAGTATGTTTACACCTTGTTGCCAAAAGGTTTTGTACATCCCAGAAATAAGGATAAGACGGATGGAATTTCAGTATTTTCTGTTGGGAAACGAAAAGTATATCCAGATTTTTATGATAGAGAAGGAAAGATTGTTCTAGATGCAAAATATAAAAAACTGGAGTTCACTGAAAAAGGAATTAACCGCGAGGACTTGTTCCAATTGATTTCCTATTCTTATATTTTAAAAGCTGAGAAAGCTGGACTGATTTTTCCTAGTATGGAGCAGTCAGTAAATAGTGAAATAGGAAAAGTAGCTGGCTATGGAGCTCAATTGAAGAAGTGGTCTATTCGAATCCCTCAGAATGCCTCATCCTATAGTGCATTTTGTAAAATGATGGGAAATTCAGAAGAAAATTTTAAAGCGATTATTGATGAAGAAGTGGGGAGAAAGTAATCTCTTCACTTTTTTGCTATTCATATAATTAATTTCCGAACGATATGATGTGATTATTACAAATATTTGACAAAAACTGTACTTTGATTTATAATAAATCAAGGAAACGTCGGGAAAAGGCGTAGGGATGCGCAAGCATAGGTAGGTCATTACAAAAGAAACGAGACATCGATATGTTAAATGAATTTCCAATTTTTGATTACGAAGATATTCAGTTGATCCCTAATAAATGTGTTATTAAAAGCCGTGCAGAAGCAGATACCAGTGTCACACTTGGAAATCACACTTTCAAACTACCTGTTGTACCTGCAAATATGCAGACGATTTTGGATGAGAACGTCGCAGAGCAGCTTGCTAAAGGTGGTTACTTCTACATTATGCATCGTTTTGATGAGGCTGGGCGCATTCCTTTTATCAAACGTATGCACGATCAAGGGCTCATTGCTTCTATTTCAGTCGGTATCAAGGATTACGAGTATGATTTCGTTAGCCAACTCAAGGCTGATGCTCCTGAGTATATCACGATTGACATCGCTCACGGTCATGCGGATAGCGTAATTTTTATGATTCAACACATCAAGAAAGAATTGCCAGATACATTTGTCATTGCTGGAAATGTGGGAACGCCAGAAGCAGTGCGTGAATTGGAAAATGCTGGTGCGGATGCTACTAAGGTTGGAATCGGTCCTGGTAAGGTTTGTATTACCAAGGTCAAGACAGGTTTTGGTACAGGTGGCTGGCAGTTGGCTGCCCTTCGCTGGTGTGCCAAGGCTGCTCGCAAACCGATCATCGCTGATGGCGGGATTCGTACTCATGGTGACATTGCCAAGTCTATTCGTTTCGGTGCTAGCATGGTCATGATTGGTTCCCTTTTTGCAGGACACATCGAAAGCCCAGGAAAGACAATCGAAGTTGATGGAGAACAGTTCAAAGAATACTATGGTTCAGCTTCTCAATATCAAAAGGGTGCTTACAAAAATGTAGAAGGAAAACGCATCTTACTTCCTGCCAAAGGACATTTGCAAGATACTCTTACTGAGATGGAGCAGGACTTGCAAAGTGCTATCTCTTATGCAGGTGGACGCAAGGTTGCTGACCTCAAACACGTTGATTATGTTATCGTGAAAAACTCTATCTGGAATGGGGACGCTTCCCACTAATAGACGCTTAGTCCATCCATAAAAAACTTGTTATTAGAGCAAATTTCTGTTATAATAAAACAAGTTTCCACCCTTAGTGTAATGGATATCACGTAAGATTCCGGTTCTTAAGATGGGGGTTCGATTCCCTCAGGGTGGATGTAAATAGTCTAAAAAAGCCTTTAAATAAGGCTTTTTCTTTATATTGCCTCCAAAATTGGAAATTTTTTTTCAAAAACTATCCCACTCTCCCCTAGTCCCGTTTTAAAGTGACTCAGGAGGCTTTTTTTGATATAATAGAAAGGATCGTAATTATTAGAAAGAGGTCAGTATGAAAGAATTACAAACTGTACTGAAGAAGCGTTTTGCAATCGAATTTGCAGACAAGAATTTGCTGGAAACGGCCTTTACTCATACGAGTTATGCCAATGAGCACCGCCTCTTAAAAATTTCACACAATGAGCGCTTGGAATTTTTAGGAGACGCTGTTCTGCAATTATTGATTTCAGAATACCTGTATAAAAAATATCCTAAAAAACCAGAGGGAGATTTGTCTAAACTCCGTGCCATGATTGTCCGCGAGGAGAGTTTGGCTGGTTTTGCGCGTGATTGCCAGTTTGATCAGTTTATCAAGCTAGGTAAAGGAGAAGAAAAGTCTGGTGGGCGCAATCGTGACACCATTCTTGGCGATGCTTTTGAAGCCTTTCTGGGAGCGTTGCTTTTAGACAAGGATGTTGCTAAGGTAAAAGAGTTTATCTATCAGGTCATGATTCCCAAGGTTGAAGCAGGTGATTTTGAAATGATTAAGGATTACAAGACACACCTGCAAGAGTTGCTCCAAGTCAATGGAGATGTGGATATTCGCTACCAGGTTATCTCTGAGATAGGACCTGCTCATGATAAGGTTTTTGATGTAGAAGTTCTGGTTGAGGGCAAGAGCATCGGAAAAGGCCAAGGCCGTTCTAAAAAATTAGCAGAGCAAGAGGCCGCAAAGAATGCTGTTGAGAAAGGGCTGGATTCATGTATTTAAAGGAAATTGAGATCCAGGGATTCAAGTCCTTTGCTGACAAGACCAAGGTCGTTTTTGACCAAGGCGTGACAGCTGTCGTTGGGCCCAATGGTTCTGGGAAGTCAAATATCACAGAAAGTCTGCGATGGGCCTTGGGAGAGTCCAGTGTCAAGAGCCTTCGTGGTGGCAAGATGCCCGATGTTATTTTTGCTGGAACTGAAAGTCGCAAACCACTCAATTATGCTTCGGTTGTCGTGACCTTGGATAATGAAGATGGCTTTATCCAGGATGCAGGGCAAGTCATTAAGGTAGAACGCCATATCTATCGTAGTGGAGATAGCGAGTATCGAATTGACGGCAAGAAAGTGCGCTTGCGTGATGTGCATGACCTTTTCTTGGATACAGGTTTGGGACGAGATTCCTTCTCCATCATTTCCCAAGGGAAGGTTGAGGAGATTTTTAATTCCAAGCCAGAGGAACGTCGTGCTATTTTTGAAGAAGCTGCTGGAGTTTTAAAGTACAAGACTCGTCGAAAAGAAACAGAGAGTAAACTGCAACAAACTCAAGACAATCTCGACCGCCTAGAGGACATTATCTATGAGTTGGATAATCAAATCAAGCCCCTTGCAAAACAAGCCGAGAATGCTCGTAAATTTCTCGACTTGGATGGTCAACGTAAGGCGATTTACTTGGATGTACTGGTTGCCCAAATCAAGGAAAACAAGGCTGAACTAGAGATAACAGAAGAAGAGCTAACGCAGGTTCAGGAACTTTTGACTAGCTATTACCAAAAACGTGAAGAGTTAGAAGAGGAAAATCAAAGTCTTAAAAAGAAACGCCAAGATCTCCAAGCTCAAATGGCTAAAGACCAAGGGAGCTTAATGGATTTGACCAGTTTGATCAGTGACTTAGAGCGAAAACTAGCCTTATCCAAACTGGAATCCGAGCAAGTTGCCCTGAATCAACAAGAAGCACAAACCCGTTTGGCTGCTTTGGAAGATAAGAGAAAGGCTCTAAGTAAGGAAAAGGATGAAAAAGAAGGGAATCTGGAACAGTTAGAGGAAAGTTTAGCTGAAAACAACAAGGAACTCAATCGTTTAGAAGCGGAGTTGTTGGCATTTTCAGATGATCCTGACCAGATGATTGAGCTCTTGCGTGAACGTTTTGTGGCGCTTTTACAAGAAGAAGCGGATGTCTCAAACCAACTGACTCGCATCGAGAATGAGTTAGAAAACAGTCGTCAACTCTCTCAAAAACAAGCAGATCAACTTGAAAAACTGAAAGAACAACTGGCTACAGCTAAAGAAAAGGCCAGTCAGCAAGAGGCTGAGCTTGAAACTGCCAAGGAACAGGTTCAGAAATTATTGGCTGACTATCAAGCTAGTGCCAAGGAGCAAGAGGAAAAGAAGGTTTCTTACCAAGTTCAGCAGAGCCAACTCTTTGACCGTCTGGATAGTCTCAAAAATAAGCAGGCTAGATCCCAAAGTTTAGAGAATATCCTTAGAAATCATAGCAACTTTTACGCGGGTGTTAAGAGTGTTCTCCAAGAAAAAGACCGTCTAGGTGGGATTATTGGTGCAGTCAGTGAGCATTTGACTTTTGATGTGCATTACCAAACTGCCCTAGAAATTGCGCTTGGAGCAAGCAGTCAGCACATCATCGTAGAAGATGAGAACGCAGCGACTAAGGCGATTGATTTCCTCAAGCGCAACAGATCCGGTCGTGCAACCTTCCTTCCGTTGACGACGATCAAGGCTCGTGCGATTTCTAGTCAGAACCAAGATGCTATCGCAGCAAGTCCAGGCTTCCTTGGAATGGCTGATGAGTTGGTTACTTTTGATACTAGACTGGAAGCCATTTTCAAGAACTTGCTAGCTACGACGGCTATCTTTGATACTGTAGAACATGCGCGTGCAGCTGCTCGTCAAGTTCGTTACCAGGTTCGTATGGTGACGCTTGATGGGACAGAGTTGCGTACAGGGGGTTCCTACGCGGGTGGTGCCAATCGTCAAAATAACAGTATCTTCATCAAGCCAGAGCTAGAGCAATTACAAAAAGAAATTGCTGAAGAAGAAGCTAGTCTGCGTTCAGAAGAAGCGACTTTGAAGACTTTGCAAGATGAGATGGCGGTATTGACAGAAAGATTAGAAGCCATCAAATCTCAGGGTGAGCAAGCTCGTATTCAGGAGCAAGGCTTGTATCTTGCTTATCAACAAACCAATCAGCAAGTGGAAGAGTTGGAAACTCTTTGGAAACTTCAAGAAGAGGAACTAAATCGTCTTTCTGAAGGAGATTGGCAAGCGGATAAGGAAAAATGCCAAGAGCGCCTTGCTACTATCGCAAGTGAAAAACAAAGTCTAGAAGCTGAGATTGAAGAGATTAAGTCTAATAAAAACGCTATTCAAGAACGCTATCAAAATTTGCAGGAACAAGTAGCGCAAGCACGCTTGCTTAAGTCAGAACTGCAAGGACAAAAGCGGTACGAAGTGACTGATATTGAACGCCTAGGTAAGGAATTGGATAATCTGGATATTGAACAAGAGGAAATCCAGCGTATCCTCCAAGAAAAGGTTGATAATCTTGAGAAGGTTGATACGGATCTGCTAAGTCAGCAGGCGGAAGAGGCCAAAACTCAAAAAACAAACCTCCAACAAGGTTTGATTCGCAAGCAGTTTGAGTTGGATGATATCGAAGGCCAGCTGGATGATATTGCTAACCTCCTTGAAAGATCTCGTCAGCAAAACGAAGATTGGATTCGCAAACAAACACGTGCTGAAGCCAAGAAAGAGAAGGTCAGCGAACGCTTGCGCTATTTACAAAGTCAATTAACAGACCAGTACCAGATCAGCTACACTGAGGCTCTAGAAAAAGCGCATGAGTTGGAAAATCTCAATCTGGCAGAGCAAGAGGTTAAAGATCTTGAAAAGGCTATTCGCTCACTGGGTCCAGTCAATTTGGAAGCTATTGATCAGTACGAAGAAGTCCACAACCGTTTGGATTTCCTAAATAGCCAACGAGATGATATTTTATCTGCTAAAAACCTACTCCTTGAGACCATCACGGAGATGAATGATGAGGTTAAGGAACGATTCAAATCAACCTTTGAGGCTATTCGTGAGTCCTTTAAAGTGACCTTTAGACAGATGTTTGGCGGTGGTCAGGCAGACTTGATATTGACTGAGGGCGATCTTTTAACAGCTGGTGTGGAGATTTCTGTCCAACCACCAGGTAAGAAAATCCAATCTCTCAACCTCATGAGTGGTGGTGAAAAAGCCCTTTCGGCTCTCGCCTTGTTGTTCTCTATCATCCGAGTCAAGACTATTCCTTTTGTTATCTTGGACGAGGTAGAGGCGGCACTTGATGAAGCCAATGTCAAACGTTTTGGGGATTACCTCAACCGCTTTGACAAGGATAGTCAGTTTATCGTCGTAACACACCGTAAGGGGACGATGGCGGCAGCGGACTCTATCTATGGAGTTACCATGCAAGAATCAGGTGTGTCTAAGATTGTTTCGGTTAAGTTAAAAGATTTAGAAGAAACAATGGACTAGTTACCAAATGATAGCATCTCTTAGGAGGTGCTATTTTTTAAAACTAAAGTCCGAAATTTTCTCTTAAGGTCAGTTCAGGCGCAAAAAATGACATTTGGGATTTCCTCTTAGCGAAAAGACTTGCTCTATGATATAATAGTTTCATGATTACAACAGTACCTATTAAGAACGAAAAAGATATTGCAGTACCGGGTAAAACAGTCCTTGTACTAGGTTATTTTGATGGCATCCACAAGGGGCATCAGAAACTTTTTGAAGTGGCTAGCAAGGCTTCTATGAAGGATTATCTGCCAGTTGTTGTGATGACCTTTACAGAGTCGCCAAAACTTGCATTGCAACCTTACCAACCTGAGCTCATGCTCCATATTGTCAATCACGAAGAACGGGAGCACAAGATGAAGTGGCACGGAGTAGAGGCTCTCTTCTTACTTGACTTTAGTAGCAAATTTGCTAGTTTAACGGGTCAAGAATTCTTTGATACTTATGTTAGAGCTTTAAAACCAGCGATTATCGTAGCGGGATTTGATTACACGTTTGGTTCAGATAAGAAAACTGCGGATGATCTGAAGGATTATTTTGATGGAGAGATTATCATTGTTCCTCCAGTTGAGGACGAAAAGGGCAAAATCAGTTCCACACGGATTCGCCAAGCTATTCTTGATGGAGATGTCAAGGAGGTCAATCATCTACTGGGCACACCGCTCCCAACCCGTGGTATGGTCGTTCACGGAAATGCTCGTGGGCGTACTATCGGTTATCCAACAGCCAATCTAGTCCTGAGAGATCGAACTTATATGCCAGCAGATGGTGTTTACGTAGTCGATGTAGAAGTACAACGTCAGAGATATCGTGGCATGGCAAGTGTTGGGAAAAATGTTACTTTCGATGGAGAAGAGCCACGTTTTGAAGTTAATATTTTCGACTTTTCAGATGATATTTACGGTGAGACAGTCATGGTTTACTGGCTGGATCGTGTCCGTGATATGGTCAAATTTGACTCCATCGAAGAACTCGTAGACCAACTCCAGAAAGACGAAGAGATTGCTCGGAACTGGAAGGACGGAGAGTCTATCATTCAAGAGTCTCAGGTATAAAAAACGTCTGAATAAGCTAATAGAAGGTTTAGTTTATTTGATTGTAGTTTTGAAAGAGTGATATATTTCTCTTTCAGTTCCCATAATTCCCAATTTTAGCAACTATATATGTTCAGAATATAGACGAGGATTTATTATGCAAACGCAAGAAGAAATGAATATTCTGGTACCTGAAAAATTAGCAGAAATTGAGCGTGATTATGGTGTCACAGTTTTGTGGGCTATCGAGTCTGGTAGTCGTGCATGGGGCTTTGAGTCTCCTGATAGTGACTTTGATGTACGATTTATCTACAAACACAAGCGAGATTTTTATCTCCATTTGAATGAACAGCGTGATGTTATCGAGTTACCAATTGACGATACTTGGGATGTGAGCGGCTGGGATTTAGACAAAACTTTAAAACTCCTTTATAAGTCAAATCCAACATTGTTTGAATGGTTACAGTCTCCAATTGTTTATCAACAAACGGATTTTATCGAGCGCATACGTCCTCTTGTCAACCAGTATTTTTCTGAGAAAAAAATGCTCTACCATTACTTGAACACTGCTAGAACTCAAATGAATAAGTATCTTTCAGGAGACAAGGTCAAACCTAAAAAGTATTTCTATGCGCTGCGTCCTATTTTGGCTTGTCGTTGGATCGAAAAATATCATTCTATTCCGCCGATTTTATTTGATGATTTGGTCAAAGAATTGCTGCCGTCCCAAATGCAGGAGCATGTGTCAAGATTGCTTGACATTAAGATAAATGGACCTGAAGACCTGGAAATTGAGCCTATAAAGCCAATTCAAGATTATATTTTAGATAATATCCAAGAACTCGATGCCTACATCCAAAACGTTACTGAGGAGAAAAAAGAGTGGGAACCCCTAAATCAATTTTTCCTTGAAGAATTAAGGCATGATTGAGGTTGTTTATGGGTAAATGGACATGTAAATGTGGTCAAGAAATGAACGACCATAGATCGCCCGATCCAAATGCTTATTCAGTTTATTCGGATGAGTTGTTTGAAGAAATCATGAATAAAGCTGACGACCATAATAAAATTTCTTATGATGAGATTTCTGAAGCATCCTTTTATATGTGGAAGTGCCCTGAATGTGGCAGTTTTATGGTTTTTGGCGAAGACGGGGATAGGGAACGCTTTACTTTTTATGAGCGCCAAGAAGCAGAAAAGGTTGAGCCTCTCTTTGATCCGAATCAAGAGCTAAATCTTGTTGTAGTTGAGTTTCAGGAGGGAGGGAATGGCTATACTTATATTTGTGATGACCCAAATATCCATATTGGACATGCTGTAGTTGTCCCAGTGGGGAAGGAAAATACTGAAAAAACTGCTCTAGTTGTACAGAAGTATCATGCCCTACCAAAGGATATCACTTTTCCTGTTGAAAAGTTAAAACGAGTCATCCGTAGGTATTCACATTTCGACTCACGAACTTCAAAAATCGTTTGTAGAAATTTAATTAAGCTTGGAAGAATTCTTGATGCTTGCTCTAAAAATGCTAAACCTGTCACTCAGCAAACATATTATAGTATCAAAACTCCCTTAGGCTATTTCTGGTTAGAATTAAATGGAGTTCCGATTCCAATGAAAATCACACAGATTCAAGTCAAAGATAAACAGTACCAAGTGGATGGTGCCCTTTATATTAAGCCTTCAGAGATTAACTGTAGAAAATTCTATGAACTGGAATTATGTGCAGATTTTGATATTGATGCTTCTAGATGGATCGATGTTCTCTCGGATGAAAATGTTTGGGGCAATAGCTGGGAACTAAATGGTCTTCAATTTGGTATTACTGCAGGGGAATCTCCAGAATTTGAAGACGAAGTTGCTGCAAGAAAATATAGTCGTATCCCACTTTATTATGACTGGCACCCTGAATTTGAAGATTATTATGGCTTCAGTTTAGCTTGGAAAAAATACGAGTCTGAAAGCGATTTGTCAATATATTTCTATACAACGTAAGATGCAGGAGAATAAAAATGGATCAAGCATGGGAATTATTGTTTGAGGGCAAGATTGAAGAAGCTAAAAAATTAGTTGAAGCTGACTTTTTATTGGAAACTTGCACAGATTTTAGTTTATTAAATTTGATGGGCTATATCTATCTTGAAGAGCAAAATTATAAGGAGTGCTTAAGGATCTACCAACGTTATATTGACTTAGCCCGAACTAAAAGTGATCAAGAAAATGAACATGTTGGTTATCATCAGTTAGCGATGGTTTACAGGGAAATGGGTCATTTTCAAAAAGCTCTACTCTATATCGATCAGGAAATGCAAATTATAAAAAAGTATTTTCCCAATGATGCTTTGAAATTTTCTGTTAACAACTATGAACAAGGCTATCTTCGTTTAAAGTTGGGAAATCTAGAAGAGGCAGAAAGCTATATGCAAGAATCCCTAGCTTTTGCTTTGACAACTGAGGACTTCATTGCCCAAGCCTGTGCCTATAGAGGGATGGGAGAGATTTATCTGAAGCAAAATTCAAATAAATCACGAGATTATTTTTATCAATCTATTCAACTCTTTGAAAAAGCTGAGGATAAAATTGGAGCAGACGAGGTAAGAGCTTTATTACAAAATGGGAAGTAGTCCAACTGAGTTGAAGAAAAATAGTAAAAAGCGGAGATTCATGGCGCAGAAAAGAGGCTAGTTCCTAATTTCAACAACTGGAAGTTATGAACTAGCCTCAAAAGTTTGACAGAAAAATCCAGTTATAGGACTTAGTGCATTTATATTATGTCTTCATTTTACAGAAACCGAAAGTAAATAACTATTTTTAATATAAAATTTTGTCTTTTATCATATTTTTTTGAAAAAAGCTAATAATTTGACTGAAAAAATTTGCAATTCTCCACAAGAAAATATATAATATAGTTGAGATGGAAAAACGTTTTTTAAAAGGAGGTGCACATTATGTTCTTAGGATTCTACTTCCGTTTATGGTTCAGCATTTGGTGGCGTTAATAGAGGTTAGTGGTTGTTAAATTAAACTCAAATAGCTTTATGCCAGTAAGAAACTGAAATATTCAGTTTAATATGAGTTTTATTTTTTCTAGTAAATCAACGTTTTCTATCACAACTCTATTGCAGTTAAGCTATGATATGTGATGATTGTCAACCCTATCTTGTTAACATTTTTATGGTCTCGAGAAATCTTATTTCTTGGGACTTTTTCTATTGTTTGAAAGATTGTGTGTTGATTTTGTTGAACTAGGAGAACAAAAAAGACAAGCTACTTTAAAAAGTAATTTGTCTGTTGTTGAGTCACTTTTTATTGAAACACACGATAAACGTAGGGATTTTCTGGTTTGTCTACTTTTGTGAAACTCTCAACTTCCAGTGTCGGGAGTTTTTGTTTGAGTTCTTTATGGTAGTGGAGGGTCAGAGTTCCTTTGGCGGTGATCCAGGTATTATCAGGATATTGACGTGAGTTTCCCTTGGTCAAGAGTCCATATACACCAGAGTCTGCGATACAGTGGATTATTCCAAAGCGAAAGAGGAACTGGCTATCTGGATGACTAGGATCGTTATAGACAAAGCCTGTAAACTCGATTTGCTTTCCTTCAAACTCTTGAGGATAATCATAGAGAACTTCCATGACCTCCATATAGTTTTCGTCTGTAACCTGGATGGTTGGCAGGGATAGGTATTTATCAGCCGTAGTCCGCATTTCCTTTTCATAAGCAGACTTGGAAAAATAGGTACTGGTATCGGGTTTGAGGAATTGACTGGATGTACCTTCGCTTGCCTGAATAGCTGTGTCGATTCCCTCAGCAAGTGGGAAATGATAACCTTTGGCAGATATGGTTCTCGAGTCCAAACTTACTGTAGGAAAGGCAACTCCAACCAATAGAGGTAGTGACAGTAAAAGGATGCTGATTCGTCTAGATCGACGACTTTCCAAATGGCTGTGAGAATTGATTTTCTTGATCCAAATGTAGAATTGAACCAGAGCCAACAGAAGAGAAAGGATCATGGAGATATAGACTAGATAGGAATAGTGGAGGTTGATGTAGTGACTGAGCTTGCCAGATAGCTGCAGATAAAAGGTAAGAGCAAAATAACCCAGTAAAATGAAAAATCGGATCATAACATCACCCCCATCATGTAAGAATAAAGCAAGACAAGCACTGTCACAATGCTCATGAATTGCCAGATGAAGCGCGCTTTGAGATAGTGTTTCATCATGAGGAGATTTTTGATATCAAGCATGGGGCCAATGACCAGAAAAGCAAGGACTGGTGCTAGGCCGAAGCTCGAGAGGAGAGAAGCTCCGATAAAGGCGTCCGCCTCGCTACAAAGCGAGAGGAGAAAGGCTAGAAACATGAGCAAGAGAATTGCAAGAACTGGGCTAGCACTGATAGAGGTCAGGATCCGAGTCGGGACATAGACCTGTACGATAGCTGCAAAGAGACAGCCAAAGACCAAGTAACGCCCCATATCGAAAAACTCATCAATGGCCTGTATGAAGACCTGAAATACTTTTCTAGCGGGACCCAAGTGTGAAAAGTCATGTTCATGGCAAGCGATAGGATTCTCTTTTTGAATGGGTTCCTTCCAGAAAAATCCTAGGAAAATTCCAAGAACCAAAGCAATCACAATAGCTCCCAGCGCTCGCAAGAAGGCAAGTTTTATTGAATTGCCAAAGGCAGAATATGTGGCGAAAAGAACGATAGGATTGATGATGGGAGCGGTCACCAGAAAAGGAACTACCGTGTAGCTGGGGACTTTCTTTTCCAAAAAACGATTGATGATTGGAACGATTCCACACTCGCAGGATGGGAAGAGAAAGCCAATGAAGGTACCAAAAAAGATCCTCCCCCAACGATTGCGAGGGAGAAACTCAGTGACTTTATCAGGTGTGATATAGACCTCAATCCACCCCGAAATGAGACTCCCAATCAGAACAAAAGGAAGGGCTTCGATGATAATGGAGAGAAAAATAGCCCCCGCTTGTAATACACTAGGAGGAAGAGATTGGAAAATCGTCATCTATTTTTTCTTCTCAACTTTTTCTTTTTTGTCTTTGTCATCTGGGAAAGTGACTTGTGTTAAGTCAGGAAGTTTGGCAAATTCTTCAAACATCTTGTCCAAGTCATCCGTTTTTGTAAATTTAACAGCCATGGGCCTACCTCGTTTCTAAATGTTACCTCTATTATACTATTATTTTGCGGAAAAGGGATTATTTTTATTTTGATAATCAAAGAGGTAAAAACAGGTAAGGTGAAACAAGGGCTGTTCCTTATGGTATAATAGTTTTATGGATAAAAAATATGAAAAAATCTCCCAAGATTTGGGTGTAACCTTAAAGCAAATCGATACCGTTCTAAGTTTGACAGCTGAAGGGGCGACTATTCCCTTCATCGCGCGTTATCGGAAGGACATGACTGGTAGTCTGGATGAGGTGGCGATTAAGGCTATTATCGACATGGATAAAAGCCTGACTAATCTCAATGACCGCAAGGAAGCTGTCTTGGCTAAGATTCAAGAGCAAGGCAAGCTAACAAAGGAATTGGAAGAAGCTATCTTAGCTGCCGAAAAACTAGCAGACGTAGAAGAACTCTATCTTCCTTACAAGGAAAAGCGTCGGACCAAGGCAACCATTGCTCGCGAAGCTGGACTCTTCCCCCTCGCACGCTTGATTTTGCAAAACGTAGCTGACTTAGAGCAAGAGGCCGAGAAGTTTGTCTGTGAAGGATTTGCGACTGGTCAAGATGCCTTGGCTGGGGCGGTTGATATCTTGGTCGAAGCCTTATCTGAAGATGTCAACTTGCGCTCACTGACCTATCAGGAAGTGCTGAGACACTCTAAAATCACTTCGCAAGTCAAGGATGAAAGTCTCGATGAGAAACAAGTTTTTCAGATATATTACGAATTTTCAGAGACAGTTGGCAACATGCAGGGCTATCGTACCTTAGCTCTCAATCGTGGTGAGAAACTAGGTGTCTTAAAAGTCGGTTTTGAACATGCAACGGATCGTATTCTAGCTTTCTTTGCTGCTCGTTTCAAGGTGAAGAATGCCTATATAGATGAAGTTATCCAGCAATCTGTTAAGAAAAAGGTCTTGCCTGCTATGGAGCGCCGTATTCGGGCAGAATTGACTGAGAAAGCAGAAGAAGGAGCTATCCAACTCTTTTCTGACAATCTGCGCAATCTCCTCTTGGTTGCTCCACTGAAAGGGCGCGTGGTTTTAGGATTCGACCCTGCCTTTCGTACAGGGGCCAAACTAGCTGTCGTTGATGCGACGGGGAAAATGCTGACGACCCAAGTCATTTATCCTGTCAAACCAGCCTCTGCTCGTCAGATTGAAGAAGCAAAGCGAGACTTAGCCGACTTGATTGGTCAATATGGCGTAGAAATCATAGCCATTGGAAATGGTACTGCAAGCCGAGAGAGTGAAGCTTTTGTGGCGGAAGTTCTGAAAGATTTTCCTGAAGTCAGCTATGTTATCGTCAATGAAAGTGGTGCTTCTGTCTACTCTGCTAGCGACCTTGCTCGTCAGGAGTTTCCAGACTTGACCGTTGAAAAACGATCGGCTATCTCTATCGCCCGTCGTTTGCAGGATCCCCTTGCCGAATTAGTCAAAATCGATCCCAAGTCAATCGGTGTCGGTCAGTACCAGCACGATGTCAGTCAGAAGAAACTGTCTGAGAGTCTAGATTTTGTCGTCGATACCGTGGTGAACCAAGTTGGTGTCAATGTCAATACAGCCAGCCCAGCTCTTCTTTCCCACGTAGCTGGACTCAATAAAACTATCTCTGAAAATATCGTCAAATATCGTGAGGAAGAAGGAAAAATCACTTCACGCGCTCAAATTAAGAAAGTTCCTCGCCTGGGAGCTAAAGCCTTTGAGCAGGCTGCTGGTTTCCTCCGTATTCCGGAAAGTAGCAATATCCTCGATAATACTGGAGTTCACCCAGAAAACTATGGTGCAGTCAAGGAGCTCTTCAAACGCTTGGATATCAAGGACTTAAATGAAGAAGCCCAAAATAAGCTTAAGTCCCTTTCTGTCAAGGAAATGGCGCAAGAACTAGACCTCGGTCCAGAAACCCTTAAAGATATCATTGCTGATCTTCTCAAACCGGGTCGAGATTTCCGTGATTCTTTTGATGCTCCAGTTCTCCGTCAAGATGTTCTGGATATCAAGGATCTTGTTGTCGGACAGAAGCTGGAGGGTGTGGTGCGGAATGTCGTTGACTTCGGTGCCTTCGTTGATATCGGGATTCATGAGGACGGCTTGATCCATATTTCCCACATGAGTCGCAAATTTATCAAACACCCTAGCCAAGTGGTTTCAGTCGGAGATTTGGTAACGGTTTGGGTTAAGAAAATCGATACTGAACGTGAAAAAGTCAATCTGTCGCTCCTAGCTCCAGATGAATCTAACTGAGTACGTTCAGTCTGTTTCACTCGAAGACTTTGGTAGACCTTTTACACACCAAGCCCAGTGGAATCCTCGTTTGCGAACGACAGGTGGGCGATTTTTCCCTAAGGATGGGCATTTGGATTTTAATCCCAAGATTTATAATGAACTAGGTTTGGAAGTCTTTCGCAAAATCGTGCGCCATGAACTTTGTCACTATCACCTTTATTTTCAGAAAAAGGGGTATCGCCATAAGGACCGAGATTTCAAGGAACTTTTGAAAGAAGTGGATGGACTACGCTTTGCACCACCTTTGAAAAGTCAAGATAGTTACCTAGTCTATCAGTGCCAATCTTGCCAGCAAATCTATCAACGCAAGAGAAAGATTGACACGAAACGTTATCGCTGTGGCGTCTGCCGAGGTAAACTCGTTATCTTAAATCGGCCTAAGGACTGATGTTCTTGTTCCCGTTTTATGCTATACTACTTGTAAGAATACCGAAAGAGGAACAAATCATGAATACAAAATTTTATAAAATGAGACGAAATCGCATGGTGTCAGGAGTTTTGGCTGGCCTATCAGACAAGTGGAAACTTGATGTAACCCTAGTCCGCTTTCTCTTCGCCATTTTTACTATATCAAATTTTGGGATTGGTGTGATTATTTACATCATCCTCGCCTCTATCCTGCCAACTAAGGAAGAGATTGAAGCCGAAATGTACGGAACCGGACCACGCAAACGCAAGGAAGCCCAAGCCATTGAAGACAATGATGGCTGGTTTTGGTGAGTATGGTAGAAGCATGAACTTCGTCCAAGAGGACGAAGTTTTTTTAAACTTGTCAAATCAAATTCTGAAATGGTATAATAAATCAGTGAATACAATAATTTAGAGAGATTAATATGGCTAACGAAAATAAAACGTTTGAATTACAAAGTTCTGAAATTGACTTTGACTATGAACAGTTACTTGAAATAGAAAATTCTTTAGAAAATAACCTTAAGGATGTTGTTGAACACATAGAGCAACTTGATATAGATAGAGAAAAATTACAAAATAATGAATACCTTCAAGAATCTATTGAAAATATAGTTTGGGAACAAGTACAACTTCAACTTGCTGCCCAAATTGGTGAAGAGTTTATTAAAGAGAACAAAGGCCAAACCCTAGATTTACGAAAAGAAGCACATATTCAAACAGCTGAAAATTTTGAAAAAGGCAACTTTATTACTCATAATGCAGATAGAAGTATCTATGAGAAGAGATATAATGAATGGCAAGAAAAATTTGAGAGAGATGAATTCGGAAATATTCGAACACATACAACTCGTTCAGGTAAAATGGTGAATACCATAAAAAAAGATGCGAGAAAATTTTTAGATGAAAATAGACCAAGAGGTTCAAAAGAAAAAGGAACTCAAATGGATCACACAGTCTCTGCTGGAGAGATTATACGTGATCCAAAAGCCAATGCCTTTATGGATAAAGAACAACAATATGCTTTCGCAAATAGCAAAGCTAATCTTAACGAAATAAGGAGTGAAA
Organism: Streptococcus oralis; assembly: GCF_003942585.1. GTDB lineage: Bacteria > Bacillota > Bacilli > Lactobacillales > Streptococcaceae > Streptococcus > Streptococcus oralis_BE. The sequence continues at coordinate 340,027 of NZ_RJNK01000001.1, read as the reverse complement.
TTAATCAAGCGAAGGGTGATCAATCTACAACTGAATTATTAGATAATCCAAATTCTAAGGGACAATATGCTAAAGAAGTCCATAATATTAGTTCAAAAGAAGAGAGACAGTTAAGAGAGAAAGATAAAGAGGCACGCGCTGAATACGATCGAGTAAGAGACGAAGCTGAGAAGCGAGCTATAAAAACTGGTAAAAAATCACGCCGTGACGAGGCTTTAAAAGTTTCAGGAAAAGCTTTGAAAGCAGCGCTTTTACAGTTACTATCAGAATTTTTGCGAGAGTTAATTTCAAAATTTATCTCTTGGCTTAAAGATACAGAAAGAAATTTATCAACTTTTATTGAAAAGGTAAAAGAGGCCATCATTTCATTTGTAAACAACTTATCAAATCACTTATTAAACGTTGGGAAATCAGTGGTTACGATGATAGCTTCTGCGATAGTTGGACCTGTAATTAACACTTTTCTAAAAGCATGGACATTTATACACCAAGGTTGGAAGTCCTTAAAAGAAGCGATTGATTATCTAAACAATCCAGATAACAAAGAAAAAAGTGTTCAGATAATGATGCTAGAGATCGGTAAAATTGTTGTTACTGGTTTATCGGCTACTGGGGCAATTGTAGTTGGGGAAGCATTAGGAGCATCCCTAACAGCTAGTTTTCCAGTTTTGGCTATTTCTATACCACTTTTAGGAACAATCGGCAGTGTTATTGGAACTTTTATGGGAGCGACCTTATCTGGAATTATTGGCGCTTTTGTATTAAAAATGATTGATCAGCAAATTGTCAATAAACAGATTACTGAATTAAGTTCTAAGAAAATTGATCAAAATAATGAAATGTTAGTAATCAAAGATCAATTACTAGATGTAAAGAGCATGAGGCTTCAAGTAGAAAAAGATTCTGTTATCAATACTATTAAGGAAAGACACGATATGGCTGCTTCAATAATGAAAGAAAAGCTATCAGATATTTTTGCAGAATCTACAAGAGACGATAAAAGTGACTTTGATGAGATTGATGCATTATTACAAGAATTATTAGATTAGGGAGATAAATATGGAACAAGAAGTATTTGAGCAAGAACAAGAAACAATTGAAATAAACATTAGCAAACACGATTTCGATGAAGCGAAAGAGCATCTGAAAGAGTTTGCTGAACAAAGTCAAGATGAACTGTATTTTGATAAAGTTAGAACTCACGATGATTTCTTCGGTTTTGAGTTTGCTGAACATGGAGTGACGGGAAACGAGTTTAATACGTTAGTTGAACAAACTCAAAATTACATTTCAAAATTTTATGATAATCAACAAACACTTATTGAAGAATTTGGTCAAGTTTATAAAGCTTTAGAAGCGTTGGATAAAGATTATATTCAAGCTATTCTTTCTTCTGTAGCTGCCATCGAACATAACAACAAAAAAATTCTGAAAGAGCAGGCTCGTATTGATAAAACCATAGAGAAACAAAAATTAACTTTAGAAGCTCTTAAGCAGTTTAAAGAGAAATTTAACGAAGAAAAAAGTAAAAATTCTATCGTTGAACATGAGGAACGACTTTCTACACTAGATGATAGAATTGTCAACTTAGAGGGTACTGTTAGTCAGCTTCCTTTGGAGCCTGTCTCGCATACTTCTGAAATTGAAGAACTCAGAAGAGAGTTGAAAGAAAGTAAACAACAAATTCAATTTATTTCAAATCGTCTTCTTACACTCTTTATTGTATCAGGAATATCTATTGGAATGTTAATAATCACTTTAGTGTTTATGTTTTTGAGGTAAATTATGACTGTATCTCGTGACAAGCTAATTGAGAGCGCCAAAAAATTGGATCGACAACTGGGTAATGAGTCGACTTTTCTCACAAAAGTAAATGAGATTATAATTGATCATTCAGACACAAATAAAGTAGCAGATTTATATAAATCTATATATTTATTTCAAAAAGAGAATAAAATAAGCAAGATAAGTCAAACGCTAAAAGAATTATCTGATAATTTAGCTTGTTATTTAGGTTACTCTTATCTTTTTGAAATACTAGGGAAGGAGTTAGGAAAACGTAACAACTCTTCTTTGGATGAATTGATGAAGGAATTAAATCAATTAGTTGGTTTACAAAAAGTTAAAGAGGAAGTTTCGAGGTTAGTTATATATCAAAAGGTTCAGTTTAAAAGAAAAGAGTCTGGGCTAAAAGTACCAAAGAGAACTTTACATATGGCGTTTATGGGGAATCCTGGTACTGGAAAGACGACAGTGGCCAGAATTGTAGGTCGGATGTATTATCAATTAGGCCTTCTTTCAAAGGGGCATTTTACCGAAGTTTCCAGAACAGATTTAATCGCTGGTTATCAAGGTCAAACTGCTTTAAAAGTAAAAAGTGTCATTGAAAAAGCAAAAGGTGGCGTTTTATTCATAGATGAAGCTTATAGTATTACAGAAAATGACAATACGGATTCATATGGACGAGAATGTTTAACAGAATTGACAAAGGCTTTAGAGGATTCAAGAGATAATCTAATTGTTATTGTTGCAGGATATACTGATCCAATGAATCATTTTTTTGAATCAAATCCTGGTTTGAAATCTCGCTTTAATTATTTTATTAATTTTGAAAATTATTCTTCTACGGAATTGTTAGATATTCTTGAAACTTTAGCAAGAAAAGACGACTACCAGATTGAGGACAAGCTAAAAGAAATATTATTAAATTATTTTAATGATAAGTTAGAAAGTAATCTCACCAATTTTTCTAACGGCCGTTTCGTTCGAAATCTTTATGAAGATTTAATAATGAATCAAGCTGTTCGAATAGATAAAAGTGAGAGTGTATCATCAAAAGAGTTAACCTTGTTAATAAAAGACGATTTTTCTTTAGAAGAAAGCTGTTCTGCTTATATNGAAATATAATTAATTGAAAGAATACATCATCAAATTGTAGCAACATTTCTTACTGATTTATGCAGACTGAATAGTGATTTTTAACCCTTGCATCCGCAAGGGTTTTCTTCTTGCCTTTCTTTTATGGTAAAATATTGATAGCGAAATTGCTTGATATTCTTCAATCTTACAAAAATGTAAGATTAAAGTCTCTTTTGTAAGGTTAGGTTATGGCAGGCCGCCTTTTTTTGCGATAAACTAGACTCATAAAGAACAAAGGAGCAAAACCATGAAAAGAATCTTACAAAAGAAAACAAGAAAACCAAGTCAAAAAGATATCGAGCGTGTTCAACTAGGATGCGCAATGATGCAAGCACAGTTTCAATTGATGGGATATTAAGAAGGAGATAACAATGACACTTTTAGATGTAAAACACGTTCAAAAAATCTACAAAACTCGTTTTCAAGGCAATCAAGTAGAGGCCCTCAAGGATATTCACTTTACCGTGGAAAAGGGTGACTACGTTGCCATCATGGGTGAGTCTGGTTCAGGAAAATCAACCCTGCTCAACATCCTAGCTATGCTGGATAAACCAACTCGTGGGCAGGTTTACCTAAACGGAACAGACACAGCCACTATTAAAAACTCACAGGCTTCTAGCTTTCGTCGTGAGAAGTTGGGATTTGTCTTCCAAGACTTTAACTTGCTAGATACCTTGTCTGTTAAGGACAATATCTTGCTTCCGTTAGTTCTATCTCGAAAACCTATCACGGAGATGATGAAAAAATTGGTAGTAACCGCTGAAAATTTGGGCATCAACCAATTGCAAGAGAAGTACCCTTACGAGATCTCTGGTGGGCAAAAACAGAGGGTAGCAGTAGCACGCGCCATCATCACAGAACCTGAAATTCTCCTTGCGGATGAGCCAACTGGGGCACTTGACTCCAAGTCATCTGCAGCTCTTCTAGATGTTTTTGATGAAATCAATGAACGCGGCCAAACTATTCTTATGGTAACTCACTCAACGGCGGCAGCCAGCAGGGCCAAGCGGGTTCTCTTTATCAAAGATGGCATCCTCTACAACCAAATCTACCGTGGAGACAAAACTGAGCGTCAGATGTTCCAAGAAATCTCTGATACTTTGACTGTTATGGCAAGCGAGGTGAATTAGTATGTTCCGATTAACCAATAAGTTAGCGGTTTCGAACTTAATCAAAAACCGCAAACTCTACTATCCCTTTGCCCTTGCTGTTCTCTTAGCAGTGACCATCACCTATCTCTTTTACTCACTGTCACTTAATCCTAACATAGGCAATATCCGAGGGGGAGAAACTATCTCTATGACGCTTGCTCTTGGTATGGTGGTTGTTACTATCGCTTCAGGGATTATTGTCCTTTATGCCAATAGTTTTGTCATGAAGAACCGCTCCAAGGAGCTAGGTGTATATGGTATGCTGGGGCTTGAAAAGCGCCATTTGATCAGTATGGTTTTTAAGGAGCTTCTTATATTTGGTTCCTTAACCTTGACAGCTGGTCTCGGCCTAGGAGCCCTCTTTGATAAGCTAATCTTTGCCCTTCTTCTGAAGCTGATGAAAATGAAAGTGGAGCTCGTTTCAACCTTCCAACCAATTGTCTTTATCCTAGTTCTCATCGTTTTTGGAGCTATCTTCCTAGGTCTGATTTTTATCAATGCCTTTCGCATCGCACGCATGAATGCCCTTCAGCTCTCTCGTGAAAAAGCCAGTGGTGAGAAAAAAGGACGATTCTTAGGTTTTCAAACCATTCTAGGTCTAATCAGTCTAGCAGCTGGTTACTACCTAGCAATAACAGTCGAAAACCCACTTTCTGCTGTTCTAATTTTCTTCGTAGCAGTTTTGTTGGTAATCTTTGGTACCTATCTCTTGTTTAATGCAGGAATCACAGTTTTCCTACAAATATTGAAGAAAAATAAGCGTTACTATTACCAACCTAATAACATGATTTCCGTATCCAATCTCATTTTCCGCATGAAGAAAAATGCGGTTGGTCTGGCGACGATTGCTATTCTCTCAACCATGGTCTTGGTTACTATGTCTGCTACAACGAGCGTCTTCAAGGCTTCAGAGACTTTCAAGAAAGTCATGAATCCGCATGATTTTGGGATTACAGGGCAGAATGTTGAAAAAGAAGATATCGAAAAACTCTTGAGCCAGTATGCTAGCGATAAGGGATTAACTGTAACAAAGAAAGAAGTCCTTACATACAGTAACTTTGGTGTGGCAAATCAAGAAGGTACGAAATTGACAATTTTTGAGAAAGGTCAAAATCGTGTTCAACCGAAAACTATTTTTATGGTCTTTGACCAAAAAGACTATGAGAATATGACGGGGCAAAAACTTGCACTTTCAGGTAAGGAAGTCGGCTTGTTTACTAAAAACAAAGAACTTCAAGGACAAAAAGAACTGACTCTGAATGACCAGACCTACACAATCAAGGAAGAAATCAAAAAAGATTTTATTCTTGAACATGTCCCAAATCAGTACAATATTCTAACTTCGGATTATAGCTATCTGGTTGTTCCTGACCTACAAGCCTTTCTTGACCAACATCCTAATTCTTCTATCTTTAATCAATACTATGGTGGTATGAATGTAACGGCTAGCGAGGACGAGCAGCTTAAAATTGCAGATGACTATTCAAAATTCGTCAACAACTTTAATAGAGAATTAAACAAAGAAGGAAGCTATGTTTACGGAAGTAATCTGGCTGATAGCAGTGCGCAGGTGAGTGCTCTCTTTGGTGGAGTTTTCTTTATCGGTATTTTCCTCTCTATCATCTTTATGGTGGGAACTGTTCTCGTTATCTACTACAAACAAATCTCTGAAGGCTATGAAGACCGTGAACGCTTCATCATTTTGCAAAAAGTCGGTCTCGATCAAAAGCAAATCAAGCAAACTATCAACAAACAGGTCCTAACTGTCTTCTTCCTTCCATTGCTATTTGCCTTCCTACACCTTGCCTTTGCCTATCACATGCTTAGCCTCATCCTAAAAGTCATTGGCGTGCTCGATGCGACCATGATGTTGACCGTTACACTTTCCATTTGTGCGATCTTCCTCATCGTCTACGTTTTGATTTTTATGATTACTTCAAGAAGCTATCGCAAGATTGTACAAATGTAAAAAAGATACCTCGAAATTCATCGAGGTATTTCTTTTATCTTAGATACTAAAGAGTTGTCCTAAGAGGAAGGTTACTCCCATGGTGAGAAGTCCGATACAGAGGTTACGGATCATAGCAGTTTTCGTAGGAGCTTTTCCTAATTTAGCACTGGTATAGCCAGTGACGAGAAGGGAAAGGGCCACGATAAAAACAGTAGCAGGAATGCGATAGTCACTTGGAAAGACAGTGATCGAAAGCATAGGAGGAAGACTTCCCAGTACAAAGGCGATAAAGCTAGAAATGGCAGCATGCCAAGGATTGGTAAACTCTTCGTATTCGATTCCGTACTTTTCCTCGACCAAGGCTTTGAGTGGATTTTTCAAAAAGGCTTTGTTGGTCAAGAGTTGGGCGGACGTTTCACACTCACCATTTTGAAGGTAAGCAGCATAGAGAGATTGTTTTGCAGATTCAATGTCTTTATCCAAGAGTAATTGCTCTCTAGCGACAGCGGCTTCTTCCGTGTCTTTCTGAGTGGATACAGAGACATATTCGCCACCTGCCATAGAAAAAGCACCAGCGAGGATAGCCGCCAATCCTGATAAAAAGATAATCCAGATATTGTTCGTCGCACTAGCAACACCGATAACGACTCCAGCAATGGAAATAATCCCATCATTGGCACCGAGAACACCAGCGCGCAGGATATTGAGTCGTCCTGCAAAGTTTGCATCAATTTCATGTTTCAATTCTGTCATAGTCATCTCCTTTCTTTCCATTATAGAGAAAAGAGGAGGGGAAAACAATCTTTTTAAACTATCTGAAAAAAGTTCTACGATTCTAATTTTTAAGCCCTTTCTAATTTTACCAGAAAATGCTACTTCAAATTCTCAAATATTAAATTTTCTGACAATTTGTTAAAAAACTAAGGAAAGGATGTTATAATGGAACGTAAAATAAATTCAGGCTTCCTGAATCAATAGGAGTAAATAATGAAAAAACTAGGTGTTGTCCTTTTATCTTCTGCTTTGCTATTGACAGCATGTGCAGTCCGTTTTGAAAAATCAACCGAGACAAGTGATTCCTCTAAGGTGACAAGCTTTATCAGATGACAAACAAAAATTGCTTGATAAGGCAACCGCAGATTATAAGACTTTTGTTCAAGGACAAATTGACAAACTCTTAACGGATACAGAAGGCTTTGTCCAGCTTTTAAAAGACGGAAAATTGGAGGAAGCCAAGAAAGCTTATCCACTTGTTCGTATGACTTATGAACGTTCAGAACCAATCGCTGAGAGTTTTGGTGAATCTGATGTTAAGATTGACTTTCGTCTAGCAGACTATGTGGATGAAAATAATACCGAGGAAGGTTGGTCAGGTTTCCACCGTATCGAGCGTATCCTTTGGGAAGAAAACACAACTAAGGGAACCGAAAGTTATGGAGATCAGCTTGTCAACGATATCAAAGAGTTGAAGGCTAAGGTAGCAACTGTTGAAGTAGATCACAAGATTATGTTGACAGGGGCAGTTGACTTGCTCAATGAAGTGGCGACAAGCAAGATTACGGGTGAAGAGGAAATCTACTCTCATACAGATTTGTACGACTTCCGCGCTAATATCGAGGGAGCTGAAAAGATATTCCAACTCTTTAAACCTTTACTAGAAAAATCAGATGCTGACCTAGTTAAAGAATTAGAAGCTGATTTCAAATCTGTTAATAGCTTGTTGGACAAACATATGACAGACAAGGAACACTACAAACTCTATACAGACTTAACAAAAGAAGACACTAAAGAATTGGCTGAAGCCGTGACGAAACTTGGTGAACCTCTATCACAAATGGGCAAATTTCTTGATGGAGAATAGGCAGTATGACTAATAAAGACGAAAATTTTTTTGAGAAAAAAATGGACCGTCGAGAATTTCTAAAAAAAGCGGGTATTGGAGGTGCTGGTCTAGCACTTGGTCTCTCTGGTGCCTCCGCTTTTTTAGCACCTAAGCTAGACAAACAGGAAAAAATCTCGTACGGTAATGAAAAAATTGACTTTTATGGGAAACACCAAGCGGGTATCACGACCCCTATGCAGAGGAATATCTATTTTGTTGTCCTAGATTTGCATACGACAGATAAAGATAAGATTATTTAGCTGTTTAAGGATTGGACAGATTATAGTAGCAAGTTGGTAGAAGGAGAATTGGTTAAAAAAGATGGTCAGAATGCTCTCTTGCCACCTAGTGACACTGGAGAAACCGTGGGGCTAAATCCTCATCGTTTAACGCTGACTTTTGGTGTGTCTGCTAGTTTCCTAAAAAAGATGAATTTGGAGCACAAGCGTCCTCAACTTTTTAGGGATTTTCCACCCTTTCCAAAGGAGCAACTGCGTGAAAAATATACTGGGGGAGATATTGTTATCCAAGCCTGTGCAGATGACGAGCAAGTTGCTTTTCATGCTATTCGCAACCTCATTCGTAAAGGGAGAAATGCAGTTACCCTCCGTTGGAGCCAATCTGGATTTGCTGCTATTGGGGATCGTATGGAGACACCACGCAACCTTTTTGGTTTCAAAGATGGAACAGCCAATGTGACCAAAGAAAAGGATTTTGATCGTGTTGTCTGGACCGACAGCAAGGATTGGATGGGAAATGGCTCCTATATGGCTGTTCGCCGCATCCAGATGTTTCTCGATACCTGGGATCGAACCAATCTTGAAGAGCAAGAAAATACCTTTGGTCGTTATAAGGAAAGTGGCGCCCCTTTTGGGAAGAAGAATGAGTTTGATGAAGTAGATTTGAGTCTTTTACCAGATGATTCGCATGTTCGATTAGCCAAAGAGGTAGAGAAGCCACTCTTACGACGATCTTATTCATACTCGGATGGAATTGATGATAAGACTGGACAATTTGACACAGGTTTACTCTTTATCTCTTTCCAAAAGGATCCAGATCATTTTGTCAAGGTTCAAACCAACCTCGGAGCTACAGACAAGATGAATGAGTATGTAACCCACATCGGTAGCGGTCTTTTTGCCTGCTTTGGTGGAGTAGAGAAAGGAGGCTATATTGGTCAGAAATTATTGGAAGACTAGTATTTGTTTTGTTACTTTGTCTTTTCTCTTGTTAGCTATGTCTCCTGTCGGTGCGAAGGAAAGTCTGAGTTCCTATTTTGTAAAGATTACCGATGCCTCTCAGGCTGTAAAAAATGGAAATCAGGCAGAAGCCAAGGCCCTAGTTAGAGAAATGGCGACGGATTTTGAAAAAGTAGAACATGCTGATTCGGATACTGGAAAGGTTGTCAAGGAGAAACTTGCTCTGTCAGGGGAGATTAGTGAAGAAAATCTGACACAAATCTCTTCTGCTCTTCTAGCTTTTGAAAAAGAACAACATCCAATAGATCTGAATGCGGAGAAGGAAAAGCTTGTCAGTCGCTTAAGACCACGTTTTGAGACTTTGGATAAGGCAATTTCTTCCAAAGACATAGAGCAAATTCGAGAAGCCTATAAAAAGATGAATTCCACTTGGACCATCAATGAAAGTGTCGTCCGCGACAACAGTACAACTCATTACGGTCAAGTAGAAACTGCTATCTCTTTCTTACGCAGTAGTATTGAAATGGAGCCGACAGATTATGATGCTATCCAGTCTTCTTTTAATGACTTAAAAACTGCCATTGATAATTTCGTAGCTGGCAAAGAAGTGGCGACAAGTTCCTCCAATCTAAGTCTTAAAGATGGCATTGAGCTTCTCAAAAAAGCCTTGGAACAATTTAAATCTGGAGATCAGACGGCAGGGACGGCTACCATGAAAGAGTTTATTACTATATGGCCGATTGTTGAAGGTTCTGTTAGTACGACCAATCCTTCCCTCTACACCCGAGTCGAAAGCGAAAGTCCTGTAATTATGGTCAAGGGTAGTGAGAAGGAATATCAAGAAAAATTAGAAAAACTGATTGCTGATTTATCTCAAATTGACACTAGCTCAAGCTACAACGCTTTTGATGCCATGCTCATTCTCTTACGTGAAGGAGTAGAGGCCCTCTTAATCGTTATGGCCTTGGTCACAACACTAAAAGCAGCCAAGGTGCGTAAAGGACTCAAGTGGGTATATGGTGGAGCACTATCAGGAATAGCTGCGAGTCTAGTGATTGCATTTATACTACAAATTGCCTTTCCTGCAGTAACATCAGGGGCCAATCGAGAAATCATCGAAGGAGCTGTTGGTATTTTCGCAGTCGTTATGATGATTTTGATTGGTATCTGGCTTCACAGTAAATCCTCGGTCAAAAAATGGAATGATTTTATGGATAATCAAATGAAAACTGTGACCAAGACAGGTTCATTCATTTCCATGTTTGCTCTTAGTTTTCTAGCTGTTTTCCGTGAAGGGGCAGAGACCATTCTATTTTACGTAGGTATTTTACCGAGAATATCTCGTTTTGAGTTTATCCTAGGTATTTCTCTAGCTTTGTTAGTCTTGCTGATTATTGCATTTCTGATGAACAAGGCGAGTCAATTCTTCCTACCTCATAAGGTCTTCTTCCTATTGACGTGGATGATTTATGCTCTTGCCTTCAAGATGCTTGGAGTTAGTGTGCATGCTCTGCAGCTGACAAATATGGCACCCAATCACCTGCTATCAAGTTTTCCAACTATCGACCTATTGGGTATCTATCCAAGTTGGGAAGGTTTAGGAAGTCAGCTAGTCTTTCTGATAATTGTTTTGGTTGTCACATTGAGACAGGGTGAAAAGTAGATGGATACAAAAGAATTGACAATTATTGAACATCTGGTAGAATTTAGAAAGAGATTCATTGTTGTTATAGCCTGCTTTTTTATAGTCTTCTGTGGAGCTTTATTGTTTGCAGATCAGCTATACTATTTTCTAACTCAGTCCTTTAATCAAAAGTTGATTGTATTAGGTCCAAATGATATTTTGTGGATTTATTTTCGCTTAGCGAGCCTAATGTCCTTTACTATTACGCTACCTTTTACAATTTATCAGATTTAGAGTTTTATCAAACCAGGCTTGAAATTAGAAGAAGCAAGAGCAATCTTTGCCTATATTCCAGCTAGTTTTATTTGCTTTCTACTTGGACTAGCCTTTGGATTCTACTTTGTAACGCCTGCCTTACTTCAAGTGCTTTTAGGACTTGGGGAAGGATTATTTGAAACTCAATTAACAGCGCAGAACTACTTAGACTTTGTTTTTCAAACAACTATCCCTTTGGCGTTCATCTTTGAATTGCCAGTCATCATCGCTTTTTTAACGTCGATCGGCTTGATTGGACCAGGGCTCTTAGTTACCTATAGACGTTATGCCTACTTTTTTTTATTGGTACTCGCTGTTATTTTGACACCAGCTGATTTTATTAGCGATCTAGCCATGACAATTCCTTTAATCTCGCTCTATGAGCTTAGTATTGCAATTAGCAAGAGTATTGTAAAGAAAAAAATGAAAGGAGAAAAGAATGGGAATCTTACGTGATATCGGTGCTCCAGGATTGATTATCATCGTTCTAGGTGCACTCTTAATTTTTGGACCAAAACGTTTACCAGAACTTGGTGAATCAATCGGTAAAATGCTGTCTGAATTTAAAAAGGCAGTTAAAGGAATTGGTGACCAAGATCAGGAAAAGTAATCTATTCCATAATTATAAATAAAAACAAGAAAGTTAGGAACTGTAGCTGTCTAGGCCTAGGTGAGCAGTTTCCTAGCTTTTTATTGTATTCTTAAAAATAATTTTAAGTTTTCTTTAAGGTTTGTATTATACTCTAAAGGACTCTATATTAACCGAATGTTAAGTAAAAAATATAGAGGGAAATCTAATTTTATTTCTCAAATTTAGATAGATAGTTTTCTGTCTTTTCTTCATGATGGAGGCAGATTGTGATATAATAGATGGTAATGAGTTTTTTAGAATAAACTAAAGGAGAATATATATGATCTATGCAGGAATCCTAGCCGGAGGAACTGGCACACGCATGGGAATCAGCAATTTACCAAAGCAATTCTTAGAATTGGGTGATCGTCCTATTTTGATCCACACAATCGAAAAATTTGTCTTGGAGCCAGGCATTGAAAAAATTGTAGTTGGAGTTCATGGAGATTGGGTTTCACACGCTGAGGACCTGGTTGACAAGTATCTTTCTCTTCACAAGGAGCGCATCATCATTACCAAAGGTGGCGCTGATCGTAATAGCAGTATTGAGAAGATTATTGAAGCCATTGATGCCTACCGTCCAATTACTCCAGAAGATATCGTGATTACGCATGACTCTGTTCGTCCATTTATCACACTCCGTATGATTCAGGACAATATCAAGCTCGCTCAAGATCATGATGCAGTTGACACAGTAGTAGAAGCGGTTGATACCATTGTTGAAAGTACAAATGGTCAGTTTATCACTGATATTCCAAATCGTGCTCACCTCTATCAAGGTCAAACACCTCAGACCTTCCGCTGCAAGGATTTCATGGATCTGTATGGTTCCTTATCTGATCAAGAAAAGGAAATTCTGACCGATGCATGTAAGATTTTTGTCATCAAAGGGAGGGATGTTGCCCTAGCTAAAGGGGAATATTCAAACCTTAAAATCACAACTGTAACAGACTTGAAAATCGCGAAAAGCATGATTGAGAAAGACTAAGGCTATGATTAATCAAATTTATCAACTGACTAAACCAAAGTTTATCAATGTAAAATACCAAGAAGAGGACATTGATCAGGAGAATCATATCCTTATCCGTCCAAATTATATGGCGGTTTGTCATGCAGACCAACGTTACTATCAAGGAAAACGTGATCCAAAGATATTGGCTAAAAAGCTTCCTATGGCTATGATTCACGAGTCTTGTGGAACTGTTATTTCTGATCCAACTGGGACTTACGAAGTCGGCCAAAAGGTCGTCATGATTCCAAATCAACCGCCTATGCAGAGTGACAAGGAGTTCTACGAGAACTACATGACAGGGACCTACTTCCTATCTAGTGGTTATGATGGGTTTATGAGAGAGTTTGTTTCTCTTCCCAAAGATCGTGTTGTGTCTTATAATGACATTGAGGACACAGTTGCTGCCATTACCGAGTTTATGAGTGTAGGTATGCATGCCATGGATCGTTTCTTGAATCTCGCTCATAGCAAGCGAGAGCGCATAGCTGTTATCGGAGACGGTAGCTTGGCCTTTGTGGTTGCCAATATTATCAATTACACCTTACCAGAAGCAGAGATTATCGTGATTGGTCGCCATTGGGAAAAACTGGAGCTCTTCTCTTTTGCAAAAGAATGCTATATCACAGACAATATCCCAGAGGATTTGACCTTTGATCATGGATTTGAGTGTTGCGGTGGTGATGGTACGGGTCCAGCTATCAATGACTTGATCCGTTATATTCGCCCACAAGGAACGATCCTCATGATGGGAGTCAGCGAATACAAGGTCAATATCAATACACGAGATGCCTTAGAAAAAGGCTTGCTCTTGGTTGGTTCATCTCGCTCAGGACGCATTGATTTTGAGAAGGCCATCCAGATGATGGAAGTCAAGAAGTTTGCGAATCGTTTGAAAAATATTCTTTATATTGAAGAACCAGTGAGAGAAATCAAGGACATTCACCGTGTCTTTGCCACCGACCTAAATACTGCTTTTAAAACAGTATTTAAGTGGGAAGTGTAGAAGATGGAGGTTAATTGTGGAGAAACTCATCAGAGAAAAAATTTCTTCTTTGCTATCTGAAGAAGAGGAAGTCCTCAGTGTTGAACAACTGGGTGGCATGACCAACCAAAACTACTTGGTTAAAACAACCTCCAAACCTTATATCGTTAAATTTTTCGGAAAAGGGACTGAAAAGCTCATCAATCGTCAAGATGAAAAATATAATCTTGAATTGTTGAAAGATTTGAATCTTGATGTCAAGAATTATCTTTTTGATATTGAGTCAGGAATCAAGGTAAATGAGTACATTGATTCTGCCACAACGCTTGATTCCACTTCAATCAAGACCAAGTTTGAAAAGATTGCCCCGATTCTACAAACCATTCATGGATCTGGTAAAGAACTAAGAGGGGAATTTGCTCCGTTTGAAGAAATCAAAAAATACGAATCCTTGATTGAGGGAAATATCCCTTACGCCAACTATGAAGCTGTGAGAAAAGAAGTCTTTTCGCTCGAGAAAAGGTTGGCTGATTTGGGTGTTGACAGAAAGTCTTGTCATATCGATTTAGTTCCAGAAAACTTTATCGAGTCACCCCAAGGACGTATGTATTTGATTGACTGGGAATACTCTTCTATGAATGACCCGATGTGGGATTTGGCAGCTCTCTTTTTGGAGTCTGAATTTACAAATCAGGAAGAAGAAAACTTCCTTTCCTACTATGAGAGTGACAAAACACCTGTATCTCGCGAGAAGATTCGAATCTATAAAATCTTACAAGATACCATCTGGAGTTTGTGGACAGTGTATAAAGAAGCTCAAGGGGCCGATTTTGGAGATTATGGTGTGAGTCGCTACCAAAGAGCTGTTGATGGTTTGACCTATTATGGAGGTTTGGATGAAGAATAAAAATGGTGTCTCTTTCGGTCTGCTCTCGGGTATCTTCTGGGGACTAGGTCTGACAATTAGTTCTTATATCTTTTCAATTTTTACCAATCTTTCCCCCTTTGTGGTGGCGGCTGCTCATGATTTCTTGAGTATCTTTATCTTGTTAGCTTTTCTTTTGGTAAAAGAAGGAAAAGTTCGACTCTCGATTTTTCTAAATATTCGAAATGTCAGTGTTATTATCGGAGCCTTGCTAGCTGGTCCCATTGGCATGCAGGCCAATCTTTATGCGGTTAAGTATATCGGTAGTTCTCTTGCATCTTCAGTATCAGCTATCTATCCAGCAGTTTCTGTTTTACTAGCATTTTTCATTTTGAAACACAAGGTATCTAAGAATACTGTGTTTGGTATTTTGTTGATTATCGCTGGTATTATTGCCCAGACTTACAAAGTTGAGCAGGTTAATTCTTTTTATATCGGAATTCTTTGTGCATTAGTTTGTGCCATCGCTTGGGGAAGTGAGAGTGTTCTTAGTTCCTACGCCATGGAAAGTGAATTAAGTGAAATTGAAGCACTATTAATCCGTCAAGCAACCTCATTCTTGTCATACCTTGTCATTGTCCTCTTTTCTCATCATTCATTTGCAGAAGTAGCAGATGGACAATTACTCGGTTTGATGTTAGTCTTTGCAGCATGTAATATGATTTCTTACTTAGCTTACTATATTGCTATCAATCGTCTGCAGCCAGCAAAAGCAACTGGTTTGAACGTAAGCTATGTCGTTTGGACAGTATTGTTCTCAGCAATGCTTTTAGGAACACCACTCGATATGGTGACCATTATTACATCGCTTGTTGTCATGGCTGGTGTTTATATTATTATTAAAGAATAAAGGAGAATAGCGTGAAAGCAATTATCTTGGCAGCGGGGTTGGGAACTCGCCTGCGTCCTATGACTGAAAATACCCCCAAAGCCTTGGTTAAAGTCAACCAAAAACCCTTGGTAGAATACCAAATCGAGTTTTTGAAAGAGAGAGGAATCGATGAGATTATTATCGTTGTTGGCTACCTCAAAGAACAATTTGACTACCTAAAAGAAAAATATGGTGTTCGTTTAGTCTTTAACGACAAGTATGCTGATTACAATAACTTTTACTCACTTTACCTCGTAAAAGAAGACTTGGCAAATAGCTATGTCATTGATGCAGATAATTATCTTTTTAAAAATATGTTTAGAAACGATCTTAAACGTTCAACCTATTTCAGTGTTTATCGTGAAGACTGTGAGAATGAATGGTTCTTGGTTTATGGTGATGACTATAAAGTTCAAGACATCATCGTTGATAGCAAGGCTGGCCGTATTTTGAGCGGGGTTTCATTCTGGGATGCTCCAACTGCTGAAAAGATTGTTGGTTTTATTGACAAAGCATACGCAAGTGGTGAATTTGTTGATCTCTATTGGGACAACATGGTTAAAGATAATATCAAAGAATTAGATGTGTATGTCGAAGAATTAGAAGGAAATAGCATCTATGAAATTGATAGTGTCAAGGATTATCAAAAATTAGAAGAAATTTTATCTTCCATTAACTAAATAACATTAGGAATTAGTAACAGAAAGACCCATTTTGGTCTTTTTTTGTTTGAAATGCACGAAAATAGAATTTAAAAAGATTGTTTGATAATGATTGTAATTAATTAAAAAAACACAATCAACAAAAAAGAAACAAAATAAAACAAAAAGTATTGACAACGATTTCATATAGTGTTATACTTATAACGTAAAAGTTAATTGAAAGAAGGGAAACTGTTATGGGATTAGATCATTTCTTTGACAAAGACCTCGTGTTTTGCTTAGAAGCGGATAATCAAGAACAACTCTTTGATCAGGTAGCAACCTTATTGGAAGAACGAGAAATCGTGACTCCAACTTATCGTGAAGCCTTGATCACGCGTGAAAAGTCATTTCCAACTGGCTTAGATATGGAATTTCTGGGAAAGGACTTGCCAAATGTAGCGATTCCTCATACAGATATTGTTCATAATCTAGCCGAGAAAGTGGTGGTTGTTCGATTAGAAAAACCAGTAACTTTTCACAATATGATTGCTCCTGATAAGGAAGTGGAAGTATCTTTACTCTTCTTTATCATTAACAATTCAAGTTCGAGTCAAACCAACATTCTTGCTCAGTTAATGGACTTCTTTACAGGGAATGGTCATCTAGAAGATTTATCAAATATTTCTGAACCAGAAGCCTTGTATGCCTATATCTCTGAAGCAACAGCTTAAATCGTACATTATAAAAAATAAAATCGGAGGAAATCCAAATGATTAAAATTCTCGCTGCCTGCGGTGCAGGTGTTAACTCAAGTCACCAAATTAAAAGTGCTCTAGAAGAAGAACTTTCAAACCGTGGTTATGATGTTCACTGCGATGCAGTTATGGTAAAAGATGTGAATGAAGACCTTATGAAAGGCTACGATATCTTTACACCAATCGCTGCAACTGACCTTGGTTTTGAACCAAGAATTCCAGTAATTGAAGCTGGACCAATCTTGTTCCGTATTCCAGCGATGAGCGCTCCAGTATTTGACAATATTGAAGCAGCTATCAAAGAACACGGACTAAGCTAATTTATTCTTTATCTTGTTAACATTCATATAACTAAAAAAACGGGAGGAACTATTATGGATGTCATTATCGAACTAGCCAATAAGCTGTTCAAACCTATCTTGGATATGGGTGGACCAATTATCATGCTGATCATTTTGACAGTATTGGCTCTACTTTTTGGAGTGAAATTCTCCAAAGCGCTTGAAGGTGGTATTAAACTTGCCATCGCTCTTACTGGTATCGGTGCTATCATCGGTATGCTCAATGGAGCTTTCTCAGAATCACTTAAAAAATTCGTTGAAAACACTGGTATCCATTTGAACATCACTGACGTTGGTTGGGCACCACTTGCTACCATCACTTGGGGCTCTGCTTGGACACTTTACTTCTTGCTAGTAATGTTGATTGTCAACGTTGTGATGCTTGCAATGAAGAAAACGGATACACTTGACGTCGATATCTTCGATATCTGGCACTTGTCAATAACTGGTCTTTTGATTAAATGGTACGCAGATAACAATGGAGTTAGCCAAGGAGTTTCACTCTTCATCGCAACTGCAGCAGTTGTCCTTGTAGGTATTTTGAAGATCATCAACTCTGACCTGATGAAACCAACATTCGACGATCTTCTTAATGCACCAAGTTCATCACCAATGACTTCAACACACATGAACTACATGATGAACCCAGTTATCATGGTTTTGGATAAGATTTTTGAAAAATTCTTCCCAGGTCTTGATAAATATGACTTTGATGCTGCTAAATTGAACAAAAAAATCGGTTTCTGGGGATCTAAATTCTTTATCGGTTTCATCCTTGGTATTGTTATTGGTTTTATGGGGACTCCACAACCTGTTGAAGGACTTAAAGATGCTGCAAACTGGCAAGAAGTTATTAAAGGTTGGTTGTCTCTTGGTTTAACAGCCGGTGTAGCTTTGGAACTCTTCTCACTTATCGGATCTTGGTTCATCGCAGCCGTAGAACCACTTTCACAAGGTATTACAAACGTTGCTACTAAACGTCTTCAAGGACGTAAATTCAACATCGGTCTTGACTGGCCTTTCATCGCTGGTCGTGCTGAAATCTGGGCTTGTGCTAACGTACTTGCTCCAATCATGCTAGTAGAAGCTGTTCTTCTTTCAAACGTCGGTAATGGTATCTTGCCTCTTGCAGGTATCATCGCTATGGGTGTGACCCCAGCTCTCTTGGTTGTTACACGTGGTAAATTGCTCCGTATGATTATCTTCGGAACACTCTTGTTGCCTCTCTTCCTTCTTTCTGGTACTCTTATCGCACCATTTGCAACAGAACTTGCTAAAGGTGTAGGTGCCTTTCCTAAAGGTGTAGATAGTGCTCAATTGATTACTCACTCAACTCTTGAAGGACCAATTGAAAAACTATTTGGTTGGGCAATCGGTAATGCTACAACAGGTGATATCAAAGCAATCCTTGGTGCAGCAGCCTTCCTTGTATTCTATGTAGGTATCTTTGCTTGGTATAGAAAACAAATGATCAAACGTAACGAAGAATACGCAGCAAATGCTAAATAATTCGCTCCTATAAAATGTAAATTGTGAAAACTAGGTTGTTAATTTCCTACATTGGGAGTGGCAACCTAGTTTTTTATATAAAAATCTAAAAATAGTTGGAGAATATTATGGTAATTGAAATCAAATCAGACCAGTTAACGGTCCAGTTTAAAATCTTAGGTGGCGCCTTGTCGTCAATCAAGGACCGAGAAGGCATTGAGTATTTGTGGCAAGGAGATGCCACTTACTGGAGTGGACAAGCGCCAGTACTTTTTCCAATCTGTGGCTCTTTAAGAGAAGATACAGCCTTCTACAGTCATGCAGATGGAACAGAGACGAAAGGAAACATTCCTCGCCATGGTTTGGTCCGTAAAAAAGAATTTGAGTTGGTTGATCAAACAGAAAACAGCGTAACCTTTGCTATCGAAGATGATGAGAATACTTATCAAAACTATCCTTATCATTTCCGCCTTGAAATCACTTATAAGGTTACTGGCAAGACAGTTCGTACTCAATACAAAGTCTTCAATAAAGAAACCAGCAAGGTCCTGCCATACTTTATTGGTGGACATCCAGGCTTTAATTGCCCTCTACTAGATGGCGAAACTTATGAAGATTACTATTTAGAGTTTGAGAAAGAAGAGACTTGCTCTGTTCCCCGTCCTTTCCCAGAAACAGGAATGTTAGACTTCCAAGATAGAAGTTTATGGTTGGATGGGCAAAAAGAATTAGACCTTAGCTATGATTTGTTTAGCACAGATGCAGTGACTTTGGATGAGTTGCAATCCAGAACAATTGCGCTTCGTTCTCGTAAGCATGAGAAGGGATTAAAAGTACACTTCCAAGAGTTCTCAAATCTCATCATTTGGTCAACTTTGAATAAGGGACCTTTCATTGCCTTTGAACCATGGTCTGGCTTATCAACTTCACTTGAAGAAGGAGATCATCTAGAAGATAAGAAGAATGTTCGTCTCTTGGAAGCTGGTCAAGTAGATCAGATTGGCTTTGATATTGAAATATTTTAGATAAAAAACCACAAAAACAAACATTTACTGTTGACTTTTTCTATAAATAGGAGTATATTATGTTTGTAAACAACAAATGATGTTTGTAACAAACAAATAATCGCTTGTTATGTTTTCTTTCGAGGAGAAAGATTGTTTTTAGGAAATTGGTTTCCTGGACTTGGATAAGGTGGTGTTCATCTCATTCAATCAAATTTGTCAATAAACTGCTAGAAAGTCTTTTGTAGGTAAACTGCTAGCTATAAAAGTCTTTACTAGCCTAGAATAATAAAAAGGAGTAAACAATATGTCTATTGTTATCGGTGCAGATGCTGCAGGTTTGAGATTGAAAGAAGTTGTGAAAGACTTCTTGGAAAAAGAAAACTTCCACGTTGTGGATGTTACAACTGAAGGTCAAGACTTTGTTGATGTGACTCTTGCTGTTGCTGCAGAAGTAAACAAAGAAGAACAAAACCTTGGTATCGTGATTGATGCTTATGGTGCTGGTCCATTCATGGTCGCAACAAAAATCAAAGGAATGGTTGCTGCAGAAGTTTCAGATGAACGTTCAGCTTATATGACTCGTGGCCACAACAACTCACGTATGATCACTATGGGTGCACAACTTGTTGGTGATGAATTGGCTAAAAATATTGCTAAAGGTTTTGTTAACGGTAAATACGACGGTGGTCGTCACCAGATTCGTGTCGACATGTTGAACAAAATGTGCTAATTAGATTACAGTAAGAAAGGTAAGATAAAAATGAGAATTGCAATTGGATGTGACCACATCGTGACAGATGAAAAAATGGCGGTTTCAGAATTTTTGAAATCAAAAGGACATGAAGTCATTGACTTTGGTACTTACGATCATGCTCGTACACACTACCCAATTTTTGGTAAAAAAGTAGGGGAAGCAGTTGTTAGCGGTCAAGCTGATCTTGGGGTATGTATCTGTGGTACAGGTGTCGGTATCAACAATGCTGTAAATAAGGTTCCTGGTGTCCGTTCTGCCTTAGTTCGTGATATGACAACAGCTCTTTATGCTAAAGAACAATTGAACGCCAACGTTATTGGTTTTGGTGGTAAAATCACTGGTGAATTGCTTATGTGCGATATCATTGAAGCTTTCATCAATGCTGAATACAAGCCATCTGAAGAAAACAAAAAATTGATTGCGAAAATCGAGCATGTTGAAACTCACAATGCTCATCAAGCAGATGCAAACTTCTTTACAGAATTCCTTGAAAAATGGGATCGCGGTGAATACCACGACTAAGAGGTGACGTATGATTTTAACAGTCACAATGAATCCATCCATTGATATTTCTTATCCTTTGGATGAATTGAAAATTGACACTGTCAACCGTGTGGTGGACGTGACCAAGACAGCTGGTGGTAAAGGGCTCAATGTTACACGAGTTCTTTCAGAATTTGGTGATTCTGTTGCTGCTACTGGTTTGGTCGGTGGTAAATTTGGTGAGTTTTTGGTTGAAAATATCGATAATCAAGTAAAGAAAGATTTCTTCTCAATTCAGGGAGAAACTCGTAACTGTATCGCTATTCTCCACGGAGACAACCAAACAGAAATTCTGGAGAAAGGGCCTGAAGTTCTGGAACAAGAAGGGCAATATTTCTTGACTCATTTCGAAAATCTTCTTGACACTGTGGAAGTAGTAGCCATCTCAGGTAGTCTGCCAGCAGGTCTTCCAGTTGACTACTATGCAAGCTTGGTAGAACTTGCTAATCGCGCAGGAAAATCAGTTGTTCTGGACTGCTCAGGTGCAGCTCTTCAGGCGATCCTTGAATCACCACACAAACCAACAGTTATCAAACCAAATAACGAAGAATTGTCTCAGCTTCTTGGGAAAGAAGTTTCAGAAGATTTGGATGAATTAAAGGAAGTTCTTCAAGAGCCTCTATTTGCAGGGATTGAGTGGATTATCGTTTCACTTGGTGCAAATGGTGCTTTTGCAAAACATGGGGATACTTTCTATAAAGTAGATATTCCTAGAATTCAGGTAGTCAATCCTGTTGGATCTGGTGACTCTACTGTGGCAGGGATTTCCTCAGGACTTCTTCATAGGGAATCGGATGCAGAACTCCTCATCAAGGCCAATGTCCTTGGTATGCTTAACGCTCAAGAAAAAATGACAGGTCATGTGAATATGGCTAACTATCAAGGTCTATACGACCAACTAATCGTAAAAGAGGTATAAAATGGTTTTAACGGAACAAAAACGTGCATGCTTAGAAAAACTTTCAGATGAAAATGGTATTATCTCAGCTCTTGCCTTTGACCAACGTGGTGCTTTGAAACGCCTTATGGCTCAATACCAAACGGAAGAGCCAACTGTTGCTCAAATGGAAGAACTCAAAGTCTTGGTTGCAGATGAATTGACAAAATACGCTTCATCTATGCTTCTAGACCCAGAGTATGGTCTCCCAGCTACAAAAGCGCTTGCTCCAAATGCTGGTCTTCTCCTTGCTTATGAGAAAACTGGTTACGACACAACAAGCACCAAACGCTTGCCAGACTGCCTGGATGTTTGGTCTGCAAAACGTATCAAGGAACAAGGTGCAGACGCTGTTAAGTTCTTGCTTTACTATGACGTAGACAGCGCTGACGAACTCAACCAACAAAAACAAGCCTACATCGAACGCATCGGTTCTGAGTGTGTGGCGGAAGATATTCCATTCTTCCTTGAAATCCTCGCTTACGATGAAAAAATCGCTGACGCAGGTTCTGCAGAATATGCGAAAGTAAAACCACACAAGGTTATCGGTGCCATGAAAGTCTTCTCAGACCCACGCTTCAATATCGATGTCTTGAAAGTGGAAGTTCCAGTCAATGTTAAATACGTTGAAGGCTTTGGTGATGGTGAAATTGTGCATACTCGCGAAGAAGCAGCAGCCTTCTTCAAAGCACAAGACGAGGCAACTAACTTGCCATACATCTACTTGAGTGCGGGCGTATCAGCTAAACTCTTCCAAGAAACACTTGTCTTTGCCCACGAATCAGGTGCAAACTTCAATGGAGTTCTTTGTGGCCGTGCAACCTGGGCTGGATCAGTTGAAGCCTACATCAAAGACGGTGAAGCAGCAGCTCGTGAGTGGTTGCGTACAACTGGTTTTGAGAACATTGACGAACTCAACAAGGTTCTTCAAACAACAGCGACTTCATGGACTGAACGTGTATAAGTTTTCCCCCTAATCTTAGGAACATTGATCTAAATAAAAAATTTAAAAAAAGTTGAATGTAAAGGTTTACAAAAAAACTTACTTGTGCTATACTTAAATCACAAGTTAATACAAGGTGAGTGTTACTAAGTAATATTAGGCATGATCACAGGTGGATTAGAAATCAATTGATTTTCTAGTTCATTTGTGGTCATTTTTTGTACTCATATACCTTTAAGAGATAAAAGGAGGTTGCCATGTATCGAATTCTAAATCCAATGAATCACAATGTCTCGCTTGTCAGAAATGATAAAGGAGAAGAAGTGATTGTGATTGGTAAGGGGATTGCATTTGGAAAAAAGAAGGGGGATTTGATTGCTGAAAATCAGGTTGAGAAAATCTTTCGGATGAAGACAGAAGAGTCCAGAGAAAACTTTATGGCTCTGCTCAAAGATGTCCCGCTTGATTTTATCACAGTGACCTATGAGATTATTGATAAGCTTTCTAAGAAATATCATTATCCGATTCAAGAGTATCTCTATGTGACCTTGACAGATCATATTTACTGTTCTTATCAAGCTCTAACGCAAGGAAGGTACAAGGATAGCAATCTGCCGGATATTTCTGCCAAGTATCCTGTAGCTTTTCAAATCGCAAAGGAAGCCTTTGAAATTTATCGTCAGAAATTGACAGATCATTTCCCTGAGGATGAAATTATTCGGATCGCTTATCATTTCATCAATGCCGAAGGTGAGAATGAAGTGGAAGTTGTTGAGTCGATTGATAAGAGGAAAGAAATTCTCAGGAATGTCGAAGAAGTGCTAAAGGGTTATGCGATTCAACGAACCAAAAAGAATAACCATTTCTATGATCGCTTTATGATTCATCTCAACTATTTTTTGGATTATTTAGACCGTTCCAGAGATGATAATCAATCTCTTCTGGATATGGAAGACCATATCAAACAATCCTATCCAAAGGCATTTGAGGTCGGTTCCAAGATCTATGATGTGATTACGCAACATACGGGTCTTGATTTGTATAAAAGTGAACGAGTTTATCTAGTTCTACATATCCAACGTTTATTGTCATAAAAATTTAATTAAAAATACATAAGGAGCATTCTATCATGAATAGAGAAGAAGTAACATTGTTAGGTTTTGAAATCGTAGCCTATGCTGGCGATGCTCGTTCAAAACTATTGGAAGCCTTGAAGGCTGCTGAGGCTAGCGATTTTGCGAAAGCAGATAGCTTAGTCGAGGAAGCTGGTTCTTGCATTGCAGAGGCTCACCACGCGCAAACAAGCCTTTTGACTAAGGAGGCAGCTGGTGAAGATTTGGCCTATAGTGTAACCATGATGCATGGCCAAGACCACTTGATGACAACTATCTTGTTAAAAGATTTGATGCACCATTTAATCGAACTCTATAAGAGAGGAGTTAAGTAATGAACAAACTAATTGCTTTTATTGAGAAAGGAAAACCTTTCTTTGAGAAACTATCTCGTAATATCTATCTTCGTGCCATTCGTGATGGTTTCATTGCTGGTATGCCTGTCATTCTCTTCTCAAGTATCTTTATCTTGATTGCTTTTGTACCAAACTCATGGGGCTTTAAATGGTCTGATGATGTTGTTAATCTCCTCATGAAACCTTATAGCTATTCAATGGGGATTCTAGCTCTCTTGGTAGCTGGTACAACAGCTAAGTCATTGACCGACTCAGTAAACCGTAGCATGGAGAAAACCAATCAAATCAACTATATGTCAACATTGTTGGCAGCAATTGTTGGTTTGTTGATGTTGGCAGCTGATCCTATCGAAAATGGCCTAGCTACTGGATTCTTGGGGACAAAAGGTTTGCTTTCAGCCTTCCTTGCTGCCTTTGTTACTGTAGCCATCTATAAGGTTTGTGTTAAGAACAACGTCACTATTCGTATGCCTGACGAAGTTCCACCAAATATCTCACAAGTATTTAAAGATGTGATTCCATTCACTCTATCAGTGGTTTCTCTATATGTTCTTGATTTACTTGCGCGTCAATTTGTTGGAGTAAGCGTAGCTGAATCAATCGGTAAATTCTTTGCACCATTATTCTCTGCTGCTGATGGTTATCTAGGTATTACCATTATTTTTGGGGCCTTTGCTTTCTTCTGGTTTGTGGGTATCCACGGTCCTTCCATCGTCGAACCTGCAATCGCAGCGATTACCTATGCAAATGCTGAAGTCAACTTGAACCTTCTTCAACAAGGGATGCATGCAGACAAGATCCTTACTTCTGGTACACAAATGTTTATCGTTACCATGGGTGGTACTGGTGCGACACTGGTTGTTCCATTCATGTTCATGTGGCTGACCAAATCAAAACGAAACCGTGCAATCGGTCGTGCTTCAGTAGTTCCAACTTTCTTTGGAGTAAACGAACCAATCCTGTTTGGTGCACCACTTGTCTTGAACCCAATCTTCTTTATTCCTTTCATCTTTGCGCCAATTGCCAACGTATGGATCTTTAAATTCTTCATTGAGACTCTTGGCATGAACTCATTTACAGCCAACCTTCCTTGGACAACACCAGGACCGCTCGGTATTGTTCTCGGTACAAACTTCCAATTCTTGTCATTTGTTCTTGCTGCTTTGTTAATCCTTGTTGACGTAGCCATTTACTATCCATTCCTCAAGGTTTATGATGAACAAATTCTTGAAGAAGAGCGTTCCGGTAAAGCCAATGATGAATTGAAAGAAAAAGTAGCAGCAAACTTCAATACTGCCAAAGCAGATGCGATTCTTGAAAAAGCAGGTGTAGAAGCAGCGCAAAACACAATCACTGAAGAAACTAATGTTCTCGTTCTTTGTGCAGGCGGAGGAACAAGTGGTCTCCTTGCAAATGCTCTAAACAAAGCGGCAGCAGAATACAAGGTCCCTGTTAAAGCAGCAGCTGGTGGCTATGGTGCTCACCGTGAAATGTTGCCTGAGTTTGATCTGGTTATCCTTGCTCCTCAAGTTGCTTCAAACTTTGAAGATATGAAGGCCGAAACCGACAAACTTGGTATCAAACTTGCCAAGACAGAAGGTGGCCAATACATTAAACTGACTCGTGACGGAAAAGGCGCTCTTGCCTTCGTTCAAGCGCAGTTCGAAGGATAAAATGTAAATGGCGAAGAAGTGAGATGGAGGAACTCTTCCCAACTATACCCCCATCTCATTTCTATTTCTTGAAAGGTGAATCAAATGACAAAAACACTTCCAAAAGACTTTATTTTTGGCGGAGCAACAGCAGCCTACCAAGCAGAAGGTGCAACCAATACTGATGGTAAAGGGCCAGTTGCCTGGGATAAATATCTTAAGGACAACTACTGGTACACTGCTGAGCCAGCCAGTGATTTCTATCACAAATACCCAGTTGACCTCAAACTTGCAGAAGAGTATGGTGTCAATGGTATCCGTATTTCAATCGCTTGGTCACGTATCTTTCCAACTGGTTACGGGAAAGTCAATGCCAAGGGAGTTGAGTTCTATCACAAGTTATTTGCAGAATGTCACAAACGACATGTTGAGCCCTTCGTGACCCTCCATCACTTTGACACACCAGAGGCGCTTCATTCAAACGGAGATTTCCTAAACAGAGAAAACATTGATCACTTTGTGGATTATGCAGCCTTCTGTTTTGAAGAATTTCCTGAAGTTAACTTTTGGACAACCTTTAATGAAATTGGGCCGATAGGGGATGGCCAGTATTTGGTTGGGAAATTCCCTCCAGGTATTCAGTACGACCTTGCCAAAGTCTTCCAATCTCATCACAATATGATGGTGTCGCATGCGCGTGCAGTAAAACTTTTCAAGGATAAGGGATATAAGGGTGAAATTGGTGTGGTTCATGCACTGCCTACTAAGTATCCTCTGGATCCAGATAATCCAGCAGATGTTCGTGCAGCCGAGTTAGAAGATATCATTCACAATAAATTTATTTTGGATGCGACTTATCTAGGACGATATTCCGAAGAAACAATGGAAGGTGTCAACCATATCTTAGCAGTCAATGGTGGTAGCTTAGATCTGCGTGAAGAAGACTTCGCAGTCCTAGAAGCTGCAAAAGACCTGAATGACTTCCTTGGAATTAACTACTACATGAGTGATTGGATGCAAGCCTTTGATGGCGAAACAGAAATCATTCATAACGGTAAGGGTGAAAAAGGAAGCTCTAAGTATCAGATTAAGGGAGTTGGACGTCGAGTAGCTCCAGATTATGTGCCACGTACTGATTGGGATTGGATTATCTATCCTCAAGGTTTGTATGATCAAATCATGCGCGTGAAGAAAGATTACCCAAATTACAAGAAAATCTACATCACAGAGAATGGTCTCGGATACAAAGATGAGTTTGTGGATGGAACAGTCTACGATGATGGACGGATTGATTATGTTAAGAAACATATGGAAGTGATTGCAGATGCAATCTCCGATGGAGCCAATGTCAAAGGCTACTTTATCTGGTCGCTGATGGATGTCTTTTCTTGGTCAAATGGCTATGAAAAGCGTTATGGCCTCTTCTATGTTGATTTTGAAACCCAGGAGCGCTATCCAAAGAAATCGGCTCACTGGTACAAGAAACTAGCTGAGACACAACTTATTGATTAAAATTCAACAAAAATTCCCCACCAAAAGGCAGGGGAATTTTTATGGTTTTGATAAAAGAATGGTTGTTTGTTTCGACAGATCTTCAAATGTCTCCTGACTCAGTTTAGAGTCTGAAACGATGGTATCAATCTCTGAGATATTGTAGAAAGTGTAAAAATCAAACTTATTAAACTTGCTGTGGTCTGCCAGTAAGTATTTTTTATTGGCATTATTCAAGGCGATTCGTTGTACCTCGCCCTCTTCTTCACTGAAAGTAGCAATTGCCTTATCCTTAATACCATTACAGCTAACAAATGCCTTAGAAAACTGAAGGTTGGTCAAATCCTGCAAGGTGAGTGTCCCTACAAAAGCACCAGTGATAGAGCGATAGTTTCCACCAATCAAAATCAAATCTGTTAGTTTTCGTTCGTTTAGGATGAGAAAAACAGGAAGACTGTTTGTTACAACACGAATATTATCAATTGGGAGTTCACGAGCAAAACATTCTAAGGTTGTTCCTGGCCCGATAAAAATGGTTTCACCTTCGTCAATCAAATGACCTACAAAACGGCTAATTTCTTGTTTTTCAGCAATCTGCAAGCCTTGTTTTTCAACATTTGAGCGTTCGTTGTTTAAGAGAGAACCTGTACGAAGTTTTTCAGCGCCACCATGCACGCGTACCAGCAAATCCTTGTCTGCTAGTTCTTGTAAGTAGCGACGGGCTGTCATATCTGATACATCAAGACTCTCCATAATCTCTTTTACAGTAATAGTGCCTTTTGTGTTTACTGCTTCTAGAATACTATCTAGTTTTTCTTGCTTTAGCATCCTTATCACCTCGATTTCTACTATTATTATCTTACCATAAAACGCTCAATCAATCAAATAGAAAAAAACAAAATAAAACAAAAACAAAAATACCATGGTTGTTTTAAACAAACCATGATATTTTGAATGATTGGTCAAATTAGTCTAAACCGTAGTTGTAATCCTCGTCTTGCATAGCTTCAACTTCACCAAGGAGGTAACCATTTCCGACTTGAGAGAAGAAGTCGTGGTTAGAAGTTCCTGTTGAAATACCGTTCATAACGATTGGGTTGACATCATCAGCTGAATCTGGGAAGAGTGGATCTTGTCCTAGATTCATAAGAGCCTTATTGGCATTGTAACGAAGGAAGGTTTTAACTTCCTCAGTCCAGCCAACACCGTCATAGAGACTTTCAGTATAACCTTCTTCGTTCTCGTAGAGGGTATAGAGCAGGTCGTACATCCATTCTTTAAGTTTTTCTTGCTCTTCTTCAGGCAATTCGTTAAAACCAAGTTGGAATTTGTAACCAATGTAAGTTCCATGAACAGACTCATCACGGATGATCAGTTTGATGATTTCCGCAACGTTGGCCAGTTTGTTGTTACCGAGATAGTAGAGAGGCGTAAAGAAACCAGAGTAGAAGAGGAAGGTTTCAAGGAAAACGCTGGCAACTTTCTTTTCTAGCGGGCTACCATTGAGATAGATTTCATTGATAATTTCCGCTTTTCTTTGTAGGTAGGGGTTAGTGTTGGTCCATTCAAAGATTTCTTCGATTTCAGCCTTGGTGTTCAAGGTAGAGAAGATAGAAGAATAGGATTTTGCGTGGACAGATTCCATAAATTGGATGTTGTTGAAAACAGCTTCCTCATGCGGTGTACGGATGTCTGAGCGAAGCGCCTGAACCCCTGTTTCAGATTGCATGGTATCCAAAAGGGTCAAACCACCAAAGACTTTTCCAACCAAGTCTTTTTCCTTGTTTGATAGTTTTCTCCAGTCGTCTAGGTCATTTGACAAGGGGATACGCGTATCGAGCCAGAATTGCTCTGTCAGCTTTTCCCAAGTTGATTTGTCGATGACATCTTCGATGGCATTCCAGTTAATGGCTTTGTAGTAAGTTTCCATTTGAAATCTCTTTCTGTATGTAATAATGCGATGATAGAATCTTCTCTATTTTATGACAGTCTGAGAAGAGTATCGCACAAAAAGTCGGAAGACCGACTTTTCATTTTTCCTAGTATTTTAGGTACTTGTCCAAGTTTATTGCGGGGCATTTAATCAGTAATCAGATGAAATTTAGTTGGCTCCGATTAAAATTAAATCACACAGCTTTCACATTGGTTAGCACCAACTTCCCCACCGTCATCTGTAAAGGTACGGACGTAGTAGATAGACTTGATACCCTTGTTAAAGGCATAGTTACGAAGGATAGACAAGTCACGTGTCGTTTGTTTATTTTCCTTCTTCCATTCGTAAAGACCTTTTGGAATGTCGCTACGCATGAAGAGAGTGAGTGAAAGCCCTTGGTCCACGTGTTCAGTTGCAGCAGCGTAAACATCAATCACCTTACGCATATCCATGTCGTAAGCAGAAGTGTAGTAAGGGATAGTATCTGTTGACAAACCTGCAGCAGGGTAGTAGATTTTACCGATTTTCTTCTCTTGGCGTTCTTCGATACGTTGCGTAATCGGGTGGATAGAAGCAGAAACATCGTTGATGTAACTGATAGAACCATTTGGCGCTACAGCAAGGCGGTTTTGGTGATAAAGTCCATCTGCTTGAACCTTTTCGCGAAGTTCCGCCCAGTCAGCAGCGCTTGGAATAAAGACATCCTTAAAGAGTTCTTTAACACGGTCTGATTTTGGAATAAACTCGCCTGTCACATACTTGTCGAAGTAGCTACCGTTAGCATAGTCTGATTTTTCAAAGTTGTGGAAGGTTACACCACGCTCGCGAGCGATATTGTTTGATTCTACCAAGGTCCAGTAGTTCATAAGCATAAAGTAGATGCTTGTAAATTCAACTGACTCAGGTGATCCGTATTCGATGAGTTGTTGGGCAAGGTAACTATGAAGCCCCATGGCACCAAGACCAAAGGTGTGAGCCAAACTGTTTCCGTGGTCGATAGTAGGAACAGCTACGATGTGTGAACTATCTGTAACGAAAGTAAGGGCACGAACCATAGCGCGGATAGAACGACCAAAGTCAGGTGAAGTCATCATGTTGACCACGTTTGTTGATCCAAGGTTACATGAAACGTCTGTTCCCATTTGAAGGAATTCTTGAGCATCGTTGATCAAGCTTGGTTCTTGAACTTGAAGAATCTCAGAACACAAGTTACTCATGATAATCTTTCCATCAACAGGATTAGCGCGGTTAGCCGTATCAATGTTGACTACATAAGGATAGCCAGATTCTTGTTGTAATTTAGAGATTTCAGTTTCCAAATCACGTGCCTTGATTTTTGTCTTGCGGATGTTTGGATTTGCGACCAATTCATCGTATTTTTCAGTGATGTCGATATAGTTGAACGGCACACCATATTCAAGCTCTACAGAGTATGGGCTAAAGAGATACATTTCTTCATTTTTACGAGCCAATTCGTAGAATTTATCTGGTACCACTACACCAAGTGAAAGAGTCTTCACACGAACTTTTTCATCGGCATTTTCTTTCTTAGTAGAAAGGAAGGCGATGATGTCAGGGTGAAAGACGTTGAGGTAGACAACCCCAGCACCTTGACGTTGCCCGAGTTGGTTTGAGTAAGAGAAGCTGTCTTCAAAAAGCTTCATAACTGGTACGACACCAGAAGCAGCACCTTCATAACCTTTGATAGGAGCTCCGGCTTCACGAAGGTTGCTGAGGGAAATTCCCACACCACCACCAATACGTGAAAGTTGAAGAGCTGAGTTGATGGAACGTCCGATAGAGTTCATATCATCAGTCACCTGAATCAAGAAACAAGATACCAACTCCCCACGACGAGCACGTCCAGCATTCAAGAAGGAAGGAGTAGCAGGTTGGTAGCGTTGGTGGATGATTTCATTGGCAATATCAATCGCAACAGCTTCATTACCATCTGCGAAATAAAGTGCGTTAAAGAAGACGCGGTCTTCCATGCTTTCAAGGTAATATTCACCGTCATTAGTCTTCAAGGCGTATTGATTATAGAACTTATAGGCAGCCATGAAAGACTTGAATTGAAAGTTTTGATCCTTGATAAATTGAGACAATTCTTCCAAGAATTCTGGACGGTATTTCTTAATAAATGCTGTTTCAATGTAGTTGTGTTCAATGAGGTAGTTGATTTTATCAGTGATTGAATCAAAAACCATAGTGTTTGGAACTACATTTTCTTTAAAGAAAGCATCCAAGGCTTCTTTATCTTTATGAAGCATGATTTGTCCATTAACAGGACGGTTAATTTCGTTATTGAGACGGAAGTAGGTCACGTCCTCAAGATGTTTTAATCCCATAAAATTTCCTTTATCTAATTACAAAAGAAAGGCCTCTAAGTTAGCCCTAGAAGCGAGTTTCTTCTGGATGATGTACTAAGATTATGCTAATTGTTTCAGTTTTCCTGGTTGGAAGCCTGAAAAGACTTCAGTTGGTGTTTGGATAACAGGAGCTGCGCTGAAACCGAGCTCTTTAACTTGATCGATGTACTCAGGTTGCTCGTCGAGATTGATCTCACGATAGGCCACATTGTTGCTGTCCAAGAAACGTTTGGTCATTTTACATTGTACACAATTATTTTTAGAATAAACCGTTACCATTTTCGTAACTCCTCATAAAATTTGATTACTTTCTTAGTATATCAGAAAAAAAAACTTTGTCAAACTTTTTAAACTAAATCTTGTGCCTAAAAGTTACAGTTTTAAAAACCAAATACAAGATATAGTGGTTTTTAAAACATAAGCTTTGACTTTCATTGAACTATCAAAGTTTATTAAAACAAAAAACTATATCCTGTATGTTGGTAATTTATATAGAAGATTTTCAGCAAGTTATCTGAAAGGAAATTGAAGAAAGTCCATAAAACACTTGAAAAATTATCTTGAAGGTGATATAATACACTATTGTAAGGGTTATCACTTATAACTCAAATAGAAAACACTTAAAGGAGAGTCAAACTATGGCTTCTAAAGATTTCCACGTAGTGGCAGAAACAGGTATTCACGCACGTCCAGCAACATTGTTGGTTCAAACAGCTAGCAAATTTGCTTCAGATATCACTCTTGAGTACAAAGGTAAATCAGTAAACCTTAAATCTATCATGGGTGTTATGAGTCTTGGTGTTGGCCAAGGTGCTGACGTTACAATTTCAGCTGAAGGTGCAGATGCTGACGACGCAATCGCTGCTATCACTGAAACTATGGAAAAAGAAGGATTGGCATAAGGAAAATGACAGAAATGCTTAAAGGAATCGCAGCATCTGACGGTGTTGCAGTTGCAAAAGCATATCTACTCGTTCAACCGGATTTGTCATTTGAGACTGTTACAGTCGAAGATACAAACGCAGAAGAAGCTCGCCTTGATGCCGCTCTACAAGCATCACAAGACGAGCTTTCTGTTATTCGCGAGAAAGCAGTAGGTACGCTAGGGGAAGAAGCGGCTCAAGTTTTTGACGCTCACTTAATGGTTCTTGCTGACCCAGAAATGATTAGCCAAATCAAGGAAACAATCCGTGCGAAGAAAGTGAATGCAGAAGCAGGTTTGAAAGAAGTTACAGACATGTTTATCACTATCTTTGAAGGCATGGAAGATAACCCATACATGCAAGAACGTGCAGCGGATATCCGCGACGTGACAAAACGTGTATTGGCAAATCTCCTTGGTAAAAAATTGCCAAACCCAGCTTCCATCAATGAAGAAGTAATCGTCATTGCTCATGACTTGACTCCTTCTGATACAGCTCAATTGGACAAAAACTTTGTTAAAGCTTTTGTAACCAATATCGGTGGACGTACTAGCCACTCAGCTATCATGGCACGTACGCTTGAAATTGCTGCTGTATTGGGTACAAACAACATCACTGAAATCGTTAAAGATGGTGACATTCTTGCCGTTAACGGTATCACTGGTGAGGTTATTATCAACCCAACTGATGAACAAGCAATAGAATTTAAAGCAGCTGGTGAAGCTTATGCTCAACAAAAAGCTGAATGGGCACTTTTGAAAGATGCTAAAACAGTGACTGCTGATGGCAAACACTTCGAATTGGCTGCCAACATCGGTACTCCAAAAGACGTGGAAGGTGTCAATGACAACGGTGCAGAAGCTGTTGGTCTTTACCGTACAGAGTTCTTGTACATGGATTCTCAAGACTTCCCAACAGAAGACGAGCAGTATGAAGCTTACAAGGCTGTACTTGAAGGAATGAACGGTAAACCTGTTGTCGTTCGTACAATGGATATCGGTGGAGATAAGGAACTTCCTTACTTCGATATGCCTCACGAAATGAACCCATTCCTTGGATTCCGTGCCCTTCGTATCTCTATCTCTGAGACTGGAGATGCTATGTTCCGCACACAAATCCGTGCCCTTCTTCGTGCGTCTGTTCACGGTCAATTGCGTATCATGTTCCCAATGGTTGCGCTCTTGAAAGAATTCCGTGCAGCAAAATCGGTCTTTGACGAAGAAAAAGCAAACCTTCTTGCTGAAGGAGTTGCAGTTGCGGATAATATCCAAGTTGGTATCATGATTGAAATCCCAGCAGCAGCAATGCTTGCAGACCAATTTGCTAAAGAAGTTGACTTCTTCTCAATTGGTACAAACGACTTGATCCAATACACAATGGCAGCAGACCGTATGAACGAACAAGTTTCATACCTTTACCAACCATACAACCCATCAATCCTACGTTTGATTAACAATGTTATCAAAGCGGCTCATGCTGAAGGGAAATGGGCTGGTATGTGTGGTGAGATGGCTGGTGACCAACAAGCTGTTCCACTTCTTGTCGGAATGGGCTTGGATGAGTTCTCTATGTCAGCGACATCTGTACTTCGTACACGTAGCTTGATGAAGAAACTTGATACAGCTAAGATGGAAGAGTACGCAAACCGTGCCCTTACAGAATGCTCAACAATGGAAGAAGTTCTTGAACTTCAAAAAGAATACGTTAATTTTGATTAATCGAAAAATCCTTGCAACTCAGTTGCAGGGACTTTTTTTGATATTTTTAAAAGAATTTTCAAGCCAATCTTTCTTATATAAAGTCCAATCTTGAGAAAATTGTGGTCAGAATAAAAAAGTACTTAACTGGTTCATAAAATTCTTGACAAGCTGCAAATTTAGGAGTAAACTATTAACCAGTTAAGTAATAGAGAGGAGTTTCTGCAATTTAGAAATGAATTGCAAATAGAAATATCAAAAAAAGAAAGTGAGTTTCGATGAAAATTAATAAAAAATACCTTGCTGGTTCTGCGGTGGCTTTGATGTTAAGTCTTTGTACTTATGAGTTGGGACTGTATCAAGCCAGAACGGTCAAGGAAAATAATCGTGTTTCCTATATAGATGGAAAACAAGCAGCGCAAAAAACGGAGAATCTGACTCCTGATGAGGTTAGCAAGCGTGAAGGCATCAATGCGGAGCAAATTGTCATCAAGATAACTGACCAAGGCTATGTTACTTCACATGGCGACCACTATCATTATTACAATGGGAAGGTTCCTTATGATGCTATCATCAGTGAAGAGTTGCTGATGAAGGATCCAAACTACCAGCTCAAGGACGAGGATATTGTCAGTGAAATCAAGGGTGGTTATGTTATCAAGGTAGATGGAAAATACTATGTTTACCTTAAGGATGCAACCCATGCTGATAATGTCCGTACAAAAGAAGAAATCAATCGGCAAAAACAAGAACATAGTCAGCATCGTGAAAGAGGAACTTCAGCAAACGATGGTGCGGTAGCCTTGGCGCGTTCACAGGGACGCTACACCACAGATGATGGTTATATCTTTAATGCCTCTGATATCATTGAAGATACTGGTGATGCCTATATCGTTCCTCATGGCAATCACTTCCACTATATTCCTAAGAGTGACTTGTCTGCCAGCGAATTGGCTGCCGCAGAAGCCTTCCTATCTGGTAGAAGTGGCCAATCAAATACGCCTACTTATCGCCGTACCAATAACAACAGTGCTAGCAGCGATGTAGATAGATGGACCCCATCCTATAATAACCAAGGCAACAGCCATACGAACACAGCTAACAACAGTAGCGACGATAACCAAGCAAGTCAAAGTGATGAGGATATTGATGGCCTTCTGAAACAACTTTATGCCTTGCCACTCAGCCAACGACACGTAGAATCTGATGGCCTTGTCTTCGACCCAGCACAGATTACAAGTCGAACAGCTAGAGGAGTTGCTGTGCCTCATGGTAACCATTACCACTTTATCCCTTATGAACAAATGTCTGAATTGGAAGAGCGAATCGCTCGCATCATCCCGCTTCGCTATCGTTCGAACCATTGGGTGCCGGATTCAAGACCAGAAGAACCAAGTCCACAACTGACTCCAGAACCTAGTCCAAGTCCGCAACCTGCACCAAATCCTCAACCAGCTCCAAGCAATCCAATTGACGTAAAATTGGTCAAACAGGCGGTTCGAAAAGTAGCTGATGGCTATGTATTTGAGGAGAATGGAGCCTCACGTTATATTTCTGCCAAGGAACTTTCAGCAGAAACAGCAGCAGCCATTGATAGTAAACTAGCCAAGCAAGAAAGTTTGTCTCATAAACTCAGAGCTAAGAAAACCAACCTCCCATCTGGTGATCGAGAATTTTACAATAAGGCTTATGACTTGCTAGCAAGAATTCATCAAGACCTACTTGATAATAAAGGTCGCCAAGCTGATTTTGAGGCTTTGGATAAACTCTTGGAACGTCTCAATGATGCCTCAAGCGATAAAGTCAAGTTAGTGGATGATATTCTTGCCTTCCTAGCACCGATTCGTCATCCAGAACGTCTAGGAAAACCAAATGCACAAATTGCTTATACTGATGATGAGATTCAAGTAGCCAAGTTGGCAGGCAAGTATACAACAGAAGATGGCTATATCTTTGATCCTCGTGATATCACCAGTGATGAGGGGGATGCCTATGTAACTCCACATATGACCCATAGTCATTGGATTAAGAAAGATAGTTTGTCTGAAGCCGAAAGAGCGGCAGCCCAGGATTATGCTAAAGAGAAAGGTTTGACCCCTCCTTCTACTGACCATCAGGATTCAGGAAAAACTGAAGCTAAAGGAGCAGAAGCAATCTACAATCGAGTGAAAGCAGCTAAGAAGGTGCCACTTGATCGTATGCCTTACAATCTTCAACATACTGTGGAAGTCAAAAACGGTAGTTTAATCATTCCTCATTATGACCATTACCATAACATCAAATTTGAGTGGTTTGACGAAGGTCTTTATGAGGCTCCTAAGGGGTATAGTCTAGAAGATCTCTTTGCGACTGTCAAGTACTATGTCGAACATCCAAACGAACGTCCGCATTCAGATAGTGGTTGGGGAAATGCAAGTGACCATGTTCAAAGAAACCAAAATAGTCAAGCTGATAACAATCATACGGAAAAACCATCAGTGGAGAAACTTCGTACAGAAAAACCTGAGGAAGAAAAACCTCGCGAAGAGAAGCCTCAGAGTGAGAAACCAGAGTCTCCAAAACCAACAGAGGAACCTGAGGAAGAATCACCAGAGGAGCCAGAAGAAACTCAGGTTGAGACTGAAAAGGTTGAAGAAAAACTGAGAGAGGCTGAAGATTTACTTGCAAAAATCCAGGATCCAATTATCAAGTCTAATGCCAAAGAAACTCTCACAGGATTAAAGAATAACTTGCTATTTGGCGCCCAGGACAACAATACTATTATGGCAGAAGCTGAAAAATTATTGGCTTTGTTAAGGGAGAGTAAGTAGTTGTAGCAACATTTTCTAACTTCTAAAAACAGGATAGGAGAGCTAGAAAAGATAAAATCGAAAAATGAGAGCAGAATGTGAGTTCTAGTTCTCATTTTTTTCATGGAAATGTGCAAAATAACTTGACATATAATGTAAATAAAGATAAACTATTTACTAGTTAATTAAATGGTTAAATACTAGTTAAGGAGTAATGATGAAAAAAAGAGCATTTCTATTATTAATGACAGGTCTGTTGGTTCTTGTCTTAGGAGCATGTAGTCAAAAAGAAAAACAAGAAGCAAAAGGGATGAAGATTGTCACAAGTTTTTACCCAGTCTATGCCATGGTCAAAGAGGTATCAGGTGACTTGAATGATGTTCGGATGATTCAGTCAAGTAGTGGAATTCACTCATATGAACCTTCAGCAAATGATATTGCTGCCATTTATGATGCGAATGTCTTTGTCTACCACTCTCATACGCTCGAATCTTGGGCTGGAAGTTTAGATCCTAACTTGAAAAACTCAAAAGTTAAGGTTTTAGAAGCTTCTGAAGGAATGACATTGGAGCGTGTACCTGGCTTAGAAGATGTAGAAGCTGGTGACGGCATCGATGAAAAAACACTCTATGACCCTCACACTTGGTTAGATCCTGAAAAAGCAGGCGAAGAAGCGCAGATTATTGCGGATAAGTTGTCTGAATTAGATAGTTTTAATAAGGAAACATATCAAAAAAATGCCAAGAAATTTATCGCTAAAGCCCAAGAATTGACTAAGAAATACCAGCCTATTTTTGGAAAAGCGAGCCAAAAGACCTTTGTTACCCAACACACAGCCTTTTCATACCTCGCTAAACGCTTTGGTTTGAAACAACTTGGTATAGCTGGGATTTCCCCTGAACAAGAGCCAAGTCCGAGACAGTTGACAGAAATCCAAGAATTTGTCAAAACCTATAAGGTCAAAACAATTTTTACTGAAAGCAATGCTTCCTCTAAAGTAGCTGAAACCTTGGTCAAATCAACAGGAGTTAATCTAAAAACACTCAATCCTTTGGAAGCAGACCCCGAAAATGACAAAACTTACTTAGAAAATCTAGAAGAAAATATGAATGTTCTTGCAGAAGAATTAAAATGAGGAGATGATGAAAATGAAGAAGAAATACCTTGTAGCAGGATCGGCTCTTGTCCTTTCCCTAAGCCTTTGCATCTATGCACTGAACCAACACCAAGTAGAAGGAAACAAAGATAATAACCGTGTATCTTATGTTGATGGGAAGCAAGATTCCCAAAAAACAGAGACCCAGACACCAGATCAAGTTAGCAAAAAAGAAGATATTCAGGCTGAACAAATTGTTGTGAAAATTACCGATCAAGGTTATGTGACTTCACACGGTGATCATTTCCATTATTACAATGGTAAAGTTCCTTTTGACGCGATTTTCAGCGAAGAGCTTTTGATGAAAGATGACAATTATCAACTGAAAGACGCTGACATTGTCAACGAAATCAAAGGTGGTTATATTATCAAGGTGGATGGCAAGTATTATGTCTACCTTAAAGATGCGGCTCATGCTGATAACGTTCGTACGAAGGACGAAATTGAACGCCAAAAACAAGGTCATACTCATGATGCACCAACTTCTAACAGTACAGTGGCGCTTGCTCAATCTCAAGGTCGCTATACTACCGATGATGGCTACATCTTTAATCCATCTGATATTATAGAGGATACTGGTGATGCTTATATCGTTCCTCACGGCGGACATTACCACTACATTCCTAAGAGTTCCTTGTCTGCTAGCGAATTGGCTGCTGCCCAAGCTTACCTCTCTGGAACTAGAAAACAACCGAGTGTGACTGATTATCGTTCTCAATCTAATGAAAATAATAAAAATGCAACTATTTCTCAAGGAGATCAGGGAGAGGATATCCAAAATCTTCTAAGTCAACTCTATGCACTTCCGCGTGATCAACGATATACAGAGTCAGATGGTGTCATCTTCGATCCAACTAAAATTATTAGTAGAACCGCAAATGGAGTAGCGATTCCGCACGGAAATCACTATCATTTTATACCCTATACAAAACTCTCTGCATTAGAAGAAAAGATTGCTCGTATGGTTCAGTTGAGTGATGGTAATTCTACGTTTCCCCCATCTGTAAAAACAACTAAAGTTGGTCAGATGCTTTCGACTCCACTGTTTAACAGAGGGGCAGAAAATCATTCTCCAAATACAGGAACTTACTCAACAGATGATGGTTATGTCTTTAATTCAAATGATGTAGTGGAAGATACTGGGAACGCCTATATTGTGAGACACGGGAATCATTTCCATTACATCCCTAAGTCATCACTTACAACTGGACCTCAATCCTTGACAAATAATACCACAAGGCCTGTACCAGTAGCTCCTTCACATCATGATGAAGACCATAATCACGGTTTTGCAGCTGACCGAGTCATTAGTGAGGATGACAAAGGTTTTGTGATGTCTCACGGAGATCATAATCATTATTTCTTTAAGAAGGACTTAACTGAAGCCCAAATTAAAGCTGCCCAAGACCACTTGAAGGAAAATCATCAGGCTGAACCTGTTCAACCACTTGCCAAGACTGTGGAAAGTTTCTCAAGAGATGCTAGCGATGAAGAAAAAATCAAGTATATCTCACAGACCTACGGAGTACCGCTCGAAGCGATTCGCATTTCAAATGGATTCTTTGTCTTTGGAAATCCAGATCAAGCCTATGATCCAACCCATATCCATCCCTATGCTGTTCGAAAAGAACATGTTCGTATTCCTCTCCAAACTGGGAACCCAGAACTGGATTTCCTAAATGAACTTTATACGACTGCCCTACGTGATGGGGTGTCTCCTTATAGTTTACAGGTAGAAAGTGGTAGTTTTGTCATTCCTCACGGAGACCACAATCACTACATCAAAGTTCAAACTAAGGGCTATGAAGTGGCTTTGAAAAACAAGATTCCAGCCCTACAATCGACCTATCAACCTGGAGCATTTGATGAACAAACTGTTCTATCTAAAGTGGATCAACTTTTAGCAGATAGCAGAAGTCTCTACAAAGACCAGCCAATCATGCAGAGACGGGTTGAACTTGCTTTGGGGCAATTCACCGAAAATATGAAAAAACTGGCAACAAACTCAACTGCTGGATATCTAGCAGCCTTGGATCTCTTTGATAAACAGTATATCCATGTGGATCAAAGTGTGGCACCGGTTGAAACTTCACCTTTAGATAAGAAGTACCAAGCCCTTGTAGATAAGATCAATACATTGGATACAGATACTTATGGCTTGCCTAAGAAAGATCTTTTGGTACATTTGCAGGAAGCAAAACTAGCACAGGATGAGGCAGAGTTGGCTACCATTGAAGCAAAACTGCAAGCCTTGCAAGATTTCCGAGATCGGACAGGGGTTACAACAGTAGAGTACATCAAGTATTTCTATGAACATGTGTCTGATGGTCGTTTGAGAGAAGAACTTCGGAACCGTGTTGCCAAGTTGACTTGGGAACTTTACCAGTCACAATCTTTCCTAAAAGCAACCGACTTGAACAAGCTATTCCCAACTATTTACCAAACTAAGCTAGAAGTAGAAGAAGCTCTCAAAGAAGAACCCGTTTCTACAAAAGCTGGTAAGACTATTCTAGATACGGAAAAAGTAGATAGTCAAACTGCTAAGACCGCCATCTATGAATTCCTAAAAGAACTCTATGGTGATTTTATGCCAGAAGAGCGGGTTAGTCATGTTAAGAAGGAAGAAGTGGATGCTCTCCTAACTAAAGCTACTCAACTCCTAGCACGTGTCAAAGAAGATGGTGTCAAACAATCCCTAGCTGAAGAAGCAGCTAATATCAAAGTGGCTACTGAAAAGGAAAATTCAGACCTTGACGAAGCTAAAACACAACTTGAGGATCTTTTAAATCGTATTGCAGCGACTATCCAACGAGAGAAAAAAGAAGCAGAACAAGATCCACAAACCGTGATTATCTATCAAAAACTCTATAATGTCTTGCTCTCTCTTCACAAGTACTTAGAGGATAACAAAGGATCCGATGCTGACTTTGAACGTGTTGATGCCCTATTTGATCAACTCGCAGCCAAAAGCAGTGATAAAGAAGGTCTCCTCACTCTAGCTAAAGAAATCATTAGCTTGAACCAGGAACTCCGTTCAAAAGCAAGTGAAACTGATAGCCAATCTAAGTCTAAGAAAGACAGTGAAACAGCTGCTTCTCAAGCGCCAGAAAAGCAAGCGCAAAGTGAGTCTGAGCCAAGTGCTCAATAAAACGAATAAAAAGAAAGGCGAAGTAGCTGAGCTACCTCGTCTTTTTTAGTCTTTATAAGCTACAATGCCAATGATGGTATCCACCGCACGCTCCATAGTCTGAAGGCTAACGTATTCAAAACGTCCATGCATGTTTTCACCACCTGCAAAGATATTAGGAGTTGGGATACCCATAAAGGAAATCTTAGAGCCGTCTGTCCCACCACGAATTGGTTCGATAATAGGCGTGATACCTAGATCTTCCATAACAGCCTTAGCAATAGTAATAGGCGTCATGTCTTTCTCAATGACTTCTTTCATATTGTAGTACTGGTCTGTCAGAGTCAAGGTAACACGATTACTACCAAGCTCTTGATTCATCTTGTCAGCAATGTTCTGCATGGCTTCCTTACGAGCTTCAAAGGCATCTTTTTCAAAGTCGCGAATGATATAGCTTGCACGCGCTTCCTCTACATTACCTGACACATCCATGAGATGATAGAAACCTTGGTAACCATCTGTAAGCTCTGGTCGGTCATTCTCAGGAAGTTGATTATGAAAATCAATCGCCAGCTGAAGGGCATTGACCATCTGTCCTTTGGCGGTACCAGGGTGGACATTACGTCCTTGGAAATGAAGCTCAGCACCAGCTGCTGAGAAAGTCTCGTACTGAAGTTCCCCTAGTGGGCCTCCATCAACAGTGTAGGCAAAGTCAACATCAAAGTCATCTGCATCAAACTTATTAGCACCGACACCGATTTCTTCATCCGGTCCAAAACCAACACGAATTTCACAATGTTTGATTTCAGGATGAGCAGTCAAGTATTCGATAGCGGTCATAATCTCAGCAATTCCTGATTTGTCATCAGCGCCAAGTAAGGTTGTGCCGTCAGTTGTGATAAGCGTTTGGCCATGATATTTTTCAAGACTCTTGAAATCAGCAGGATCTAGTTTAAAACCAGAAGTACCTAAGTCGATAACCCCACCATCATAGTTTTCGATAACTTGTGGCTTCACACCTTCAGCATTAAAATCAGCAGTATCCATGTGGGAGATGAAGCCAATTTTGCGAGTGAGTTTTGGATCATTAGCTGGTAAGGTTCCAATAGCAAAACCATTTGGCAGGTAGTAGACGTTTTCTAGACCAACACGTTTCATTTCAGGAATAAGAACGTTGGTCGCAAAATCTACTTGGCTTTGCGTACTTGGAGTAGTAGTAGAGTGTTCATCAGAACGCGTATTGACCTTAACGTAGGTCAAGAAACGATCTAAAAGGTTGGGATAAGTCATAAAAACTCCTTTAATATCATTTTTTTCATTGTATCATAGAATGGAGAGAAAGACAAAGAGAAGTAAATAAAAATAAAATGAATGAAAGCGTTTATTTATTATATATTTCATGGTAGAATGGTAATTGAAAAAAACATCACAAGGACATATCAATGAAAAAAGCAATTTTAATGATGACATTCGGTTCGCCAGAAGAGATCACCTTTGAGAGTGTAGCAGATTTTTTTACCAATATTCGTCGTGGAATCAGACCCCAGGATCACGAGATTCAGACCCTCTATGACAACTATGTTCGTATTGGTGGTACGCCCCTGCAGAGGATTACACGTGATGAGGTCAGTTTAGTCAAGGAACGGTTAGGAGAAGAGTATGGCATCTACTTTGCTAACAAATTTTCTCGGCCCTTTATCCCTGATGTGATCAAGCAGATGGAGGCTGATGGTGTTGAAGAATGTATCTGCTTGATTTTGGAACCTCATTATTCCTTCTACTCGGTTATGGGGTATGAAAAGTTTCTGGAAAGCCAGCAGATCCGATTTTTAGTCATTAAGGACTGGTATAAAGAACAGTCTTTACTGGACTACTGGACAGATGAGGTTGGTAAAATCTTGAGAGACGAAGTGGGAGGGGAGCCCTTCAAGGTGATCTTCTCAGCCCATAGTGTTCCAATTTTTGCCTTAGACTTTGGAGATCCTTATATCGATCAGATTTTTGATAATAGCAAGTTGATAGCAGAGCAACTCAGCTTAACCGCAGATCAGTATACCAATACTTGGCAGAGCGAGAGTGATATTGGAATCCCTTGGATCAAGCCAGATGTACTCGAGTATTTGAGAGAACAGAAACAACATCCAGAGCATTATATCTTTGTCCCAATTAGCTTTATCAGTGAGCATATTGAAGTTCTTTTTGATAACGATGTAGAATGTTATGAATTATGTCAAGAATTAGGTGTAACCTACCATCGACCACCTATGCCAAACACAGATTCCCGTTTAATTGACGCTTTAGTTGCTACTGTAAGAGCCAATGAACAAAAAGAATTTAAGGAATTTCTCCCAGAAGAAGAAACCTTTGATGAGTTAGCACCTTCAGCAACTACAAAGGACATCATGGAGGAGACAGACGACCTTCAGATGCCAGAATTTGTGAAAAAACTCATTGAGAAAAAAGGTCGTGAAAATGTGAAGATGCCTTACTTGATTAAGAAAATGCTAGAAAAGGCTGGTAAGTTGCCGAAAGACTAAAGAAAAAAGGATTTAGCATGAAGCTAGATCCTTTAATTGTCTTATTTCTTCTCAAGAAGGGCTTTGATTTCTTGAAGAACTTCAAGTTCGGTTGGAGCAGCTGGAGCTTCCTCAGCAGCTTCTTCCTTCTTAGTAAGGTTTTGAGCTTTTTCAACAGCTTTGATAACGAAGAAAAGAACAGTACCAATCACTAAGAAGTTGATAACAGCA
Organism: Streptococcus oralis; assembly: GCF_003942585.1. Lineage (GTDB taxonomy): Bacteria > Bacillota > Bacilli > Lactobacillales > Streptococcaceae > Streptococcus > Streptococcus oralis_BE. The sequence continues at coordinate 295,801 of NZ_RJNK01000001.1, read as the reverse complement.
CTCAAGAAGCTACCATATCCAACACCATTCCATGAAAGTTCAGCGATGCGTTCAACGTTCGCCGCTTTCAAAGCTGGGTTCAAGATAAGTGGAGTGATGATATCGTTAACGAGTGAAGTTACGATAGCACCAAAAGCAGAGGCGATGATCACACCGACAGCGAGGTCAACGACATTGCCACGAAGCAAAAATTCTTTAAGATCTTTTAACATTTTCATAATTTCCTTTCAAAAACTAATCTTAATTGTACCTGAAATACCTAAATATTGCAACCTGAATGCTTAATGACATCCATTTCATTTATAAAAAACGTATACTTTACTAAAAATATAGTTAAGAATGATAATCAAAACCTGCGCAATTAGCGTTTCGATGGCATTAACCTGATCTAGTTGATCATTGACAAATTGCCCGATAATATCGGGATAAGATGTAACAAAGATATAAGTTAAAAGAACGTCAAGACCAAGAGTAGAGAGACGAGCTAAGAAAAACTTAGCCAGGCGAGTCGGCCAATTCCTTCTCTCTTGTTTAAAGACGATGATGTCATTTGTGATAAAAGCAAAGAGAATAGCGATAATATTTGCGAGTGCGGTTGCTAGGATTTCCTGGTGACTGATATGGTAGACAAACAAACGTGATAGGATAGATACTAGAGTAGTAGCACCACCGAAAAATAAGTAGGATAGGATTTCATTATCAAAGAAAGCTTTTATTTGATTTTTCATGATTTTAGTATAGCATAAAGCTGGCTATTGTGCTATACTGGTAAGGTTGATTCAATCAACCCTTGGTGCTTAGCTTCTTTCACCAAGCATATTTTACGCGGGAAACCGCTAAAGGAGAAAACATGAAAAAATTAACTGTTCGTGACATGGCAGATATCGCTATTGTCGCTGCTATCTATGTGGTTTTGACCATCACCCCACCCCTTAATGCCATTAGCTACGGTGCCTACCAGTTCCGTATTTCAGAGATGATGAATTTCTTGGCATTTTATAACCCTAAATATATCATCGGTGTGACGATTGGATGTATGATTGCTAATTTCTTTAGCTTTGGTCTAATAGATGTCTTTGTTGGTGGAGGTTCTACCCTAGTTTTCCTAAGTCTAGGTGTATGGCTTTTTAGCAAGTACAAGAAAGACTATCTGTTCAATGGTTTGATTCGTAAAGATCATTTCTTCTTTTCAATCCTCTTCTCCATTTCAATGATTACCATTGCAGCTGAACTTCATATCGTTGCAGAGGCTCCATTCTTCTTTACATGGTTCTCTACTGGAATTGGTGAGTTTGCATCACTTATCGTAGGTGCGATTTTGATCAATAAACTGGGACAGCGAATCGATCTAACAAAATAAGAAGTCTATAAGCTAGATACTTGCCAAATCTAGCTTTTTTCATTCCATAAAATTAAAAGAGAGCGCTTGACAAGAACATAGAACTATAGTATACTTTTTAGGTAAGCTGATTTAGCTCAGTTGGCAGAGCGCATCCATGGTAAGGATGAGGTCGCCGGTTCAATCCCGGCAATTAGCATGATAGAAACAAAATGACCTTGGGAGACCAAGGTTTTTCTTATACTTCTGTGGAAATGAAGCTAAAGAGTTTTGGCTATTGACAAAAGTGACTCTATCTAGTAGAATAGTAGGTGCGATGAGTCGATAGGTAGTCTTCGGACTACTATTGAGCATAAGGAGGTCGTAACGCAGGAGCGGACCTTGATGAGTTGTGTGAACCTGCTCATCACATGAAGATGCCTCTTAGTCCCTGGTCAATGACTAGGGATTTTTAATTTTCAGAAAATAGAACCCAAAAATGCTTTTCAATTTTTGGAAAAAGTAGTATAATACATCTATTATAGAAATTTTTAGAAAATTCCGAAAGAGGTTATTTATGGGATATACAGTTGCTGTAGTCGGCGCGACAGGTGCTGTCGGAGCTCAAATGATAAAAATGTTGGAAGAATCAATACTTCCAATCGATAAAATTCGTTACCTTGCTTCTGCACGTTCAGCAGGCAAAACTTTGAAATTTAAAGACCAAGATATTACGATTGAAGAAACAACTGAGACAGCTTTTGAGGGTGTTGATATTGCTCTCTTCTCAGCTGGTGGTTCGACATCTGCTAAGTATGCTCCCTACGCAGTTAAGGCTGGTGCAGTAGTGGTTGATAACACATCTTACTTCCGTCAAAACCCAGATGTTCCTTTGGTTGTTCCAGAGGTCAATGCTCACGCACTTGATGCCCACAACGGGATCATTGCCTGCCCGAACTGTTCAACAATCCAAATGATGGTGGCTCTTGAGCCGGTCCGCCAAAAATGGGGCTTGGACCGTATCATCGTTTCAACTTATCAAGCCGTTTCAGGTGCTGGTATGGGAGCGATTCTTGAAACACAACGTGAACTTCGTGAAGTCTTGAATGACGGTGTGAACCCACGTGATTTGCATGCGGAAATCTTGCCTTCAGGTGGTGATAAGAAACACTATCCTATCGCCTTTAACGCTCTTCCACAAATCGATGTCTTCACTGACAATGACTACACTTACGAAGAGATGAAGATGACCAAGGAAACTAAGAAAATCATGGAAGATGACAGCATTGCAGTATCTGCAACATGTGTGCGTATTCCAGTCTTATCAGCTCACTCTGAGTCTGTTTACATCGAAACAAAAGAAGTGGCCCCTATTGAGGAAGTGAAAGCAGCTATTGCAGCCTTCCCAGGTGCAGTTCTGGAGGATGATGTGGCTAACCAAGTCTACCCACAAGCCATCAATGCTGTTGGTTCACGTGATACCTTTGTTGGACGTATCCGTAAAGACTTGGATGCTGAAAAAGGAATCCATATGTGGGTTGTTTCAGATAACCTCCTCAAAGGTGCTGCTTGGAACTCTGTACAGATTGCAGAAACGCTCCACGAACGTGGATTGGTTCGTCCAACAGCTGAGCTGAAATTTGAGTTGAAATAATGGTTTAGGAGTTCGGATGAACTCCTTCTTTGAAATAGAGAGGTGTTTCTCATGTCTTACCAAGAACTAAAAGAATGTAAAATCATTACAGCCTTCATTACTCCTTTCCATGAGGATGGTTCCATCAACTTTGATGCTATCCCAGCCTTGATTGAGCATTTATTGGCCCATCATACAGACGGCATTCTTCTTGCAGGGACGACTGCTGAGAGTCCGACCTTGACTCACGATGAAGAGTTGCAACTCTTCGCGGCCGTGCAAAAGGTTGTCAATGGACGTGTTCCTTTGATTGCGGGTGTAGGGACCAATGATACACGTGACTCTATCGAGTTTGTCAAAGAGGTAGCTGTGTTCGGTGGATTTGCTGCAGGACTTGCAATCGTACCATACTATAACAAACCATCACAAGAAGGGATGTACCAGCACTTTAAGGCTATTGCTGATGCCTCAGATTTGCCGATTATCATTTATAACATTCCAGGACGTGTGGTTGTCGAGTTGACTCCGGAGACCATGCTTCGTTTGGCTGATCATCCAAATATCATAGGTGTCAAAGAATGTACCAGCTTGGCAAATATGGCTTACTTGATTGAGCACAAGCCAGAAGAATTCTTGATTTATACTGGTGAAGATGGTGATGCCTTCCATGCCATGAACTTGGGAGCTGACGGTGTCATTTCTGTTGCCTCTCATACAAACGGAGATGAGATGTACGAAATGTTTACTGCCATTGCAGAAAGCGATATGAAGAAAGCTGCAGCTATTCAGCGTAAATTCATTCCTAAAGTCAATGCCCTCTTCTCTTATCCAAGTCCTGCTCCTATTAAGGCGGTTCTTAACTATATGGGATTTGAAGCTGGACCAACTCGTCTACCTCTAGTTCCAGCACCAGAAGAAGATGCCAAACGCATTATCAAGGTTGTTATAGATGGCGACTACGAAGCAACTAAGGCAACCGTAACAGGAGTCTTAAGACCAGATTATTAATAAAGACAATAAAATCCATGACCGCAAGGGATCATGGATTGATTTATTTTCCTAAACAGAACTGGCTAAAGAGTTGGGTAATAAGTTCATCTGGAGCAGCATCACCTGTGATTTCTCCAAGGATCTCCCAAGTACGGGTCAAGTCAACTTGGAGAAGGTCGACTGGCATCCCAAGTTCTAGTCCTTCATTAACTGCTTGCAAGCTTTCAACAGCCTTCTCAATCAAGGAAATATGACGGGCGTTGGACAGGTAAGTTGCATCTTGCTCGACTAAACCAGCATTTTCAAAGAAGAGGTTGTTAATGCGTTCTTCAATCTTATCAATGTTTTGATTTTTAAGAACTGAGATACGAATGACATCTTCTGGAAGTTCGGAAGTTTCAATCGCTTCAGGCAGGTCAGTTTTATTGAGTAGAATAATGCGGTTGGTATCCTGACTGATTTCTAAGAGTTGACGATCTTGGGCGGTCAGTGGTTCACTAGCATTTAGGACTAGTAGTACTAGGTCAGCTTCCTTGAGGGCTTTTCTCGAACGCTCGACACCGATTTGCTCCACGATATCATCTGTTTCACGAATTCCAGCTGTATCAATCAATTTGAGAGGAACACCATTGATATTGATGTATTCTTCGATGACATCGCGTGTCGTACCAGCGATGTCAGTTACGATAGCCTTGTCCTCACGCAAGAGGTTGTTGAGAAGGCTGGATTTTCCAACGTTGGGACGGCCGATGATGGCAGTGGAAATTCCTTCACGAAGAATTTTACCACGACGAGCTGTTCTAAGGAGGTTGGTCAAGAGTTGTTCAAATTCCTTAGTCTTTTCTCGGACAACGGCAGTAGTGGCTTCCTCAACATCGTCATACTCAGGATAGTCAATATTGACCTCAATTTGCGCAAGTGTATTGAGGATTTCTTGCCGAGTATTGTTAATGAGATCAGAAAGAGAACCGTCCAATTGTTTGACGGCGATATTCATTGCCTTGTCAGTCTTAGCGCGGATGATGTCCATTACCGCCTCAGCTTGCGTTAAATCCACACGACCGTTTAAAAAGGCGCGCTTGGTAAATTCACCAGGTTCTGCCAATCGAGCTCCTTCACGGATAGCTAGCTGGAGAATCTCATTGGTCACCGCAATCCCACCGTGGGTGTTAATCTCGATAATATCCTCACGAGTGAAGGTCTTTGGAGACTTCATGGCCCCAACCATAACCTCGTCCATGACCTTACCAGTTAGAGGATCAACAATGTGACCGTAGTTGAGAGTATGGCTTGCAACCTTGCTCAAGTCTTTTCCTTTGAAAATCTTTTGCGCAATGGCAAAACTGTCAGTTCCGCTCAAACGGACAATACCAATAGCCCCTTCACCTAGTGGAGTAGAGATAGCAGCGATGGTATCAAATTCACGTGTAATCATACTAATTCCTTTTGTATTTCTTTTCTTAGGATATGTATCCAAGCATCTCTTCAAATTGTAACAAAATTAGACTATTTCTTCAACGGATGCTACTTGGAGATTGAAAAAGCCTAAGCAATTCTGCTTAAGCTAGTTTATTTGGTGCGCATTTCACCTTGTGGGAAGTAAGTTCCTTCTGGCATGTCGTTGATGATGACATGGACAGCAGATTGAGGTGCTCCAGTATTGCGGACAACAGCTTCCGTTACTTCCTTAGCAAGAGCTTTCTTTTGATCAAGCGTGCGTCCTTCAAATAAATCGATGCGTACAAATGGCATAATAGATTCCTCCACTAGTTTTTGATTTCTTCTATTTTACCACATTTTGCCGTTTAAAGCTTTAGAAAATTATGATATACTAGAATGTAGCAAAAATTTAGAAATGGACGTGAAATAGAAGCATGGCACAGTTGTATTATCGTTATGGGACCATGAACTCTGGTAAGACGATTGAGATTCTCAAGGTGGCCTATAACTATGAGGAGCAAGGAAAGGGAGTTGTGATTATGACTTCGGCTCTGGATACGCGTGACGGTGTTGGCTATGTATCCAGTCGGATTGGTATGAAACGTCCAGCCATTGCGATTGAGGAAACGACGGATATCTTCGGCTATATCCGAGACTTACCTGAAAAACCTTACTGTGTGTTGGTCGATGAGGCCCAGTTTCTCAAGCGTTACCATGTTTACGACCTAGCTCGTGTTGTTGATGAGCTAGACATACCCGTCATGGCATTTGGTTTAAAAAATGACTTTCGTAATGAATTATTTGAAGGTTCCAAATATCTCTTGCTTTTAGCAGACAAGATTGACGAAATCAAGACCATTTGTCAGTATTGCAAGAAAAAGGCGACCATGGTATTACGAACTCAGGATGGTATGCCAGTCTATGATGGTGAACAAATCCAGATTGGTGGTAATGAAACCTATATCTCAGTCTGCCGTAAACATTATTTTGCGCCAATGATAACATCTAACAAGGAGCACAACTATGACAATTGAACTAAGAGATGTTACAATGGAAAATTATTTTGATGTTTTGAATTTGGATGTCAAGGAATATCAAAAACAATTCATTGCAACCAACGCAATTAGTTTAGCTGAAGCATATGTCTACACTAAAAATGGAGATTTTGTAGCTCCATTGGCAGTTTATGGTAAGGATGCAATTATAGGTTTTGTGATGATAGCTTATGATAAAAAGATCGGAATTAGTAGTGGAAATTATTTACTATTTCGTTTTATGATTGATAAGAATTTTCAAAATCAAGGATATTTTAAACCAATTATGGATAAAGTGCTGGACTATGTTCGGACAGCGCCAGCAGGTTTAGGCAATAAACTTTGGTTGTCTTATGAACCAGAAAATGAACATGCAAGATCTTGTTACCTCAGTTATGGATTTAAAGAAACTGGGGAAATATTTGAGAACGAAGTAGTAGCAATCTATGATTTAACAATTGAGAACTAAGGAGAAAAAATGAACATCTATGATCAACTACAAGCTGTAGAAGACCGTTATGAGGAATTAGGAGAATTGCTTAGTGACCCAGATGTCGTCTCAGACACCAAGCGTTTCATGGAGCTTTCGAAAGAAGAGGCTTCTACTCGTGATACGGTAACAGCCTACCGTGAGTACAAGCAAGTTCTTCAAAATATCATCGATGCTGAAGAGATGATTAAAGAGTCTGGCGGAGATGCGGACTTGGAAGAAATGGCTAAACAAGAACTGAAAGACGCTAAGGCTGAAAAAGAAGAATACGAAGAAAAACTCAAAATCTTGCTCCTTCCAAAGGATCCAAACGATGATAAGAACATCATCCTTGAAATCCGTGGAGCAGCTGGTGGAGACGAAGCAGCCCTTTTCGCCGGAGACCTTCTAACTATGTACCAAAAGTATGCGGAAGCCCAAGGCTGGCGCTTTGAAGTCATGGAAGCTTCTATGAACGGTGTCGGTGGTTTCAAAGAAGTCGTAGCCATGGTTTCTGGTCAATCCGTTTACTCTAAGCTTAAGTACGAATCAGGTGCCCACCGTGTGCAACGTGTTCCTGTGACAGAAAGCCAAGGTCGTGTTCATACCTCTACAGCGACTGTCCTTGTTATGCCTGAAGTAGAAGAAGTAGAATACGATATCGATCCAAAAGACCTTCGTGTTGATATCTACCACGCATCAGGTGCTGGTGGACAGAACGTCAATAAGGTTGCGACTGCCGTTCGTATCGTTCACTTGCCAACCAATATCAAGGTTGAGATGCAGGAAGAACGTACCCAGCAGAAGAACCGTGAGAAGGCTATGAAGATTATCCGTGCGCGTGTTGCTGACCATTTTGCGCAGATTGCTCAGGATGAACAAGACGCTGAGCGTAAGTCAACCATCGGTACTGGTGACCGTTCAGAACGAATCCGTACTTACAATTTCCCACAAAACCGTGTCACAGACCACCGTATTGGCTTGACCCTCCAAAAACTAGATACCATTTTGTCTGGTAAATTGGATGAAGTTGTAGATGCCTTGGTGCTCTATGACCAAACACAAAAATTAGAAGAATTAAACAAATAATGAAATTAGCTCAATTATTTTCAGATTTTGAAGAAGAGTTGATAAGACAAGGAGAGGAAGCAGAAAGCCTCTCTTTTGTCTATCGTAGTCTAAAAAATCTCTCTTTTACAGACTTTGTTTTTGCCCTTCAGCAAGAGGTAACAGAAGAAGAAAAACAATTTGTAGAAGAAATTTATCAGCAGTTAGCAGCTCACAAACCAGCTCAGTATATCATTGGTCACGCAGATTTCTTTGGAATGCAGTTAAAAGTAGATGAGCGGGTTTTGATTCCCCGACCAGAGACAGAGGAGTTAGTGGAACTTATCTTGGCAGAAAATCCTAAAGAAAATCTCAGGGTCTTGGATATCGGCACGGGAAGTGGTGCCATCGTCCTTGCTTTAGTAAAGAATCGTCCAGACTGGTCAGTGACAGCAGTTGATATTTCACAGGATGCACTAGATTTGGCAGCTGAAAACGCTAAAGTTCAGAATTTCCAGATATTTTTTAAAAAATCTGATTGTTTTGCAGAAATTTCTGAAAAATATGATATAATTGTATCCAATCCACCCTATATCTCTCGTGAAGATGAGTCAGAGGTTGGTTTGAATGTTTTGCATTCGGAACCTCATCTAGCTCTCTTTGCAGATGAGGATGGCCTAGCTATTTACCGCAGAATTGCGGAAGATGCAAAAGACTATCTCACAGATGGTGGTAAGATTTACCTTGAAATTGGATACAAGCAAGGTCAAAGTGTTCCTGCGCTTTTTAGGAAATATCTTCCTGAAAAACGAGTACGAAAACTCAAGGACCAATTTGGTCAAGATAGGATGGTTGTAGCTGATGAAGGACAGGATTAGACAAGAGTTGGAAAAGGGCGGAGCTGTTGTTCTGCCTACAGAGACAGTTTACGGCCTCTTTGCTAAGGCCTTAGACGAAAAAGCAGTCGACCATGTTTATCAGCTCAAACGTCGTCCTAGAGACAAGGCACTCAATCTTAATGTCGCTTCTCTAGAGGACATCTTGCACTTTTCAAAGAATCAACCAGCTTATCTACAAAAACTTGTAGAGACTTTTTTACCAGGTCCCTTGACTATTATCCTAGAAGCAAACGACAGAGTTCCCTTTTGGGTCAACTCTGGTCTTGCAACGGTGGGATTTCGGATGCCGAGTCACCCCATTACGCTGGATTTGATTCGAGAGACAGGTCCATTGATTGGGCCATCTGCCAATATTTCAGGTCAGGCAAGTGGAGTAACCTTTCAGCAAATCCTTGAAGATTTTGACCAAGAGGTTTTGGGTCTGGAGGACGACGCTTTTCTAACTGGACAGGATTCGACGATTTTGGATTTGTCTGGAGATAAGGTGAAAATCTTACGCCAGGGGGCAATTAAACGAGAAGATATACTTGCTCGGTTGCCAGAGATTTCTTTTGAGGAGAAATGAGATGCTAAGAGATTTGCAAGAAACAGATGTGAATGCTATATGTGAGATTAACCAAGAGGCTTTGGAGTATTCTTTTAGTCCAGAGGACACAGCTAGTCAACTAGCTAGACTATCTCAGGATTCACATCATTTCCTACTTGGCTATGAGGATGAAGCCAGCCATGTCCTACTTGGATATGTCCACGCTGAGGTTTATGAATCCCTCTATTCCAAAGCAGGATTTAACATCTTAGCCTTAGCGGTTTCACCTCAAGCACAAGGGCAAGGTATCGGTAAAAGCTTACTGCAAGGGTTGGATCAAGAAGCAAAAAGACGGGGTTATGGGTTTATCCGCTTAAACTCTGCCGATCACCGTCTGGGTGCTCATGCATTTTATGAAAAAGTTGGTTATACTTGTGATAAAGTGCAAAAACGGTTTATTCGCATCTTTTAGTTTATTTTGTAAAAACAAACTAAAGGACCAGTCACACTATAAAGGAGAAGACCTATGATTTTTGACAAAGATGATTTTAAAGCATACGATGCTGATCTCTGGAATGCTATTGCCAAAGAAGAAGAACGCCAACAAAACAACATTGAGTTGATTGCTTCGGAAAACGTTGTTTCCAAGGCTGTAATGGCTGCTCAAGGGTCTATCTTGACCAACAAATATGCCGAGGGTTACCCAGGACGCCGTTACTATGGTGGAACAGATGTAGTAGATGTGGTAGAGACTCTTGCTATTGAACGCGCGAAAGAAATTTTCGGTGCTAAATTTGCCAATGTCCAACCTCACTCAGGAAGCCAAGCCAACTGTGCGGCTTACATGGCCTTGATTGAGCCTGGTGATACGGTTATGGGGATGGATTTGGCAGCAGGTGGACACTTGACCCACGGAGCTCCTGTCAGCTTCTCTGGTCAAACCTACAACTTTGTTTCTTATAGTGTGGATCCTGAAACAGAACTCTTGGACTTTGACGCTATCTTGAAACAAGCCCAAGAAGTAAAACCAAAATTGATCGTAGCTGGTGCTTCAGCCTATTCTCAAATTATCGACTTCTCAAAATTCCGTGAAATCGCAGACGCTGTTGGGGCTAAGCTCATGGTCGATATGGCTCACATTGCTGGTTTGGTTGCTGCTGGTCTACATCCAAGCCCAGTTCCATACGCACATATCACCACAACAACGACCCACAAAACCCTTCGTGGACCACGTGGTGGTTTGATTTTGACCAATGATGAAGACTTAGCAAAGAAGATCAATTCAGCTATTTTCCCTGGTATTCAGGGTGGTCCTTTAGAGCATGTTGTGGCTGCTAAGGCTGTTTCTTTCAAAGAAGTTTTGGATCCAGCCTTCAAAGAATATGCTGCCAATGTTATCAAAAACAGCAAGGCTATGGTAGAAGTCTTCTTGCAAGATCCTGATTTCCGTATCATCTCTGGCGGGACTGAAAATCATCTCTTCCTTGTTGATGTCACTAAGGTTGTAGAGAACGGAAAAGTTGCTCAAAACTTGCTGGATGAAGTCAATATTACCCTAAATAAAAACTCAATCCCATACGAAACCTTGTCACCATTCAAGACAAGCGGTATTCGTATCGGATCTGCAGCCATCACTGCACGTGGATTTGGTGAAGACGAAAGTCGAAAAGTAGCTGAACTCATCATCAAAACCCTTAAGAATGCAGAAAATGAGGATGTCTTAGAAGAAGTGAGAAGCGCAGTCAAAGCGTTGACAGATGCCTTCCCATTATACGAGGACTAAAACTTTTATGGACATTTATATTAAGAAAGCTATTATCCATCAGTTCAGCCCAGATGATACCGAGTTGTTCTTAGCGGATAAGTTTCTCAATATCACTCCAAAAATCGAAGAATACCTGCGCAAAAAAATCGAACATGTGTATTCAGATGAAGCCAAGACTGGGATTTTCGAAGAAGAAAATCCCTTCTTCAATCACATCACGGATGATTTGTTGGAGACATCAGTCACACTGGCTAATCTCTGGAAAGAGGAGTTCAGCATTTCTGAAAACCTCAAGACCAATGACTTGGTTTTTGTTCAGTTTTCGAAAGAAGGCGTAGAACATTTCGCTTTCTTGCGAATTGCACTGCGGGAAACCTTAACCCATCTCGGTGGAGAAGTTGATAACCCAATCAAGCTAACTCAGAATAACCTGCCTGGATTTGGAACGGGGGCTGACGAGGCCTTGGTGGTCAATCTTCGAAGTCGCAAGTACCACCTGATCGAGAAAAGAATCAAGTACAATGGGACTTTCTTGAATTATTTTTCAGAAAATCTCCTAGCCGTCGCCCCTAAGATTTCACCCAAGAAATCAATCAAGGAACTTGAAAAAACAGCCCAGAGAATTGCTGAAACTTTTAACACAGATGATTTTCAGTTTCAATCTAAGGTCAAATCAGCTATTTTCAACAATCTTGAAGAAAGCAATGAATTGTCACCTGAAAAATTGGCTAACGACCTTTTTGATAACAACCTGACAGCTCGTCTAAGCTTTATCGACCAAGTCAAGGAAGCTGTACCAGAACCAGTCCAGTTTGATGAAATTGATGCCAGTCGTCAACTCAAGAAATTTGAAAATCAAAAACTTTCCTTGTCAAATGGAATTGAGCTCATCGTTCCCAATAATGTTTATCAGGATGCGGAGTCTGTTGAATTTATCCAAAATGACAATGGAACCTATTCTATTTTAATCAAAAATATCGAGGATATTCAAAGTAAATAATGTTTAAATTACTACGAAGAGTGCTAATGCTAGCAGTCTTCCTTTTCGCTGTCTATAAAGTCTATCATATACACCAAGATGTGAAGCAAGTCATGACCTACCAACCCATGGTTCGAGAAGTCCTCAGTGAAAGAGATACTCCAGCCAATGAAGAACTTGTGCTCGCCATGATTTATACCGAAACGAAAGGAAAAGAAGGCGATGTCATGCAGTCTAGTGAGTCTGCTAGCGGTACTACAAATACTATCAATGACAATGTGACGAGCATTCGTCAGGGGATTCAGGCATTGACTGATAATCTCTACCTAGCTCAGGAAAAGGGCGTTGATGTCTGGACAGCTGTGCAAGCTTATAATTTTGGTCCTGCTTATATCGATTTTATCGCTCAAAATGGCAAGGAAAACACTCTCGCCTTGGCCAAACAATATTCTCGTGAAACCGTCGCTCCCATCCTTGGAAATACCACTGGGAAAACCTATACCTATATCAACCCGATTTCTATCTTCCACGGAGCAGAACTCTATGAAAATGGTGGAAATTATTACTACTCGAGACAGGTACGCTTTAACCTGTACATCATGAAATTCTTTAATTTCTTTTAAGCATCTGGTTTTGTCAGGTGTTTTTCACTATAAGCTTTCTTTAAGATTGTTTTATTACCCTAGAAAGGTAAAGGAGGGAATATCCCATGAGAAAGAAATTCTTTCTAACAAGCGCTGCAATTTTGTGGGCCGCAACAGCTATGACGAGTGTCCACGCAGCAACCGATGTTCAAAAAGTAATCGATGAAACCTATGTACAACCTGAATATGTCCTAGGTTCTTCTCTATCCGAAGACCAGAAAAACCAAACTCTTAGCAAACTTGGCTATGATGCATCAAAAGACACCAAAGATATCAAAACCATGACGCCTGATATCTACTCAAAAATTATGAATGTGGCTAATGATGCTAGCCTACAGCTCTATTCGTCAGCTAAGATTCAAAAGTTAGGTGATAAGGCGCCTCTAGAAGTCAAGATTGAAACGCCTGAAAATATCACCAAAGTGACGCAGGATATGTACCGTAACGCAGCAGTGACGCTGGGAGTGGAGCATGCCAAAATCACAGTTGCAGCACCCATTCCAGTTACGGGTGAGAGCGCCCTAGCAGGGATTTACTACTCGTTAGAGGCCAATGGTGCAAAAGTACCGCAAGCCAATAAAGACTTGGCTCAAGAGGAGTTAAAAGCCTTGTCTGATATCAATGCTGAAAACAAGGACAAGTCAGGCTACGATGCCAATAAACTCAATGTCGCTTTGGCAGATATCAAGGCAGGAATCGCAAAGGCAAAAGAAGCCAAAGGAAGTCTGACAGAGGAAGATGTCCGCAAAATCGTTGAAGACACGCTTAAAAACTACAAACTTGATCAGGTTATAACAGGAAACCAGGTCAATATCATCATCAATTTTGCGCTCAAACTCTCAAAGAGTGACATTTTGAACAATGCTGATTTCACTAAAACCCTAAATGACCTCAAGGAAAGCATTGTTTCCCAAGCTGGAGATAGCTTTAAAAATATCAACCTCAACTTTGATGCCAATAAAGCGCTAGAAGACGGGGGCAACTTTTTTAGCTCCCTTTGGCAAGCCATTGTCAACTTCTTCAAGAGTTTTGGTGCTTAGGTCATTTCATGATATAATAGATGGTAACAGAAATGTTGCCGTCTTTTTTGTCGGCTGATAGAAAGTGAAAAATATGTTAAAGAAAAATGATATTGTAGAAGTTGAAATTGTCGATTTGACCCATGAAGGTGCTGGGGTCGCTAAGGTAGATGGTTTGGTTTTCTTTGTAGAAAATGCTCTACCAACTGAGAAAATCCTCATGCGTGTCCTTAAGGTCAATAAAAAGATTGGCTATGGAAAAGTTGAAGAATACCTTACTTACTCTTCACATCGTAACCAAGACCTTGACCTAGCTTATCTACGTTCAGGTATAGCTGACTTGGGGCACCTTGCCTATCCAGAGCAGCTCAAGTTCAAAACCAAGCAAGTCAAAGACAGTCTCTACAAAATTGCTGGCATTAGGGATGTAGAAGTTGCTGAAACGCTTGGTATAGAAGATCCTGTCAAGTATCGCAATAAGGCGCAGGTGCCCGTTCGTCGAGTCAATGGTGTCTTGGAAACAGGATTTTTCCGTAAAAATTCGCATGACCTTATGCCCCTTGAAGATTTCTTTATCCAAGATCCTGTCATTGACCAAGTCGTAGTAACTCTTCGAAATTTGCTCCGTCGCTATGATTTGAAACCATATGACGAAAAGGAACAGTCTGGCTTGATTCGTAATCTTGTGGTGCGTCGTGGTCACTATACAGGACAAATCATGGTCATTTTGGTGACAACTCGACCAAAAATTTTCCGAGTTGAACAGTTGATTGAACAACTAATCAAGCGGTTCCCAGAGATTGTCTCTGTCATGCAAAATATCAACGACCAGAATACCAATGCGATTTTCGGCAAGGACTGGCGAACACTGTACGGTCAAGACTACATTATCGACCAAATGTTAGGAAATAGCTTTCAAATCTCGGGACCAGCCTTCTATCAGGTCAATACTGAAATGGCGGAGAAACTCTATCAAACAGCTATTGACTTTGCGGAGTTAAGAAAAGATGATGTGGTTGTTGATGCCTACTCAGGAATTGGAACCATTGGTTTATCCGTTGCTAAGCATGTCAAGGAAGTCTACGGTGTTGAAGTGATTCCAGAAGCAGTAGAGAATAGCCAGAAGAATGCTTCTTTGAACAATATTACTAATGCTCACTATGTTTGTGATACAGCTGAAAATGCCATGAAGAACTGGCTCAAGGAAGGTATCCAACCAACCGTTATCTTGGTCGACCCACCACGCAAGGGCTTGACCGAAAGCTTCATCAAAGCAAGTAGCCAAACAGGAGCAGACCGCATTGCTTATATTTCATGTAATGTCGCAACCATGGCGCGTGACATCAAACTCTACCAAGAATTGGGATATGAGTTGAAGAAAGTCCAGCCGGTTGATTTATTCCCGCAAACGCATCACGTTGAGTGTGTAGCTTTGCTGGTAAAAGCCTAGAAACTTTGTAACGAAAGGGGTTAAGAAAAGCCTTGTAGGTAAAGACTTTTCTCGTTTAGTGGGGAAGTATTAAAGTAACCTCTCATATTTTTTCTAGGTTTGATAACTTATTTGAGATGGATTCTATTTCCATAAACACTGTGGGGATGTTTTTGTTACCAAAGATAAGAGGTAAATGGGAATATATATAGCCCCCTATTTATTACAGCTTTGTTTTTTAGAAATAAGTAAAGGCGTTAGTTAGTGAAATCTTAGGAAGAATGCAACGAAAAAGATTAAGAAAAATTTTGAAACAAAATGTTTTAGAATAAATATTAAAGTATATTGCGATTAAATTTCAAATAAAAAATCTAAGCCTGGTGAAATACATCAGGCTTTTTCTTTTTGATTTTTTCTTAAAACCGGAAAAATCTATCTTGAAAGTACCTATTTAGGTAAGAGGACAATAAAGACATTTTATTAAAGTACAGGGTTGCTGATTACTTGACTAATATAGCGTTTAGAGGGATATATAGTGTGTAGGAGGAAAAATGAATATAAGAAAAATTGAAGCAAAGAATAACAAAAGAAAAAAGAGAATTTGTGCATATGTTCGAGTTTCTACAACCAATGGAAGTCAACTTGATTCGCTAGAGAATCAAAAAGTTTATTTTGAAAAGTTGTATGCTGAACGTAATGATGTTGAGTTTTTGGGTGTTTTTTGTGACAAAGGGATTTCGGGTTCAAAGTATGATAGACCTGATTTTCAAACTATGTTAGATGCTTGTAGAAAAGGACAAATTGATGTTATCCATACTAAGTCAATATCAAGGTTTGCAAGAGATCTCATCAATGTTCTTGAAATAAGTTGAGAATTAAAAACTCTTGGTATTGATATCTTTTTTGAAGAGCAGAATATTCACACTTTATCAAATGAAGGTGAAGTTATCTTGACTGTGTTAGCAAGTTTGGCTGAGGAAGAGTTACAAAGCATGAGCAGAAACCAACGATGGAGTTTTCGTAGAAAGTTCCAGAAGGGAGAATTACTCATTAATGCTAAACGGTTTTTAGGGTATGATTTAAACGAAAAAGGTGAACTTGTTATAAACAAAGCAGAAGCGCAAATAGTAAGAACCATCTTTTATAGTTATTTAGAAGGAATGGGTACACATAGGATTGCTAAAAAACTTAATGAGGGTAAAGTTCCAACTGTAACAGGAATGAAATGGTATGACAGCACAATTCGTAATATCTTAAAAAACGAAAAATACAAAGGCTCGTTACTACTTCAAAAATACTTTCATGACGGTGTAAACGGTCCAAAGAAATTAAATCAAGGACAGGTTGAACAATACTATATAGAAGATAATCATGAAGGAATTGTATCTAAGGAAATATGGGAGAAGGTTCAGGTAAAAATGAAAAGGCGTTCTCGGATCCAAGGTACAAATAAAACCTATAAATTTTCCAGAATGTTAAAATGCCAATATTGTGGTTCAACATTAAAAAGACAGGTATCTTATAAGAAAAAGATTGTTTGGTGTTGTTCCAAATATATCAAAGAAGGAAAAAATTCATGTAAAGGTATGAGAGTCCCTGAAAGGGATATTGAAGATTGGAAACTAAGTTCACCGGTAATTGTGTTAGAAAGGATAGAAGATGGAGAAAAACATTACGGTTATACCGGCCAAAAAACTTCAGCAAACGGTCATATCTCAAACTCGGAAAAAGATCAGAGTAGCAGCTTATTGTCGAGTGTCTACAGACCAAGACGAACAGCTATCAAGTTATGAGAATCAGGTTAATTATTACCGTGAATACATCTTAAAACATGAAGATTATGAGTTAGTAGACATCTATGCGGATGAGGGAATCTCAGCAACTAATACAAAAAAACGTGACGCTTTTAATCGACTAATACAAGATTGTAGAGATGGTAAAGTGGATAGAATTTTAGTTAAATCTATTAGTAGATTTGCCAGAAATACATTGGACTGCATCAAATATGTAAGAGAACTGAAAGAACTAGGTATTGGAGTAACGTTTGAAAAAGAGAATATTGATAGCCTAGATTCAAAAGGAGAAGTACTACTTACCATTCTATCGTCACTCGCACAGGATGAATCGAGATCCATTTCAGAAAACTCAACTTGGGGAATTCGAAAGAAGTTCGAACGAGGGGAAATAAGAGTCAACACAACCAAGTTTGTAGGCTACGACAAGGGTGAGAATGGAAATCTTATCATCAATGAGGAGCAGGCCAAGATTGTCAGACGAATCTTTCAGGATTTTTTACAAGGAGAAACACCAGAAAGTATAGCGAGAAGTCTGAAAGAAGAAGGGGTTCCAGGTTGGAATGGGAAGGTTAACTGGTACCCCACTACGATTCAAAGGATGCTTCAGAATGAGAAGTACATGGGAGATGCCCTCTTACAGAAAACCTATACGGTAGATTTTCTTACCAAGAAACGCAGTGAGAATCAGGGGCAAGTCAATCAATACTATATCGAAGGCAACCATGAAGCTATTATTGATAAAGAAGAATGGGAGTTGGTTCAGCTTGAGATAGAACGGAGAAACCAGTTTCGGCAGGACAATCACATCAATTTTTACATTATCCAGTGTGAACAAAACCCATTCACCTGCAAAGTATTCTGTAAAGAATGTGGAGGTCTATTTGGCAGAAAGAACTGGACCACGAGCAGAGGGAAACGTCCTGTCTGGCAGTGCAATAACCGGTACAAGGTAAAGGGAATCCAGGGCTGTACCAATCGCCATACTGATGAAGAGACGCTTCAGCAAGCTTTCCTCAGAGCCGTAGAGGTTCTTCGAGAAAATGAGGAAAAGCTACAAGAGAAGTGGGGGAATTTTAGCGAAGAACAAAAGCTGGAGAAGTACCATGCGGCTAAATTAAAGGAGACACTTAATAGTAATCAGGAAGAATTCAATGGAAGGAAGATGTGCCAGGTTCTTGAGAAAATTAGTCTTGGAGAAGACGGCAGTATCTCTATCAAATTTTTAGAAGGAACGGAAGTTAATTTATAAGGCTGTAGTTATAGAATAAGATGCTGTCACTACAGCTTTTTTTCTATTTTAATGTTATAATTAAAAATAAGTTTTAAATTTTTGAAGTCAATTTTACATATATAAATTAATTTGACAAGGAATATGTTATAATGATAAAGCACGAATTGNTTTTTGGAAAGGAGGACATATGTTTAAAATAGNTAATAAGATTAAACAAGAAGCCTTAAATTTTTCAACTTTGCAAAACTGTTTAAAAATGACAGAGGGGAAGTTTGAGCCAATTTTTGATTCATTCATAGAAAAATATAAAGGAATAGAGTCATCACCTATTTTAGATTATCTAGATTTGTATAGTACTTATTTCAAAATCAATCAAAATCAATTAAATCATGAATATGCATTGGCTTCTGCTCAGTTTTCAAAATTAAAAGAAACAGATGAGATATTAAAACGGGGAACTGGCGATTATCCAGATATGCTAGAATCAACAGAAAAATCACCTAGATTTTTATATATTAGAGGCAGAAAAAGTCTTCTATACGAATTGCGAAAGGTTTCGCTTGTTGGTTCAAGAAATGCGACTGAAAAGGCTAAATACAATACAACTAGGCTAGCCCAGAAACTTGGTAAAAACGGAATTACTATAGTATCAGGATTAGCAAAGGGGATTGATGTTTCTGCACATAAAGCAGCACTTGATTTAAGTTTAGATACTATTGCAGTAATAGGAACTCATTTAAATCAGTATTATCCAGCAGAAAATAAAGAAGTGCAGTTAGAAATAGAAAAGAAGGGCCTAGTAGTCTCCCAGTTCTCTCCAGCTTCTAAAACTCAGCGTTGGTTCTTTCCAATGAGAAATCGGGTTATGAGCGCTCTTTCGCTTGCGACAATTGTTATGGAGGCAGGGGAAACATCTGGCTCTCTTATTCAAGCTGATTATGCTCTTGAACAAGGGAGATTGGTTCTTCTACCTGAGAGTGCATTAGAAAATAAACATATAACTTGGCCAGGGAAGTTTGTTAAAAAGGGAGCCAAGGTGATGCATAATCCTAGTGATGCACTAAAGATTTTGGCAGATAGTAGTTTCTTTCAAGGGGAGTTTGATATTGATGAAGAATTAGAGCTTATCCCTTTAGACTTTTCGTTAGATATTATCTCTGAGGAAGGGAGAGATAGACTTGCTTAGAAATGTTAGTGAGATAAAAGTTATTGTTTTCCATATTTCTGATTCTCCGATTTTATCAGCTAATGATTGGGAAGACGTTCAGAAGATTTATGAGTCAGAATATAATTGTATGTTTTTAACTGACTTGGATGAGTTACCTGATTTTATTGATGATAGTGATATTATAAAAGTTGGATCTCTTAAAATGGTTCTGTGGCCCTCGTTATCTCTATTTGACTACATTAAAGAGCGTTTTAACGCACAGACATCTGAAATTATTCTAGTTTCTAAAGATTCTCGTTTTACTAAACGCTCTATGAAGCTATTAAGCGGGGTTATCTTAATATCAGAGAATATGGCAAAGTATGAACAATTAGATAATACCCCAGATGCTATTTTCCATAATTTTAACCAATTCTATGAGTTGGTTGTTCTTGATAAAATTGTGGGAAGGAACTATTTTGGTGAAAATCAGATCCCTTTGCCAACCTATCAATTTAGAAGCAGATATATCCATTGTCTATACCCTATTTCGGATTCAAAAAGAGTAAGACTGTTTTCGTTTGGAAGATATTATAGCTCTAAACATTACATGCATGAAATGCATCCGTACTCTAAGGCAATTATTTCTAACAAAAAGTCCAATAGTAAGTTATTCGGAAAATTTAATATAAAACTTTCAGACCTTATTATCCAAACAATGAGGTCTTTTCCTGATGCTATAATGCCTGATGCACTTTGTTATGTTCCTCCACGCCCCAATGAAGAAAGTAGATTTAAAGAAATATTCGAGTACATTTTCTCTTATTCTGATGAAAGGATTCAACAAATTGAAGACCTTTCCAAATTTTTAATTGCAACAAGAGAATTCGAAAAGCAAAAGGATTTAGGTACTGAACAACGTTTGACAAATGTGGCCAATGCTTTTACAGTAACAATAGATGTTTCAGGAAAAAGCGTTATGGTTATTGATGACGTTGTTACAACTGGGGCGACACTAAAAGCCTGCGCGGAAGCTCTTTTTCAAGCTGGAGCAGAAAACGTGTCTTTTTTTGTCTTTGCGATTAATCAACGTGAGCAATCTGGCTTATTCTCTGAATATAGAGCAGCCTGTCCTGATTGTTCGGGAGACTTATATCTAAATATTAATTCAACTACCTATTTACCTTTTTATAGTTGTTCAGATTGTCGACGCACCTTTGATTTCGACCCTGTCATGGAAGATTTAAATCGAAGAATTAAATAATTTATGATTTAAGTCGGAAGTTTCTGTCTAGTAAAGTTCAGAGTGTCAATTTATACCTTTAGAGATTCATTAAGAATTTTGTTTGTTAAATGATAGATGGTAGGTTCAATTTATGGAGAATAAAAATATTGGGGAAAAAATAAGTGAATTGAAAAATTTCTTAAAAGATTGTGATTGGGAATTCAAAAAATATATTGCTTCAGACGTCTATAATTCTTTATTAGAAAATGAAGATACAATAATTGATGCTCTGAATACAGTTAAGGAGTTTTATGCGACTGAGTCACTTATTTTGACTTGTGGTAAAGATGTAGACGTAGTAGCCTTGAAAGAGAGTATTTCTCAAGTTTCTGAATTACATGATTTATTACTCAAGTTAGAGTTTATCTACGTTTATAAATTGACTGATATTTTAGAAATACCAAATTGTTCTGACAATTCTGATAGATTATTGGAATTTATCATTCTTTGTAGAAGAATAGAAGAAATCTTATTTTTCTTGTGGGATGTGTTTGATAGATATTGGGATAATTTCTTCGAAAATATGTACGAGTTTGATTGGTATTACTGGCGAACGAGACGAGATTTGAGAGAAAATTTGGTTCATGGTGTGCTTGATGAAAGAGGCATTAAATTTTTGATTTTTTTGACGCGGAACCTTTCTAAAGTATTTTCAGGTCGTATCAATGCACTACAAAACAGTATGTTATCGCTTGATGGTTCTCTTCATTTTGTAAATATTAGCAATACAAGAATATTCCACAAAAGATTTCCTCAGAGAATAAAAAAGTATTTATCTAACCTAGATGATAAGATTTATAAGAAAGCGTTTGAAAGTTCTAATATCTCATGTTATGCTACGATTGAGTTTGACGGTGAAAAGTATATCGCTGTTAATGGTATTGCTTTAGATGGCAATAAAAATAGGATATTAAATGAATTTAAAAAGGTACTTGAATCCTTTGGTAAAAAAAGTGTTAAGATTGTAGATATTGCGGATGGTGTTAGATATTATTTGAATGACCTAAAACGACATATTGAATATAAAGATTTTGTTTCACAAAATGTAGATAAGAAGAATAGGCGTATGTTTACTTGTTGTGAAAGAAAGTTATTTGCAAAACTTCGAGAAGAAAATAATGGAGTTGAAATAAAAGATATTTCCACCAGACAGAAAATTCATTTATCAACTACAAAGTCTCCTTGTGCAATGTGTCAAAGAGAAATCAAAGTTAATAGTTATAAAATAAATACATCTACTCTAGATACTACCCCACAAAATATGGATTTAACAGCGTATGATACTATCGCTGAAGGGATTTTTGATAGAATATGATGCTATCAACCGCAAAATAGAACAGATTTCAAATCTTGAAGGGCAAATCAGTGATCTTCAATATAAAATGAGTAGCATGAGAAATCGAGAGTACATTAATAATATGTACCGGTGGATAGATGAAAAAAAGCCAAGATTCAAGAATTTTTTTGTAAATCATGTGGAGGTCTGTTTAGCTGAAAGAACTTGACCACAAGCAGAGGGGAACGGCTAGTCTAGCAGTGTGACAACCACTATAAGGTGGAAAGTGTTCAAAGCTGTACTAATCGACATATTGATAAGGAAACGCTTCAGCAAGGTTTCTTCAGAGCTGTAGAGATTCTTCGTGAAAACAAGGGAAAGCTAGAAAAGTGTGCAAACTTTATGAAAGGATTTTAAATGGAGGTATTATTTTGAATTTTGAGTTTGGAACAGTCGATAAGTTTATGAATGATTTTATTCAGAACAAATATAAACAGAAAAGCAATATATTTCTAAAGCTTAACGAAACTGATTACTATGAAGAAAATAAATCTGGAACGTTATGTCATTATCCTGGTTGTTGTGAGAAAGCTATAGAATCTCATACTTATCCAAAATCTTTTTTGAGAAGAATCGCCGATGGAAACAAGGTCTTTGCAACTGATATAAAACATATTGTAGGTAATATCTATGATAAAGGTGTCTTAGATTTGGTAATAGATACTAATATTAAATATTCTGGTGTTCAACCTTTATTCTGTAAAAAACATGATTTTGACCTATTTAAAGCAATTGAAGTAAAAGATTTTAACACAGACCTTAAGACTTATCTTTGTTTATTTCTCTATCGTTCTTATATATATGACTATCAATTGGAATCCGAAGTACACAATCCAATCGTCAATAGAAAAATAAATATCGAAAGAGATTACTCTAAAAAAATATCAAAAGAAGACGAAAGTCGATATTTATTTGAACAGGAACTCTCGACCAAGATTATAAGCGAAAATGCAAATTTTCATAATTCTGATGTTTTAANAAATAGATTTGATAATATATTTCTTGAAAAGAAATCACCAAATTATACTGATTTTTGCCAATATTTTGAATTGAAGTATTATGACTTAGGATTCCTTCCTAACTTTTTTGCAAGTGGAACTATGTTTTTCTCAGCCAATCCTACTAGGAGTGAGAGTCCCCTTCAGTCTATCTATGCAATAATTCCTGAAAAGAGTTTAAAGACAGCATATTTCTGTATTTTAATTCCAAACGAGTCAAAGGATTCAATGAAAATTGTAATCAAGAATATAGAAGCAGAATATAGCAAGAGCGATAAGAGTGACTTTATAAAAATCATTGAATTTTTGTTGTTAGATGCATCTCAAAATATTATAATGACTAAATCTCTTTACAAAAAATTATAAAATAACAATGAGTATCAAAAGCTACTGAAAGTGTCTATGTCTTTAGCATTTGAGAGATTAAAAATTTTTCATATACCAAGTGAATCATTTAGAAGCTACTCTTACACACTACTGCAAACTTTCAAATTAATAAATAAAAACTAGATTTGATACCAAAAGTCTCAAATGAAGATTTTGATAAATTTATGGCTTGGAAGGGTAAAAATGTTGACAAAGTTAATTTACACCTATTTATATAATCCAAGGGATGAATTACAAAGTCCTATTGATTATGGCACGGTAATAATTGATATTGATAATCCCAATTGACTGGAAGTTAATTACTATACTGGTTGAAAAACCAGAGGGTCAATGAGATTTGAGACAAATAATCGTTTTGAGTAGTTGATTTTGTAAACTTGTAAATTGTGTATGTACATATCTTTTATAGAAAACTAAGGAGCAATTAGTCATGAGTTTTTCCAAGACTGCTATTATGGACCTGATTAGTCTAAAAAGAGAAGGCGAGTATTGGGATTTCAAAGAAAAATACCATCAAAATAAGGCTAAATTTATCCATGATATTCTATGCCTTTCTAACATACCTTCTAGGAATGATTCATATTTAATTTTTGGAGTATCAGATCATGGGGAAATAAAGGGAGTCAGCAATGATGAAGGCAGAAAAACTCAAGCCATGATTGTAGATATGCTTAGGAATGCTAGTTTTGCTGGTGGAAATGTACCGTTTATAACAATTGAAACTATAACTCTTAATTCAAAAGAAATTGATGTGTTAATCATAAAGAATTCCGATAATACACCTTTCTATTTAGAAAAGAAGTATAAAGATGGGAAAACATGTATTCCAGCTGGGACAATATATACACGAAGGCAGGATACTAATACCCCAATTGATAGCGTTGCGAGTCAACAAGAAGTTGAATATCTATGGAGAAAGCGATTTGGAATTGATTTATCACCGTTTGATAGATTACTCCATTACATAGAAGATAAGGATGGATGGGAGAGTAATTCTGTTGGAAGATATTATAAGCAATTTCCAGAATTTGTTTTTGTAGAGGATAAGGATTCTGAAGATAGAAGTAGATATGTGTACTACGCTCATAATATGATGAACAGTAGGCACTATTTCATGTCTTATCAATTCAAATACCATCAAACAATTCTTTATGAGGATGAGTTGATTGTGATGGATTCAGGTAGATACACAACTTCAAGTCCTAGGTGGGAGATTCTTTCAATTGATAAAGAACAAAAAATTGATGTTTCTTACAATTATTTTATAGATGGAAGTTCAGAATGGCTAATTCACAAATTTCTTCTTGACGAAAAAAACCAAGAAGCTTGTTCGGCTCAAAGAAGGTTTCTTGAGTTGATACTTGTTTTTGAATCAGTGCAAGAAAAAGAAGAATTTGATAAACTTATAGTCAAAAACCTAATATACGAAAATTTGGATATTTTTTGTAAACCCAAATTGTGTGGAGATACTGCGAAACGAACAAAAATAATTAATACCCACGATATTCAAGTGGCCAAGTTTTTGAATGCGAAATTAAGGGATTTTAGATCACATAAAAACTTTTAAAAGTATATCTGTGAAGTATGGCTGCCAGTAACTAAATCAGCATAATAGTAAGAACGATTTTCTCAAAATTTTCATTGCTATTTTGTATGTCGAAGATGTACTAAGTAAACTGATAAGTTACGTTTAATGGTTTAATTCAAATATTCGGACGGTCTTTATTTCGTTTCATAGTATAGGAAGATAACGTCAGCACATGTCGAGTGTGTAAGTTTGTTAGTGAAACATGGCTAATCCTCAAAAGGTTCACTGAACCTTTTGAGTCCCGCAGACGCATCATGCGGAGGCGGTATCACTGCTTGTACAAGCTGATTAAACATGGGTGTAGCTAGTGAAAGTCCTACAGTGAGGAGTTTAAACATGAAATTCCATGAATTTGGTGATAAGAATTTGCCTCCTATCTTACTAATACATGGTGGTGGCAGTTCTTGGTGGAATTATCTTCGTCAAGCACGAATCTTGTCAAAAGAATACCGTATTATCCTACCCACTTTGAATGGCCACGGCGAGGAATATCAACTTGATTATGTTTCTACTGAAGATTCTGCTTTGGAGATTCTAGACTATATAAAAGCAAACTGTGGTGGGAAATTGTTTGCAATCGGTGGTGTTTCACTTGGTGGTCAAATTGCTATGGAGCTTTTGTCAATAGACAGAGATATAGCTGAGAAGGCCATCATAGATGGAAGCCTCTGTATTCCTCAACCAAGTTTAGCTAAAATCAGCATTTTTCTAGTGTCTCTATTTGGTAAACTAATGTTCAATAAATTCTCTTGCAAACTTCAGTTAAGCATGATGAACAAACTCTATCCAAAACGGGCTTATCCAGAGGAAATAAAAGCTTATTATTTGGAGGATTTGCCAAGGACGCCTGTCAAAACATTGGTGACAATTTACAAAAACTATATGGGATGTTACAAGCTGAAAGATATGATTTCTGCTAGCAAGGCTCAGGTTCTGTATATCTATGGTGAAAAAGAATTGAACTGTGTGAAAGAATCAGCGAAATTATTTCATCAGCTACATTCAAATACAATTTTGTATGAAGCAAAGGGGTATAACCACGGTTATTTATCAGCTTACCTGCCTTATGAGTGGATTGATTTGGTGGTGCCATTTTTAAAGAGTGATTCATTAGAAATGTGTAACGAATCTGATATGCTATAAAGAGGAAACTTATGCTAGGAGCAATTATTGGTGATATTGTAGGTTCAGTTTACGAATGGAACAATATCAAAACGAAGGATTTTCCTTTATTTCGTGAGGATTGTTTTTTCACAGATGATACGGTAAGTCCGAACCGCTGAGTGTATGAACTTGTTAGAGAAACGGAACTATTCCTCAAAATAAAGAAACTAAAACTCCATTATTTCGAGATGACAGCCTAAATTGACTTTAAGGAGGTGTTATATTGATAGAGAGCAGACCTGAGTTTGATAAAATCATATCCTTTGATGAGTTTAATAAATACTATTGGTATCGTGATGAACTTTCACAGATATGCAAATCATTAGGGCTTGAATATAGAGGTACAAAACAAGAACTCAATGATATTATTGAGCAGTACTTTAAGGGCAATTTGATTAAAAAATCATCAACAAAAAGAAATAAGAAACAAGTAGAAGTCGTTGCCTTAGATACGCCTTTACTTGAATGTGGATTCTCCTTTAATGCAAACTTTAGAGAATATTTCTCAACTTTAACAGAGGTTTCACCCTTCAAGTTTACTGCTGATATGGCCACTGCTTGGAGAAAAGTAAAAAAAGAACATGATTTAAGTTTTACCATTCAAGATATGCTAAAAGTTTATTATGGAAATTCAGATTATGCCAAGTATGACCATTCGGTTTGTCAATGGAATCAATTTTTAAAGGATTTCTGTGCAGACGAAAATAGTGGCAACTACTCGAATAAACTAAAAGTAGCTTCTATTCTTTGGAAAGAGGTTAGAAATTCAAGTAATGAAAAAATTTATTCAAAGAATCTTTTGACTAAATATGCTGATAAAATAAAAGAGTATGGCAAGTAGAAATGTCAGTATAAACCAATAGTTTGTAAGGAGGAATACCATGCTAGGAGCAATTATTGGTGATATTGTAGGTTCAGTTTACGAATGGAACAATATCAAAACGAAGGATTTTCCTTTATTTCGTGAGGATTGTTTTTTCACAGATGATACTGTCATGACCTGCGCTGTTGCTGAGGCTATTATGAATGGTGGTCACAAGGATGATTTTATCGATGCTATGAAGAAATATGGCAAGATGTACCCCGATGCAGGATATGGTGCTCGGTTTAGTAGTTGGATCAATAGTGACAATCGTGAGCCTTATAATAGCTTTGGAAATGGATCTGCTATGCGTGTTTCTCCCTGTGCTCGGGTTATGGACTGTGGTTTTTGTGCGAGAACTGGTATGACACCATCAACTAGAGAGCTTGCACGACTTTCTGCAGAAGTCACCCATAATCATCCTGAAGGTATCAAAGGCGCCATGGCGACAACTGATGCGATCTTTCTGTGTCGTTATTACTTTGGAGGTTATTGTGGGGATTATGAGCAACCAATCAACAACAATCCTACAGAGTGTAAAAGACGGATCAAGGATTATATTGAGCAGGAGTACGGCTACAATCTATCTCAAACTCTAGATGAAATCCGCCCTACTTACCGTTTCAATGAAACCTGTCAGGATACCGTACCACAGGCTATCATTGCATTTCTTGAAAGTAGAGACTTCGAAGATGCTATTAGAAATGCCATTTCCCTTGGTTGCGATAGTGATACTCTTGCTGCAATAACGGGGAGCATAGCTGAGGCGGCATATGGTATTCCGGACTGGATCAAGGAACAGGCCTATTCCTATCTAGATGAGCCGTTAAAGGATGTCATTGAACGATGGGAGCTTTACATAGCAGGAAAATGACGGTTTAGTTAAGTAGAAAGGTGGCAACGATGGAATTACTTGATAAGTATAAAAAAGAAAAAGTTATAGACGTTATCACAAATATTTTAAAGGCTATTCACTTGAAAAAATATGAAGACATTATGAATTATGTCTATGAGTCAGAGATTGACGATTTAAATGAATTTTTTGGTTATGTTGAAAAGACATTAGAATTAAATGATTTTGATACGATTGATGAGTATGGTGTGGAATGTCATTTCAATCCACCTTATGAGTATTCTCAATTGGAGATTTATGATTATGATGACCAGACTGGGTTTGCTGTTGATTATGATTTGACTTCAAATTCTGAACTAGTAGATATGAGATTGCAAGTAGAGTTTCTATATACATACAATGGCTATACAGTAAGATTTCTTGATGTCGATCCTGGTTAGGAGAAGTTTAACAAGCAATATCCTTGATACACTATTTATACAGGCATTTAAGATTTTCTTGAATGTCTTTTTTGTACAAGAGTAAGGTCAAAGCTTTTAAACTATCAAGTTTTCCTATCAATAGGTCAATTGTCTTTAAATGCATTTTATGAATGAATCTAAATGGTTATAGAAAGCCATTTCCAGTATGTTCATGCTATAATAGTCTTAGACTTCGTGATTTGGAGATATAAATGAAAAAATATAAACATTTATTATGGCTTTCTGGCTTGGTAATCATACTGGTATCGCTGTTTTCATTGAATGGATGTAGTTTGGGTGGTGAGACCATTCCCAAAAACAGAACAAAAGAACAGTACGAATTTGAAAAAACGTTTGAGCCTATATTTGAATTCTTGGAAAAAGACAAGAAAGAGTTTAATGGGTTAGAAGCTTATCAAAGTAGTGTTTATGTAACAGTTGGAGACGACGTAAAGAATTATGAAGTTAATTTAGATACTACTATAGCGGACATTAAAGGTAATTACACAATAACACTTGGGGATACTAAAGAAACAGTTCCTGTTACTTACTCTAATGGGAGATTACAGTACGAATCGAAGTTAGAACCTTTGTTTGATGAGGAAATTCTCAATTTAGTTGTTAAAAGAGAATATTTCGCTTCTTTAGATGTAAAAGAGACTTTTAAGAGTCCGGAAACAGAGCTTTTTGAAATTATTTACCAGCCAGAGAATCATTCTGAACTCTTTAAAACTTTAAAAAACAAGTATGATTTTCCAGAAGACACCAATTGTCGAGTAAGAATCAAACACTCCAGTGGAAGTATTTATCGGATTTCTATACAAATGAAATCGATGGATAAGTCAATTCAAATAGATTTAAGAATATTTGAAAAATAGGGAGAATGGCGTATGAACGAAATTGAAAAAAGTAATCGTCGAGTTGAAATGTCGGCTGTATTATCGAAAGTAGTGTTGAATTGGAAATGAAATATTGTAAAGTGTTTGCGAAATTGAATCAAGATTTGTTAAATTAGTCAGAAAATGTTTGGGTGGTAAATGTGAAATTAAAATTTAAAAATTCAAATATGATGTGCTTTCAAATTGTTCAGATAGATCAAGAATCGAAGAAGTATGTCATGGATACAAGTACTATAAGCCCCAAGAGTTATTACTGGGGATTAAAAACAGATACGATTACAGTAGACATGGTGGAGATTGAAAAGAATAATAACCAATTCGAGATTAAACCCAGTAGACCTGTAAGTGCAACAATGGGAGCCATTATCGTTCAACCAATCGTCAAGGTTAGCTATGATGCGCTGAAAAAATTTTTTATTCACAATAGTATTAGCGAGCAAATATTATTAAAGTTATTACTCTTTGCAATTTCTATGCTGATTTCTTATTTTGCAATTCTGATTTCATTAAAGTTATCCCATAATAAAGCAGATAAATGGATTCCTCAAAACAGTAATAAATACACAGTTACCTTTACAACTGTTCAGAAAAGTAATGGAGGAGTATATCCTTTTGTTGGAGCAATTGCCCTTTGTTTACTTTTCTTTCTTGGTTTGAATAATGGAACAGAAGGAGCTTTTTTGGTGATTAATGGAATCGTATCGTTATTCTTTTTCATGTTTACTATAGGAAGTTTTCCAATCGCTCATCTATACAAGCATAGTCAAGTTGAGGTTGAAAATATTGAGAAAATATAGAATAAACAATATCGTAAATAGTATTAATTCAGGCAGTAAATCAATTCAGAAAGTGTTTGGGTGGTGAATGTGAATAGGAAAGACAACACAAAGATTTCTAGTATACAAAGAGAAAGATACCATGGTCCTTTGATTACAGATGGTGTCAGTTTAGTTTATATTAAGTTATATCCATGGATTGGTTTGGCATTAAGCGGTTTTATGTATTTGGTTGGAAGTTATGAAGATAATCTAGGTATCTTTAAAGGGATTTCTTTGTTTTGCGGTGTTGTGAATATACTTGGTGTTATCATTTCTTTTATTCCCTATTTGGTAAACGCCTGGAAGGCTTTAATATATTATTTAATAGCCCTCACAGTGTTAAGCTTAGTGATAGGTTTAGATTTTATTGGTTTATTAATGGTTATTTCAGACGGCAGTCCTATAGGAGCCAAGGAGATATATCAATCCCCTCTCACTCCATTTTATGTTATCTTTATATTACTTCTTTTTATCTTTGCATGCGGTCTTTATGCTTGGTATTATCTGCCAAAGAATCAGGGGAAAGTCTGGGTCTTTAATCAAGTAAAAGGGGGAAGTAGAAAGAAAACATGGTGGAATAATTTTGCTATAGCTTTTGCTGGGGCAACAATCATTCCCGCCCTCCTAACAGGTTATATTCAGATTGCTTTTGGTGTTTTATTGGGAATTTTATTTACTTTGCCCCTGCCAGCTGTAATAGTAGATGCTATTTATGCAGCTATTTATATAAAAAAGCGCCCTCATAGCGATGAATTAGTTTAAAAATAAAAATAATTACGAAGAGGATTTAGTATGAAATCAAATAGTTTATTTTTTTTTAATGGAATCTTTGCTTTAACGTGTTCTCCTATTATTGCATATGCTTTCTTCTATAGATGGGAGATAAGATTTATCAATGGAGCTCTTCATTTTGTTGATAAACCAGCATGGGCTTTTTCAGTAAATTTAATTAGTTTTATATTTCTTGTTTGTTCTATACTTGCAATTTTCATTTATAGAAAAGAATCAAATGGTCGTAAGAAAAGCTTTTTGTTTCTTTTAGTTGCATCTATCACAGGTTTTATCCCCTTCCTTTCATTTTTTTCAGCAATTTTTGCACTTATTTCTGGGATTTTATATTTGGTTGATTTTAATCGATTGGTAAAAAAATAAACTAGAAGGTATTTATCATTTTCAGCATATCCAACTTTTTTTAGAACTGATTCTCTCAATCTCCGGTACATCTGATTTCTATTTTCTGAGTTTTCATTATATAATAGCATTATATGTAATGATAAATGTAGCTACGCTAATATTTCTATTTAAAATTCAAGGAGAAAATCAATGAAAAAAGCAATGTTAATTATCAACCCTACCTCTGGTGGGGAAAAGGCTTTGGATTATAAGGACAAGCTGGAGAATAAAGCCAAAGATTATTTTGAGCACGTGGAAACCAAAATTACCGAAAAAGCGCTGGATGCAACACATTTTGCTGAAGAAGCTTCTCGTGAGCAGTTTGATGCAGTGGTTGTTTTCGGTGGAGACGGGACTGTCAATGAAGTCATTTCGGGTATTGCTGAGAGAGACTACATTCCTAAGTTAGGGATTATCCCAGGCGGTACGGGTAACCTCATTACGAAACTTTTGGAAATCAATCAAGATATCGATGGCGCGATAGATGAACTCGATTTTAATTTAACCAACAAGATTGATATCGGTAAAGCAAATGATAACTATTTTGGTTATATCTTTAGTATCGGTTCTCTTCCAGAAGCGATTCACAATGTTGAAATCGAAGACAAGACAAAATTTGGTATCCTTGCCTATGCTGTAAATACCATGAAGTCTGTCATGACGGATCAGGTCTTTAACATTAAGATTGAGACAGAAAATGGAAATTATGATGGTGAAGCAAGTCATGTTTTGGTTCTCTTGACCAATTACTTCGCTGATAAGAAGATTTTTGAAGAGAATAAAGATGGTTATGCCAATATTTTGATTCTAAAAGATGCTTCTCTATTCTCTAAATTATCCGTCATTCCTGATTTACTAAAAGGAGATGTTGTCGGCAATGATAATATTGAGTATATCAGAGCGCGTAATATTAAGATCTCTTCAGATAGTGAATTGGAGTCAGATGTTGACGGCGATAAATCGGATAACCTACCTGTAGAAATCAAAGTCCTAGCTCAGCGAGTAGAAGTATTTTCAAAACCGAAAGAGTAGAAGGTAAAAATTAGTTTATCTCTCACAGAGAAATAAGGTTTCATATCAACGATTGGAGGAGGAATGAATTCTCTATTTGATGAATTTCGAATAATTTGTTCACATTTAAACCAGGTCGGAATTACACCGACACTGATGGGTTCTTTGGGATTAGAGTTTAGATCGAAAGAAACTTGGGGGCCGTCTGACATTGACATTCATGTGCCTGGTGACCCTAGAGGTTGGGAAGCACCTGATCATCTCAGAATTTATGAGTGGGACAAGATAATGAAAGTGATGAAACACTTAGGCTATGCCTTAATAGATATTCATGAGCATGAATTCCAAAAAGATGGTCTGAGTGTTGAATTCGGAAGTATCGATTCTTTACCTGATTTTGCAGGAGTTTCGGAATCGGATATAGAGCTGATTCATCTCGAAAATATCACTTTTCGCGTTCCAAGTTTGAAACAGTTTTTAAGTATTTACAAGGCTTCTTCCCAAGATTCTTATCGAAATGATCACAATAACAATAAGGATTTTAAAAAAATTGAGTGGCTGGAAAGACATTTGTAAATTATCATATGAAAAGTAGTAAGTTGTATGACTGGCTGCTTTTTTATTTATAGAAACAAACCACTTGAAACTACGGACAAGCCTTGCAAATAAAATACGAAAGTAGTATACTAGAATCACAATTATGAAAACGTTTGCGTAGTAAGATGAATAAAAGTAAACTAGGAGACAGAACAATGGAATTAACAGCCATTTACCACAGACCAGAGTCGGAGTATGCTTATCTTTATAAAGATAAGACAATGCACATTCGTATCCGAACGAAAAGAGGAGATATCGAAAGTATCAACTTACATTATGGAGATCCCTTTATCTTTATAGAGGATCGTTATGAAGCAATCAAGGAGATGACCAAAGTCACCTCCGATGCTTTGTTTGATTACTGGCAAGTGGAGATTACAGTTGGCTATGCACGACTCCAGTATCTCTTTGAACTCAAGGATAAGCAAGGTCAGAGTATCTTATATGGCGATAAGGGATGTGTTGAAAACACGCTAGAAAACCTTCATTACGAAGGAAACGGCTTTAAAATTCCTTATATCCATGAGATTGATGCTTGCCATGTTCCTGACTGGGTGGCAAATACAGTTTGGTATCAGATTTTCCCAGAACGCTTTGCTAATGGGAACCCTGAGATTTCACCTGAAGGTGCGCTAGCTTGGGATTCCTCTATCAAACCAAAGACGAGCGATTTCTTTGGTGGGGATTTACAGGGGATTATTGACCATCTGGATTACTTGCAAGACTTAGGTATTACAGGTCTTTATCTCTGTCCGATTTTTGAATCCCCAAGCAACCACAAGTACAATACGACGGACTATTTCAAAATTGACCGTCATTTTGGAGACAAGGAAACCTTCCGTAAACTGGTGGAGGAGGCCCATCGGCGAGGCATGAAAATCATGCTGGACGCTGTTTTCAACCATATCGGAGACCAAGCTCCACAGTGGCAGGATGTTCTCAAACATGGTGAAGATTCTATTTATAAAGACTGGTTCCATATTCAAGACTTTCCAGTGACCAAGGATAAGCTGGGGAATCCAAGAAAGCTCCCTTATCATACCTTTGCCTTTGAGAGCTATATGCCTAAGCTCAATACGGCAAATCCTCAAGTGAGGGACTATTTGTTGAGCGTTGCGACTTACTGGATTGAAGAGTTTGATATCGATGCTTGGCGCCTGGATGTTGCGAATGAAGTCGACCACCAATTTTGGAGAGATTTCCAGAAGGCTGTCTTGGCTAAAAAGCCCGACCTTTATATTCTTGGAGAGGTCTGGCACACCTCCCAGCCTTGGTTAAATGGCGATGAATTTCACGCAGTCATGAACTATCCTCTCTCTGACAGTATCAAGGATTATTTCTTACGAGGGGTTAAGAACCCTTATCAATTTATCGATGAAATCAATAGCCAGTCTATGTACTATAGACAGCAGATTTCGGAAGTGATGTTCAATCTGCTGGATTCGCACGATACAGAGCGCATTTTGGCTACTGCCAAGGGAGATAGCCAACTTGTTAAGTCTGCCCTAGCCTGCCTCTTTTTACAAAGAGGAACACCGTGTTTCTACTATGGAACCGAGTTAGAGTTAGACGGAGGGCCAGACCCAGATTGTCGTCGTGCTATGCCTTGGGAACGTGTTTCCGAAAGCAATGAGATGCTTAATTTCATGAAGAAATTGATTCAGCTTCGTAAGGATGCTTCATCAATCATTCAGCATGGGAAATACAGTCTCAAAGAAATCAAGCCTGATGTAGTGTCCTTGGAATGGAATTATGATGGACAAAAAATCCAAGCTATTTTTAACCAATCAACTGAAAACTATCTTGTAGATAGTGATTCTATAGTGCTGGCCAGTCATTGCCAAGAATTGGATACTCAGCTTGTCATCTCGCCAAAAGGATTTGTTGTATTTTAGGATGATACGATAGTTTAATATAACATTATTTAGAATTTTTCCTTGCTGAAGTTTCTGTAAAATATTAAAACTAAGAAAGTGAGCAATAAACAGATGCCTTATAAAAATATTCTTCGAGACAAAACAAGGAGTGAGCGACGGGTAACTTGGGGTAATGTTGAAAAAGATTGCTATCAAGCTGAAGCAAAATTTAGTGAAAACACTGATTTTGAACTAGCTACAATTGTATTAACGGGAGAGAAACGCCAAGTACGGGTACGTTTTCCTTTTAGTCATTTCTATCAAATTATTGATAGAAATTTAGCTTCGGTAATTTGGGATATTCCAGTCAATCCAAGTAAAGGCGCTGAATATCCTCTCTACAGAATTGAAAATAGTTTTTTAATTGAACAAATTGTCCATAATGCAGGAGGAGTACTATACAAACAAGAACTTGAGCACTATCGGGTTCTTACTAATAATTTACTTATTGACATCATTCTCTATGAGGGGCAAAGTGGTGATATCCAGATAGAAGAGGTGGTGAAAAATGAAGTGGGATAAGATTGATAATGAGATTGAATATGATTGGTATGAATTGCGATGTCAACTATCAAGAGATAATCATCTCAAGGTTTCTTTATATGGTTTGAAAAATCAAAAGAGTATTTATTATCTTGATTTTGGAAAAGTATTGTTTTGCAGAGCAATAGATGAGGGTTGGGATTTGAATCCTTATGAAGAAAAGTTTGAAAGTGATGAAAAACAGCCTCATATACCTGATGGAGTTTTGTGGGAAGTCACTAATAGCAACCTTAAGAATCAAATCAAAAACCATTATCCTCAGCCGATTCACCATTTTCAAATTCTTGGTATTAATTTTGGGCTAGATGTAATCTCAGAAAACTTTCCAATTGTTATACAAGAAAGACTGTAATGATGGGGGACTATTCGTTCCAGTCTTTTTTCTATTTATGTAGTATAATAAAGGAAACACCGAGGCAAACCCTTAGAAAAAAGAGAACGATGAACCATCTAGTCCAATCTTTAAAAGAAAAGATCACTGACCAAACGTCCATGGTTCGACAAGTTCCTAATGACGATGAAGAATTTTATCAAATCCATTTAGATATTTTCTATAAGCCGACTAGTGAGAATGCAGAGTTTAGTGAGTCTATATGGGACGAAGATCTTGATGAGAACATCTTTGACTATATTCGAAACTCTGAGGTCTTTGCCTATGCCAAAGACAAGGAATACCTCAAAGTAAAAATTTATTTAGATGAAACTTAGTAAGGAGAAATCATGTTTAATTTTTTTAAGCGTAGAAGAAATAAGCAGCTTAATCATGACTTATATGACAATTCTAGAGATGGTCAAACTGTTACCGAAGAGAAACTGGATCTAGAAAACGATAACACAAAGGTGGATTCTGAAGAAATCCTCCATTTTGATCATTTGAATTTTAAATTAGCCATTATTCAGGTCTTAATGTACGATTTACAAGTATTAAAATCATCTTTTGATATTTATGATTTTGCTGATCAATACAGTGAAGAAGAGATTGATACTGAAAGCATGGAAGTTATAAGACCTGCTCTTGAGTATTTTGAAGCCTTATCTATTCCTAAGAAATATGCTGAAGAGGTCAAAGAAATTTACATGGATGGTGGAAATGAGATTTATATGAATATCATTCCACAATGGGATGGAGAGGATGGAACATTTGATTTAAATGAGCTCAGTTTATCCGAATTGCAACAATTTCCAAACTTGAAAGAAGCAACGATTTTAAGTAGCAATTTTGATAGCGTGAAAGAAGTCTTTGATGCGGCTGGTATTGAAGTAGAGCTATTATAATGTTAGTTATCAAGTCAATTCATGTTAAAACAATAATTTGCTCTCGCTTTAAAAGGAGTATGAAAATCAATGGATGCCAACACACTTAGAGTTGTGAAAATAGATAAAGAAGTACTTTATGAATTTATCTATGAAAACTTTATAGCACAACAGGAAGAATTGTTAGACATATCCAAATCTGAAGTGATGAATGATTTTGCAATAGATTGGGAAAAAGGGGAGTTTCTATTTACTGCGCATAGACAGGAAAACATGGCTGGAGAATTGATTTCCTTACCAGAAGGACTAAATGCGGAAACATTACTGGAAAACTTGCCTGTTACAACTGATTCTGTACTTAAACCAAATCAAATCTATAAAGATTATTCATTTGACGATTTGAGCAAATTTATTTGATGAGAGTATTTTATATCGCAGAGGTTGCAGATGCTAGAGTGCGGTGAGTTACAGTTAATTACAAGAGAAAAGTGTGAAAAAATACAATTCAAATCTGAGTTTACTCAATCTAGTGTAACTTACTCGAATTTAAATAGTCGATCTAGTGTTGAAGAAGTGAAGAGTTTATTTTCCACTCATACTATCATTAGAAGGAAGCAAGTCAAAGAATTCAACTTATAAAAGTCCCTTTATCGTAGAAAATATTGATTAGATAGCAAGGAAGAGGAAAAAATGAAACTATTTAAAAAAATTTCCTGTCTATTTATTATTATAGTTGGCGCCCTTCTACTAAGTGCCTGTACCTCGCATAAAGAAGACAAAGAGCGACTGGTTCGATATCTCAATAACGTCTACGGAGAAAATACTTATGTGATGAAAGAAGATCCCAGTCATCCCTATTATTGGTTTGTGACATTGAAGAATTATCCAAATATTCCCTTTACTTGTGGTGTGTCCCATGATTGGCTAGCAATGGGATCACCTTTTATTCATTCTGATTTTGAAGAAACCTTCTGCACAAGAGCTCTTGCGGAGTATAAAGAAGATCATAATCTAGGTGATGATGTCCTGTCCTATCTGCATCCCGTAAATTTTGTCTATTCTACAGAAGTAACAAATTTAGAACAACTAAAAGAATCCTATGACAAGATGTTGGACTTTATCAACTATACTAGCCTGAAGTATCCTATTTTAGTAGAAACTGATTGTTTCGGGGTACGAATGGATATCAGTGGTATTCGATTAAAGAGCTCGAGGAGGAATCTTGATGGGTCAATCGATACCGGTATTTATCGACAAGTTTGCAATGCAGAAAATGGGAAATTAAACATAACATCTTTTGAGGAAATTCGTCAAGAATTGGAATCCCAACTACGAACACACCCTGAGAATTCAAAGGGATTTGTATTTGTGGTAAACTCGATTTCTTTTGTACTTGGGAGTGATACACTTGATGATTGTTTAAATAAGGATGTTGAATTAGAATCCACCACAATAGGGGAACTCAAAAAGATTTACTTACAACCTGGAGAGGTCAGTGAAAGCTATATATTATCTAGAGTCTATAATGTTGGAAGTCTATCTTATTATACAAAATTTAAAATTCAGGTGAAAAACCTAAGCGATAAGGAATGTTCTCTTTTAGAGGGAAGGTTGGTGAAAGCTGTAGTCTCTGATCCGCCAAGTATGTATATTGGGGATGTTTATTTTGAATTTGATAAAAGAAAAGAGTTAACCGCTGATTTATATGACATGCTTGGAATAAAAAAGCCCTCCACTAGCGAAGAGGAGAGCGACGGAGTTCCCTATAAAAATATAAGAGTTTTGTTTAAGATGAAGGTCTATTTCAAAGAGATAGATAGGGTTACATTATCCTATCAGGAGTAGGGATTTTTCTCACTCCCAGATTGTATTCTGAGCTCTTACACCGTATCGATAGGGGGACTGATCACTATTGAAATTCGCCACAAATTGATAGCTGTTCCATAGTACATAGTCGGCAGTTTGCAGCCTCAGACTGAAGTAGGTGTCCTGTTTTACTTCTTTCGCATCAGCAGGTTTCAGTGAAAAGATATCTGTTAAGTTTCTCGTTTTAAAGTCATTGATTGTAAGTTTGGAGAGGTCTTGGTTATTGATGTTAACTTGGGAGAGTTGCGGGCTCTCTGCTGAGATTTCATAGTATGTAACCACGCAGTTCGCGAGTTTATCAGTGTCTTTCCACTTTGGTGTAATGCTCATAAGGCCATAAGATTTACCATCTCGGACTATTTCAAGCAGTTCTCCGTAGTAGAAGTGGTCATTGCGCTTGTTCACAATCTCGCTCTCAGGATTTTTTCCGGTAAAGCTGAACCCCTGATCCAGTAGTTCTGAAGCTCTTGTTTCTCCGACCACAACATTGGTCTTATCGATTTGAATTCCAATAGGTTGAGCAGGAAAGCCAGTAATGAAGATGCAAAAAGTAAAGTTGAAAACGGTCAAAAAGACAGCACCAAAAACCGCATTGGATGATGAATAGTGGTGATGGTTTTTCCTTGGTCGCTTTACTATAAATAACATTAAGTTGATAAGGTTTCTAAACAGCATACTTGCTACAAAAATTTCAAATTGAGCCTTTAAACACGTATAAAGGGCTGCTGAAAAATTGTCCATTTTAACATACAGTGCCACTAGAGTGAGGATATTAGCCAGAAGAAAATAGAAAATAAATAGGTTTACTTCCTTTAGAGCGTCCCTATTAGTGATATCTTCATATTCAATATGGTAACGTCCTTGAAAACCTTGCCCAAACTGATACATCCACTTAGGAACTTCTTCGCCGGCTCTAACGGCACTCGCCAGTTTAAAATAGAGATAAATCGTACAGACTAAGAATAGGTAAAAAATAAAATAAAAAGTCAAAGCAAATATAAAAAAGCCCATCGCCATTCTCCTTTTTAGGCTATAAAACATATTTTGGATACACCTATATTATAACACTTTATAAGGAAAACATCTGAAGATACAATAAATCAGGCAAAACTAAACCTAGGCAAAATTGAGCTTATATAAAAATGTCATTCAACATAGAAATTTTGGAGGAAAAACAAATGGGAATGATTGCTAATTATAGATATATCAATGATCAGTATTTACATCAAATGAAAAGTTTTAATGCTGAAGAAGATGATCAATTTGAGGTATTAGAAGAGGAAGCAGAACTTTTACTTGATATAGATAAAATGTGGGATGTTCTTCATTTTGTGCTTACAGGTGTTGGAAGTTCAAACCCTAGTCGGAATGATCCTTTGAGCGTGGCTGTTTTGGGTGTGACGCCACTTGAAAATGTTGCGGAATATATTGCCTATACAGAAAAAACAAAAGTAGCAGAAATTTATTCAGCATTGGAAAACTTTGATATGGAAGAAGACATGGCGCATTTTAGTATGCAAGCTTGTAAAAATGCAGATCTTTATCCTGATATTTGGGATTATGATGACGAAGAGGAAGAAATTATAGAAGAAATTTGCGAGTATTTCCAAGCAATGAAAGATTTTTACAAGAAGATTTTAGAGCTCAATGGGAATGTCATGGTTACTATTTGTTAAAAGGTTTATCAAACGTTTCTAAACGAATAAAATAGCTTGAGGCAAAAAATGGATAAAGAAAATTTACAAAAAGCATACCTTGAATTGGAAAAAGAAAGCTTTCCTTCTGGTAAAAGAATCAAATTTGCAGCTGATTTGGGTAGTTCCCAAGAAATCGCATATCATTATGAACTAATTTGTAAAGATTGGA
Source organism: Streptococcus oralis (assembly GCF_003942585.1). Classification (GTDB taxonomy): domain Bacteria; phylum Bacillota; class Bacilli; order Lactobacillales; family Streptococcaceae; genus Streptococcus; species Streptococcus oralis_BE. The sequence goes on along the minus strand of NZ_RJNK01000001.1, from coordinate 255,558 downwards.
ATGAAGGTAGAAACCTGCATTTAGAAGGTAGCTTTGATAAACATGGAAGAGATGGATTAGAGTTTCTATTTGAACAGTTGGATGAAGTTAAAGATGAAAAACAAAGTGTATTGACTGCGTATCTTATAGCGGAAATCCTTTCTAAATCAAAACATCGAGATTTTTATAGCTCATTTTGTGACCAACTGATTCCTATCCTTACTGCACTTTTAGATATAAAGAATCCTATTCTTCGTCAAAAGGTGCTCATAGCTTTAGGTTGGGTAGGAACAGAAAAAGAAATTGGTCTTTTGACAAGACAAATGCTAGGTGATGGAGATGCTCTTTGTCGTGCATGGTCTGCGACAAGTCTCATGCAACTGTCCTTTCATAAGGTAAAAGCAGAAATTATATCCAAAAAAGCAAAGGCCAGTTTTATTCAAGCTATTACCGAAGAAAAAGACTCCTATGCTTGTGGTTTGATGGTAGAAGCAGCTCAACTATTATTTGGCAAGAGATGGATATCATCTTCTGCGGTAGAAAATATGGACCTTGAAAAAATAGAAAAGGCCAAAAAATCTGCTATTAGATTTCTAAGTAAACATTAGGGATCAATTATATAGAAACATTCGAGAGTTATTTGATAGATAAGTTTCTGCAGCTCTAAAACTACAAAGAAACATATTATCAATATCAGCACCTGAAATGTATGAATGTTGTGGTCATCATTATTTCTTTCAACATAGTAAGCCTGCAGTACACTGAAACTACAGGCTTTTGTCGTTTAAGTGGTATAATAGAAGAAAAACGAGAAGTATTTTATATATAAAGGGTTCCAAGATCCAATATTAATCGAGGATGGTATGAGATAAAAAATTAAAAAGAAGATTTATTGGCATTATGGAGAGGAATAAACTGGGAAAAACATGCTTCGGGGATCTACTTTCTAGGGCGATGTCTTAATAAAACTATAAATGTTCATTTTACAGGCTATTGTGAACAGGATCTACTCTTGTTATCGGATGATTTGATGTCTAGACTCTACAGGGATCTGGAGCAGCTAGATAAAAAAGCTCAAAAGGTTATTCAAGATAACTGGCCTGATGAAGCTATTTCAGAACTGGAACTGACTGAGCTAATTTTTGATAAAAGCGGTTCTTATGACGAATTTGCTCTAGGATATGATGCTGGTACCTCTCCAGTCGGCTCACTTTATCTGTTAGTGAAATTCGACAAGCAGTTTCAAGCTGATAAAGAGGTTATTTATGAAATTTACTAACTGTCTGAAAATAAGAGTTTAAAATGAGGTAAAAAAATGAAAGAATACCTAACAGAATGGATACGTCTAAACGAAAATTTCAAACTTCAAGATGGTGACAGATCCAGTGTCTTTACACTCTATCAATTTGCGGATAGACTCTCTGAGATTGAGGAAATAGAAGCAAAGAAGGTCTTAGTGGATGTGTATCAAAAACTCGGTATGATGGAGAGTGCCTTTAGAGTCTTTTCGACTATGGTTGATAAAACAGACCGAAAACAAATGAAGAAATTTGCCACTTTACAAGAGTTGAGCAAAAAGCGTGGAAACGACTTCGCTTTACCGCGTCCATTAACTGAGACAGAGGAGGCTGAGAGAAGGGAACGTCTAAAAGATTTACCTAAGTTTCTCTACCATCCTGATCCGCTAGCTACTGGTGCTTTTGAAGAGGGAGAAGAGAAAATCTGTCCTTGTTGCGGTAAAAAATCAAGTGTTTATTATGCTATGCGGCCTTACTGTATCGATGATGTCGACTATCTCTGTCCGACGTGCATCGCAAATGGGGAAGCAGCGAGAAAATTCGATGCAGAATTTGTTCAAGAAGCAGAATGGACCGGAGAGCCAGATGAAGAGAAAAACAATATGCTTTTCTACCAAACACCAGGATACCTAAGCTGGCAGGGAGAATATTGGCTCTCATGCTGTGATGATTACTGTGCCTATTTGGGAACGGTAGGAACTCGAGAGTTGAAGGCAATGGATATTGCTGATGAAGTATTAGCAGAATACCACGCGCGCGATGAGTTTGCAGATGTAGAAGATTATCTTGTAAAAGATGGCTCCCTTTGTGGCTATTTATTTAGATGTCTTCACTGTAAGAAATACCATCTCTGGGTAGATGCAGATTAGGTTATTAGAGTAGCTAATCAAGAAGGTTTCGAGGTTATAAGAAAGGAATTGTGTTTTGGAGAATTTAGAGATTTTTGAAATTGCAAGCAAATACTTTCTGGGACAAATGACCGATTTTAAAAACTTGTTGGTCAGAAAAATCAATAAATTAGACAGTATGGATTGGGTACATAATAAAGGAAGCGTAAAAACTTGCAAAGCTGATGAAACGGGTCGAAAGATGCGTTGTAAGGTTGGATTGAAATATGGTCTAAAAGTCGAATTATCCATTGATGAGGCAGAGCTGATCTGGGAAGCGTTTCAGAAGTTTTTAAAGAAAGCTATTTCGAAAGGATTGAAAGAAACAGAAACAATGAAGAGTTAGGAAGATACGAATTTATTGCAAGGACTCCTAAAGGAGATGAAATTGAGTGCAGGATTTACCTAGCTAATGAATGGAATATTCCTCAGATTTCGATTTCAGGCTTTGTTTCTTCTCGCTATAAGCATTGCGATTTTAGCAAGTAATGGAAAAGATGGGTAGAAAAGGTGAGATATGAAGCACTTAGACCGGGACAATATGCAAAAAAGCCTTGAGGCCTTGTATGTTTTGGATGATTATTTAACAGATCCTTCAAAAAGACTATTTGAGATTGATACGAAAGAAAGTAACGGACTTCACTAGCCGATACAGCATTGATAACTGTGCTGGGGATTCTTTGGATGTGATTTTTACAGAAGAAGTGGTCTTGATAAAGGGATTTGATCATGAAAATAGTCTCAATCAGTTTGCTGCTGACCAATGGAATCAGAACATTATCGACAGGATTTATGAAGGTATTGATGAAAAATGGCTGAATCTTTTAACTTTAAAAGAAAGAGAAGAAACAACATTTTGTATCTGGTATGATGGTACCATTCATCAAAATAACATTGAGAATAATAATGGCGGAACTTGGTTATTGGGATACACCTTTGATACATACGATAGGTTTAAAGAATTTGTGACAGAATATTATTCTTTTGAATTTGATGATAAGTTGTTGAAAAAACTCTATACTGATGGCAGTCTGTCTGATAGAGAATTGGCAGAACTGACACATGAATATCGAGGTTAGAAAATAATGGAACTGACGTTAAAAAGCACCCCTGAAAAATACAAAAAAATGGTAGATGAACTTTTACCTCCCTTATTGGAATTATTACAGAGATTAACCTTTTTGGAAGAAGAAATCTATGAACGCAACAAGGAACTCGATGCTGAAAAAAGGCTACTCAAGATACCTTCACATCAGATCCATCCCGAGTGGAAGGAACTGATGGACGAATACCATCAACGCTATCTGGCTCTCATCGAAGACCATGTAAGCGAAAAATGCTTCTCAAAAGGATCTAGAAATTCCTATGGTCATCCAAGTGAGTATTCGTATTTACGAGGCGAGGATTTTTTCGTTCAGTTTACCATGCGAAAAGGGGATCTGGCAACAGTCATACTATACTATGAGGAAGCTTTGGAAATGAAACATAAGTTTGTGCTTAGGTTGATAGATGGCAAATGGTTGATTGATGAGAAATTCTATGGTTTTGGCGATGAAAAAACATGGTATGTCGATATGCTCTGAACAAGAGCCCTATGTTTCCTTCACCAATGATCACAAATTATCTAGACTGCAATTCCTTGAGATTAGAAGTCTAAACAATGATTTTTAATTCGTTCTCCAAGCTTTAGACGAGGTTTTATATGAAAGGCAATATACGAAAGGATTACCTCTATCGGTATCTACTCTACAGATTTGAAAAGGAAGCTTGCAAGAATAGTGGTCTTGAAGGCATTAATCAAGAGACTAAAGAAAGAATCTGTCAGCAGGCGACAAAAACCACCAGACGGATTAGTGTATTTGTCGGTCTGGTCTACTTGATTCTGTTTTGCTTGATAATTATCTGGCTGAATGCGAATTGCTCCCAAAATCCATTTTTTCTATGGTATCAAGGTTACATAGAATCACTATTTCCATTGATCAATGGTGATTGGGGGAGTAGTTGGATTGAGAAAAAAGGGACGATATTATGGATTGCTATCAAGGCTTTCCCCATATTTGTTCTTAATGGAGCGCCCTTTCTTTTGCTTGTGCTACTGATTGCGAATAGAACCTTGAAAAAGAAATTAAAGGTTGAATGTATAAACTAAGGAGAAAATTGAGATGGGTAGAATAGTTGTAATCAGTTCGCTGGCTTTTCTTGCATTGGCATTTTTGGGGATTGGACTCGGAATGTATTTCTTCCTCAAAAGGCTGGTAGTGAATGGGAAATCTGTCTTAGATGAGCCAGTAAATGAACAAACTCGTACAGACAAGATGGGGCTTGGCGAGCTTCTAGTTTATTTGTCGATGATTGCGCTTGCTGGTGTTTTTGTAGTCCAAATAATGAGTAGGGGAGGAACTGGTAATGCTATCCTGGCAAAAATTGTCATCCTACCACCGATTATGGCACTTTTTAATGCTAGAAAACGCACGGGAAAAGCGATGATCGCACTTGTGGTTTCTTTTATGGTGGCTTTATTTCTTATGATAGCTTATGGTCAGATAGGGTTGCCACCCAAAGCTCCAGAATTGATGATAGATGACAAACCGATCACACTAACGCAAACAAGTGTGAGTGACCTTCTAAAAGAAGGTTTTGACATCTACATCAGGGATAATGACAGCTTTAGTAACGATTATGATGAGGCTCTTTCTTCGGGGAAAATCAAAAAATACCAGGCTAATAAGAGTATTTTTATCGAAAAAGGTTTTCATCAAGATAGCAATGCTGTGTCGTATGCTCCCTATCTTCTTGGCAAAGATGGTTTAATCCTTGGAGGTATTGCCTTATACGGAGATGAAATAAAAGAAACCGCCTTAGAGGACTGTAAAATTATCCAGTTTAAACTAGATGAAGATCGTATCAAAGCAGCAAAATCAAAAGCTATATCCTATAAGCTGAATGGTATAGATTTACTGACTAGAATTGAAGAAGGAACCATGCGAACAACCTTTGGTGATAAATTATGGTCAGTTCCGCCTGCACATCCTGTAGACTCGACCCAACTATGGTATGGTATCCAGTGGAAAAGTCCCAGTGACCACCTGTTTTGGAATGAGTATTTTTCCTTAATTCGCTTGGATGAAAACTACCATATGATAGATTTTGAGCTAGTTGGAGAAGTAGCGCGTGATGATTAGTGAAATAAAGACCTACTAAGTTTTTTTGATGTTATTCTATTTGTACTTTGGTCAGGATTAGTATATAATCTATCATAGAGTCATTTACTAACTAGGAGAAGAATCATGGAATTAAAAGATTTTACTGAAAAAGAACAGGAAATGATAAAGCAGGGACTGACAACATCTGAAATTAGCGATAAGGAAACCGCTGCAAAAATTCTTGCCCTAGTACCTCAGGAATGGATCAAACGCATCCCATTTTTTGTGAGAAAACACGCAACAACTCGGACAATAAAGCGAATTTCTATCGAACATCCAGAGCTCTATGCAGTAGCCAAAAGAAGTGGTGAGATTCCCGAGAAGGAACGAGAAGAATTGCGCCAAATCATTACAGATATTTTCCAGGAAAAAATGGATAAGCATAAAATTAAATAATATTCTTTTATAAAAATTAGTTGCTATAAGCCTGTCTTACAAAAATGTAAGATAGGCTTTTTAAATGTAAGATAGGTGTACGATTATACGTAGAAATGTATGCTATACTCTATGTAGATCAAAAAGAAAGAGGTTTATTATGAAAAAATGGAATGCAACACAGTTGAAGTACCTGATGGCTGCAGTAATGGTTCTAGACCATATCCCTCATATCACCGGAATCGTTTCTCCTCTGTGGGAAGGTATTTTCCACGCTATGACCCGTTGTGTGGGAGTTTGGTTTGCCTATATGGCTATGGAAGGGTTTATCCATACAAGTAATATAGAAAACTATCTCATCCGCCTCTGGTCTTGGGCGTTTATCATGTTCGCAGGCAATAGCCTCCTCAATACCCTATTTGCATCTAAAGGAATAATGGTCAATAACAACATTTTCTTGACTTTGGCTATCGGTGTCACCATGCTTTGTGTTGGTTTTCCTCGAAAAGAGTTGGATCAAAAAGAGAAGTTGTGGCGTTGGATTGGGCTTGCTGGTCTCTTGATTTTCGGTTGTCTTTTTACTGAGGGTGGTATCACCATGCTACCATTTCTCTTGATTAGTTACTCTTGTAGAAATCGTAAGGGATTGCGAAATCTCCTCTATACTCTACTTTGGGCCTTCCTGTTAGTGACTTCTATCCATACCTATGATACTTGGTACCAAACCTTGGAAATGATGCTTTACAATTCTGACTGGCTCTTTATCACTGTATTTCCTTTTATGGCACTTTATAATGGACAGCGAGGAAAGGAAACTAGCTGGAGTAAATATTTCTTTTATATTTTCTACCCAGCCCATTTATGGATTATTACCCTGATTGCTTACTTGGTTAAGTAGATTTAATTTAATAGCTCCTTCTTGCTTAAAATGTGAGAGGAGCTTTTCTGTATCTGGAATTCCTAACAAAACATGTTATAATAGTTTTAGAAAGGACGAGGTTTATGGCGAGCATACTTGTAATTGAAGATAATAATGAAATCCAGGAAATTTTAAGAACCCTTCTTGCAGAGGAACACGAGGTGATTCAAGCATTTTCTGGCACAGAAGGTATCATGCAATTTGACAAAGGTGGCATTGATCTCGTTTTGCTAGATATCATGCTTCCTGGAAAAAATGGCGACCAAGTCTTGCAAGCCATTCGACAAACTAGTCAGACTCCAGTCATCATGCTCACTGCTTTGGGTGATAAAAAGCTCATCAGCCAATACCTACTAGACGGCGCCAATGATTATATAGTAAAACCTTTTGATTTAGATGAAGTTTTTGCTAGAGTCACTGTGCAATTACGCCAAAGTGGTGAACATCAGTCAGAAAATCGAAGAGAAATTGATAACCTCGTAAAAAACTTAAAAAACATCCAGTTCAATGCGGATAGTTTTGAAATAAGCAATTCTACTGAAACTATTCGCCTTGCAAAGAAAGAGTGTCAAATTCTCCAAATGTTGCTCCATCATCCTAAAAAAATCTTCACCAAGGAAGAACTCTATGAGTTGATTTGGGAAGAAAGTTACCTGCCTGGAGACAATACGCTCAACACCCATCTAAGCAATCTCCGTAAAAAACTGCATCAACTGGATCCAAATCACGAATACATCGAAACCATTTGGGGAGTTGGTGTTCGATTAAAAGGAGACAAATAATGAATTACATTTTGATATCAATATTGCTCCTTACTAAAATTATTTTGGCGATTTCTTTGATTCGCTATCATCTAGCAGTTAGAGATTTAAGTAGACAAATTGAAGAAAAGATTCGCTCTGGTAGCATGAAGAGGATCGGGGTAAATTTCTTTTCAAAGACCATTTTGCGTCTACATAACCAAATTGAGAATCTATTTCAAGAAGTGGAGCAGAATCAGCTAATCATGAAGCATGAAAAACGCACCCTAGATATGGCAATCAGTAACATCGCTCATGATATTCGGACACCTTTGACAATCGCTTCAGGATATACTCAGCAACTAATAAAACACCCCGATAATAGTCAGGAAACTTTAAGCAAAATAGCCCATCATCAGGATTTGGTTTCCAAACGTTTGGAGGCTCTCCTCGAATACCGTCATTTGATGGAAGGAGCAGTTAAACCGAAACTGGAAGAACTTGATTTATCAACTTTTATAACGAAAAAGACTTTAGCTTATTACGACGTTTTTCAATCTTCACAAATTGTTCTTGATTTTAACGTTGAACCTGAATTGAAAACGACGACTGATGAGGACTTGCTTGATCGAATTATACAAAACCTCCTTGGAAATGTTCTCAAGCACGGCAAGGAGAAGGCTCGACTTTCTTTGAAAAAGGAAGAAAATAGGCTTGTTTTGGAAATTGGTAACCTAGTCAAAAAACCTATCAAGAATATAGACAATCTCAGTAATCGTTTTTATTCTGAAAATATGTCAGATACCGAAGAATCTTCTGGTTTAGGTCTCTATATTACTGAGGAATTAGTTCATCTTCTTGGAGCGGATATGAAGCTAGTTGCTGATGGAGAATGGTTTTCGGTCTTTATTTATTTTTAACAGAAGAAACCTCCTCTATATCCTAGAGGAGGTCTTTTTTATAAGCTTTTCTTCTTGAAAATAATCAGTCCACTGAAAGAGAAGAAAAGTATGACAATTACGCAAACCGTGATGGTATAGAGAATAGCTTGACTATTACTAGTCATAGCATAGGCAAAATTTAAGTTTAAATATCGTAGAATTTCAATGTCTGGGAAAATAAACATTGGCACAGAAAGGATGATAGAACTAATCAGATAACCAATAAATACAGCAAGATAAGAATGAGTCAGGTAGAGAATAAAGGAAACAATCGAAAGCCAAGCAAGGAGGCAGAGAAATTGAAGGAAAATCGTTAAGAGGAGGTTTGTAATAAAACCATCAGGCATCGTACCAAGTCCGTTTAGTAGAGTTGAGGGAACAAAAGCAATCACAAGGCTGGCGATGAGCTGTAAGAGAGCGATACTTGCTAGTACAAAGGATTTAGCAAGGAAAAACTCTGTACGAGAAACGCCAACAGTCAAACTATTTTTATAGAGCTTGCCGATTAGATCAACTCCGAGAACGAGACATGCTAGAACAATGCAGAGAAAAACGAGGTTTGAACCATTGCTGGACGCGTTGATTAGAGCTTCTATCCCATTCCAACCATGGGTTGGAGTCTCTGGTGGTGTTGTATTTACTGCCATTAGATGTCCTGTAGCCCCGATAGTGGCACCCATTAGCAAGAGGACAAAGAGAATGAATTCTGTAATCCAAAATCCTTTGGAGCGGAAAAGACGGTAAAAATCTGCTTGAATGGTGTGTATCATGATTTTTCTCCTATTCTACCAATTGTGTGAAGTATTCTTCTAGGTTTTGACGGGCAAAGTAAATCTCATCAATAGCAACATCGGCCAAAGTTAGTTGTTTAAGAATCTGTTTGACATCTTGTTCATTACCAAAGATATGGATTTCATTTTCAGGGTTTACAACCTTAAACTGGAGCTGGATTTGTTCTTTCAATACCTGACAAGCTCTTTCTTTGTCGCTTGTTTTAAGAACAATATAATCCTCACTTAGTGTTTCAAATTCAGCTTTACTGATTTCACGGATAATCTTACCTTGATCCAGAATTCCAAAGCGATTAGCTAGGAGATAGAGTTCAGACAAGATATGGCTAGAGATGAGAATGGTTATGCCTTTTTCTTGATTGAGCCGTTGAATCATCAGACGAAATTCTTTGATTCCAATCGGATCGAGACCGTTAATGGGTTCATCTAAGATAAGGAAGTCGGGTTTCGATAGGAGAGCAATGGCAATGCCAAGTCTTTGTTTCATTCCTAGCGAGAAATCACGAAAGACTTTCTTCCCTGTATCTGACAAACCTACATAGTCCAGTGTTTCTTGAATGACTTTATCAGCATTTGGGATATGACGAATCATACAATAATATTTCAGATTTTGATAAGCTGTTAAATGATTATGGGCTACAGGTGATTCGATAACAGAACCAACTCGAGATAAAGCCTTGGTCCACTCATTTTCTTCTTGGCTAGAAAAGAGGGAAACTGTACCTTTGTCCGCAAACAGTAGTTGTGTAATTATTTTGATAAGAGTAGTTTTCCCTGCTCCGTTTTTTCCAATTAGACCATAAATATCTCCCTCTTTTATCGTTAGATGAAGATCTTGAAGAATAGCTTGTTGGCCGAATTGTTTGGTCAGTCCATGAATTTCGAGTACTGTTTTCATGATTTTCTCCTTTTGATTTATTTTTCTAACTTTAGTATAAGCTATAGAAATCAAGGAAAGTTCAAGTATTTCTAAAGAGTTTCTAAAGTTTTCTGATTTTTAAAATGTCAAAAACCCAGTTAAGGATTTAACTGGGGATTTTCTCTATAAAATATACTTCTCAATGGCACGCGCGACGCCGTCTTCTTCATTGCTGGCTGTAACGTCATTGGCAAGGGATTTGACATAATCGCTGGCATTTCCCATTGCAATGCCAAGCCCTGCAAATTGGAGCATTTCAATATCGTTATTAGCATCGCCCATAGCCATAATTTCTGAGGAATCAATCTTCAGAATCTCTGCCAGTCGTGAAAGAGCGGTAGCCTTTGTCGTTCCAAGTGGCATGGCTTCATAAATGACAGGCTGCGAACGAACGCCACTGAATCGTTGACAGAGTTCTGTAGCAAAACGCTCTTCAAAATCGTCTGTTTGCTCCTCTGTACCTAAAAACATACCTTGGAACATACGGTACTTGCCACTGGTAGCTTCCCCAAGAGAAACTTCAGTCAGATCTGAAAAGACTAGCTTGGCATCATTTTGGATGACTTGATTAGGCTTGCCACCGAGGACAAAATAATGTTCCTCATCAAAAAGAGTCAACTGAACATCGCTTTTTTCTGCTAGGTCATAGAGGTATTCAATGTCAGCTGGACTGAGTTCTTGCCAGTCAATTAGCCCCCAGTCACTGGTCTGGTGGGTTGAACAACCGTTATTGACAATGACATACTCATTCTGGAGGTCGAGTCCCAATTTTTTGTAGTAGGGGAGGACACCGAAAAGTGGACGACCCGTACAGAGAACTAGTTTGACACCTTTTTCAATGGCTTGGTGAATGGCAGTGATGTGTTCTTGTGGGATTTCCTTGGCCTCATTGAGGAGGGTTCCGTCCATATCCAAGGCTAGTAGTTTAATCATAAGACTTCCTTTTCTATGTGTTTTACTTTTATTATAGCATATAGACTATAAAATGTCTGACAGAATTGTAACATTTCACTTTCCTTTTCTTGAAAAACAAAATAAATTCTTATATAATATGTATACTTAATAGTTAAGGAGAAATAATGTCAAAGTATTACTTTAATTCAATTTACAAAAATGATGAAACAGAGTCTACAGGTCTTCTTTTCATCAAAGTCTACAACAAGTGGGAAAGTAATTTAAAAAGAGTTTTGAAATCGGTTGGCCTCACTTTGCCTCAATTTATCGTTTTAACCTCGCTCTTGTTTTTGAACAATAGAGAGGAATATGTAACACAAGTTGATATTGCTCGGTTTACTGGTATGGATGTCATGACGGTTTCCCAGATTGTTAGACTACTGGAGAAGAAGGACTACATTAGACGTGATCAACATCCAAAGGATAGTCGGGCAAAACTGGTCTCAGTGACGAAGTCTGGCGCGGAGAAGGTCAATCAAGCTTTACCCTTAGTAGAAGGGATTGATGAAAAATTTTTTGAAAAACTTTCTAACGATAGAGAAAGTTTTAATCGCATGTTAGCAGTGTTGGAGGATAAAAATGCCTAGATATTGGGTCGGAGTTGTTTCAAAGAACCATGTTTTAAGAGGAGTTGAAGGAAATTTTTGTCAGGTCTGTCATGGAAAGGGCGGCCCCTTAAATCGTATGAAAAAAGGTGACTATCTTTTATACTATAGTCCAAAATACGATATGAATGGTCAAGATAAGTTACAGGCTTTTGTGGCCGTAGGTAAAATTATAGATGACAAAGCCTATCAAGTAGAGCAATTTGAAGGATTCTTTCCCTTTAGACGAAATGTCGAGTATTATCTACCAGTCAAAGATTGTTCCATAGAAATAGTCAGACAACATCCTGAATGGAAAGACTATACTTCTCGACTTCGTTATGGACATTTTGAAGTTTCCAAAGACTTTTTCCTCCATATTTTTCAGCATATGAAAGTGGATGATGAAGCTTGATTGATTCGCTAGTTAAATGATTGTCAACTAGAATTTTGGATTTGGACTGTGAAGCGAACTTTGCTATAATAGAGTAAGAAACTTTGATAAACCAAACGAGGCTGAGATGAAATTACTGTATACTGATATTCGGACTTCTTTGACTGAAATTTTAACGAGAGAGGCAGAAGAGCTAGTTGCTGCTGGCAAGCGGGTCTTCTACATTGCCCCCAACTCTCTTTCATTTGAAAAAGAACGCGCCGTGCTGGAATGCTTGTCCCAGCAGGCTTCCTTTGTGATTACCGTTACGCGTTTTGCTCAAATGGCTCGTTACCTGGTTTTAAATGATTTGCCTGCCAAGACCAGTCTTGATGATATCGGTCTCGGAATGGCTTTTTATAAATGCCTTGCGGAACTGGACCCCAAAGAGTTACGTGTTTATGGAGCTATTAAACAAGACCCTCAATTTATCCAGCAGTTGATTGAACTTTATCACGAGATGACAACTGCTCAGATGAGCTTTTTGGACTTGGAAAGTTTGACCGATGAGGATAAGAGAGCAGATTTACTCTTGATTTTTGAGAAAGTGACTGCTTATCTTAATCAAAACCAGTTGGCTCAGGGAAGTCAGTTGACCCATTTGATTGAGGCTATTGAGAATGATAAGGTAAGTAGTGATTTCAGTCAGATTGCCTTAGTCATTGACGGATTTACCCGTTTTTCTGCCGAGGAAGAGCATGTGGTGGATCTGCTCCATCGAAAAGGTGTCGAGATTGTCATTGGTGCTTATGCAAGCAAGAAGGCTTATACCAGTCCGTTCGCTGAAGGGAATCTTTACCAAGCTAGTGTGGAATTTCTACATCATTTGGGGGCAAAATACCAAACACCTGCTCAGGATCGTTCTCAGACTCATGCGTACATGGATAGTTTTGACAAGGCCTCTCGTTTGCTGGAGTCTTCTTATGACTTTTCAGAACTCACTTTGGATGTCGCTGAGAAGGACCGTGAGAATCTGCAAATCTGGTCTTGTTTGACGCAAAAAGAGGAGTTGGAGTTAGTAGCCCGTAGCATTCGTCAGAAATTACATGACCATCCAGAATTGAGTTACAAGCATTTTCGTATTTTGCTGGGGGATGTGCCTTCTTATCAGTTGTCCTTAAAGACCATTTTTGACCAGTACCAGATTCCATTCTATCTTGGTAGAAGCGAATCTATGGCTCATCATCCCTTGACCCAGTATGTGGAATCTATTTTACGATTAAAACGCTACCGTTTCCGTCAGGAGGATTTGATTAACCTCCTCAGAACTGGTTTGTATACTGACCTTAGCCAGGCTGATATTGATGCTTTTGAGCAATATCTCCGCTATCTTGGCATCAATGGCTTGCCAGCTTTTCAGCAAACCTTCACTAAATCCCACCATGGAAAATTTGATTTGAAACACTTGAATGTTATTCGTCTGCGAGTTTTGGCGCCACTTGAAACCTTATTTGCCAGTCGGAAACAGAAGGCTGAAAATCTCTTGCAAAAGTGGAGTACATTTCTAAAAAATGCTGCCTTAAGCAAGCAGATGCAAGATTTGACAGCTACCATGGAAGCCCTAGAGCAAGAAAGACAAGCCGAAGTTTGGAAAGCCTTCTGTCATGTTTTAGAACAATTTGCGACCGTTTTTGCTGGTTCGCTAGTTGGTCTGGAGGACTTTCTAGCCTTGCTCCACTCAGGGATGACTTTATCTCAGTATCGCACTATTCCAGCAACAGTAGACACTGTTCTGGTGCAGAGTTACGATTTGATTGCACCACTGACTACTGACTTTGTCTATGCCATTGGACTAACGCAGGATCATTTACCAAAAATTGCGCAAAACACCAGTCTATTGACAGATGAAGAAAGACAAAGCCTAAACCAAGCTACTGAAGAGGGAGCACAATTACTGATTGCAAGTAGCGAAAATCTCAAGAAAAATCGCTATACTATGCTTTCTTTAGTCAATGCTGCTCGTAGGCAGTTGATTTTGTCAGCTCCAAGTCTTCTCAATGAAAATGAGAGCAAGGAATCGGCCTATCTTCAGGAACTGATGAGTTTTGGATTTATCCGGATAGAGAAGAAGATTCATCAAAAAAGTCTGTCTAAGGATGATATGGGTTCTTATCACAGTCTCTTATCTAGTCTAGTTGCCTATCACCAGCAGGGCGAGACGAGTGATAGGGAGCAAGATTTAACTTTTGTTAAGGTTTTGGCGCGTGTGATGGGTAAAAAACTAGATCAAAAAGGCCTTACAAATCCAGCTATCCCAACTAGTCCAATCAGCAAACCATTAGAAAAAGATACCTTGCAGGCTCTCTATCCAGCTGACAAGGAGTTTTACCTGTCTACCTCTGGTTTAACGGAGTTTTATCGCAATGAATACAGTTATTTCCTCCGTTATATTTTAGGTTTGCAGGAGGAATTACGTTTGCGTCCTGATGCCCGTAGTCACGGAAATTTCTTACATCGTATTTTTGAACGTGCCTTGAAACTGCCTGAAGAAAATCCGTTTGACCAACGTCTGGAGCAAGCTATTAAGGAAACCAGTCAAGAACGGGAATTTGAAGCCATTTATCAAGAAAGTTTGGAAGCCCAGTTTACCAAGGAAGTTCTTCTCGATGTCGCTCGGACTACTGGGCACATCCTTCGTCATAATCCAGCCATCGAAACCATCCAAGAGGAGGCAACATTTGGTGGCAAAGACCAGGCATTTATTCAATTGGATAATGGTCGCAGTGTTCATGTGCGAGGCAAGGTTGACCGTATTGATCGCCTGAAAGCAGATGGTGCGCTAGGAGTGGTGGACTACAAGTCTAGTCTGACTCAGTTCCAGTTTCCTCATTTCTTCAATGGGCTTAATTCCCAGTTGCCAACCTATCTTGGTGCCCTTAAAAAGGAAGGGGAGCAGAACTTTTTCGGCGCTATGTACCTAGAAATGGCTGAACCTGTCCAATCTCTGTTGACCGTTAAGAGTTTGGCTGGAGCAGTAGCAGAAGCCAGCAAGTCAATGAAATACCAAGGACTCTTTTTAGAAAAAGAAAGTAGTCATTTAGGGGAATTTTACAATAAAAACAAGGCCAATCAGCTGACAGATGAGGAGTTCCAGCTCTTACTAGACTATAATGCCCATCTTTACAAGAAAGCAGCTGAGAAGATTTTAGAAGGCCAGTTCGCCATCAATCCCTATACCGAAAATGGTAGAAGCATTGCCCCATACGTTCAGCAACATCGGGCCATTACAGGATTTGAAGCCAATTACCATTTGGGACAAGCCCGTTTTCTAGAGAAGTTAGAGCTAGCTGATGGCAAACGTCTGGTCGGAGAAAAACTCAAGCAAGCTTGGTTTGAAAAAATGAGAGAGGAGTTGAATCGATGAAGCCTATTTCCTTTTTAACTGAGGAAGAGATTCAAAAATTGCAAGAAGCAGAAGCGAGTTCGAGCAAGGAACAGAAGAAAACGGCCGAGCAAATCGAAGCCATTTATACTGCAGGTCAGAATATCCTAGTTTCAGCGTCTGCTGGTTCAGGGAAAACCTTTGTCATGGCAGAACGCATTCTGGATCAGTTAGCGCGTGGTGTAGAAGTCAGTCAACTCTTTATCTCAACCTTTACTGTCAAGGCTGCTACTGAACTCAAGGAACGCTTGGAGAAAAAAATCAGCCAACAAATCCAAGAAACCGATGATGTCGATCTCAAACAACACTTGGGACGTCAGTTGGCAGATCTGCCAAACGCGGCCATCGGAACTATGGACTCCTTCACACAAAAGTTTCTCAGCAAACATGGCTATCTGATTGATATCGCACCAAATTTTCGTATTTTACAAAATGAAAGTGAACAGTTAATCTTAAAAAACGAAGTTTTTCATCAGGTTTTTGAAGACCATTACCAAGGTGAAAATAAAGAGAGCTTTAGTCGCTTGGTCAAGAACTTTGCTGGACGAGGCAAGGATGAACGTGGTCTGCGCCAACAAGTCTACAAAATCTATGATTTTCTCCAATCCACCAGCAGCCCCCAAAAATGGCTGAACGAGTCTTTTCTCAAAGGGTTTGAAACAGCTGACTTTGCAAATGAAAAAGACAAACTAACTGAGCAAATCAAGCAAGCGCTTTGGGACTTGGAAAGTTTCTTCCGTTATCATCTGGATAATGATGCCAAGGAGTTTCCCAAAGCTGTCTATTTAGAAGCTGTGCAACAGGTTCTGGATGAAATTGGCTCCTTAAATCAAGAGTCCGATAGTCAGGCTTATCAAGCAGTGCTTGCGCGTGTTGTTGCCATCTCGAAGGAGAAAAATGGTCGAGCTCTAGCTAACTCCAGTCGTAAGGCCGATTTGAAACCACTAGCTGATGCCTATAACGATGAGAGAAAGGCTCAGTTTGCTAAACTAGGACAACTGGCGGACCAGATAACAATTCTCGATTATCAAGAACATTATCATAAAGACACCTGGGAGCTAGCTAAAACTTTCCAAACCTTCATGAGTGATTTTGTGGAGGCTTATCGAGAACGTAAACGCCAGGAAAATGCCTTTGAATTCGCTGATATCAGTCATTTCACCATTGAGATTTTAGAGAATTTCCCACAAGTCCGTAAGGTTTATCAGGAGCGATTCCACGAAGTCATGGTCGATGAGTATCAGGATACCAACCACATTCAAGAACGGATGCTGGAATTGCTGTCTAATGATCACAATCGCTTTATGGTGGGGGATATCAAGCAGTCCATCTATCGTTTCCGTCAGGCAGATCCCCAGATTTTCAATGAAAAATTCCAACGCTATGCGCAAAATCCTAAAGAGGGCAAGTTGATTCTTCTTAAAGAAAATTTCCGTAGTAGTTCAGAAGTGCTGTCAGCAACCAATGATGTTTTTGGACGCCTTATGGACCAAGAGGTCGGCGAAATCAACTATGATAGCATGCACCAGCTTGTTTTTGCCAATACCAAACTGACTCCCAATCCTGAGGACAAGGCAGAATTTCTCCTCTACGATAAGGACGACAGTGGGCAAGAAGAAGAGAGCCAAGCAGAAACGAAACTCACTGGGGAAATGCGCCTAGTGGTCAAGGAAATCCTGAAGCTCCATCAAGAGAATGGTGTAGCCTTTAAGGAAATTGCCCTTTTGACTTCCAGTCGCAGTCGTAATGACCAGATCCTCCTAGCTCTGTCAGAGTACGGGATTCCTGTTAAAACAGATGGAGAACAAAATAATTACCTCCAATCCCTAGAAGTGCAAGTCATGCTAGACACTCTTCGTGTCGTCCACAATTCCCTGCAAGACTATGCCTTGGTTGCCCTTATGAAGTCTCCTATGTTTAGTTTTGATGAGGACGAGTTGGCACGCTTGTCCCTTCAGAAAGCAGAGGATAAAATCCAAGAAAATCTCTATGAGAAACTGGTCAATGCTCAAAAACTGGCAACAAGTCAAAAAAATTTGATCCACACAGCTCTAGCTGAAAAATTAAATCAATTCATGGATATCTTGGATTCTTGGCGCTTGTATGCCAAAACCCACTCTCTCTATGACTTGATTTGGAAGATTTATAATGACTGTTTTTATTATGACTATGTTGGTGCTTTGCCAAATGGTCCAGCCAGACAGGCCAATCTCTACGCCCTAGCTCTGCGTGCTGACCAGTTTGAAAAGAGTAATTTCAAGGGCTTGTCTCGTTTTATCCGTATGATTGATCAAGTTTTGGAAGCCCAGCATGATCTTGCAAGCGTGGCTGTCGCGCCGCCAAAGGATGCTGTGGAACTTATGACTATTCACAAGAGCAAAGGTCTGGAGTTTCCTTATGTCTTTATCCTCAACATGGATCAAGACTTCAACAAGCAAGACTCGATGTCAGACGTTATTCTCAGTCGTCAAAATGGGCTTGGTGTCAAATACATTGCCAAGGTGGAAACAGGAGCAGTAGAATCTCACTATCCTAAAACCATTAAACTTTCCATCCCCAGCCTTACCTATACCCAGAATGAAGAAGAACTGCAATTGGCTAGCTATTCTGAACAGATGCGTTTGCTGTATGTTGCCATGACACGGGCTGAGAGAAAGCTTTATCTTGTCGGTAAGGGTTCTCGTGAAAAGCTGGAAGCAAAGGAATATCCAATAGCTGAAAACGGAAAACTAGATAAACATACCAGACTTCAATCCAAGAATTTCCAAGATTGGATCTGGGCTATTACCAAAGTATTTACCAAGGACAATCTCAACTTTAGCTATCGTTTTATTGCTGAAGACCAGTTGACTAGGGAAGCTATCGGTCAATTGGAAAACAAGAGCCCTCTACAAGATAGTTCTCAAGCAGACAACCGCCAGTCTGAAACGATTAAAGAAGCCCTTGAAATGCTGAAAGAGGTGGAAGTTTATAATACTCTTCACCGCGCAGCCATTGAATTACCAAGTGTTCAAACTCCAAGTCAAATCAAGAAATTCTACGAACCCGTTATGGATATGGAGGGGGTACAAATTGCTAATCAAACTCAATCACCGGAAAAGCAAATCAGCTTTGATTTACCAGATTTTTCAACTAAAGAAAAGGTAACAGGAGCAGAAATTGGTAGTGCAACCCACGAACTCATGCAGAGAATCGACCTTAGTCAGCAACCAACACTTGCCACTCTGGAAAAAACTCTGCAACAAGTTCAAACGAGTCCAGCAGTCAGAGACAAGATCAATCTTTCCAAAATCCTAGCCTTCTTTGATACGTCACTCGGTCAAGAGATTCTCGCCAATACAAATCATCTTTATCGAGAGCAACCTTTCTCCATGCTCAAACGAGACCAAAGGAGTCAGGAAGATTTCGTTGTCCGTGGAATCTTGGACGGCTATCTGCTTTTCGAGGATCGTATCGTTCTTTTTGACTATAAGACTGACCGTTATGATGAAGCAAATCAGCTTATTGAACGCTATCGTGGTCAGTTAGCCCTCTACGGAGAAGCCTTATCACGAGCTTATTCGATTGAAAATATTGAGAAATACCTGATTTTACTCGGTAAAGACGAGGTTCAAGTTGTAAAAGTATAACCTAGAAAGGAGACCTCATGACACTTCCAGTTAGAAAATCCCTGCATGACGCAGTTTTACAGGCTTCAAAAGCCGATACTTGGGATCAAGCTACCAAGGAATGGAATGAAGTTTCCTTGATTTTTAATGGCATTGGTCGTAGTAATTGCGTCTGCGGAAATGCCATTAAATACTCTTACGAACTCTTTAATACTGTTACAGGCCAACGCCTCTTTCCGATTGGCAGCGATTGTGTTCGTCATTTTCATCGACTGACTTTAGACCAGCAACTGGAAGAGGAAGAAAAACTGCTTAGAAAGGTTGAAAATTTAACCAGAAAGGCTCAGAAAAAGGAAAAAATCAAGGTCAATAAAAGCGATTTTGACGAACGACTTCTAAAATGGTTTTGGGAGAAAGGTGTTTTCAAAGCCAATCGTGGCAATCAATTCGCGCCTGAGAGAGACTATCAGCTCTTCCTAGAAGTCTTTCAAGGTGGAAGTTGGACCAAAGCAGAACCAAAGAAAAAGGCTCGTATGGAAGAAGTGCTGGAAAAGTGTATCAAACCTTTTCTACTTGGCAAGACTGATGACCAACTCTACCTTGTCAAACTAGGTAAGGAGAAAATAGACTACGAGCAGCATTTACGGATTCAAGCAGAGAAAGAACGCAAGAAGAGAGATAAAATCGCCAAGCAATACGCTGATAACCTCATTCTTGCCATGGGGCCTGCTGAACGCGCCTATCAAGATTACTTTGGCTTTACAGAAACTCTCACACAAGAAGAACGAAAATGGGAGAAAATCCTCTTTGGAAAAAATAGAGACGAACGGGCTATCAAGGCAAAGCAAAATCAAAAAGAGCTTGAAAAAGAGCAAAGAATTTTAAAACAGGATTTTGAAGAACGAAAGCAAAAACAAATTTTGCTAGTAAATTCTTATTTTCGTGCTTTGCCTGATGAAAAAGCCAGATTTTCTCGGCTTCTATTAGAATATCGAAAAAGTGGTGAAGTACCTTTTTCAAATGATTACTTATCTGAGCATCTCATCGACTTTTTCTACAAGATGAAAGCCTTTGAGTTTGAAATTGCACCAGCACAAGTCCGCGATTTTCTAAAAGAATGCCTTCAGGCAGAGCATCTATCATCAGCAAAAGAAAGCTGGATTAGAGGGATTTTGACAAACTGCCTTCACCCATTTTTAGATAGGTTACTCATATAGAAAAAATCCTACCTTGTCTATGCATGGTAGGATTTATGTATCTCCGAAGATGTACTGGTAAAGTTGGACGACTTTCTGAAAACACTGCGTGTCCATTCTTGTTATTTTTTGAGCATTGCGCATCCGAAAATCAAAGGTATACAGTTGAAATGGATTGACGGCACCATCTACCTTATCCGACGAGACAGGAACGAGCAGGCCTTTTTCTGCTAAATGCTTTTGACCATGGGTAATGGGACAGACAGCCACAAAACCAGTTTGCAAAGCATATTCTCTCCTAGACACAACCAAGGCAGGGCGCCGTTTCTGGATTTCTCGACCGACTGATGGATCAAAGTCCAGCCAAATGATATCCTGCTTTTCAGGAATATAGTCAGATTTCGCTATCAAGTGACCTTACCCCTTCAAAATCATTTGTCATTCTCAAATCAGCAATCCCATCAAAAGGATCTTTTAGTTTTGGAGCTAAGACAATGACTCCGTCAATCCCTTTGTAGACAACTATTTCTTGACCTTCCGTCATACCCAAATTTTTAGGAATGGTCACAGTGAGAGAATTTCCCACCTTCCGAGTCTTTACTGTATTCATCGCTCCACCTCCACGAAACCGTATATACAAAGTATATACCAAACGGCAAATAAAGTCAAGCAAACGTTTGATTACATAAATTAAGTTATGTGCTATAGTATGATTTTATTTTAGTCAAAGCCTGTGCAAAAGCACCTAATTTATGATAGAATAGATGGTGAGAAAGAAAACGTTTTATTACGTTTTTTTAGTCGGAAGGGGAAAATATTATGGCTACTATTCAATGGTTTCCGGGCCACATGTCTAAGGCTCGGCGACAGGTTCAGGAGAATTTAAAATTTGTTGATTTTGTGACGATTTTGGTGGATGCTCGGCTACCTTTATCTAGTCAAAATCCTATGTTAAACAAGATTGTGGGTGATAAACCTAAACTTTTGATTTTGAACAAGGCTGATCTGGCTGACCCAGCAATGACAAAAGAATGGCGTCAGTACTTTGAATCACGAGGAATTCAAACATTGGCAATCAATTCTAAAGAGCAAGTGACTGTAAAAGTTGTGACTGATGCTGCTAAAAAGCTCATGGCTGATAAGATTGCACGCCAGAGAGAACGCGGTATCAAGATCGAAACCTTGCGGACCATGATTATCGGCATTCCAAATGCCGGCAAGTCAACTCTCATGAACCGTTTGGCTGGTAAAAAGATTGCAGTTGTCGGCAATAAACCAGGTGTTACCAAGGGGCAACAATGGCTCAAAACCAATAAAGACCTTGAAATCCTAGATACGCCAGGGATTCTTTGGCCTAAGTTTGAGGATGATACTGTCGCACTCAAACTAGCCCTAACTGGAGCAATTAAAGACCAGTTGCTTCCAATGGATGAAGTGACTATTTTTGGTCTCAATTATTTCAAAGAGCATTATCCAGAAAAGCTAGCTGAACGCTTCAAACAAATGAAAATTGAAGAAGAAGCTCCTGTTATCATCATGGATATGACACGTGCCCTCGGGTTCCGAGATGATTACGACCGTTTTTACAGCCTCTTCGTGAAGGAAGTTCGTGATGGAAAACTCGGTAACTACACCTTAGATACATTGGACGATATCGATGACGACGATTAAAGAAATCAAAGAACTTCTTGCCACTGTTAAAGAATTAGACAATCCTCTTTTTCTAGAATTCGAACAAGATACCCGTTCTGGAGTTCAAAAGGAAATCAACAAGCGTAAAAAAGTCATTCAGGCTGAACGCGAGGAAAATCTTCGTCTAGAAAATATGCTGTCCTATGAAAAAGAACTTTACAAGCAAGGAATGACCTTGATAGCAGGTGTTGACGAGGTTGGTCGTGGTCCACTGGCTGGACCTGTGGTCGCTACAGCCGTTATCTTGCCGAAAGATTGTAAAATCAGAGGTCTGAACGATAGTAAAAAGATCCCCAAAAAGAAACATCTGGAAATTTATCAAGCCGTTCAAGACCAAGCTTTGGCAATCGGTATTGGTATCATGGATAATCACATCATTGACCAAGTCAATATCTATGAAGCGACCAAGCTTGCCATGAAGGAAGCAATCTCCCAGCTCAGTCCGCAACCTGAGCACCTCTTGATTGATGCTATGCAGCTTGATTTACCAATTTCACAAACAGCAATTATCAAAGGGGATGCCAACTCCCTCTCTATCGCAGCCGCATCCATAGTTGCCAAAGTGACCCGAGATAGTTTAATGAAGGACTATGATGATCAATATCCTGGATATGATTTTACAGCTAATGCTGGATATGGAACTGCGAAACACCTAGAAGGATTGGAAAAACTAGGTGTCACCCCAATTCACCGAACCAGTTTTGAACCGATAAAATCACTAGTTGCAGCAAATAAAGAAAGTTAAGTTGGAGGAAATGATTATGGAGGAACAGTCAGAAATACTCAGCTCCAAGAAAGAATTTGCCTTTGCCTCAAGCACCATATTATCCCAAGTTGGACGAGGAATCATTGTTGGTCTCGCCGTCGGGCTAATCGTCGGATCCTTTCGTTTCTTAATCGAAAAGGGTTTCCATCTGATACAAGGACTTTATCAAGAACAATCGCACCTAGTGCGCAATCTTTTTATCATTGGTCTATTTTATTTAATAGTTTGCTGGCTCAGTGCGAAACTAACTCGGTCAGAAAAAGATATCAAAGGTTCAGGAATTCCGCAAGTCGAAGCAGAACTAAAGGGACTCATGTCACTTAATTGGTGGAGTGTCCTCTGGAAAAAATATGTATTAGGTATTCTTGCTATTGCCAGTGGCCTTATGCTAGGTAGAGAAGGGCCAAGTATTCAACTTGGAGCAGTTGGTGGAAAAGGTATTGCCAAGTGGCTAAAATCCAGTCCAGTAGAGGAACGTTCCTTGATTGCAAGTGGGGCTGCCGCAGGACTAGCAGCTGCCTTTAATGCACCAATCGCAGGTCTTCTCTTTGTTATAGAAGAAGTTTACCACCATTTTTCACGCTTTTTCTGGGTCTCAACTCTAGCAGCCAGTCTCGTAGCAAACTTTGTCTCACTACTCATATTTGGCTTAACCCCCGTACTGGATATGCCAGATAACATTCCTCTCATGACCCTAGACCAGTATTGGATTTACCTCCTTATGGGAGTTTTTCTCGGGCTATCTGGTTTTCTCTATGAGAAAGCTGTACTCAATGTCGGTCGAGTTTATGACTGGATTGGTCAAAAAATCCATTTGGATAAAGCTTATTATCCAATCTTTGCTTTTATCCTTATCATACCAGTCGGAATTTTCTTACCTCAAATTCTTGGTGGTGGAAATCAGGTCGTTCTTTCTTTGACTGAGCAAGATTTTAGTTTCCAACTTTTATTAGCTTACTTTTTGATCCGCTTTATTTGGAGCATGATTAGTTATGGAAGCGGCCTCCCAGGAGGAATTTTCCTTCCTATTCTGGCGCTTGGTTCCTTACTTGGTGCCCTAGTCGGTGTCATTTGTGTCAATCTTGGACTTGTCAGTCAGGAACAATTTCCTATATTTGTCATTTTAGGAATGAGTGGCTACTTTGGGGCGATTTCCAAGGCTCCCTTAACTGCTATGATACTCGTAACCGAGATGGTTGGAGATATTCGCAACCTCATGCCCCTCGGACTTGTGACCTTAGTCGCCTACATCGTCATGGATCTGCTCAAGGGTGCTCCAGTATATGAGGCCATGCTAGAAAAAATGCTACCAGAAGAAGCAACAGACGAAGGAGAAGTTACCCTAATTGAAATCCCTGTATCTGACAAGATCGCTGGAAAACAGGTTCACGAACTCAACTTGCCACATAACGTACTCATCACCACCCAAGTCCATAATGGCAAAAGCCAAACAGTTAACGGTTCAACTAGAATGTATCTGGGTGATATGATTCACCTAGTGATTCCAAAAAGTGAAATTGGAAAAGTAAAAGATTTGTTGTTGTAGGAATCATTTACATAATTTATGTTATGTATTTTGAATGCTGGATTTCTTAATAAATTACATTAGAAAACCGATTCTCAGCAATGAGATCGGTTATTTCTTACTGATAAGGTATTTCACATACAAGTAATTGGACTTTGTAAAAAATAAGACTACAATTAAGTTAGGAGCGATAAAGCATAAAAGCTAGAAAGGAGTTTACTGTATTTAATCTATGCAGTAAGATTAAAAATCATGAAAAAGAAAATGATAGCAATTATACAATGTATTTTGTACCCCGTGGCTCCCTATATAGCTCTTCAATTGTGTAGAATAAACAAAAGTCTCGTTGATAACACTCTCTTTACTATTTTCCTTATTCTGCTGACTATTTCATTCTGGCTTAGTATAGAGCACTAGATAATGATTCACAATAGAAACTCTAAAGACTTAGCTCTGTATTTCATAGATCTGAGTCTTTTTTCTATTTTATTCCTTTCTTTAAGAGCTCATATAACATCTTTCCGAAAAACTATAATTTTCTTGAAAAATATATAAGTCTATGCTATACTACTAGTAGACTTATTTATGGAGAAAATACATGAAACGTGAGATTTTACTGGAACGAATCGACAAACTAAAACAAATCATGCCCTGGTATGTTCTGGAATACTACCAGTCAAAGTTGGCTGTTCCATACAGCTTCACGACCCTCTACGAATACCTCAAGGAATACGATCGGTTTTTCAGCTGGGTTTTGGAGTCTGGTATTTCAAACGTTGATACAATGGCCGATATCCCCTTATCTGTCTTAGAACATATGACAAAAAAAGACATGGAATCCTTTATCCTATATCTACGTGAACGCCCATTGCTGAATGCCAATACAACCAAGCAAGGTGTCTCCCAGACAACTATCAATCGAACCTTATCGGCACTTTCTAGTCTTTATAAGTATCTAACCGAGGAAGTTGAAAACGAGCAAGGAGAGCCCTATTTCTATCGTAATGTAATGAAGAAAGTTTCAACCAAGAAAAAGAAAGAAACACTTGCTGCCAGAGCTGAAAACATCAAGCAAAAACTCTTTCTAGGTGATGAAACAGAAGGTTTTCTGACTTATATTGACCAAGAGTACCCACAACAACTCTCAAATCGCGCTCTCTCATCATTCAATAAAAATAAAGAACGTGATTTGGCCATTATTGCCCTTCTCTTGGCGTCTGGTGTCCGCTTGTCTGAAGCAGTTAATCTGGATCTAAGAGATCTCAATCTCAAAATGATGGTGATCGATGTCACTCGAAAAGGGGGCAAACGTGACTCGGTCAATGTCGCTGCCTTTGCAAAACCTTATCTAGAGAATTATCTAGCCATTCGAAATCAACGCTATAAGACGGAAAAGACAGATACAGCACTCTTTCTGACCTTATATCGTGGTGTTCCCAATCGTATCGATGCTTCCAGTGTTGAAAAAATGGTTGCTAAGTACTCTGAGGACTTCAAAGTGCGTGTAACCCCCCACAAACTACGCCATACCTTAGCAACTAGGCTCTATGATGCGACTAAATCGCAAGTTTTGGTCAGTCATCAGCTAGGACATGCCAGTACACAAGTCACTGACCTCTATACCCATATCGTCAATGATGAACAAAAGAATGCTTTAGATAGTTTATAAGTGTTACATATTATAAATTATGTAAAGCAACTATCGCTAAAAAACGAAAGATCAATTCCTTTTATCTTTCGTTTTTTAGTTATTTAAACTCAATCCAGTAGTTACGGTGTGGCTCTATAATTACTGGTTTACCCCAAAAGGCTTGTAGATAGGCTAGATTTGCTGGGCTTACAGGTTTTTTTGAATCATTGTACTGCTCAGCACTCTCTTTAGTTAGAAAACATTCTACTGCTTCATAAGAAGTTCCATCAGCTGATTCTCTTTCGATTCCCATATAAGAAATTTCGTCACCTTTTTTAAGACTGTCAGTCAACAGTTTACCAATAAAATACACTGTCTTATCCTTCATCAGTTCATAAGCTTTACCATTTTCCAGTCGGTTATTTGCTGCAGCGTACATAATACAAAAACTATCAACAATGTCTTTCAAAGGCATTAAGTCTTCTTTGTTTACTTTGATTTCATCGGGCAGAAGACCGCCAATTATAAGATTTTGGAAATAGGCTTGCTGGATTACATTATCTAAAGCCATTCCTAAAGGAATTTGAACAGCTTGGTATTCTAAAGGCTGAAGCTCTTTGTATTTCTTATCATAATGTTCTTGTGTGATGCTTATATTTAAACTTTCAGTTTGAGAAATTTCCGTATTTCTATAAAAAGCAACAACATTGCGGTCTAACTGTTCAAATAGATTAAGACTTTCTACTGGAATTTCTAACATTAATGAATAACTCCTTTTCATTTTTCCTCTCTATTATACTCTAATCAGCTTGATTATCAAGTCTAAATGTAATAAAAGAATCCATCTTAAATGGATTCTTTTATTATCCTACTACTGCTTCAGAAATTTCTTCACGGCTAATTCCAGCAAAGTAGCGTGTGATATCAATAGCTTCTAGTGCCTTAAGGACATCTTCGCGTTCGTATTTCACTCCACGAAGGACATCTTCTACAGCTGCAACGTCTTCAATACCAAAGAAGTCACCATAAATCTTGATGTCTTGGATTTTTGATTCAATGACATTGGCAAAAACTTCAACCTTACCGCTGGTAAATTTTGTTCCACGACGAACGTTAAATTCTGGTGATTTACCATAGTTCCAGTCCCAAGTACCAAACTTGGTATCCTTGATGCGATTGATTTCGGCTAATTCTTCTTCTGAAAAGACGTACTCAGTCATCTCTGGGTACTCTTTTTTCATGTATTCCAATAGCAAATCACGGAATTCTTCAACTGTGATTTTTTCTGGTAATTCATTGATAATATTGGTTACACGAGCACGGACGGATTTCACACCTTTTGACTCAAATTTGTCCTTTGAAACCTTGAGAGCATTTGCTAGAACTGATAAATCAACGTCAAAGAGTAAGCAACCGTGGTGCATGATACGACCATTGATATAGGCTTGGGCATTTCCGCAGAATTTCTTGCCATCAATCTCAAGGTCGTTACGACCTGTGAACTCAGCTTTAACACCGAGTTGAGCCAAGGTATTGATAACTGGAGTTGAAAAACTCTTGAAGTCAAAAGCCTTGTTTTCATCTTCTTTTGAGATAATCGTGTAGTTGAGGTTGTTTAAATCGTGATAAACAGCTCCACCACCACTGATACGGCGGACTACCTCAATACCATTTTCTCGAACATAATCACGGTTGATTTCTTCGATAGTGTTCTGGTGACGCCCAACAATGATAGAGGGTTTGTTAATCCAAAGAAGGAAGATTTGATCCTCATCTAGTAAGTGTTTAAAGGCATATTCTTCCAAGGCGATATTAAAGGCAGTGTCGTTTGAATGATTGATAATATATTTCATGGTATTTCCAAAAATTTAGTTTTTAAATTCTGTTCATAGCAATCCAATTTTCTAAAGTGGTAAAAAGAAATGTAACGTGTTATCGTTACATTTCTCGGAAAAATTGAGACAAGAGGCTCAATTTTTAGGCATGGAACTCTAATAGAGGTCGCTGCCGTCCGTACTACTTTAAGAAAATTTAGTTGAAAATCTTATTTATTTTTCTTAGGTGAATGGATGGCCATTCCCAAAACATCCGCAAATGCTTCGTACATGACTTCAGAGTATGTTGGGTGTCCGTGGATGGTCTTAAGCATTTCTTCAACAGTGATTTCCATTTCGATGATGCTTGATGCTTCGTTGATCAATTCTGCAGCTGCAGGACCGATGATGTGAACACCAAGGATTTCTCCATATTTCTTGTCGGCGATGACTTTTACGAAACCTTGAGCAGCATCCGATGCAATTGCACGACCGTTTGCTGCAAAGTTGAATTTACCGATAGCGACATCGTATTTTTCACGAGCTTGTTCTTCTGTTAGACCTACTGCTGCTACTTCAGGAAGAGTGTAAATGGCTGCAGGAGTCAAGTTAAGTTTCGCTACAACGTGATTTCCTTTAAGCGCATTTTCAGCTGCTACTTCACCCATACGGAAGGCTGCGTGCGCTAACATCTTAGTACCATTAATATCACCTGGTGCATATATACCTGGAACAGAAGTTTCCATGTATTCGTTGACCTTGATACGTCCACGATCCAATTCAAACTCAACATCGCCAATACCTTCTAGATCTGGAACACGACCGATTGAAAGAAGAGCTTTGCTTGCAATAATATCGTCTTTTCCTTCAACTTTGATACGAAGTTGACCATTTTCCTCGATAATTTCTTGCAGTTTTGTACCTGTTAAGATGGTCATTCCTTTGCGCTCAAGGATCAAGCGAAGGTTCTTAGAAACTTCGGCATCCATAGCTGGAACGATACGGTCCATCATTTCGATAACAGTCACTTTTGAACCAAATGTCATAAAGGCCTGACCGAGTTCGATACCGACAACGCCACCACCGATGATTACGAGGCTTTCTGGAACTTCGTTCATTTCAAGAATGTCATCACTTGTCATCACGAGTGATGATTCCATACCAGGAACGTTGATCTTGCTGACTTTTGAACCACCAGCAAGGATGATTTTCTTGGTTTCAAGCAATTCTGAACCATTTACCAAGACATTCTTGTCTTTAGTGATGGTACCAATTCCCTTATGAACAGTAACTCCGTAGCTACGAAGAAGACCTGCAACTCCGCCAACCAAAGTATTAACAACCTTAGACTTGGTTTCAAGAAGTTTGTCCATATCTACAGTGAAGTTTGGATTTTCGATGACGATACCCCGGTTTGCTGCATGACCGATGTTTTCGATGATTTCAGCGTTGTGAAGGTAGGTCTTAGTTGGGATACAGCCTCGGTTCAAGCACGTTCCACCGAGTTCAGATTTCTCAACAAGGGCAACCTTCCCACCGAGTTGGGCAGCTTTAATCGCTGCCACATAACCAGCAGGACCTCCACCAATCACAACGATATCAAAGGCATCATCACTCTTACCATCGTCGTTTGAGGCACTAGCTGCAGGTGCAGGTTTTGATTCTGGCGCTGCCGCTCCAGCGGTTGGGATGTTTTCACCTTCTTCGCCAAGATAACCGATAACTTCAGTTACTGGAACAGTTTCACCATCTCCTTTGAGGATGGCAATCAAGTATCCATCTTCTTCAGCTTCCAATTCCATGCTGACTTTGTCAGTCATGATTTCCAAAAGGATTTCTCCTTCTTTTACAAATTCACCGACTTTTTTATTCCATTGGACGATTTGTCCTTCTGTCATATCCACGCCGGCTTTTGGCATAATTACTTCTAAGGCCATGTCTTACTTCCTTTATCTAAATCTCTAAAATAACAATAGCTGACTTAAACCAACATTGAGATTGGATTCTCAATCAAGGCTTTTAAGTCTTTCATAAACTTTGCGCCAGCCATACCATCTACAACACGGTGGTCAATAGTTAATCCTAGGCTCATGATAGGGCGAATGACAATCTCACCATTGACAACTACAGGTTTCTCAACTGTTGAGCTAACCCCGAGGATAGCTGAGTTTGGTTGGTTAATAATCGGACCAAAGGACTGAACGCCAAACATTCCCAAGTTACTAATTGTGAAGGTTGAATTTTGCAGTTCACTTGGAGCCAATTTACCATCCAAGGTACGACCAATTACATCCTTGAAGGCTACAACCAACTCTGATAAGCTCATCTTCTCAGCATTGTAAACAACAGGTGTCATTAGGCCATTATCCATACCGACTGCCATAGCAAGGTTGACATAGTTATGAGTGATAATGGTCTTACCATCTTCAGTCAATGAAGCGTTGATGTAAGGGTGTTTCATCAATGTCTTAACAACAGCTAGCGAAAGAAGATCAGTAACCGTAATTTTCTTACCAGTTGCTTCCATGATTGGTTCAAGAACCTTCTTACGAAGAGCTAGCATTTCAGACATATCGACATCATAGTTGAGCGTGAAGGTTGGCGCAGTTAGGTAGGATTCAACCATACGTTGGGCGATGACCTTACGCATTGGTGTCATTGGAATACGCTCAATCTCACCATAAGGAGTGATATTGTCTGGAACTTCTTCCACTTTTTCGATTTGAGCAGGTGACTTGATGGTGTCGTTTTCGATATTTTCAGGAAGGAAGGCCAAAACGTCCTTCTTCATGATCTTACCACGATGACCAGTTCCTTGGATTTCCTGCCAAGCAATGTTATGTTCGAGGGCAATTCGTTTTGCAAGTGGCGAAATGCGAACCACGTTTGTGTCTTTATAAGTTTCCACGTCTTCTTTGTGGACACGACCGTTTGCACCTGAGCCAGAAACGTCGTAGAGGTTGATACCTAGATCATCCGCTAACTTTCTAGCCGCAGGAGTCGCTCTTAGCTTGTCATCAGCCATGACCTCTCCAATTCTAATTATGATACTAAGGGCGTAAAAAGCGACTGAAAAATAGGAAATCGACGCAGGCTTCGATGAAGCCAAGGAGATTTATCTTTTTTCCGAGCTTTTAGCCCGTGTTCGAATATAAGATATTAAGGACGAAGAGGGCAATGAAAAAATAGGAGATTGACGATGTGTTCGATGGACACAAGGAAATCTATCTTTTTTTCTCAGACCTCCGTCCGAATTCAATTACATGATACTAAGGGCGTAAAAAGTCAAAGTGAAAATAGGAAACTTGACGAAGAAACTTTAGTTTCTGGGAAAGTTTATCTTTTTCATACAGACTTTAGCTTAGCCCGTGTTCAACTCTACAAGTAACTTGGACACGAAACATGTCTCAAGTTACTACGGTTGCCGCTATCAGGCGGTCAACCTAGTAGACTTACTAAGTCACTCATCGAATAATAACAATTCGATTCGTTCCTGTCGCAACTTTACAAACAACTTGGATACAAAATATATCTCAAGTTACTAAAGTTAAAAACCTCTAAAATCTTACATAATTTAATTTATGCAAGATTATTCTTTGTTATAAGTCTTACGGATGGCATCTTTGATGCTTTCAACGGTTGGAATCATTGCATTTTCTAGGTTTTGCGCATAAGGCATTGGCACATCTTCTCCGGCACAACGGCGGATTGGTGCATCTAGATAGTCAAATGCTTCTGACTCTGAAATAATTGCTGAAATCTCGCCGATATAGCCACTTGTTTTGTGGGCGTCGTTGACCAGAACGACCTTTCCAGTCTTCTTAACTGAGTTAATGATGATATCCTTATCAAGCGGTACAAGGGTACGTGGGTCCACAATTTCAACCGAAATTCCTTCTTCTGCCAATTCTTCAGCTGCTTGAACCACACGGCGAAGCATTTTACCGTAAGTAACAACTGTTACATCCGTTCCTTCGCGTTTAATTTCGCCAACTCCAAGTGGGATTGTGTAGTCTGGATCAACTGGCACTTCCCCTTTTTGGTTAAATTCTGACTTGTACTCAAGAATGATAACAGGGTTATTATCACGGATAGAAGATTTTAGCAGTCCTTTCATGTCAGCAGGTGTACCTGGTGCTACAACCTTAAGTCCAGGAATGTGAGTAAACCAAGACTCTAGTGATTGCGAGTGCTGAGCTGCAGAACCGACACCGTTACCAGCTGCACAGCGGACAGTCATTGGAACCTGACCTTTACCACCAAACATAAAACGTGTTTTAGCGGCTTGGTTAACGATATTGTCCATGGCTATAACCGAGAAATCCATAAAGGTCATATCAACGATTGGGCGAAGTCCTGTCATAGCTGCTCCTGCTGCTGCTCCCGAGATGGCAGCTTCAGAAATCGGACAGTCACGGACACGTTCTGGACCAAATTCTTCAAGCATTCCGACAGAAGTTCCGAAGTCTCCTCCGAAGACACCGACGTCTTCTCCCATCAAGAATACATTTTCATCGCGACGCATTTCCTCAGACATAGCAAGGATAATGGTGTCACGGAAGGACATTGTTTTTGTTTCCATTTTATCTCTTTCTCCTTAGTCTGCGTAAATATCTTCAAAGGCCGATTCTAGTGGTGGGAATGGGCTTTCTTCTGCAAATTTAACAGAGGCTTCTACTGCTTCCTTGACTTTTGCTTGAATTTCTTCCAATTCTTCTGCACTTGCAATACTGTTTTCAATGAGGTATTTGCGAAGATTTTCGATTGGGTCTTTTTGTTTCCACAATTCCACTTCTTCACGGGTACGATATTTACCAGGGTCAGATGATGAGTGACCAAGCCAACGATAAGTGACACTTTCAATCAAGACTGGGCCATTGCCACCACGAACATGGTCTACGGCTTTCTTAAATCCTTCATAGACGTCGATGACATTGTTTCCATCTTCGATAAACATTCCAGGAATTCCATAAGCAGCGCTACGTTGATGGATATGCTCTACATTGGTCATTTTCTTGATATCCGCAGAGATCCCATAACCGTTGTTAATGCAGTAGAAAATAACTGGGAGTTTCCAAATAGAAGCCATGTTCACTGCTTCGTGGAAAACACCTTCGTTGGTCGCACCATCTCCAAAGAAGCAGACGACGATTTTACCAGTATGTTGCATTTGCTGACTGAGGGCTGCGCCAACAGCGATTCCCATACCACCACCTACGATACCATTGGCACCAAGGTTACCCGCATCAAGGTCGGCAATATGCATAGAACCACCTTTTCCTTTACAGGTTCCAGTGTATTTCCCAAGGATTTCTGCCATCATACCATTGAGGTCAATTCCTTTGGCGATAGCTTGTCCATGACCACGGTGGTTTGAGGTAATCAGATCATCTGGATTGAGAGCCAGCATAGCTCCGACGTTAGCGGCTTCCTCTCCAACAGAAAAGTGAGTCATACCAGGAACTTTCCCTTTTTTTACTAATTGTGCAATTTTTAAGTCCATTCGACGGATTTCTTCCATCTTACGGAACATCTCTAGCAAGAGATTTCTATCTAAAGTTGACATAATCTCGCCTTTCTAGGTTTAAAGTTTTATATCCTCATTCTATCGCATTATGAAAGCACTGTCAAAATATATGCTTAGATTCTTTCACAAAATACAAAAAGAAAACCCCAGTTTATCGGGATTTTCTATAAATTAAAACATTTTTTCACAAAGTTTATTTGACATTGGAAACTTCAAATCTTTTCATAATTGTTTGCAAGCGCCCTTGATAGAGGATAGCACTAACGACCAAACTCGCTATTAGACCAATCCAGTAAGAATAGGCTCCCAAAGTTGTTACTTGATCTAGGAATAAGCCTAATGGAATGGACACAGCCCAGTAAGCAATTACTCCTAGATAAAAGGGAACAACCGTATCCTTATAGCCTCTCAGTATTCCTTGTAAAGGAGCTGCAACGGTGTCAGCTAACTGGAAAAAAAGACTATAAGTTAGGAAGGTAGAGGTTAGATCAATGAAATCAGGATTATTTCCATATAAACTGGCTACGACATCTCTCAAAATATAGAGAAAGCTCAATGTAAAGCCTGCAAATATCAGTGCTATACAACGTCCAAGTTTGATATAGGTCTTAGCATCATAAAAGCGCTTAGCCCCCACCTCATAAGAAACAACGATGGCCATGGCAGAAGAAATACTCATGGGAAAAGCATACATGAGCGTCGAGAAGTTCATGGCTGACTGGTGGCTGGCAATAATCATAGACGAAAACTTAGCCATAATCAAACCAACGACTGAAAAAATGATGACTTCAGCAAAAACAGTTCCACCGATTGGTAAGCCCAAGCGAATCCCTTCTTTGATCTTTACTAGATCAAGCGGAAGCGGTTTTTCCAAATGAAACTCTTTTAACTTTTCTTGCTTTAAAAGGATGATGGCAGAGATTCCAAGGAGGCACCAGTAAGCTAGGGAAGTACCTAAGCCTGCACCTGCTCCACCTAACTCTGGAAACCCAAAGGCACCGTAAATTAATAAATAGTTAAATCCACAATTTAAAGGTAGTAATAAGAGCATGAGGTACATAGATAGTTTGGTCAGACCGAGTGAATCAAGTAGCGATCGGATAACACTGAAAAGCAACAAGGGAATAATTCCGATAGACAAGTACCAAAGATAAGAAACCGAAACTGCTGCAACTTGGGATTCTAGCCCGATATGGTTTAAGACTGGGGGTGCTAAGAATACTACCATTCCAAGCAAGACCAAAGACAGTCCGAAAGCTAGGTAGATGAATTGGTAAAAGTCAGATGCTACTTCTTCCTTTTTGCCTCGTCCTAGATGATGGCCGATGATGGGCACCATGGCCGAAACAATCCCTGTTAAAAAGGTAAAGAAAGGATTCCAGAGACTCGTTGCAGTTGAAACACCAGCCAAGTCCATGGTATTGTACTGCCCCGTCATGGTTGTATCGACAAAAGAGGCAGAATAATTGGCAAACTGATAAATCAGGATAGGGAAAAATATCTTAAGAAATAAGACAAACTTATCTTTAAATTGATGGGTTGGATACATAAACGCTCTCTATTCTTATAGTTTATAGAGCAGAGTCCCATCTAGTTTTGGTAGACGATTTGTCCCTTACAAATAGTATATTTGACCTGCCCTTTTAAGGTTTCGCCGATAAATGGTGAATTGGATGATTTTGAAGCAAAGTCTGGACCAACAGTACGATCAGCCTTGTCATCAAAGATGGTGATATCCGCTGGACCATTTTCAGCTAAGTAGCCTGCTTCAAAGTTATAAAGCTTAGCCGGATTGACAGTCATTTTTTCAAGCAATTCCATCAAGCTTAGTTCACCAGCATCTACCAAATAAGTCAAACCAAGAGAAAGAGAGGTTTCCAAACCTGTCATACCAGATGGCGCTTTGGTGATATCTTCTACATTTTTCTCATCTGCATGGTGAGGCGCGTGGTCCGTTGCGATAACTGTGATAACACCTGACTTGAGACCTTCGATAACGGCACGACGATCTGATTCCAAACGAAGCGGAGGATTCATTTTGGCATTACTACCTTGCGTCAAGAGGAGGGCCTCTGTCTTAGAGAAATGTTGTGGAGCTACTTCTGCCGTGACATGGGCACCCAAACCTTGGGCAAACTCCACTACCTTGACACTTTCCTCCTTAGATAAATGCTGGATGTGAACATGTGCCTTAGTTGCATAGGCAATCATAACATCACGCGCAATCATAGCGTATTCTGCCACTCCTGTCGCTCCACAGATATGAAAATGTTCCTTAGCGATGTTTTCATTAAAGCCAAGAATCCCGTTCAAACCTGGATCTTCTTCGTGAAGGCAAACAAAGGTGCCAAGTTTCTTGGCAGTTTCCAAGGCTTCTTTGAGAACCTTGCTACTTTCAAGTGGAATACCATCATCTGAAAAACCAACGGCACCGGCTTCTAAAAGTGCCTTAAAGTCGGTCAAATCTTGGCCATTAAAGTTCTTGGTAATAGTCGCAACCGTCTTGACATTGATCTTTTCTTTAGCAGCTGACTGGAGAACTTCTTGCAAAGTATCCACGTCTGAAATGGTTGGACTGGTATTAGCCATCATGACGACCGTTGTAAAACCACCTGCAGCGGCCGCTAGGGCACCAGTATGAATGTCTTCTTTATGAGTTTGACCAGGTTCACGGAAATGAACATGAATATCAACTAGTCCAGGCGCAACCACAAGCCCAGTAGCATCAATTAGCTCTGATCCTTCTTCCTTGATTTCAGGCGCAATTTTGACAATTTTTCCATCTTGGACTAAAACATCACACACTTGATCCAAACCAGACTTGGGATCCATTACACGACCTTTTTTGATTAGTAGCATCTGCTTTCTCCTTTATTCATAAAAATCAACTTGGGTATCCAACAATTTATCCCCATCGTAAACGAACTTGGCTGAAAAGAAGGGTTTGTCCTCTAAAAGCCACTCAACAAAGGTGTGGTCACCTTCCCAAGTCGGCTTACTTAAGACCTCATCATAGGGAACCCATTCTAAGGTCCCCTCATTGCAGTCAATCAAGTCACCCTCAAACTCCGTTACCTTAAAAACATAGGTGTACCAGTCTAAATCTGGCGTGAATTCTGGAAAAGTGATAACACCTTTTAGAACTGGCTTGGCTTTGAGCCCTGTTTCTTCGAGGATTTCACGCGCTGCACATTCCTGTGGAGTCTCCCCTCGCTCTAGCTTACCACCCACACCAATCCATTTACCTTCATGGACATCATTGGGCTTTTTATTGCGATGGAGCATGAGCAGTTCTTTTCCGTTATCAATGTAGCAAATCGTCGCTAACTGAGGCATATTTTCTCCTTATCTAAGCCAATCGATTGGCTCTTGTTCGGTCTCTGTTAAGAATGCATTGGCCTTGGAAAAAGGCTTAGAACCCCAAAATCCTCTATAAACAGATAAAGGACTGGGATGGGCTGATTCGATAATCAAGTGATGAGGATTGGTAACCAAGGCCTTCTTCTTACGTGCATAGGATCCCCAGAGTACAAAGACTACTGGTCTGTCTAGATGATTGACAACCTGAATCACAGCATCTGTAAAAGGCTCCCATATCAGCCCAGCATGACCATTGGCCTGGCCGGCAGGAACGGTCAAACAGGCATTGAGAAGTAAGACTCCTTGCTCAGCCCAAACCGTCAAATCATGGGATTTCTTAACTCCGACGTCATCTGCTAATTCTTTCAAGATATTTTGCAAGGATGGCGGAGCTGGAATGGTATCCGGTACAGAAAAACTCAAGCCCTGAGCTTGACCTGGCCCGTGATAGGGGTCTTGCCCTAGAATCACCACCTTAACCTCTTCCAGAGGAGTAGTCAAGAGAGCCTGAAAAACCTTTTCCTTAGGTGGATAAACAGTTCCCTGTGCATATGCCTGCTCCATAAATTGATTGATTTTCCCGAAATACCCCTCAGGTAATTGCTCCTTAATCAAAGCATGCCAAGATGAGTGTTGCATCTTTTTCTCCTTTACCGTATCCATCTAAAAGCACGTTTTAATTCATCTATACCATTCTCAAAAAAGCATAGACCGTGTGCAAGAATGATTTTATCCGGTTTCCAGTTTAATATACGGGCAAAGGAAACCTTTGCTTCCCTTTGTCTTCCTAAAAAAGTCATCCGATAATCGATAGGAGTTTGACCATCAGGGGCTGTTACACGGGCTAAACGATAGATTTTTCTTCGGATTGGACTAGCTATCTTTTCCGGTTCAAAATTCTCTATAAGGTCCGTTACAATGAGTGTTTTAGTCGATTTATGAAAAAACACCACTTCTTCAATCACGGAACTTCCCTTAAAAATAAGTTGATCAATCTCATCAGACCATAAGTCAGGAGACTCATCTGCTAAGGGAGCATCAAATTCCACCTTGACATTCTGACTTTTCACTCTCTCTTCAACTCCTGGACTAGACCATGCTTGTGCATAAGGATATCTTTTTTTCCAATCTGCAATATAGGCGTAGTGAATCTTATTTGGTGAAATCAGGTAAGCGACTCTGCCCAAAGTATCCAGTTCAGTAAAGAGCTCCTCATTGGGCGCAATAGGAGAATGAATCCAGAGTTTTCCATCATTTAACTTAACCACCGTCATACGTGTCTGAAAAGGAAGTTTGAAGATTTTCATATCCATTTGAATCAAATCACCATCTGCAATCCAGATATTTTGATCAACTTCCTTTAGTGTATACAATGGTTCATAAAGAGAAAGAGCTGGTCTTGACATCATTTACTATTCCTTAGTTTTTCCTGCCTCTATTATAGCAAAAAGTGGCTATTGAAACCACTTTTTACAGTTTATCTAAGAGTTCTAGTAGAGCTAGGTAAGAATGGACTTCGTAAGTCGGCTGGGCTTGCGTCTTAATTTCCAGATGATGGGGATTATACCAGATAGTATCGATACCAGCATTATTGCCACCTTGAATATCAGCTGTTAGGGAATCTCCAATCATCAGGGCCTTTTCTTTATCAAATCCAGCAATCTGCTGACCGATTTTTTCATAGAATAGTGCATCAGGCTTTTGCGTTTGCAACTGCTCGGAAATAAAGATTTGGTTGAAATAGGGAGCCAGACCTGATTGAGCCAAGCGCCCTGTTTGAATAGCAGTTATCCCATTTGTCGCAGCGTACAGCTCATAATCACGCTCAATGAGACTGTCCAAAAGTTCATGAGCCCCCGAAAGAGTTTGTCCCTGCTGGGCTAGAAGAAACTGGTATCGCTGGGCCAGTAAAGTCCCATCTTTCTCTAGCCCAAAATGAGCAAACAAACGTGAAAAGCGCGTGTTAACCAGCTCTTGTTTACTGATTTTCTTTTGCTCCAAATCCTTCCAGAGAGCCTTGTTCATAGGAACGTAATAGTCTTTATAGGCTTGAATGTCTGCAACCCCTTCTTCTTTTAGAAGTTGCGTCAGAGCCACATCCTCAGCAGCATCAAAATCAAGCAAGGTGTGGTCGAGGTCGAAGAGTAAAAATTTGTAGGACATTAAATTTCCTTTCTGAGTGAGAAAAAGTCGCTAATATTTATTTGGGAAATATTCTTTTCCCAACTGCCATAAATACTGATCAATCTCTTTAAGATTAAATTCTTCTAATCCGTAGTATTCTCTAAAAGCAATAATTATATTTTTAAATTTTTGATAATCTTTTAGATCTGCATTCTTAAAGTTGGAAAATTTATCTGTTTTTCTAAAATATTTCAATACTTTTTCTACATAGCTATCATAAATAGGGTATTCTTTAGGATTATGATGGGAACAGTATTTAGTAGAAAAAGAATAGAACTTTCTAGTTACTCCATTGATAGTAACATTCTGAATTTCATTGACTAAAGTTACATCACCTTGTCTCAATCTCTCGTCAATTTTAAGACTCAGAATATGCTCTGCAACTGGATAAACTGAAAAAATATTTGTGCTATAAAAATCATTTAATGTAGCAACCTTTAATAAAATATCAGAAATTTCTTCGTTACTTGGTAATAGCTCAAAAAACAATTTATCTAAAGCATCTTCTTGCAACTTATAATTTTTAAGATTTTTCCACGATTTTAAGTATTTTTCAACTTCAATGGCTGAAGGTTTTAAAATAACAATATCTGATTTCTGTTTTCTATTGTAGTTTATTTGCATATCTATCTCACTTCAAGTAGTTATTCAAAAAATTTGATAGATTAATTATAGCATATTACAAAACGAATGGGTAACCTCTTTATTCTCCCCTACCCCAACCCCTTCGCTATTCTGCTTTTTTCAAGTTTTCCCTTAGTAATTCGTTTCCATAAAACAAGAGGGTTCAAACTATAAGATAGGCGTACGAGGAAATAATTAACCCATTCGATAAGGGCAAAAAGTTGTATCAGTGTGGCGAAGATAGCCACTTGGACACTCTGTGTGTTCCAGACTATAAAAGGAAAGCCTGAAATAAGTAAAACAAGGTCTAGTATTCTGAAACCACCATATAGTTTGGGGACACTACCGCTTCCAAATTGAGGTTTCGACAGTCTTATAATCAAAATTGCCCAATAGATTGAACCTTGAAGCAAAATAAATGTCAGTAAAGACAAAGGATAGAGAATGGTGACTAGACTCCTCCAATCACCAAGCCGATTTTTCAAAAGGAAAAAACACAACCAAAAGGATAAGACGGCTGTAAACTCTCCCAAACAGAGGGACACCAACTCTTTTCTAACTTTCTCTTTTTGTATGTTCATCATCTCCTCCATCTATCTAACATCCTATATCAGAAAAAAGCCATTCGAACCAGTTTATAGTCAACATTTCACAGAATAAAGGCATTCTAAGAATCGAAAAGCCTAATTCCTTTAATATCAATGTAATTCTAAGTTTAGAATTGCATTAAAATAAATGTTTTAGGGCTATTCTAAGTCTATGACAGCCTTAAATTTTAATTTTTGAAGGATTCTAAA
Source organism: Streptococcus oralis (assembly GCF_003942585.1). Taxonomy (GTDB): domain Bacteria; phylum Bacillota; class Bacilli; order Lactobacillales; family Streptococcaceae; genus Streptococcus; species Streptococcus oralis_BE. Next base: position 215,430 of record NZ_RJNK01000001.1, on the reverse strand, counting down.
GCTAAAATAGCTCTAAAATTACGAGCACTAAGCTATTCGAAACTTAGAAGAACCTTTGGTGAATTTCAATAGCACTCTAACTAGCTACTCTTACAATTTCTCTGATGAGCTTTGAGCTTTTTAATAGCCCAGTCATAGTGACTGGAAGTGGCACTCACAAAGTAGGAACCTAGACTTGTTCCTCCCGTCCACTTATAGACACCTTTGGTAAAGAGTTGGTCATTGCTAAAACCTTCCATTAATCCTAAAATCTCCTTATGCGATTGCTCTAGTAGTCTAGTAGCTTCTTCTAAGGACGTTCTCTGGTGCTTCTTCCAAAAAGCGACATTCATTTCCCCATAAGTTTTCCAATTATAAGGTTCAGGGAGAAAAGGTCTTTCATGACCCTTTTGATTGGAATGTACCCAGGTCAAAAGCAACTGATGCCATTCATAGAGATGGATCAGGACATCCCGTAGATTTTTATCTCTTTTCCAGTGAGCTTCTTTTTTCTTTTGGTCTTTTGAAAAATCAAAAGGAGTCTGTAGTTCCTCTTCACTTAATTTAGAGATAAAGTGATTAAGTTTTTCATAGTTTTCCTTAGAGGCTAGCACTAATTCCTCTTTTGTTTTTGGTCTAGGCATAGGCGTTCTCCCTTCACTTTCAAATTGTTTATGATATTTCCTCACTTCATTATACCATAATCAAAAAGCAGTTCTTCATTTTACGAAAAACTGCTTTTACTGACTAGTTTTTTTATTCTTATAGTCACTAGTTTACATATAAATCTCTAAAGCGACCATCCACTTCAGCCATCTGATAGAGCAAGTCGGCTAGTTCTTGATAATCTTCTTTTAAACACGAAAGGTGGGCTTGGCCGAATAGAGTAGCCAATTCCTCTTTTAATCGTGCCCCTTCTGAATCATGGTCTTTTAAGAATTTACTGAGATAGAGATTTCTAACAGCAGCAAGTTTAAAGCTGAAATACTGATGCAATTGTTTTTGCTCTGTATTTAAGCCGTTTTCAGAAACTGCTTTTGCATAACATTCCAATACACCACTTTGACCATCCAGATATCGGGTCTTCATAATCCTTGCTGTTTCTTGGTAGATTTCAGTCTGACTAGGACTCTTGACCTTCTTAAAATTTCCCCACATGGAGTAGGCTCCACGCTTATAGTCAATAGCCTCTGCCTTCCAAGCTTCTAATATGTCATTAAAAGCAACCTTTATACAGGCAAAACCGGCTGGATCATGCAAATAGAGATACTGCCCATCAATGCCATACACGGTTACGAAGTGATCCACACCATAAAGGATTGTGTGATTGGGATTGTAGGTCAGATGGCCCATATCAAGAGGTCCCAGTACGACAGGTCCATTGGACAGAAAGGTTTCCAACTTTCTTTTAATCTCTTCCAAATTAACTTCTGCTCCATCTTTTAGATAGAAATCCTCATAGTCAAACCCTAGTATTTTTAAGGAATGGGAGATGGAAAGATCTGGCATTCCGTTATCAAAGAATACTAGAGGGTGCTGGTCATCTTCCTTTACGATACTAGCGCCATTTCCCATCACCATGATTGCCTCTAGAAAGTCTGCTTTAAAGTCATAGCCATAGCCATCCAGTGCCATTGTCAATGAATAGCTATAGCAAAGCGACACATCTCCAAAATACATCTGCATATTCATGCCTCCTTATCTTCTATGGGACTATTATACCGAGAAAACTATTCTCATGTCCCATAAAATCCAAACAAAAAATATGGGTATTTGTGATTTACGGACATGAATGTCAACAATTAAAAACTCTGTAGAGATTCTTTCTACAGAGTTAGGTTTGCATCTTTATAAAAAATCAGAAAATGTTCTAGTTCTTGATCACTGGTATCCAGAGTTCCATTTGATAGTCTGGTGACGACATATCTCCTTCGGTATAGACTTCAAAGTCTGGTGAGCCTGAGTGGCGATAACCTGTTTCTGGGAAGAAGACTTCCAAAACATATTTCCAAGCATGGTGGATGCTGGTTGGTACAGCCCCCTTGACTGGTACGATAGCATATTCAGCTGCTGGGATTTCCTTGATAGAAAGGCCTAGGGCTTCTGCTTTCGCTTTATCCGTCACATCATAAGCCGCCATGTAGTTAATGATTTCACCCTCTTTGACATCAGAGCAGAGGCCAAAGGATTGGCCACTGCCCATACTTTCTAAACTTTCAAAGCTGTGATTTGCATAGAGTTGATCCCAAGCAGATGGGCACTGGCTATTGTCAATAGCTTCCAATAGGACGCCTGCCACGGTAAATGCAGATTTCTTTTGAATCTTGATATCCATGTTCTTTCCTCCTGTAATCTTTAAGGATAATTGAAGTCTAGGAAAGACCCGATAAGGTTTTCCATTTCGAACTTCTGAGGGGGTCGCACCATGGAATTTCTTGAAGGCTGCGCTAAAGGCATCCGCAGACTCATAGCCGTATTTCAGTGCTATATCAATGACCTTCTCAGAGCCTTCCAGCAAGTCTGTCACTGCTTCTGACAGCCTGCGATTACGCAAATATTCTGCCAGGGTCATATCTGCTAGGATGGAAAAGAGCCTGCTAAAAAGAGGGTAAGAATAGCCCGATAGCTGCTGAAATCTTTTCATATCCACTTCTCCAGTCAGCTGCTGCTCCAAATAATCCATGGTTTGGTTGAATTGATGCATCATATTCGTTTCTTCTTACCTCCACAAGATACAAAAGTCCTTAAAAGCAAAGTGAAAACAGAAAAATTGACGCTTCAGCTTCTAGTCCTAGAAATTTTCTCTTTTTCAAACAGCTTTTAGGCCGTGTTCAATTCTATCTATAGTCTATCAGATATCAGATACTTCCGCCCTAGAATCTTTGTACAAGATTTAAAGGTGTAAATTTCTATAACTTATCCTTTAATTTCTCAACAAAGAGATAGGCTGCTGGACAGGTCAAGGTGTTCTTAATTGTCAAATGGTTGATTTGATGGATTTTTTTACGATCTGTATGAGGGAACTCGCGGCAAGCCTTTGGTCGAACGTCGTAGATTGAGCAGAGATTGTCTCCTCCTAGAAAGGGGCAAGGCATAGCTTTGAAAACCTTGTCACCGTCTTCATCCACCTGCAGAAACTCCTCTTCAAAAGCTGGCAGCTTCATCTTGAAATACTTGGCAATGCGGACAATGTCGGCTTCCTTAAAGTCTGGCCCCAGAGTTTTACAGCAATTGGCGCAGGCAGTACAGTCGATCTCAGAAAAAACTTCTTCGTGAATCTGCTGGGCTATCTTATCTAAGTTTTTAGGTGGCTTTTTCTTTAGATTGGCTAAAACTTTGCGATGTTCCTTCTGCTTTTGCAAGGCTAGCTGGTGGTAATACTCAATATCAATTTCTTTAGACATAATTGCTTTCTAATACAAGTGTTTTTGTCTATTATACCATAAACCCTGCCCCCTTTCTTGTCCCCCGAACAGAAAAAAAGCCCTTCGGATAAAATCCGAGGGGCTAATAACGTTGCTAAATCAAGGGCCGAACTGTTGAATTTCAAGGTTCGGGATAAAATAGCTTATTGAACTAGATTATTTTTTCAAGTTGTAGAATGATTTCAAACCACGGTATTCAGCTACTTCACCAAGTTGATCTTCGATACGAAGCAATTGGTTGTATTTAGCGATACGGTCTGTACGTGAAAGTGAACCAGTCTTGATTTGTCCTGCGTTAGTTGCAACTGCGATATCAGCGATTGTTGAATCTTCAGTTTCACCTGAACGGTGTGATACAACGGCAGTGTAACCAGCCTCTTTCGCCATTTCGATAGCGTCGAATGTTTCAGTAAGAGTACCGATTTGGTTAACTTTGATAAGGATTGAGTTAGCAGCACCTTCTGCAATACCTTTTTCAAGGTAAGAAGTGTTTGTTACGAAGAAGTCGTCACCAACCAATTGAACTTTACCACCAAGACGTTCAGTAAGAGCTTTCCAACCGTCCCAGTCGTTTTCGTCCATACCATCTTCGATAGTGATGATTGGGTATTTGTTTACCAATTCTTCAAGGTAGTCGATTTGTTCTGCAGCAGTACGTACAGCAGCTCCTTCACCTTCGAATTTAGTGTAGTCGTAAACTTTACGTTCTTTATCGTAGAATTCTGATGAAGCACAGTCAAATCCGATAAATACGTCTTTACCAGGAACATATCCAGCAGCTTCAATTGCAGCAAGGATAGTTTCAACTCCGTCTTCAGTTCCTTCGAAACGAGGAGCGAATCCACCTTCGTCACCTACGGCAGTTTCCAAACCACGTGATTTAAGGATTTTCTTAAGAGCGTGGAAGATTTCAGCACCCCAACGAAGAGCTTCTTTGAATGATGGTGCACCAGCAGGTACGATCATGAATTCTTGGAAAGCGATTGGAGCATCTGAGTGAGAACCACCATTGATGATGTTCATCATTGGAGTTGGAAGAACTTTAGTGTTGAATCCACCAAGGTAGCTGTAAAGTGGGATTTCAAGGTAGTCAGCAGCAGCACGAGCTACAGCGATAGACACACCAAGAATTGCATTTGCACCCAATTTACCTTTGTTAGGAGTACCGTCAAGAGCGATCATAGCACGGTCGATAGCTTGTTGATCACGTACATCGTAGCCGATAATTGCTTCAGCAATGATGTTGTTTACGTTGTCAACAGCTTTTTGTGTACCAAGACCACCGTAACGAGATTTGTCACCGTCGCGAAGTTCAACTGCTTCGTGTTCACCAGTAGAAGCTCCAGATGGAACCATACCACGTCCGAAAGCACCTGATTCAGTATAAACTTCTACTTCAAGTGTTGGGTTACCGCGTGAGTCTAGGACTTCGCGAGCGTAAACATCAGTAATAATTGACATTTCTTACTCTCCTTTGAGCTTATTTATTTTACACCTCTATGATACCTTAAAAATAAGCGTTTTTCAAGAAAAAACGTTATCTTTGTGCAAATTTTCCTTAACTTTATAAAGTAATCGCTTTCTTTTGTCTGTTTTCATGCGATTTTTGTGATATACTGTTTTTATGACAGATTTATCAAAACAACTACTAGAAAAAGCTCATGGTGGGCCGAAATTAAACCCTGACGAACAACGCCGCTACCTCGGTACTTTCGAGGAAAGAGTTCTTGGATACGCGGATATCAGTACTGCCAATAGTCCTGAATTAGAACATGGATTTTTCTCTATTTTAGATGGTTTTCAAGAAAAGGTAGAGGAACTTTTTGTGAAAATCTCACCAAATATCGAGTTTGACAAACAGGTCTTTTACTTAAAACAAGCAAAGGAAAGTAATTGCCAGGCGACTATTGTTTCAGATGATCATATCACCTCTCCTTTCGGCCTTGTCATTCACACGAACGAACCTGTTCAAGTAGAGGAAAAAGACCTTAGACTTGCATTCTCGAATCTCTGGGAGGAGAAAAAGGCAGAGCCACCTAAAAAATCCATCTGGAAAAAATGGTTAGGTTAATCCTTCCTCAAATTTAACAAACGACCAATATTAGTAGCTGTGTGCTCCAAATAGATGCTTGCTGTTTTCAGACTCTCTTCCAAAGGTTCACTTTTCTCTAAAATGGAAAAGGCTGCTTGTATATTTTCAAATGGTAGGGGAGGCAAATCGTTAGCAAGACTTCCACAAATAGCAATAACAGGGACTCCGTTAGGGGTTCTTTTTGCTACACCGATAGGAGCTTTTCCAACAAGGCTTTGACTGTCCAGTCTGCCTTCTCCAACGATAACCAAGTCAGCACCTGCAACTTTCTTATCAAAGTCAATCAAATCCAAACAGGTGTCAATCCCAGATACGATACAAGCCTTTGCAAAGGCACAGAGCCCAGCCGCAATACCCCCGCCAGCTCCTGCTCCTTTCAGAGACAGGGTTGAAGGCGAAAATTTTTCATAGAACTCCTGTATAGCCAGATCTACTGTTTCAAACAAAGCAGGATCCAAACCTTTTTGTCTACCAAATGTATAGGTTGCCCCTTGATGACCACATAGAAGGCTCACGACATCTGCTAAAATGCGGATTTTCACATCTTCAGGAATCCTATACAAGTCGCTGTTTGAAACCGACTCGAACTCAAGCAAAGTTTGACCACAAGCTGGCAATTCTTTCCCCTTCTTATCATAAAACTGATACCCCAAACCAGCAGCTATACCTATTCCACCGTCATTAGTAGCCGTACCGCCTACACCGATATAGATTTCCTTCATTCCTTGATCAATGAGATGGCGAATCAACTCTCCGACACCACAAGTTTGGATGTGAAGAGGATTTCGTTTCTCATGCTGAATCTTTCCTAAACCAACCAAGTCAGCAACTTCAAAGAGTGCCATTTGACCTTTTTGAAAGTAACGCATTGCTTCATTTAGACCAAAAGGTCCCGTAACCTCTTGCCATTTTTCTTCGAGTTCAAGAGAATGTCGAATAGCATCTACGGTTCCTTCCCCACCATCACCTACAGGGCAAAGCAGACATTCTACATCCGCTATTGACTGTTCGAAGCCTTTTTTTATAGCTTGAGCGACCTGTTCAGCCGTCAAACTTTCTTTAAAAGAATCGGGTGCGATTACAATTTTCATAGTTCCCTCTCATTCTAAGAAATCAATCCAAGGCAAAACTTCTAAAAGATCCCTCGTATCTACATGACAAGCTATCTCAGCTTTTACGACCTCCTTGGCACAAAAGGCTATACCGTGACCTGCTGACTTTAACATCAAGAGGTCATTAGCCCCATCACCGATTGCAATCGTTCTTTCTTTGGAAAGTACTAATTCCTTTCTCCATTTCTCAAGAGTAGCTTGTTTTACTTGACATGTCACAATTTCACCAACTAGTTGCCCTGTTAAAAATCCGTCTTTGACTTCTAACTGGTTGGCGGAGAAATAGGAGATACCTAGGTACTTTGCTAGTCTCTCAACGATTGGACTAAATCCACCAGACACTAGACCAACTAGGATGTCATTCTTTTGGAGAATAGAGATAAATTTTGGAGCATTTTGGGACAGATGAATGGATTTGAAGACAGTATCAAAGACCGAAATCGGAAGACCTTTTAACAAAGCGACTCTCTCTCGTAAACTCCTTTCAAAGTCCAGTTCTCCTCGCATTGCTTGATTGGTAATCTCTGAAATTTCTGCTTCACAACCTGCTTCTCTTCCTAAAAGATCAATCACTTCTTCTGCAATTAAGGTGCCATCAACATCCATAACACAGAGCCCCATTACTTGAGTCATCACTTCTCCTCTTTTCTAAACAGCCCAAAAATCGTATGAAAGAATCATACGATTTTATCTATTAGTTGACTAAACTATAGTACAAATCAAGATAAGACTTGCAAGCTGTATCCCATGAGAAATCACATTCCATAGCTTGTTTTTGTAGATTTCTCCAAACGTCTGGCTGGTACTTATAAACATCCAAGGCTGTTTGGAAACTCCAGTTAAGCCAGTATGGTGTTAAATTGTCAAAGCTAAATCCAGTACCAGTTCCTTCGATCGGATTGAAGGATTGAACCGTATCACGCAATCCACCCACTTCATGAACCAATGGTAGAGTTCCATAACGCATAGCCATCATTTGAGACAAGCCACATGGTTCAAAACGACTTGGCATGAGGAAGAGGTCACAAGCTGCGTAGATTTCTTGAGCAAGTTTAACGTCAAAAGTGATATTTGCTGATAGCTTGTCTGGATAGACCTGCGCAAACCAAGAGAAGGAATGTTCAAAAGCCGGGTCACCTGTTCCTAAAAGGACTATTTGAACGTCCTCCTGTAAGAAACGATGTAAGCTTTCTACAACGACATCAAAACCTTTTTGGCGTGTCAAACGAGAAACAATCCCAACTAGAGGAACATCTGCTCTCACAGGTAGACCAACTCTCTCTTGCAATTTTGCTTTGTTTTGAGCTTTTCCAGACAAATCTTCCTTATCAAAATGATGGTCTAAAAGAGCATCTGTCTCCGGATTATAGAGATCGGTATCGATTCCATTAACAATACCAGAAACCTTACCTGACTCCATGCGAAGAATCTGATCCAAGCCACAACCGAACTGACTAGTCATAATCTCATGTGCATAGCTAGGCGATACGGTTGAGACACGATCCGCGTATAGGATACCAGCTTTCATCCAGTTTAGACAATCATTCCAACGAAGGGTCCCATCAGCGTAACGTTCAAAACCGACTCCAAACAAATCCCACAACATTCCTTCAGAAAATTGACCTTGGAATTCCAAATTATGAATAGTTAAAACAGTTCTGATTCCTTGATATGCCTGAATCCATCTGTATTTTTCCTTCAAGAGAAAAGGAATCATAGCGGTGTGATAATCATGGACATGGAGAATATCTGGAATGAAATCAATTCGCTCCATGGCTTCAAGAGCAGCCAGTTGGAAGAAGGCAAAGCGTTCACCATCATCGAAATCTCCGTAAACATGACCTCGGAAGAAATAAGTTTGATTGTCTACGAAGTAGAAGGTAACACCATTTAAGACGGTCTTCTTAATACCACAGTACTGTCTGCGCCATCCCACACTCACTGCAAAGTGAAGAACATCCTCAATCTGGTCGCCGAACTTAGCCTCTACCATGTCATAGTAAGGTAAGACAACCGCAACTTCGTGCCCTGCCTTTACCAGTGATTTGGGAAGAGCGCCAATGACGTCTCCCAAACCACCTGTTTTTGAAAAGGGCGCACCCTCTGCTGCTACGAATAAAATTTTCATGAATGAATATCCTCTGTAACTTTTTCGCCTTTTTTGACTACAACTGGGTGTTCTGCAGTACCGCGAATAACGACACCGTCAGCAACTTCAACCCCTTTGTCCAAGATTGCATACTCAACTTGGGCACCTTGACCAATCACAACACGTGGGAAGAGAAGGCTGTCTTTAACTAGACTATCCTTATGAACGTGAATATTACGTGATAGGACCGACTGAACTACTTCACCCTCTATGATACTACCAGAGGCGAACTGCGAAGTACTTACCTTAGAGGTGTTTGAGTAGTAAGTTGGTTCTTCATTCTTAACCTTGGTATAAATCTTTTGGTTAGGTGAGAAGAGAGAATAGAATTTTTGAGACTCCAGCATATCAATATTGGCTTGATAATAGGATTGAACAGAGTGAATATTGGCTAGGTAGCCAGTGTATTCATAAGCAAAAGCGCCTTCTTTAGCTGCCAACTCACGTAAAACATAGCGTAATTTTTCTGGGTATTCTTTTTGAACTTCTTCTTCCAAACGCTTAATCAACCACGGAGTATCAACGACGAATATATCTGTAGACATGTTGAAAAGTTCATCTGTTGATTTGGCATCAAAAAGTTTATGAGAAAGAACACGGTCTGTTTCATCCACTTCCAAGATGGCATTAACATCTGAAATATCCTTTTTAGGTAATTTCTTATAAACAACTGTAATTGGACGACCAGCAGTAGTATGTAAATGGAATACTTGATTGAGGTCAATATTCACCACGATATCACAGTTAAGTGCAACCGTCTGATTTGATCCTGAACGTTTCAAATAAGTGAGAAGCTGTTGGTAATATTCTTTCCCAACTGTGCTACTTTCAACACGCGTATTATAAATACCTAGATAGTAGTGACTGAGAAGGGTAGATAAGCCCCACTCACGTCCTGAACGAATGTGGTCAAAGACTGAACTGATATTATCTTGTTGGAAAATTCCAAAGACACTACGAACACCAGCATTTGCAAGGCTAGAAAGAGGGAAGTCAATCAAACGATATTTTGCTCCAAATGGCAAACTGGCTACTGGACGATGATCTGTCAAAGTTGACATATCGTGAAAACCAACGGTGTTTCCTAAAATGGCTGAATATTTATCAATCTTCATCTGTTGCTACCCCCACTACTTCATCATATCCTACTACTTGTACTTCGTCTGTTCCATCAATTTCGACACCTTCAGAAATAACAGCACCTTCACCAATGATGGCACGTTTAATTTTTGCACCTTTTCCGATAATGGCACCACTCATGATTACAGAGTCTACTACTTCAGCACCCTCACGTACTTGTGCTTCTGTTGAGAGAATGGAATGCTTAACAGTTCCATCCACGAGACAGCCATCCACAACTAAAGAATCTTCTACATGAGCGTGTTTTCCAATAAAGTTTGGTGGTGAAATCAAGTTGCGTGAGTAGATTTTCCACTGACGATCACGACTATCCAAAGCGTTGTTTGGATCAATGTATTCCATATTTGCTTCCCATAGAGACTCGATAGTACCGACGTCTTTCCAGTAGCCTTTGAATTCATAAGCATAGACACTTTCTCCAGACTCAAGGTAATTTGGAATAACGTTTTTACCAAAGTCTGACATATCTACCTTATTCTTTTCAGCAGCTACTAGCATATTACGGAGACGTTGCCAATCAAAGATATAAATCCCCATAGAAGCTTTGGTAGACTTAGGTTGAGCAGGTTTTTCTTCAAATTCAACGATACGATTATTGGCATCTGTATTCATGATACCAAAACGGCTAGCTTCTTTGAGAGGTACGTCTAGGACAGCTACTGTCAAGCTGGCATTGTTGTCCTTATGTGATTGGAGCATGTCATCATAGTCCATCTTGTAAATATGGTCACCAGAAAGGATCAGAACATATTCAGGATTGACACTGTCGATGTAGTCAATATTTTGGTAGATAGCGTGGCTAGTTCCTTCAAACCAACGATTTCCCTCGCTTGCAGAGTAGGGTTGAAGAATAGAAACACCTGTGTTAATTCCATCCAGACCCCAGCTCGAACCATTTCCAATATGGTTATTTAAGGCAAGAGGTTGATACTGCGTAATAACACCGACGTTGTGAATCCCAGAGTTAGCACAGTTTGAAAGCGCAAAGTCAATGATACGGTAGCGCCCACCGAATTGCACTGCTGGTTTGGCAATGCTTTGAGTGAGTTTTCCGAGACGTGTTCCTTGCCCACCGGCAAGGATCAAAGCTAGCATTTCATTCTTCATTTTCTACTCCTTTTTGGGTTTTATTTGTGACAGTTTTAGTTGGTTTCAAGCGACGTTTAATCTTCCAGATACTTGCTCCCATAGCTGGCAAGGTAAAGGTCAAGGTCTGCTCATAATCCTTCCATAATCCTTCTTGAGTTTGAACCGTTTGGTTGTATTCTTTCCAGACACCACCCCATTGTTCCAATTCTGTATTCCAAACTTCTTCATAAACTCCCGCGACAGGAAGTCCGATTGTAAAGTCTTTTCGTTCAACAGGCGCCATATTAAAGACACAGACTAGCATTTCACCCTTTTTACTCCTACGAATAAAGGAAAGGACACTCTGATCTCTATTATCCGCATCGATAATTTCGATGCCATCGTAGCTGGTGTCAATTTCCCAAAGGCAACGATGCTCTTTATAGAATTGATTGAGTTGAGAAGTGAAGTACTTCATCTTAGCATTCATTGGATCTTCCAAGTTAGACCATTCCAATTGCTCTTCAGATTTCCACTCTAAGAACTGACCATATTCGCTTCCCATGAACAAGAGTTTCTTACCTGGATGACAAATTTGATAAGTGTAGAGATTTCGCAAACCTGCAAATTGATTGTAGCGATCTCCCCACATCTTGTGCATCATGCTTTTCTTACCATGCACGACTTCATCGTGTGAGAAAGGTAAGAGGTAGTTTTCATTGAAAACGTACATGAAGCTGAAAGTTACCAAGTTAAAATCATACTTACGATATATAGGGTCCTCCTCGTAGAAACGGAGAATATCATTCATCCAGCCCATATTCCACTTGTAGTCAAAGCCAAGACCGCCCATTTCTTTCATACCAGTAATCTTTGTTGCTGATGAGCTTTCTTCTGCAATCATCATCACATCTGGATGAGCTAACTTGATAACAGTGTTCAAACGTTGAAGGAAATAGTAGCCTTCGTAGTTGAGATTGCCACCGTCTTTGTTTGGAGTCCAAGGAGCATTATCATAGTCTAGGTAGAGCATATTGCTAACTGCATCTACTCGAATACCGTCTAAATGATAAAAGTCAATCCAGAATTTAATGCTAGAAATCAAGAAGGACTGGACTTCATTCTTCCCAAGGTCAAAGTTAAGAGCTCCCCAACCATAGTTATGGGCCTTATTGTGGTCTTGGTATTCAAAAGTCGGTGTTCCATCGTAATAAGCTAGAGCGTCATCGTTGATGGTAAAATGACCTGGAACCCAATCCACAATTACACCGATATTGTTTAAATGACATTCCTCAACAAAATCTTGGAATTCCTCTGGTCGCCCATAAGAGTGCTCCATAGCAAAGTAACCCATAAGCTGGTAGCCCCAACTCAATCCAAGTGGGTGAGCCATTAAAGGCATAAACTCGATGTGAGTGTAGTTCATCTCAACAAGGTATGGAATGAGTTCTTCCTTAAGTTGTGCAAAGCTGTATGGACTACCATCTGGATTTCTCTTCCAAGATCCAGCATGGGCTTCATAAATATTGACTGGTCTCTCAAAAAAGCCCCAGCGTTTTCTCCTAGCTAGCCAAAGACCATCTTTCCATTTTTTCTCTGGAATATCAGTCAGGATGGCTCCAGTCTCTGGGCGAGCCTCAAAACGAACTGCCAATGGATCAATTTTCATAATCTGGTGCCCATTTGCACGCGTGATATGATACTTATAAATCTGCCCTTCATGAGCTAGACTTGTGAAGACTTCCCAAACACCCGATTCATTCCGTACCATAGGAATTTGGTGTTCTGTCCAGTTTGTAAAATCACCAACTAAGTGCACAGCCTGAGCGTTAGGTGCCCAAACACGGAAAGTAAAACCAATTTCTCCGTCTTTTTCCTCTTTATGTGCTCCTAGATAGTGCTGAAGATGAAAATTTTCTCCAGTAGTGAAGGTTCTCAATGCTTCTTGATTATTCATCCAATCCCCTTTCTTTTTGTAAGCGTTTTCTATAATTCTATTATACACTCTTTTAAGATAACTTTCAAGTAATTTACGGAATTTCACCAAAATTATCTTGAAAATTTTGGAAAAAATATCTTAACTTAGCTTTCACTCATTTCAGAGAGAAAAGAATAATTTCCATATATTTTTTTATTATAATACCAGAATATTCGTTTTTTATCAATTTTAAACTGTAATTTTTTGAAAAAAATAAAATCAGGAAGCCCTTTTCCTGATTTTATAGATTATTTCACATCAAAAACAATGGATTTGACATTTGTCATTGCTTCAATGCTGTATTTAATCCCTTGCACACCAGCACCAGATCCTTTGACCCCAAGGAATGGGAAATTATCTGGTCCACGCTGTGTTTTATTATTAATATGAACGGTGCCCACTTCAAGTTTTTCAGCGATTTCAAACGCTTTTTTAAAGTCATTTGTGAATACGGATGATTGAAGACCGAACTCAGATTCATTGGCAATTGCTACCGCTTCACTTGCATCGGAAACACGGATAATTGGCAGAACAGGACCAAATGGTTCTTCCCATGCTAATTTCATATCTCTTGTGACATAATCAAAAAGTCCTGGCCAAATGAGATTGCCCTCACGTTTGATTGGACTGAGCGCTTTGGCACCTTTACCTTGCGCATCCTGAATCAATCCCCAGATAAAATCAGCTGAATCATTGTCAATAACAGGTGTGATATCAGCATTGTCAAATGGGTCACCAACGGTTAGCTTAGCAACTTCTGCTTTAAGTAATTCAGCCAATTTATCCGCTACACTTTCCACAACCAAGACACGCTTGATGGCAGTACAACGTTGTCCTGAATAGCTAAAGGCTCCACCGACGATTTGTTTAGCTGCGTGTTCCAAGTCTGCATCTTCGAGAACAATAGCTGCATCTTTCCCACCAAGTTCAAGCATGATAGGACGCATTCCAGCTAAACGACCGATTCGCTCACCAATTGGAGTCGAGCCAGTAAAGTTGATAAAGTTAACTTCTTTGTGTTCAATGATATAGTCACCGATTTCAGAACCTCGTCCAGTTATCGTATTAAATACTCCTGCTGGAACACCTGCCTCATCAAAAGCCTTGGCTAATAACAGACCTGAGATAGATCCTTGTGTTGGCGGTTTAAACATGACGACATTCCCTGCAATCAAAGCCGGAGCAATCTTAGATCCAGAAAGGTTAACTGGATAGTTAAATGGCGCGATAGCTAAAACGACACCAACTGGCTCACGACGGACAACGGCTAGTTTGTTTTTACTTGTAGCTTCAAAACCGCCACCTTCCATTGCTTGTCCAGTGATACGGAGACCTTCTTCTGCAGCAAAACGAATCAAATCTGCTGTACGTACTACTTCTCCAATGGCTGCTTTTATCCCTTTAGCAACCTCTTTGGCAAGAATTGTACCAATTTTTTCTTTATCGCGTTCTAAAACAGCTGCTACCTTATGCAGATAGGCTGCACGTTCAACTGGTGCTAAATCACGCCATGCTGGGAGAGCTGCACGCGCAGCTTTCATAGCCTCATCTACTTCAGCCTGACTCATAGCTGGTACTGTCCCCAGCTTTTCCTGATTAATGGGTGAATAGATTGTAATTTCCTTTTCAGATGATTTCCAATTTCCATTTACTAAATTCTGATATCTTGCCAATTTTCTTCCTCCTGAAAATGATTAAGACTTATTTTATCAAATTTTCAGAAAATTACAACCCTTTTTGTGAAAAAATTGAGATTTTTTTCACAATCTTGATCCTTCAAATTATTTGAAACTTAATTCTACTCTTCATTAAAAATCTCATAAATGACAAAAAGGATTAGATAATCTAACCCTTTTTACTACATTAATTTATGAGAGCACTTTTAAAACTGCGACACTAATGTCATCAATAACATTTTCTTGTTTTGAACGACTGTTGGTAAGGAACATTTCAAGCTTACCTGCATTTTCAAAGTAGAAGGAGGTTCCCTTAGCATTAAATACCACTAATAGATGTTCGGATCCACCGTGAATCTCGTAGACAATCCAGCCACTATTTTCAGCAGCCGTGTGAACAAAGACATGACGGTAAATTTCTTCATATGTTGGATAAGAGAAGGCATTGATTTGCGTTTTTAGGCGGATAATCTGACGAATAAACTCGATGCTGTCTTGGCGTTCATTGATCAGATCCCAGTTGACTTGGTTAACACTGTCCGGAGCATTATAGCTATTCATAGCACGTTCTCGGTCTGCAGGAGTTAGTTCTCCATGTTCACCAGTTGGAACCAACTTAGTTCGACCAAACTCTTGACCTAGTTCTATAAAGGCCATTCCTTGCATGAGAAGATTCATAGCTGTCGCTGTCTCAACCTTGCGCATAATCTGGTCGGAACTCTGATCAGGATGAAGGGTTGCCAACAAGTCATGAAGATTGTAATTGTCATGAGCTTCAACATAGTTGAGAACCTGGTTTGGACTGAGATAAGATCCCAATTCTCGGCTACCAAGAATAGCCTTGGCGACGATTGGTTCTGTAGCAGCACCACTCACAAATCCTGATTTGATTGCCCCATAAACTTCTCCTCCTTTGATCGCATCACGCTGATTATCGTTGAAGAAACCTATATTTGGCATCTGGTGGGCGTTATCCTTCTTAGCCTTGTCATAAGGAGCAAGACCTGTTCCCATATCCCAGCCTTCTCCATAAGTGAGAATACGCGGATCGACCTCATCCAGTGCCCAACGAATTGCCTGCATAGTTTTGACATCATGAATGCCCATCAAGTCGAAACGAAAACCGTCAATATTGTATTCTTTCACCCAATAGAGGATGGAATCAATCATATACTTGCGGAACATCTCATGTTCACTTGCAGTTTCATTTCCTACCCCCGTACCGTTTTGAAAAGTTCCATCACGATTCATACGATAGAAATAATCGGGAACAGTTGTCTGGAATGGAGCGTCCACTGTTGAGAAGGTATGGTTATAAACCACATCCATAATGACACCGATTCCCGCATCATGATAAGCCTGAATCATGGTCTTGAGGTCTCGAATAACTTGTCCGGGATCATCTGGATTGCTAGAGAAGCTCGTTTCTGGAGCATTGTAGTTTTGAGGGTCATAGCCCCAGTTATAGGTTACATTTCCGTTCTCGTCATATTCCTTATGGCGATCAAAGATAGGTTGAAGTTGAACATAGTTACAACCAAGTTCTTTGATATAGTCAAAGGCGGTTGCTTGACCGTATTGGTTAACCGTTCCAGTCTGAGCAGCACCCAAGAAGGTTCCGCGGAGTTCTTCAGGAACACCAGATGTAGGCGATTTGGTAAAATCACGAATATGCATTTCACAGATAACTGCTTTACATGGATTCTCCAAACGCCATGGAGCTTCTGTCCCATGTTTGACTTGGAATCCTTCTACTTGTCTGTCTTGATGAGAAAGAATTACGGAACGTTTTCCGTCAGGACTTGTGGCAATCGTGTAAGGGTCTCTCGTCAAAGTCTGGTGGTGAGGAAATTCAATCTGATACTGATAAGCCTTACCAGCAAGATTTTCATCTAAGTCTAGACTCCACACACCAATGGTATTGTACTTATGACTGTATGAATAACTATTCCCACGCTCTAGATTAAAGGTTTTCCAAATCTGTGCATCGTTACTTGTATTTTCATAAACAACCACCTGAACTGCTGTAGCTGTTGGAGCCCAGAGTTTAAAACTGGTCTGGGAATCAGATCCTTGGCAGCCCAAGTCTCCCTGATATCCCCAGTGATGATCAAAGCTTGCGCTATGGATGGCTTTATCAAAGGCAAATGGATTCTGATCCTTATAATATGGACTAGCAATAGCTGGATTTTCAGAATAATAAACAGTCTCGTCGCCCTCTAAAATCCATGCTTCTGTTAGCAAGGGATAGTAGTTAAAACGTACAAGATATTCTTTTAATACACCATCTATCTCGGCTTTGAAGGTGAAACTATCCACCTTTTCCTGACTGGTCACTGTAAAAGAAAACTGAAGACCAAAATAAGTGGTCTCTGAAGTTAAAGAGTTTTTGTTTTCATCTCGGTCTGTGCTAAATGAGCAAGCTGTATAATCTCCATTTTTTCTATGAAAATGGAGAAGAACGGGATAATTGTACATGTTTTTTCCTAATTTCTAATTTCTATTTTAATTTTATTTGATTCTGATGGATTCAGTTGGCATTTCATCACGATGGACAATAGATTTTAACCATGTCAAAACACATCAGGAGAGATAGTTTGAGACTATTCTTTACAAACTTTCTAGCCAAGCTTCATCGCGAACTTCGATACCAAGTTCTTGAGCTTTTTGGAGCTTACTTCCTGCATCTGCTCCTGCTACGACTAGATCTGTTTTCTTGGATACGCTACCTGTTACTTTGGCTCCAAGACTTTCGAGTTTACTTTTTGCTTCTGAGCGTTTGAGACGTTCCAATTTTCCTGTCAGAACTACCGTCAAACCTGACAAGGCTGCATCTGCCACTACTGTCTGCCCTTTGTAGTCCAGGTTGACTCCAGCTGCTTTCAGCTCATCTAAGAGAATTTTAGATCCCTCGGTAGCAAAATAAGTCTGAAGACTTTGGGCAATCACACTACCCAAGCTTTCAATACTTGCGACTTCCTCTGAATCAGCTTGGGCTAGATTTTCAATAGAGTGGAAATGTTGGAGCAAGAGTTGGCTAGCCTTGCTTCCGACATGGCGAATTCCCAAACCGAATAAAAGCTTTTCAGCAGAGTTTTCCTTTGATGCTTGAATAGCCTGATACAGTTTAGAAGCAGACTTTTCCTTGACACCTTCTAAAAGGAGGAAATCGTCTTCTTTCAAACGGTAAATATCTGCCACATCCTTAACCAGATTAGCAGCAAAAAGCTTTTCAACGATAGATGGACCAAGTCCTGTAATATTCATGGCATCTCGAGAGGCAAAGTGAATCAAACCTTCCATGATTTGAGCAGGACAGCGAGGATTGATACAACGTAGAGCAACCTCATCTTCGAAATGAAGTAAGTGACTATCACAACTTGGACAATTAATCGGAATATCTAGTTTTTCTTCAGAAACACGTTTGGACTCTACCACGCGCAAAACAGCAGGGATGATGTCCCCAGCCTTATAGACGATAACCGTATCGTCTTTGCGGATATCCTTTTCGGCGATATAATCTACATTGTGCAGTGTCGCACGGCTAACAGTTGTTCCAGCTAGTTGTACTGGTGTTAGATTTGCAGTTGGAGTCACGACTCCCGTACGACCAACTGTCCAATCAACTGATAAGAGTTGAGCTTCTTTTTCCTCAGCAGGGAACTTGTAAGCTACTGCCCACTTTGGAGCCTTGACGGTAAAACCGAGTTCTTCTTGACCTGCTAAATCATTAACCTTAATCACCACCCCATCAATATCATAGGGAAGATTGTCTCGTTCCTGTCCTACTTCTTGGATAAAATTCCAGATTTCATCTATGTTTTCAGCCAGAATTCGATTAGGATTGACCACAAAACCTAGTTGTTCTAGGTGCTTCAAAACCTTTTCTTGGCTATCACGAGTTGACGGACTAGCTTCTTGATAGAGAAAAGTCGCAAGATTGCGTTTGGCAACTACTGCCGTATCCAACTGACGCAAGGTTCCTGCTGCTGCGTTACGAGGATTAGCAAACTCAGGCTCCCCATTTTCTTGGCGGGCTTGGTTAACCTGATCAAACGAAGCGCGTGGCATGTAACATTCTCCACGAACGGTGATATCTAGTTCTTCTGGCAAGGTCAAAGGAATGTCCTTGACACGCTTGAGGTTCTCTGTGATATTCTCTCCAATAGAACCATCCCCACGTGTCGCACCGACTACCAAAATTCCCTTTTCATACGTAAGCGAGATAGACAAACCATCGATTTTCAGTTCGCAAATATAGGTCGGTTGGGGTAATTCCTTTCGAACACGCGCATCAAAAGCTTCTAACTCTTCACGTGAAAAAGCATCCTGCAAACTATAAAGAGGATACTGATGACTGTATTTTTCAAAACCATCTAAAACCTTACCACCAACGCGATGGGTCGGACTATCTGCTAAAACTTGATCTGGATAGGCAGCTTCCAACTCGACCAACTCTCGGTAGAGGCGATCATACTCACTATCTGAAACCGAGGGATTGTCACTTGTATAGTACTCGGTTGCATAGCGGTTGAGTAAGGCAACTAACTCATTCATTCTTTCATTCATAATCCCATTTTACCACAAAGCAAGCCCTCCTCACAATAGAGAAGGACTGAAAAATGGTTAGTATTGAAATATTTTCTAAAGATAGTGAAGTTATGAGTCTTTTTCAAAACGACTTCGCACATAAATGAGTGATAAACAAGACAGGATGACAACCCCGCTTCCAATGATCAGGAAAGAAGAAAGATGAACACTTGGTAGCACTGTCATAAAGCCTTTTGCAATTGGCATAAAGAGAATAGCTAAAGTAAAAATTGTGCTTAGTACCCTTCCCAAGTATTCCCCCTCAACCTTGGTTTGCACCTGAGTAAAAAAGTGAATATTAAAAATCGTCATAAACAGTTCACAAACTAAATTTCCAGAAAAGGAAAGAAAAGTTGGCAACGGTAACCCCATCATAAAAACTCCAACTCCAGTCAAAGCCAATAGAGTCAAAAGATTATAAACACTTGCCTTTATTTTACTAGCTAGAAGAGCTCCCACAATGGAACCAATAGCGCCCATAGTCAAAATACTCGCATAAGCTCCTTCTACCCCGTAAAGTCGATTTGAAAAGGGGAGAAGGAATTCAAAGGCTGCAAAAAAGAAATTAACACTGGAAGCTACTAACAAAAGGAAAAAGATCTCTTGCTGTCGCCAAATATAGCAAATCCCTTCTTTCATATCAGCAAAAATATTTTTCCAGCTGAAAGCCTTTTTCTCTTGTTCCTGAGTCTCTTTTTGGGGGAGGAAAGCTACTAAGGTAAATGCGATGAAAAAACTAATGGCATCTAAAATGAGCGTCATATGGAGACTGGCAAATTGTAAAACGATGAAAGAAAGTACAGGGGAGCTAACGCCTACAACCTGCAAAACGAGCTCTAAGCGAGCATTATAGGTCACAATCTCGTCTTTCTCTACAACCTCAGTTATAATAGCTTTATTGGCTGTACGAGAAAATGCAAAGGCAACCGCCTGTACAATGTTGGCAAAAATCAAGGCAGCAATCATCAAGCTATCATTTCTAATGAAAGAAATAGCTAAACAGAGAATACCGCAAACCAAGTCTATCGTCATTAAAATTTTGCGTCGCGAAAAGCGGTCTGAAATCACTCCGCCAAAGGGATTGACCAGAATCGATGTGACGAGTTCAGAAATCTGATAAATCCCAAGAACAGTCTGTCCTATCGTCCCCATTGATGCCAACCAAACACTGTTTCCATAATCATAGAGCATATTTCCTATCTTATTAATAGCCCCACGACTAATCAACTGGATTGCATGTCGATTCATATAAAAAACTCCTCTCAAATTTTGAAACTATTGTATCAAAACTGAAAGGAGTATATTCGTTTTTCCCTTATTTGGGAAAATTAATCTTTTACAAATTTTTCATAATGTTCCTGATAGTAAGCCACTTGCTCTGGAAGTCCAAGTACAGCAAAAATATGCATGGCTTCCTGCATCTGACTACAACCTTCTGCTTTCAAGTCTCTCTGGTAGAGGGCGAAACCTTTTAGATAATGGAAGATATTGCGCTCATAAAGCTTGATACCATTTCCAATTAACTTCTCCACATAACCCTCAAAATAGTCCGCATCCGTAAAGGAACGGTTTTCCAAACAATGCTGGTAACAGTTAAGAGCTAAAATCAAAACAAGTTTTCGATGCCGACCAATTTCCTTGTAGTAGTCTTCTCGCTCCATGACTTCTCTGCCAATCCGAGTCACATAGTCCACATTGTAAAAAGTATAGAGATTCCCGAAAAGAATCAACTCATACATGGTCCATTCTTCTGTTTGGAAAAGATAATCCGCCACCTTATCCAGATCACTCTGTTCCATACTGTAACTAGTATCTCTTTGACAAATAAGGCCTTGTATCAGAATCCAATTCAGCTCAAAATAGAGGGGATTGGTCGAACTCTTTGTTTTCTCAAGCTGTTCCATTTGAAGCTTTTGAAAACCTGCAATATCATTTGAGTAGTAAAGCGGAATAATCTGTGCCATCAAGGCAACATGTTCATGATTTTGAAAATCCCTAGCCTTGTCCATGAAATTTTCAATAGTCACATGAATATTGTCCAAAATCTCAAAGAAACGGGAAACTGCTAGATCAGACTCCCCAAGCTCGAAGCGAGATAACTGAGAGGTTGAACATGATTCACCTGCCGCCTCTTTCAAGGAGTACTTCCCACTTGTTCGAAATTCACGAAATACCTTTCCAAGATGTTCCATCTTTACACCTGCTCCGATAATTCTTCCCACTCAAGCATAGCCTCTTCCTGACGGTGACTGATTTTGTCCAGTTCAGCCTGCAATTCCATGAGCTTTTCAGCATCGTTGGTTTCCAGCATTTGTTCAGAAATGGCTTGACTTTGAGTTTCTAACTCTTCGATTTCAGCCTCTAAACTCTCTATTTGGCGCATGAGCTTACGGGCTTCTTTTTGACCTTCTTTCTGAGCTTGGTAGTCATTAACTGAACTTGCTTCTTTTGCTTGATTGCTAGTTGAAACTTCTTCTGTCTGGCTGACTTCCATTTCAGCCTTTTTATCAACATAGTAGTCATAATCTCCCAAGTAAAGAGTCGAACCATTCTCAGACAATTCCAAGACATGAGTGGCTACACGGTTAATAAAGTAACGGTCGTGACTGACAAACAGAAGGGTTCCATCAAAGTCTATCAAGGCATTTTCTAGCACTTCCTTGCTATCAATATCCAAGTGGTTGGTCGGCTCGTCCAAAATCAGGAAGTTATTATTTTCCATTGAAAGTTTAGCAAGAAGCAAACGAGCTCGTTCGCCACCAGACAGCATCCCGACTGACTTTTTAACATCATCCCCTGAGAAGAGGAAAGCGCCAAGGCGGTTACGGATTTCAACTTCTGGCGTCAGTTTAAAATCATTCCAGAGTTCATCTAATACAGTATTACTTGGTGTCAGCTTACTTTGGGTTTGGTCATAGTAACCAACCTCAACATTTGCTCCAAAACGCTTCTCTCCTTTGATAAAAGGAATCTGGTCTACTATTGACTTGATAAAGGTTGACTTCCCGATGCCGTTTGGTCCTACGATGGCAACAGCATTCATCTTACGGAGGTCTAGATTGATAGGCTCTGAAAGTATTTCCCCATCATAGCCAATAGCCGCATTTTCAACAGTCAATACAACATTACCCGACGTTTTTTCTGACTGGAAGGTCATGTTGGCTGATTTCTTACCAGCTTCTGGCTTGTCCAAACGCTCCATTTTTTCCAGTTGTTTACGGCGAGATTGAGCACGTTTTGTCGTTGAAGCTCGGACTAGATTGCGATTGACAAAGTCTTCCAGAGCAGCAATTTCCTTCTGCTGCTTTTCATAGTTTTTTGCCTCGGTTGCTAGTTTTTGCTCTTTTTGTTCAACAAAACGAGAGTAATTTCCGACATAGCGATCTAAGGAATGCTTGGTCAAATCAAGTGTAACCGTCGCAACCTTGTCCAAGAAATAACGGTCGTGACTGACAATAATGAGTGCACCGCTATAGTTCACCAAGTAATTCTCTAGCCAGGCAATGGTTTCAATATCCAAGTGGTTGGTTGGCTCATCTAAGACCAAAAGATTTGGTTTTTCAAGGAGCATTTTGGCCAAAGCCAGACGGGTATTTTGACCACCTGAAAGCTCAGCAATTTTCATCTGCCACATAGATTCATCAAACTTGAAACCATTCAAGATCGCTCGAATATTAGCTTCGTAGGTAAAGCCACCAGCCTGACGGAAATTCTCTGATAAACGATCATAATCCACCATCAGTTTATCCAAATCCTCACCAGACTTTTCACCCATTTCCAATTCCATCTGACGTAGTTGTGTCTCTGTACAACGTAAATCATCAAAAACATGTAGCATTTCATCGTAGATGGTATTTTCAGACTCAAAACGGCTATCTTGGGCTAGGTAAGACAGAAAAACATCTTTTTTCTTATTGATTTCTCCACTAGTCGGCTCCTCTTCTCCAACTAAAATCTTCAACAGAGTCGACTTTCCTGCACCATTTTTCCCAACAAGAGCAATTCGGTCTCGTTCATCTACTTGCAGGTTTATATTATCAAACAAAAGCTCGCCTGCAAAAGAACGTTCAATTTTATTGGCTTGTAAAATAATCATATAGGTAGTATAGCATGTTTCCCTAAGGGGTTCAAGACTATAGAATCCATTTCATTTCAAACCTTTTCAGAAAGTTATGCTAACGTTTTACTAAAATGATAAATCGTGATATAATGAAAGCGATTAAAAGAATTTACAAAAAAGGAGACACTTTATGACTTACCAAGAAAATTATCAAAAATGGGTCGATTTTGCTGACCTTCCAGACTACCTTCGTCAAGATTTGGAAAATATGGATGAAAAAACAAAGGAAGATGCCTTCTATACCAATCTTGAATTTGGTACTGCTGGTATGCGTGGATTGATCGGAGCTGGTACAAACCGCATCAATATCTATGTTGTCCGCCAAGCAACTGAAGGTTTGGCTCGTTTGATTGAGTCAAAAGGTGGAAATGAAAAAGAACGCGGTGTGGCGATTGCATACGATAGCCGCCACTTCTCTCCAGAATTTGCCTTTGAATCTGCTGCAGTTCTTGCAAAACATGGTATCAAATCTTACGTATTTGAAAGCCTCCGTCCAACTCCAGAACTTTCATTCGCTGTTCGTCACCTCAACTGTTTCGCAGGTATCATGATTACTGCCAGTCACAACCCTGCTCCATTTAACGGTTACAAGGTTTACGGTGAAGACGGTGGACAAATGCCTCCTCACGATGCAGATGCTTTGACGACTTACATCCGTGCAATCGAAAATCCATTCGCAGTTGAAGTTGCTGATGTGGAGGCTGAAAAAACTTCTGGCTTGATTGAAGTCATTGGTGAAGCTGTTGATGTAGAATACCTTAAAGAGGTCAAAGATGTGAACATCAACCCAGCCTTGATCGAAGAATTTGGTAAAGACATGAAGATTGTCTACACACCACTTCATGGTACTGGTGAAATGTTGGCTCGTCGTGCTCTTGCCCAAGCAGGATTTGACTCTGTTCAAGTTGTTGAAGCGCAAGCAACTGCTGACCCTGACTTCTCAACTGTTAAATCTCCTAACCCAGAAAACCAAGCAGCCTTTGCACTTGCTGAAGAACTTGGTCGTCAAGTTGGTGCTGATGTGCTTGTCGCAACTGACCCTGACGCTGACCGTGTCGGTGTCGAAGTTCTTCAAAAAGATGGTAGCTACCTCAACCTTTCAGGTAACCAAATCGGTGCTATCATGGCTAAATACATCTTGGAAGCCCATAAAAACGCTGGAACACTTCCTGCAAATGCAGCCCTCTGCAAGTCTATCGTATCAACTGACTTGGTAACGAAGATTGCTGAAAGCTACGGCGCAACTATGTTTAACGTCTTGACTGGTTTCAAATTTATAGCTGAAAAGATTCAAGAATTCGAAGAAAAACACAATCACACTTACATGATGGGATTTGAAGAAAGCTTCGGTTACTTGATTAAACCATTCGTACGTGATAAAGACGCCATCCAAGCCGTTCTTGTCGTTGCTGAGCTTGCTGCCTACTACCGTTCACGCGGCTTGACTCTTGCTGACGGTATCGAAGAAATCTACAAAGAGTACGGTTACTACGCTGAAAAGACTATCTCTGTAACTCTCTCAGGGGTTGATGGAGCTGAGCAAATCAAAGCGATTATGGCTAAATTCCGTGACAATAGTCCGAAAGAATGGAACACAACAGCTATCACTGTCGTAGAAGACTTCAAGGCTCAAACTGCTACTGCTGCTGACGGTACTGTTACAAACTTGACAACTCCTCCAAGTGATGTGTTGAAATATACACTTGCTGACGGTTCATGGATTGCCGTTCGCCCTTCAGGTACAGAACCAAAGATCAAATTCTACATTGCCGTTGTGGGTGAAAGCAACGAAGATTCACAAGCTAAGATTGCCAACATCGAAGCAGAAATCAATGCCTTTGTAAAATAAAAATCTATATAAGATGAGACCAACCAATCTCATCTTTTTTTCGTATCAAATCTAAGCATTTTTGGAAACTTTATGGCATACTAGACTTATCAATGAAAGCGAGGTAATCTCATGGAACAATTTTTAGAAAACATCAAAGACCTTGAAGTCACTACAGTTGCGCGTGCGCAAGATGCTCTTGATAAAAACGAAACTGCGACCTTCTTTATCGGTCG
This sequence comes from Streptococcus oralis, assembly GCF_003942585.1. Taxonomy (GTDB): domain Bacteria; phylum Bacillota; class Bacilli; order Lactobacillales; family Streptococcaceae; genus Streptococcus; species Streptococcus oralis_BE. Next base: position 190,037 of record NZ_RJNK01000001.1, on the reverse strand, counting down.
CAAAACTTGCCCTTACTGCCGTAAATTTGCCGGTACTTTGGCTGGCGTTGTAGCTGAAACCAAATCCCACATCTACTTCATCAACAGTGAAGAACCAAGTCAGTTGGAAGCCTTACAAGATTTCCGTTCACGCTATGGAATCCCGACTGTTCCAGGATTTGTTCATGTTGCAGATGGCCAAATCAAAGTCCGTTGCGACTCTGCAATGTCAGCACAAGAAATCAAAGATTTCGCAGGATTGTAAAAGGCTGGGTGATAATTCAACTTTTTGAAATTATACTCAAATTAAAATCAAAGTGCACTTTTTTGTTAACAGACTTGTTTAAGAAATATCGTGGTCCAAGTATTACCTTGGAATTTTACCAGCTAATCAATGTACTCTACTGTATTCTAGAAGATCAACGAAAGGTTTTTAGCAAAAAATATAATATATCTGTTTGCTCGGTGAAAATTTCTGCTCTTTTTGATTTTAAATGAGTATTAATCTAATAAGTATGTTCACGAAAAAACGCATAACATCAGAGCGGTAAGCACCTGATGTTATGCGTTTTTAGGATTACGAAAACTTTTTTGAACCTCGTATTATCAAAATTAAATTTTGTTATCTTGAATTCCCCAATAGAAAAGACGCTATTAAATTTTAAATAATGGTATTACAAAAAATAAATTATCTATAATTAGCATTAAGAGTCGTATTCTCAAGTTTTTTAAAGTTTGTCCCATAAGTAATGTTTTTCCGCCAATTAATTTTTAATATATTGCCCTCAATTGAACTAAAGCTATTATTTGGTCCTCCAACAAAAATCCTAAATTCTTTTTGATTTTTATAAGAATCTTCCTTTGCCAGTATTAAATAGTTTGGGTCTTGTTTAATTTGATTAATAGTAAAAGGATACTTATCCCTTGCATAATACTCTATTGGCCCACAATTAAGATTGGGATACTTTCGAAATAGTTTACCTAAAAGAGGTGGTGGCAACATTATCCAGGGTCTTTCTTTCTCATTTTCATCATAAGCTATACTTCCTCTTTCTGAATCTCTTTTTTTTAAAGATTCCAAAAACTCCGTTTTTAATTTTCTATCTAGTGTTATATCATTCTCAGTAATCATGACAAAACAACATATCTTCCAATTAGCACTATCACTTTGAAACTTGATGTTAATTTTATCGAATTCATAATGATTTTTTGATTCGTCTTTTTTTTTATAAACTTCAGGATAGATAACAACATCACTATCTGGGAAGAGTGTACTCATAATCTCTTTCACCTTATCCTTTTTAACTAAATCTCTTTCTCTTAAGGAATATAGCATTGTAGAATTAATTATAATTTCTTCAGAACTCTTATATTTTATTCCAATAGGATTTACCATTGAATATCTTGGATTAATCGTTACAGAACTTCCGGCAACTTTTAAAAATTCAACTCTTTCAGCACTTCCTTCTTTTGCCATCTGTGCTTTTGTACCATTTTCTCCAAACCATGAATAATTGGCAAAAAAGAGTTCACCATCTATCAGTTTCTCAAAATGATTTTTTTTACATCCTTTTTCAACATTAAAATCCGAAAATTTTAAAAAACCTATTACTTTTTCTTTTTCCATTCATTTCATTTCCAGTCTATATATCTGTCAATGGTGTTGCGGTATCTGGAGAAGTGTCGTAAACCTTAAAGTCAACTCCGACTCCCAGATCAGCTTGTGCTAGCTGATTGACCATGGTCATATGAGCCAACTCCTTGATATTGTTCTCTTTGGACAAATGCCCGAGGTAGATTTTCTTGGTCCGATTTCCCATTGCACGAATCATGGCCTCAGCACCGTCTTCGTTAGAAAGGTGACCGATATCCGATAGAATTCGCTGTTTGAGTCGCCAAGCATAAGAACCTGCTCTCAAGATTTCCACATCGTGGTTGGACTCGATGAGATAACCGTCAGCATTCTCGACAATCCCTGCCATACGGTCACTAACATAACCTGTATCGGTCAACATGACAAAACTCTTGTCATCTTTCATAAAGCGATAAAACTGAGGTGCGACTGCATCATGGCTAACACCAAAACTCTCGATGTCGATGTCACCAAAGGTTTTGGTTTTACCCATTTCAAAAATGTGCTTCTGCGATGAATCCACCTTGCCGAGGTACTTGCTATTTTCCATAGCCTGCCAAGTTTTCTCATTAGCGTAAAGGTCCATACCATACTTACGAGCCAATACACCGACTCCATGGATATGGTCGGAATGCTCATGCGTAATCAAAATCGCATCCAGATCCTCAGGTTTGCGGTTAATTTCACTCAAGAGACTGGTAATTTTCTTACCAGACAAGCCTGCATCCACTAAGATTTTCTTTTTTGGGGTTTCCAGATAAAAGGAATTTCCACTGGAACCTGATGCTAAAATACTGTATTTAAAGCCTATTTCACTCATTCTAGTCTTCTATTTCGTCCTCCCATATTTCTTCTTTTACGGCATCCTTATCATAAGGGAGCACTATGGTAAAGGTTGAGCCCTTACCGTATTCACTTTTGGCCCAAATAAAGCCATTGTGTTGTTTGATGATTTCCTTGGCGATAGCCAAACCTAGACCAGTTCCACCTTGAGCACGACTTCTTGCACGATCCACACGGTAAAAGCGGTCAAAAATCTTCGGCAAATCTTGCTTTGGAATACCTAGACCTTGGTCTTTTATGGATAAAATCATCTGGTCATCAGTAGTTTTCATGCTGACAGTGATTTTTCCACCATCTGGTGAGTACTTGATGGCATTGTTGAGAATATTATCAATCACCCGGGTCATCTTATCAGTATCGATTTCGATCCAAACTGAATTGATTGGGTAATCTCTAACCAGCTCATATTTTTTCTCTTCATCCTGGCTCCTCATCTTATCAAAACGATTGAGGATAAAGGTGATGAAGGCTGTAAAATTAATCAATTCCACATCCAATTGAGTGGTCGCATTATCAATACGAGAGAGATGCAAGAGATCTGTCACCATCCGCATCATACGGTTGGTTTCATCAAGCGAAACCTTGATAAAATCAGGAGCAACAGGATCATATAAGGCTCCCTCGTCTAAGGCTTCAAGATAAGATTTAACACTCGTCAAAGGAGTCCTCAACTCATGGCTAACATTGGACACGAAGAGTCTCCGTTCACGCTCTTCCTTCTCCTGTTCAGTCGTATCGTGCAAAACGGCAACCAAACCAGAGATGAATCCAGACTCACGACGAATGAGTGCAAAACGCACACGAAGGCTAAGATATTCTCCATTAGCATTTTGGGAATCAATCATCAATTCGGGAATCTGTGTAATGAGGTCACGCAGTTCATACTCTTCCTCTATCTTAAGCAATTCGAGGATGCTTTTGTTCAATGCTTCTTCTTTTACGATACCCAGCTGTTTCTTAGCCATATCGTTAATCATAGTAATCTGACCACGGCGATTGGTTGCAAGAACTCCATCTGTCATATAAGAAAGAATACTGTTAAGCCTTTTTGTTTCTTGTTCCAGATTTTCCTGCGTTAAACGAATGACCTCAGACAAATCATTGAGGTTATTGGTGATGTTGGTGATTTCAGAGCTTCCTTGCATATCCAAAACTCGAGAATAATCCCCTGCAATCAAATCTTTGACCTTTTGATTAATCTGCTTTAGCCGAATATTATCACGACGATTTTCTAGCAATAGCAAGGTGACCACCAAGATAAAGCCCAGCAAAATCAAAATAAAGATAAAATCACTGGTCAGAATCGTTTGTCTAATATCTTCAATCATTATTTCTCATATAGTACCCCACACCACGACGTGTTAGGATGTATTCTGGACGGCTTGGAGTGTCTTCAATTTTTTCACGCAAACGTCGGATAGTCACGTCTACGGTACGAACATCACCAAAATAATCATAGCCCCAAACAGTCTCAAGTAAGTGTTCACGAGTAATGACTTGTCCAATATGGGAAGCCAAGTGGTACAAGAGCTCAAACTCACGATGAGTCAAATCCAGTTCCTCACCGTATTTCTTAGCCACATAAGCATCTGGAACGATTTCCAGATCGCCAATCTGAAGGGGTTGGGATTTCTTTTCATCAGTTTCTTGACTATCCACTGAAGCGAGGTCTGTACGACGAAGTAAAGCCTTCACACGCGCCTGCAATTCACGGTTTGAGAAGGGCTTTGTGACATAATCATCTGCCCCAAGTTCTAAACCGATAACCTTGTCAAACTCACTATCCTTGGCTGAGAGCATAATGATAGGCACACTGCTAGTCTTACGAATTGTCTTAGCAACTTCTAAACCATCGATCTCAGGAAGCATCAAATCTAGAATAATAATATCAGGTTGCTCCGCCTCAAATAGCTCGATGGCTTCTCTACCGTTAAAGGCTGTTACAACCTCATAACCTTCCTTGGTCATATTGAACTTAATAATATCTGAGATTGGTTTCTCATCATCTACAACTAATATTTTTTTCATATGTTCACCTTTTCTCTATCTATTATAACAAAAAAATGTAAAGAAGGCACAAATGGCTAATATCGGCCCTCATCTTCAAGAACTGTTCTATAAGCCTGCCAAATCTTTTGTTGAGGTTTCGCAAGTGGATAATCAGAAAATTCCTGAGGGGAGATCCAGCGAATTTCTCTGTCATCAAACTGTTTCGAATCTGTCACCTGACCCGCTAGGATTTGAATATGCCATTTTCGATGGCTAAAGACATGCTTGACCTGATCAAATGCTTGATGGGACCAATCAACTTCTAAATCATAATCCTGCTCAAAACTTTCTTGGGGTGTTGGACCAAAAGCAACGCTTTTTTCAGCAACCTGAGTAAACAGATTCAGCTGTTCTTCTTCCTGTGAGAACTCCTCTACTTCTATCAAGGGGAAATGCCAAAAACCAGCTAGCAGTTTCTCACTTTCATTTTTCTCGAGTAGATATTGATCTTGATTATTGCGCACAACCAAAGCCTTGAGATAGATTGGGAGAGGCTTTTTCTTGGGTTCTTTAATTGGATAAGAATCCATAGTTCCATTCTGATACGCTGCACTAAAGTCCTTAACAGGGCTTTCTTCTGGTCGAGGATTAACTGGAGCCTCTATGTCAGAGCCTAAATCCATCAGAGCTTGGTTAAAGTCACCTGGCCGTTCTGGATCAATCAAGATTTCCATCATAGCCTGAAAAATCTTTCGATTGCTGGGAACTCCTATATCATGATTAACCTCAAATAAACGTGCCAAAACCCGCATAACATTGCCATCGACCGCGGGCTCAGGTAAATTAAAAGCGATACTGGAAATTGCTCCCGCAGTATAAGGACCAATCCCTTTTAAACTAGAAATTCCTTCATAGGTGTTTGGAAATTGACCACCAAAGTCAGTCATAATCTGCTGGGCCGCAACCTGCATATTACGCACTCTAGAATAATAACCTAACCCCTCCCATGCTTTCAGCAAACGCTCTTCAGGAGCATTCGCCAAACTTTCTACAGTTGGAAACCAGTCCAAGAATCGTTCATAGTAGGGAATAACTGTCTCTACTCTAGTCTGTTGGAGCATAATTTCAGAAACCCAGATATGATAAGGATTTTTACTTCTACGCCATGGTAAATCCCGCTTGTTTTCATCGTACCAGTTGAGGAGTTTCTCGCGGAAAGAGGAAATCTTCTCCTCCGTCCACATGTCAACACCGTATTCTTTCAAATCTAACATATATCTAGTATAACATAGAAGCTTCTAACTGTCCTTTTCTTAGCGCTAAAAAAGCCTCTTCTACTAGAGGAAGAGGCTCCATTTCTTTATTGATTGATCGCCTGAGCTGCTGTGATGAGAGTCAATTTGTAAACATCATCTGGGTTACATCCACGTGATAGATCGTTGACTGGTTTATTCAATCCTTGTAAAACGGGACCGACAGCCGCAAAACCACCTAGACGTTCAGCTATCTTATAACCAATATTACCTGCTTCGATACCTGGGAAAATGAAGACATTTGCTTGACCTGCCACATTGCTTCCTGGAGCTTTTAGGGCTGCCGTTTCTGGGACAAAGGCTGCGTCAAATTGCAATTCTCCATCAATCTCAAGGTCAGGACGTAAGTCATGTGCCAGTTTAGTTGCTTCAACCACCTTGTCAACACTATCACCAAAACCAGAGCCTTTTGTAGAATAACTCAACATAGCGATTTTGGGTTCAATTCCAAACATTTTTGCAGTAATCGCTGAGTTGATAGCAATTTCAGCCAAAGCTTCCGCATCTGGATTGATGTTGAGGGCACAGTCACCAAACAAGTAACGTTCTGTACCACGTACCATAAGAAAGGCACCTGATGTCCGTGTAACATTTGGTCGTGTTTTAATGATTTGAAGTGCTGGACGAACAGTTGCAGCGGTTGAATGAGTGGCACCCGATACCATTCCATCTACCAAGCCCATATAGACAAGCATAACACCAAAGTAGTTAACATCTTTTAGCAAGACCTGGCGCGCTTCTTCTTCTGACATTTTTCCTTTACGACGTTCTACAAGTGCAACCACCATATCTTCAAATTGAGGATAGTGTTGGGGATCAATCACTTCATAACCATCCATGATCCCTTCGATTTCAAGATAAATTTTAATTTTTGCAGGATTTCCAAGTAAAACAGGAACAACTTCTGTTTCTTTTACCAAGCGTTTTGTCGCTTGAAGGATACGAGGCTCTTCCCCTTCAGGTAGAACAATACGAGCATTTTTGCCAACTAAACTGGCTTTGAGACTTTCAAAAACTTCCATGAGTTTCTCCTTTAAGATAATTAATTATACTCAAAATAGATTTTAAAGAGTATTAGTTGATAACTGAATAATAAGATTGTTAAAATCATCTGGCAAAGGGCTTTCCAGCTCTAGCTGATGCCCTAAGAAGGGATGATAAAATGATAAGGAATGGCAATGCAGGGCCTGACGTTGAATGCCATCTTCTAGGCTACCACCATAGAGATCATCTCCCAACAAGGGGAAGCCAATATGAGAAAAATGCACTCGGATCTGATGAGTCCGACCAGTATGCAGGCGAATATCGACTAGATAAATATCTCCATAAGACGCTACAACTTTATAAGACGTATGGGCGTATTTCCCACCCTTGGCGACCCGTCTCGTGATAATGGAGTCCACATCACGCGCAATCGGGGCAATAATTTCCCCTTCAGGTTCCAAAACACCAGCTCCTTTAACCAAAGCAAAATACCTTTTTTCGATAGACTTTCGTTGCAGTTGCTTGTCTAAACGTGCATGAGCATAGCCGTGCTTGGCAAAGAGCATCAAACCAGATGTATCTCTATCAAGCCTGGTCACGATGTGAACCTGCTGGTTTTCATATTCCCGCTTGACATAGTAGCCCTTGATAAAATTGGCAATGGTATTAGAATGATTGACACTAGGAATAGAGGCTACTCCATAAGGCTTATTCAAAACCAGAAAATGGTCATCCTCATACAAGATATCTAGTGGTCGATCAATAGCTTCAAGGCTCTCAAACCCTTCCTCTGCTGGAATATCGATGGTCACCCTGTCTCCAACATCTAAGAGATACGTTGCATTCTGAGATTGGTCATTAACCAGAATAGCCCCACCTCGGAACTTAATCTTTGCCAAAAGTCCTTTAGAAACCTCGTGTTTCTTGAGAAAAGTTTTGACTTTGACATGTTCATCTGCGATAAATTCAAACCTCATTCGTCCACCTCGCCGATGAAGGCATCTTTGACCCGATTCCAGAAACTAGTGTGACTTGGCGTCGCTACGAAGTGTATCTTGTGATGGTCGATTTGGTACTCAATCCGTTCTATATTTCGGAAAGAATAGATACTATTGTCAACCGATAGCGTGTGGTAGTCATTACGAGTCGGTAAAAGCTCTATTTTATCTTTCTTCGGAACGATGATTGAAGAACCTAGGGTTCGATAAACTCGGTTGTTGAGACTCGCAATTTCAGTCAGTTGTAAGGCCTCAATAGTAGGATGTAAAACAGCTCCCCCCAAGGACTTGTTATAGGCAGTGCTTCCCGTCGGCGTTGAAACAGTTACTCCATCTCCTCGAAATCGCTCAAACGGAACATGGTTAATGATGATATCCGCAACCATGGTGCGATCCGATCGACGGATGCTGGCTTCGTTTAATGCACGGAAGGTCTTAACTTCTCCGTTTTCAAGTGTCACCTTGACATTCAAAACAGGATAGGAAACCTTGGCACCAGTATCTAGTTGGAGATTGGTAACCAACTGGTCCAGCTCAAAGTCGCGGTAATCCGTGTAGAATCCCAAGTGTCCTGTATGTACGCCAATAAATCGAACTTTATCTAACTGATTCTCGTACTTATGAAAGGCAGACAAAAGCATCCCATCCCCACCAATTGATATGACGATGTCAGGATTGGTGTCGTTGAGTATAAAATGATGTTTTTTCAACTGATTTTTCAGCTCATACAAAACCTTTTGACTCTGCGGTTTTCTATTTGCAATCAGATCAATTCGTTTACCTGTATTCTTCATCTGTATCGTCACTATTTCCTACACCGTCGTTTAGTTTTCTACTTAAAGGGTCAAAGAGAGCCTGTGCTTCCTGAATATCATCACGAATTTTCCCCATTTCTTCATCCAATTGATGGGAAATTCTAGCTGTAATCTCCAAGCGTTTCTTGATCTCCTCTGGGAAATCCCCCTGATACTTATAATTGAGCGAATGCTCAATCGTAGCCCAAAAATTCATGGCTAAAGTCCGGATTTGAATTTCAGCCAGAATCGTCTTAACACCACTGATGGTGTCAACTGTATACTCTACCACCACATGATAAGAACGATAACCCGAAGCCTTACGATGAGTGATGTAGTCACGTTCCTGTACTACTCTCATATCATGGCGTTTGCGTAAAATCGCAACAACTTCCTGAACATCATCGACGAACTGCACCATGACCCGCAAACCCGCGATATCCTGCAAGTCATGTTCCAAAGTATCGTAGCCAATCCCTCTGCGATTCATTTTTTCCTTAATACTTTCAATCGGTTTCACCCGTCCAGTAACAAACTCAATCGGAGAGTGCTTGTTTTGTTTACGATATTGTTTGCGAATCCCACGAAGTTTAATCTTCAATTCACCAACAGCTTGAATGTAAGGATCTAAAAATTCTTCCCATTCTATGGTCATATTTTCTCCCTTTTGGTATGTGATTGTGTTGTTGAAAATTTTTGATTTTTTCACTACAATCATATACAATAAATACATTGTCCATTATACCATAAATCGCTTTCAAAGATAAAAAAAAGGTTAGAAAAATGAAACATTTAGAAATAGAATTGAAAACACTTCTGAAAAAAGAGGATTACGATCATTTAAAAGAACAGTTTTCCCATATCCAACCCGTCCTTCAGAAAAACTACTACATTGATACACCTGATTTTCAATTGCGTGAAAAAAAGGTTGCCATGCGCATTCGCACCTTTTCAGATTGGGCGGAGTTGACCTTGAAGGTGCCACAAATTGTAGGAAATATGGAATACAACCAGAAACTAACTCTTCCAGAAGCTGAATCATACCTAGAAAAACAAAAACTACCTCAAGGGCTCGTTCTAGAGAAGCTCTCTAAGATTGGCATCGAAAGCCATGATTGGCTTGTTCTAGGCTGCCTTGCAACTATTCGTTACGAAATGGAAACGTCGATTGGTCTAATGGCACTAGATGAAAGCCACTACTTTGATCATACAGACTACGAACTGGAGCTAGAAGTTACTGATCACGAGAAAGGAAAACGAGATTTTCAGCAATTTCTTTCAGAAAATAATATCACTTACCAAAAAGCTCCTTCAAAATTAATTCGTTTTATTAAAAGCATGAAAAAATGCTGAAATAATCTCCATTTTCTGGTAAAATAATGGAGATAAAATATTTAGAGTTTACAGAGGACGGTCTATAATGTCAGATAGAAACAACATGAAACTTTTTGCACTTAATTCCAATCATGAAATTGCACAAAAAATCGCAGAAACGGTTGGGGTACCTCTCGGAAAATTATCTTCTCGCCAATTTTCTGATGGTGAAATCCAGGTCAACATTGAAGAGAGTGTCCGTGGTTACGATGTCTACATCATCCAATCAACCAGCTACCCCGTTAGCAACCACTTGATGGAGTTGTTAATCATGGTTGATGCTTGTGTACGTGCAAGTGCTCATAGTATCAACGTTGTCCTTCCTTACTTTGGTTATGCTCGTCAGGATCGTATCGCTTCTTCTCGCGAACCCCTCACTGCAAAACTGGTTGCCAATATGCTTGTCAAGGCTGGTGTAAGTCGTGTTCTGACTCTTGATTTGCACGCTGTTCAGGTTCAAGGTTTCTTTGACATTCCAGTAGATAACCTCTATACAATTCCTCTCTTTGCTAAACACTACAGCGATAAAGGGTTGCTGGGATCAGATGTGGTTGTTGTTAGTCCAAAAAATTCTGGCGTCAAACGTGCCCGCAGTTTAGCTGAATATTTAGATGCACCAATCGCAATCATCGACTATGCTCAAGACGATTCAGAGCGTAGCCAAGGTTATATCATCGGTGATGTTGAAGGCAAGAAGGCCATCTTGATTGATGATATCCTAAATACTGGGCGTACTTTCTCAGAAGCAGCCAAAATCGTTGAGCGTGAAGGTGCAACTGAAATCTATGCGGTATCCAGTCATGGTCTCTTTGTAGAAGGTGCTGCTGACCTTCTTGATGCTACTAACATAAAAGAAATCCTTGTGACAGACTCAGTAGCCACAAAAGAAAGAACTCCGAAAAATGTGTGCTACATTACTGCTAGCGAATTGATTGGTGATGCCATCGTCCGTATCCACGAAAGAAAACCAGTTAGCCCACTCTTTGCATATAATAAAAAGGAATAAGGTGATTCTTTGATTTATTTGGACAATGCTGCCACTACTCCAATGTCAGCAGTAGCTATCGCAGAAATGACCAAGGTCATGCAGGAAACCCATGGCAATCCTTCAAGTATTCACAGTCATGGTCGCCATGCTGGCAAACTGCTCCGTGAAGCCCGTCAGGAGTTGGCTCACTTACTAGGAACCAAACCTCAACATATCTTTTTTACGTCTGGCGGTACAGAAAGTAACAATACAGCCATCATTGGCTATTGTCTCCGTCATCAAAAACGTGGAAAACATATCATCACGACAGCTATTGAACACCATTCTGTGCTTGAAACCATTGATTATCTAGTTCAACATTTTGGCTTTGAAACGACCATCATCCAACCAGTAAATCAAGAAATCACTGCGCAGCAGATTCAAGAAGCCTTACGTGACGATACCATCCTCGTTTCAACTATGTATGCCAATAATGAAACGGGCAGTCTCTTACCTATCGCTGAAATTGGACATATTTTAAAAGACCATCCTACTGCTTATCATGTTGATGCTGTTCAAGCTATCGGGAAAATCCCTATCCATCCAGAAGAATTAGGAATTGATTTCCTTAGCGCTTCTGCTCATAAATTCCATGGACCAAAAGGAATTGGTTTTCTTTACGCTTCGTCTATGGACTTTGATTCCTATCTTCACGGTGGGGACCAAGAACAAAAGAAACGGGCTGGAACAGAAAACCTTGCTGCCATCGTCGGTATGGTTGCTGCTCTCAAAGAAGACTTGGATCATCAGGCTAAGCATTATCAAAAACTAGAGGGATTAAAAACTGTTTTTCTAGAAGAAATTGCAGGTCTCAACTACTATCTCAATGAAAGCAAACACCAACTTCCTTATGTTTTCAACATTGGCTTCCCTGGTCAAAAAAATGATTTGCTCTTACTCCAGTTAGACCTTGAAGGAATTTCAATTTCTACCGGTTCAGCTTGTACTGCTGGTATTGTGCAAACGAGCCATGTCCTAGAAGCTTTTTATGGGTCTGATTCACATCGATTGAAAGAATCTGTCCGTATCAGTCTTTCTCCTCTTAATACTGAGGAGGAACTGAAACAACTGGCACAAACCTTAAAAAATATTATTGGAGATTAATCTAATGGCATTCGAAAAAACCATTAAACTACAAAACTGCCGCTACGACTATACACTTAGTCCATCTGTAAGAAAGTTTACACTAAAAGACAATACTTTCTTTGAAACAAAAGTCGGAAACTACGAACTGACTCGTCTACTTGAAAAAGTTCCCAACAGCGGTGAAGGTTTCCAACTAAAAATTATTATCAATAAAGAGCTTACAGGTGTTAAAATTAATATCACTGACAAATCTGGTCTACGTTTGGTGAATATCTTTAAATCTGAAGAACACCATATCCACCAAGAGAAATTCTACTTCCTCATGGACAGTCTGGTAGAACGCGGAATCTTCACAAAAGAAGAGAGATGATTGGCTATGTTTCATTTGACTTATAAAGATAGCTATCAAGTAGAACGTACACTTGAATTTGCCGATTTCGAAGAGCTTATGCTATCACTATCAGGCTGTGTCACCCTGCCCGACACTCTCCTAATCAGCTCCTTAACGCTGAATGATAAGGTGATTTATCAAGGATTAGTTGGCGATCTCTACCGTTTTTTATCACAAACTAATTTTTCAGATTAAAACTAAGAATTCTCTTAGTTTTTTCTTGTTTTTGTTGATTTTTTCACAATGTTTCTATAAAATAGAAGAATAGAAAGGTTGTGATTTTGTGAAAGATAAACAGTCTGCTATTCCAAAAGCAACAGCAAAAAGACTCTCTCTTTACTATCGAATTTTCAAGAGATTTCATGCAGAAAAAATTGAACGTGCTAACTCTAAGCAAATTGCAGAGGCTATTGGTATCGATTCGGCGACCGTCCGTCGTGATTTTTCCTACTTTGGTGAACTAGGAAGACGTGGATTTGGTTATGATGTTAAAAAATTGATGAATTTTTTTGCTGATCTCCTAAATGATAACTCAATTACAAATGTTATGCTGGTTGGGATTGGAAATATGGGCCATGCCCTTCTCCACTACCGCTTCCATGAGCGCAACAAGATGAAGATTATCATGGCCTTTGACCTAGATGACCATCCAGAAGTTGGCACCCAGACACCTGACGGGATTCCAATCTATGGCATCTCTCAGATTAAAGAAAAGATCAAAGAAGCAGATGTCAAAACTGCTATCCTAACTGTTCCAAGTGTTAAATCACAAGAAGTTGCCAATCTTTTGGTCGATGCAGGTATAAAAGGTATTCTCAGTTTTTCGCCCGTCCACCTTCACCTTCCAAAAGATGTGGTCGTTCAGTATGTTGATTTGACAAGCGAACTCCAAACTCTCCTCTATTTTATGCGTAAAGAGGATTAGAAAGCGAAAGTAGTTATGAAAAAACCAGTTATTGGGATTACAGGAAATGAAAAAGCTCATCCAGATGATGATGTCATGATGAGCTATGCGGCAAAAGGTTTTGTTGAAGGAGTCAAGGACGCTGGCGGAATTCCCATCATCCTACCGATTGGTGATCAAGAAATGGCAAGCCATTACGTCGCTATGATTGACAAACTCATCCTTACGGGTGGGCAAAATGTTGATCCAAAATACTATGGCCAGCCTAAAACAATTGACAGTGATGACTACCATCTTCAAAGAGATAAATTTGAATTAGCCCTTATCAAAGAAGCGATCAAACAGAAGAAACCAATTTTCTCTGTTTGTCGGGGTACCCAGCTCTTCAACGTTGCTATGGGAGGCACACTTCACCAAGATATTGAGGATCATTGGCAGGACTGTTCAGCCGAATACACAACCCAACGCCTCGTGACTGAGCCTGATACAATTCTCCGAGAGATCTATGGAGAAATCTCTCATATCAACTCCTTCCACCACCAGAGCATTAAAGATTTAGCTCCTAATCTTAAGGTTGTAGCACATGATCCTAAAGATGGAATCATTGAGGCTGTGACAACTACGGACGGCTTCCCTTATCTTGGTGTCCAATGGCATCCTGAATTTCTATTTGAAAATCGTCCCAAGGATAAAACACTATTTGACTATGTTGTAAACGAACTTTAAATCAGATCCGTCTTTTCACGGTAACTAAAGTAATCAGAATGAGAGACAATCAGATGGTCCAAGAGAACGATCCCCATCAGTTCGCAAGCTTCCTTGACTAGCTTAGTAACATGATCATCATTTCGACTGGGAGATACAGCACCAGATGGATGATTGTGGACTAAAATAACAGAAGTCGCCATATGCTTGATAGCATAGTGAAGGATTTCCCTCGGTTCAGCAATACTGCGTGTCGCAGATCCGATAAAGATGGTCTGCTGATGAATGATTTGATTTTGAGTATTGAGATAGAGCGCCACTAGGTGCTCTTGTTTCTTGTCGCCAAGTTCCTGTTGCATTTTCTTGGCTAGCTTTTGACTACTGAGGATACTTTCCATCTCAAGAGTTTCATGTTTGTGAATACGATGCCCTAGTTCTATCATAGCTTGTAATTCAATGGCTTTAACACGTCCAATACCTGACAGACTCTGCAATTCCTGCAGGGTCATTTTTTTCAAATCAGTTAGACCGTTGAGACTATTCAAGACTTTCTGAGCAATTTCAAAAACGTTAGCCTGACGCGTTCCGGTTCTGAGCAGAATGGCTAACAATTCTTGATTGCTCAGAGATTCTACTCCTTCTCTAACCAATCTTTCTCTCGGCAAAAGTGAATCTTCTTGGAATGAAATACTGTACATAAAAATCCTCCTCACTTTATTATTCGTGAGAAGGACGGAAAATTAGATTTTTTTCTCAATTGGGGCAACACTGGCTAAGAGTTTTTTCAGCCCCACTTCTGGGAAATTGATTTTCAATTCCTGAGTATCCCCACTACCCGAAACTTCTAGGACCGTTCCCTCTCCCCACTTCTTGTGGAGTGCAATATCTCCAATAGACCAACTTGTATCAGTCGAATCTTTTTTATTTCCGGCTACAAACTGTCCAAATGGGAGAGTGCTTGACTGGATAGAGCTTGGTGCGGCATTACGTTTCCGTTCTTGAAGGGCCTGAGCTAAGCTCATACCTTGACCGAAAGCAATCCCACCACTGCTATAAGAGGCTTTAAAGCTAGTATTCGCTGGACGGGCCAAACCTTGATAGTCAAGCAAGTCCGAACTAATTTCATTGATAAAACGAGTTGGACGATTGTAGTTGGTACGACCGAAAAGCAAGCGTGAGTTGGCATTGGTCAGATAGAGAATCTTTTCTGCGCGTGTGATACCGACATAGGCCAAACGGCGTTCTTCTTCTAGCTCATCTGGATCTTCAGCCGCACGGCTAAGCGGAAAGACATTTTCCTCCATCCCAATGATAAAGACAACTGGGAACTCGAGTCCTTTCGCTGCATGGAGGGTCATCAAGGTTACTTCAGATGTCTCCTGGCTACCTGAATCTGTGTCTGCAATCAAAGCCAAGTCATTCAAGAAACGACTGAGTTTGTCCAAACCAGTTTCTTCTTCTTGACCATCAGGATTGTCATCAAAGTTCTTGGTAACAGAAAGGAATTCCTCGATATTTTCAACCCGAGCCTTGCTTTCCAAGGTTGCTTGGGCATTGAGAACATCGATATAACCTGTTTTTTCTAAAACAGCCTCAACCAACTCTGTAATGGTTAATTGGTCCAGTTTCTCCCGCAAATCCAGAATCATATTGGCAAAATCCCAAATAGACTGAGCTGCTTTTCCTTTGATGCCAGACAACATGATGTTAGCTGAAGCGTCTAGCATGGACATGTCTTGCATATTAGCAAAGTCACGGATTTTCTCAATGGTTCCTGGCCCAATTCCACGTTTAGGTTCGTTGATAATGCGTTCAAAACTGATATTATCACTCAAATTAGCAATAAGATTAAGGTAGGCAATAATATCACGGATTTCCTTACGGCTGTAGAACTTGGTCCCACCAACCATAGTATAAGGGATATTGGACTTGAGTAGGGCCTCCTCAATAGTACGAGATTGAGCATTAGTACGGTAAAGCACTGCAAAGTCTTTGTGAAGAAAATTTTGGCTACGACCAAGTTCATCAATGGTTTTGGCTACAAATACAGCCTCATCCTGCTCATCATTTGCACGATAGTAAATAATCTGCTCTCCATCGGCATTCTGGGTCCAGAGATTCTTAGGACGACGGTTTTTATTGTTTTTGATGACATCGTTGGCTGCTTGCAGAATGGTTTTGGTTGAACGGTAATTTTCTTCTAACAAAACAACCTTGGCTTGGGGATAGTCTTTCTCGAAATCCAAGATATTTTGCATATCAGCCCCACGCCAACCGTAGATAGACTGGTCAGCATCACCAACTACGCAGATGTTTTTAAAGCGTGAAGCTAAGAGTTTGACCAGTTGATACTGGGCATGGTTGGTATCTTGGTACTCATCAACGTGGATGTACTGAAACTTCTGCTGGTAGTAGGTCAAGACATCCGGATTTTGATCAAAGAGACGCAAAGTCAACATAATCAAATCATCAAAGTCAACAGACTCAGACTGACGAAGTTCTTTTTGATAGGCTGTATAACACTGTGCCACGATTTGCGTGTACATATCGCCCGCTTGGGCAGCATAAGCCACATCATCGATCAAATCATTCTTAGCATTGGAAATGGTTCCCAAAATAGTCCGTTCATTCCATTTTTTCGGATCCAAGTTTAATTGCTTGAGAATGCGTTTCATAAGGGTACGTTGTTCACCAGGATCTACAATAGTAAAATTACGATTGTAGCCAATATGATCCGCATCGCGACGTAGGATACGAACACACATGGAGTGAAAGGTCGCAATCAGACAGTCCTGAGTTGCTGGATTGAGCCCATAAGCACGCTCCTTCATCTCACGCGCTGCCTTGTTAGTAAAGGTAATAGCCAAGATATTCCAAGGATTGACCATCTTTTCATCAATCAAGTAGGCGATACGATGGGTCAAAACTCGGGTCTTTCCAGAACCAGCCCCAGCCATGATTAACAAGGGGCCTTCTGTTGTTTGTACAGCTTCAGCCTGACGGTCATTCATTCCATTCAATAATGCGTTCATTTTCTCTTCCTTACTCTTGAAGTCAATGTTTCTATTATATCAGAAATCAGGGAAAATATCTTTTCCTAGACTAGTTACGTCTAGAAAACGATTCTCTCATCAGCTGAAGACAACGCCTCATATCTAGACAAGAAAATGAGCTTGGATAGCTTTTCCAAACTCATTTGAATTCAATTAAACTATTAGAACAATCCTAGAACAGTTCCATCACTTTCAACATCCATATTGAGAGCTGCAGGTCGTTTTGGAAGTCCTGGCATGGTCATCACATCACCAGTTAAGGCAACGATGAAGCCTGCACCCAATTTTGGTACCAATTCACGAATGGTAATTTCAAAGTTCTCAGGTGCTCCAAGTGCATTCGGATTGTCTGAGAAACTGTACTGAGTTTTAGCCATACAGATTGGCAATTTGTCCCATCCATTCTGAACAATCTGAGCGATTTGCGTTTGAGCTTTCTTCTCAAAGTTTACTTTGCTACCACGGTAGATTTCAGTAACAATCTTTTCAATCTTTTCTTGGACAGAAAGGTCATTGTCATAAAGACGTGTGTAGTTGGCTGGATTTTCTGAGATTGTCTTGACAATCGTTTCGGCAAGCGCTACGCCACCTTCTGCACCATCAGCCCAGACACTTGCTAGTTCAACTGGCACATCGATTGAGGCACAAAGTTCCTTCAAAGCTACGATTTCAGCTTCTGTATCAGTTACAAATTCATTGATAGCTACGACTGCTGGAATACCAAACTTACGGATATTTTCAACGTGACGTTTCAAGTTAGCAAATCCTGCACGAACCGCTTCAACGTTTTCTTCTGTCAAAGCATCTTTAGCGACGCCACCGTTCATCTTGAGGGCACGAAGGGTTGCAACGATGACTACCGCATCTGGAGAAGTTGGCAAGTTTGGTGTCTTAATATCAAGGAATTTCTCAGCGCCAAGGTCCGCACCAAAACCAGCTTCAGTAACAGTATAGTCAGCCAAGCGAAGGGCTGTACTTGTTGCCAAAACAGAGTTACATCCATGAGCAATGTTGGCAAATGGACCACCGTGTACAAAGGCAGGTGTACCGTAAATTGTCTGAACTAAGTTTGGCTTAATAGCATCCTTCAAGATCAAAGCCAAAGCACCCTCAACCTGCAAATCACCAACTGAAACAGGCATACGGTCGTAACGATAGCCGATAACGATATTTGCCAAACGACGTTTCAAGTCCTCGATGTCCGTTGCTAAGCACAGAATCGCCATGATTTCTGAAGCTACGGTAATATCGAAACCATCCTCACGTGGAATACCGTTTAGAGGACCACCAAGTCCAACAGTTACATGACGAAGTGCACGGTCATTCAAGTCCACGACACGTTTCCAGAGGATACGACGTTGATCAATTCCCAGCTCATTTCCTTGGTGCAAGTGGTTGTCAATCAAGGCAGAAAGTGCATTGTTAGCAGTTGTAATAGCATGCATGTCTCCAGTAAAGTGAAGGTTGATGTCCTCCATTGGTAGGACTTGGGCGTAACCACCACCTGCAGCACCACCCTTGATCCCCATTACTGGGCCAAGAGATGGTTCGCGGATTGCAATCATAGTTTTCTTGCCAATCTTGTTCAAGGCATCCGCAAGACCAATGGTAATGGTTGATTTCCCTTCCCCTGCTGGTGTTGGGTTGATGGCAGTAACCAAGATCAATTTACCAACTGGATTGCTCTCAACTGCACGAATTTTATCAAAGCTCAGCTTAGCCTTATACTTTCCATACAATTCCAAATCGTCGTAAGAAATTCCAAGCTTTTCCACAACATCCACGATTGGCTTTAACTCAATACTCTGCGCGATTTCAATATCTGTCTTCATAACAAACTCCTCTAATCTCTAATGTGATAATTCATTATAACACAAAACAAGATTTTTAACACCCTTAAACTCTTAAAACGTTCGTAAATATCAATATTTCAGGGGTTATAATAGCGCTTTTTAAAATTTTATATGCTTTTATAGTTTTAGACTATAGTATTCCTTCGTTTTAACAAAAATTTATCGCTTTCATTTTACTTACTGTTTATTTTTGTGTACAATAGTCCTATGAAAATTTTAGTTACGTCGGGCGGTGCGAGTGAAGCTATCGATAGCGTCCGCTCTATTACGAACCATTCCACAGGTCGCCTGGGGAAAATCATCACAGAAACCTTGCTTGCTGCAGGGCATGAAGTTTGTTTGATAACGACAAAACGAGCTCTGAAGCCAAAAGCTCATCTCAACCTAAGCATTCGAGAAATTAATAATACCAACGATCTTCTAGTTGAGATGCAAGAACGTGTTCAGGATTATCAGGTCTTAATTCACTCAATGGCTGTGTCTGACTACACACCTGTTTATATGACGGGGCTTGAAGAAGTTCAGGCTAGCTCCAATCTAGAAGAATTTTTAAGCAAGCAGAACCATCAGGCTAAGATTTCTTCAACTGATGAGGTTCAGGTTTTATTCCTGAAAAAAACACCCAAAATCATCTCTCTAGTCAAGGAATGGAATCCTGCCATTCATCTGATTGGTTTCAAACTGCTGGTTGATGTCTCTGAGGATTATCTCATAGAAATTGCTAGACAGAGTCTTATCAAGAATCAAGCTGACTTAATCATAGCAAATGACCTCACTCAAATCTCAGCAAATCAGCATCATGCAATCTTTGTTGAGAAAGAGCAACTCCAAACCGTTCAAACCAAAGAGGAAATAGCAAACCTCCTTCTTGAAAAAATTCAAGCATACGATTCTTAGAAAGGAAAGCCATGGCAAATATCCTCATCGCAGTGACAGGTTCCATTGCCTCCTATAAAGCAGCTGACCTCGTCAGTTCCTTGAAGAAACAAGGCCATCATGTCACTGTCTTAATGACTCAAGCCGCTACAGAGTTTATCCAACCGTTGACCCTACAGGTTCTCTCTCAAAATCTTGTCCACCTTGATGTCATGAAGGAACCCTATCCTGATCAAGTCAATCATATCGAACTAGGTAAAAGAACTGATCTTTTTATCGTTGCACCCGCTACTGCTAATACCATCGCAAAGTTAGCCCACGGATTTGCTGACAACATGGTGACAAGCACAGCGCTTGCCCTGCCAGAACATGTCAAAAAGTTACTCGCACCAGCCATGAATACAAAAATGTATGACCATCCGGCGACTCAGGCTAATCTAAAAACATTAGAGACCTATGGTTATCAGATTATCTCTCCAAAGGAATCTCTACTAGCCTGTGGCGATCATGGCAAAGGCGCCCTAGCTGACCTGAATACTATATTAGAAAGAAT
Organism: Streptococcus oralis; assembly: GCF_003942585.1. GTDB lineage: Bacteria > Bacillota > Bacilli > Lactobacillales > Streptococcaceae > Streptococcus > Streptococcus oralis_BE. The sequence goes on along the minus strand of NZ_RJNK01000001.1, from coordinate 169,682 downwards.
AAAGGAAACTCTCGATGAACAAACGCTCTAACATTGCTCCAATTGCTATCTTTTTTGCGGTTATGCTCGTTATCCACTTTTTGAGCTCTCTCCTATTTAATCTTTTCCCATTTCCAATCAAACCAACTATCGTTCATATTCCAGTAATCATTGCTAGTATCATCTATGGCCCACGAGTTGGTGTTACACTCGGTTTTTTGATGGGGCTACTCAGCTTGACGGTTAACACGATTACAATCCTTCCAACCAGCTACCTATTCTCACCTTTTGTACCAAACGGAAACATCTATTCAGCAATGATTGCCATCCTACCTCGTATTTTGATTGGTCTGACTCCTTACCTAGTTTATAAATTATTGAAAAACAGAACAGGCCTCATCATTGCTGGTGCTCTCGGTTCCCTTACCAACACCGTCTTTGTCCTCGGGGGAATATTCTTCCTTTTTGGAAATGTCTTCGATGGCAATATCCAAAAACTCCTAGCAACTGTCATCTCTACAAACTCAATTGCTGAACTCGTCATCTCAGCCATCCTAACTGTAGCAATTGTCCCACGTCTCGAAACATTGAAGAAATAAACATAATTCCACTTTCAGCCTTGAAGGTGGAGTTTTAGTTTTCACCAGTAAAGGCTCATCTTCTATTCATAAATGGTTATTTACCAAGGAGTCATTAGTTCAAAATTTTGAAAATATATGAAAATCCTTTGAATCTACCACCTATACTTTTGAAAATTTTCAATAGAATCAAAATAAATTCTTGACATGTCTATCTATTTATTGTACTATACTTGTGTATATACAGTTATATGGAGGTTCTTATGGATATACGGAAAAAAACGCAGTTTATGACCATGACTGCCCTACTCACAGCAATCGCGATTTTGATTCCAATCATTATGCCCTTTAAAATCGTCATCCCACCAGCTTCTTACACTTTAGGAAGCCATATCGCCATCTTTATCGCCATGTTCCTATCACCTTTGATGGCTGCTTTTGTGATTATTGCTTCGAGTCTCGGTTTCCTGATGGCAGGCTACCCTATGGTTATCGTTCTGCGCGCCTTTTCTCACATCGTTTTTGGTATTTTGGGAGCATTTTACTTAAAAAAATTCCCTGAAACCTTGGATAAACCAAAGGCATCTTGGATTTTTAACTTTGTTTTGGGTGTTGTTCACGCTATCGCTGAAGTACTAGCTTGTATCATCTTTTATGCTACTTCAGGGACAAACGTTGAAAATATGTTTTATGTTCTCTTTGTCCTAGTCGGTTTTGGCACAATTGTCCATAGTATGGTAGACTATACATTAGCACTAGCTGTCTATAAAGTGCTTCGAAAACGTCGCTAAAAGGAAAAACTATGACAAAGGATCGCAAACAAGCTCTTCTCAAACTGTTAAAAGAGGCACCAAAAGCTCTCAATGGTCAAACCTTGGCTGAGCACTTTCATGTTACGCGCCAAGTCATTGTACAGGATATCGCTATTCTCCGAGCAGATGGGGCTCCTATCCTATCCACCAATCGTGGTTATATCTACAAAGAAAATGATGCCAGCCCCTACGTTCACAAACTCTTTAAAGTGAAACATGAACTGGAAGAAATCGGTCAGGAACTTCTAGCTATTGTAGATAATGGCGGACGCGTTCAAAATATCTTAATTGATCATCCCGTTTATGGTGAAATTGAAACTCTGCTCAAACTCACCTGTCGTCGAGATGTCCAGCACTTTCTGGAACAAGTTGAAAATTCTGACTTTAGACCACTTTCTGAATTGACAGACGGCATCCATTACCACCTTGTTGAAGCTGAGACACAACAAGACCTCCACTATATAGAGGAGGCCTTGAATCAACTAGGTTATTTAGTAAAAGACTAGAAAATTTCTTTCTCCCAGCCGTCCTCTGTACGGTGGCGATAGAAGAATTCAGACTTTTCAGGTGCTTCCATCATTTCCATCAAAGGTAACATATCATAGGCCAGATCCAAGTTTGGAATCTGGTCTTTTTGCACCCAAGATACCTCTCCTTCCTCTGAGGATTGGAGATTTCCAGTAAACTCTGTCGCCTTATAGCAAACGACGATGTAGCGCTCACCTGTATCTAAGGGCCAATTTTTAATACCGACCAGTTGGGGATTCTGAATGGTCAAACCAGTTTCTTCGTATATTTCACGAATGACAGACTCGGCAAAGGCCTCGCCATTCTCAACATGTCCTCCTGGAAAGGCATAGCCAGACCAGCGATTGTTTTCAGGAGAGCGATATTGCATGACTACTCGCTTATTTTCTAGATCTTCGATTAGACAGATGTTGGTTAAAATAGTTGCTTGGGCACGGGACATAGATTTGCTCGCTTTCTAAGTTATTAAAATGTATCTTTGTTGTATTTTATTTTAAATTTCACGATAAAAGCATTAACTAAGTCATGGTATTACGATAAGATACTCTGACAGTGAAAATTATATATTATGGCCTATATGGGCAAGAATAGGTGAAAGAGACATTACAATCATTTCTTCAATTTCTTCCTTTCTAAATGTTTAGCAAGAATTAAAATGACCAATCCTAAGAAAAAGAATAGCATGTAAGTTACAATAGGAAACCAGATGTAGCGATAATCTAGTGATAAGAGAGATGGTAAAATCCCTTTACTGTTTTTCCCACTAACTCCGAAAAACAGATGGACCACTAAACCGATACTATTAAGATAGATGAACAATCCAGCAAATCTTGTTAGAGTCATCCTTAACCTGGATAAATCTAGAAACCAATAGTCAAATATTCTGTAGACCAGACAAAAAAGATTTACATATAATGGAAAACTATAGTTAATATCTCTGTATAGTGAAGGAAGGGGGAGACTTTTAAAAATAAAATTAATACCTAGCCCTATTCCTAAGATTAGACCAAGGACTAGGAAGAAACCTATAATTTTATGAGAATTTAGCCAATGCTGAAAACTTTCTTTCCTTGGTAGATTCTTTTTTGTATTTGAATTTCTTTTATTCATTTTCACCATCTTCTTCATATCTAGACTACTGAAACAAGGACATAGCAATTTGGCTAATTAAATTTGACTTAAGGGCCTCTCTACCCCAACGCCTTGACTTCCTCAGCTACTTTTTGCAGATATTTTTGTCTTGTTGAACTTGTGTTTACCTCACGCCCTAACTCGCCTAAAATTGAAACTTTCTTTGTTTTAATACCGCAGTGATTTAGGACAGCATTCTTTAATACTGATATTCCATAACTGTCTGGGATATTGATAGAACCTGAAAATACTTTGTACCACCATGTTGGTGCCATTGATGTTGCATAAATACTGGCTGTTTTTCCTTTTAGTAACTTTTTAAACTGCTGACCTCTTAAGTAGTTCCAAATAAAACTTCCTTTATTGTTGGCAGAGTACGCAATTCCTGGCGTGAAAACACGATCAATCCACCCCTTCAATAAACTAGGCATACTACTCCACCAAATTGGATAAACAAAAATGAAATGATCTGCCCACTGGATTAATTCCTGAGAGCGAAGTATGAAAGAGTCCTCTTCCATACGCTTTCGATAACCATATCGTAGTACAGGATCAAAATCTATCTCATTTAGGTTAATAGATTCAAGCTCATGATGATTTGAGTCAATATTTTCTACAATCGTTCGAAAAATTTCTTGACAGAAACTTCCCTTGTCAGGATGTCCATTGATGACTAAAATTTTCATTCATTTTCTCCTATCTAATCCAGCGCCTTCACTTCTAACATCATATCACGAATCTGAGCTGCCAGTTCAAAGTCAAGCACTTCGACGGCTTCTTGCATTTGTTTTTCGAGTTTCTTGACGAGTTCTTTGCGTTCTTGTTTATTGAGACTATTGATATCGACTTCCTTGTCCTCTTCCTTGGCAACTGCCTTGGTTACGGCAATCAGGTCACGGATTTCTTTCTTAATGGTTTGAGGTACGATACCATGCTCTTCATTATAAGCCATCTGGATTTTCCGACGGCGGGCTGTTTCATCAATGGCACGTTGCATAGACTGGGTCATCGTGTCCGCATACATGATGACATGCCCTTCGCTATTACGGGCAGCACGTCCAATGGTCTGAATCAATCCACGTTCGTTACGAAGGAAACCTTCCTTGTCAGCATCTAGAATAGCAACCAAACTTACTTCAGGTACGTCAATCCCTTCACGGAGCAAGTTGATTCCAACCAAGACATCAAAAACACCCAAGCGTAGGTCACGTATAATCTCTGTCCGTTCCAAGGTCTTGATATCCGAGTGCATGTACTTGACTTTGATGCCCATTTCTTTGAAGTAGTCGGTCAAGTCTTCTGCCATCTTCTTGGTCAAGGTTGTGATAAAGGTTCGTTCATTCTTTTCAACACGGGCATTGATTTCACCTAGGAGGTCATCAATCTGTCCCATAGTCGGACGGACTTCCACCTCTGGATCCAATAGTCCTGTTGGACGAATGATTTGTTCAATCACTGTCTCGGTCTGTTCATTTTCATAGTCACCAGGTGTCGCTGAAACGTAAATAATCTGATGCACATGGCTTTCAAACTCCTCCCGACGGAGAGGACGATTGTCCAAGGCAGACGGCAAACGAAAACCATAATTTACTAACATTTCCTTACGCGAACGGTCTCCATTGTACATGCCCTTGATCTGCCCCATGGTCATGTGACTTTCATCAATCATGATCAAGAAATCATCTGGGAAGAAGTCGAGAAGCGTATAAGGAGGCTCTCCTTCGCTACGACCATCCATGTGACGAGAGTAGTTCTCAACCCCATTTGTATAACCCATCTCACGTAACATCTCAATATCATACTCTGTCCGCTGTTTCAAACGCTGGGCTTCTAGCAGTTTGCCTTCCTTTTCAAAAACAGCTAACTGCTCCTCCAACTCCGCCTGAATCTTGGCAATAGCAACTTCCATGTGGTCGTCATTGGTCACAAAGTGAGTGGCGGGGAAAATCGCCAAATGATCCACTTCTCCCAATACCTGACCTGTCAAAGCCTCAACCTCACGGATACGGTCAATCTCATCCCCGAAAAACTCTACTCGAAAAGCGTGTTCATCACGTGAAGCTGGGAAAATCTCTACCACATCCCCACGTACACGAAATCTTCCGCGTTGAAAATCAATATCATTACGTTCAAACTGGATATCAACCAAGTCATTCAAGAGTTTATCACGAGAAATCTCAAGACCTGGACGGAGACTAACCACGCTATCAGAGTATTCCTTAGGCGAACCTAAACCATAGATACAAGAGACAGAAGCCACAACGATGACATCATTACGCTCCAGAAGGGCTGAAGTCGCTGAGTGGCGGAGCTTGTCAATCTCGTCATTAACAGAACTGTCCTTTTCAATATAGGTATCGCTCGAAGGAACATAAGCCTCGGGTTGGTAATAATCATAATAAGACACAAAGTACTCAACAGCATTTTCAGGGAAAAATTCCTTGAACTCTCCGTAGAGCTGACCAGCTAGGGTTTTGTTATGCGCAATGACCAAAGTTGGCTTATTGACTTTGGAAATGACCTGACTCATGGTATAGGTCTTCCCTGTACCCGTCGCCCCCATCAGAATCTGAGCCTTTTCTCCACCCTCGATATTATCAACCAACTGCTCAATTGCCTGGGGTTGATCTCCTGAAGGTTCGTATTTTGATACTAGTTTAAATTTATTATCTGTAATTCGATTGATCATAAGAATCCTCTCTCCATGTGCTATTCCTATTTTAGCATACTTATAGCATTTTCACGAAGAAAAGGACGGACCTAAGTCACATCCTTTCATTTTCTTTCTTTAATTGATTAGCGAGATAGACAATCAGAAGTAACAAGACTAAACTTGTCATGATAGAACCTTCAATCCCAAAAGAGCCTCCTGATAGCCAGCCTTGATCGCCTTGTGGTAAAAAGGTCATCAGAGACGTTCCTGACGGTTGACCGCTAACTAAAATGCCAAAAATATTGCCCTGAGCAAAATTCCAAGCTCCATGAATACCTGCAACCCCCCAAACTGTATCAGTTTTGAGAAGGTAAAGAGCCATGGCAACTCCGAATAAGAAGAGATTCACTAGAGATAGAGGTGTTAGACCAGAATTTCCCACATGAAGCAGGGTAAAGAATATGCTAGATATGACAACAGCAAGTTTTAGATTGGTTCTTGAGGCCAATTGTGGAAGAAGCCAAGCACGGGACACCACTTCTTCTGCTGTCCCCTGTAAAATCCAAAAGGGGATAGTAAAGACGACAAAAGTAAGCGAATAAGGATTCAAGCGAATGGATTCCAAACGATATTGCCCCAAGACCACCAAACCTAACAAGGTCAGAAGAAAAAGTGCCAAACCTAGGCCAAATCCTTTCAGAAGACTGCTAAGGAAATTTTCTCTATAAAATCCCAAGGTTCTAATAGATCTTTTCTCAACTTTTTTAGTCCATCTGAACACAGTGTTGAGAATAAAACCAAAGGACAGCAATGCTAAAATTAAACGAAAGTCACTTGTTTTATCCGTCAAGCTCTGCTGCAAGGTTTGCAAGTAAGTTGCAAGATTTTGACCAGCCTCTCCAAAATTTCTAGCAAGTCCGATGAGAGCTAACAAGCTAATACCATACAAAGTATATGCAACAAACTCTCCTATAAAGACAAAAACAAAGGCTAACAAAGGACTTGTGTAAATATTTAAACTCATTTGGGAAGATTGGAAGTCTTTAAATATTCTTTTATTCTTCATGTTCCTACCCTCATTTCTTCTATTACATGCTATTATTATATCATTTTATAGTAGCAATTCAAGAAGAAAAAGAAAATATAGATGTTATATTTTCTGACACAAAAATATAAAAATTTGCCTTTTCATCCATTTTCTGATATAATGAGAAAATATTCGGAAAAGGAGACTAAAAATGAAGAAAAAAATACTAGCATATTTGCTCATTTTATTTCCCATTTTCTCACTAGGTATGGTAAAAGCTGATACTGTTAAGATTGTGTCTGATACAGCTTACGCGCCTTTTGAGTTTAAAGATTCAGATCAAACCTATAAAGGAATTGATGTTGATATTATCAATAAAGTCGCAGAAATCAAAGGATGGAACATCCAAATGTCTTATCCTGGCTTTGATGCAGCTGTAAATGCAGTACAGTCAGGTCAAGCAGATGCCATTATGGCAGGTATGACAAAAACAAAAGAACGTGAAAATGTCTTTACCATGTCTGATACCTATTATGATACAAAAGTTGTCATTGCTACCACAAAGGCAAATAAAATCACCAAATATGAGGAACTCAGCGGGAAAACAGTTGGTGTTAAGAACGGAACTGCCGCTCAACGTTTCCTCGAAAGTATCAAAGATAAGTACGGCTTCTCTATTAAAACCTTTGATACAAGTGATTTGATGAATAACAGTCTAAGTGCTGGTGCTGTGAATGCCATCATGGACGATAAACCTGTTATTGAGTATGCGATTAACCAAGGACAAGATCTCAGCATCAATATGGATGGTGAGGCTGTTGGAAGCTTTGCCTTTGGTGTCAAGAAAGGGAGCAAGTATGAACACTTGGTTACCGAGTTTAACGAAGCCCTAGCACAAATGAAGAAAGATGGTAGCTTGGAGCAAATCATCCAAAAGTGGACGGCTTCTAAAACTACGGCAAGCCCAACAACAACTACTGCTGCTGGACAAAAAGCTACTCCTGTGAAAAGCAAGTACATTATTGCCAGCGACTCATCTTTCGCCCCATTCGTCTTTCAAAATTCAAGCAATCAATACACCGGTATTGATATGGACCTCATCAAGGCCATTGCCAAAGATCAAGGTTTTGAAATTGAGATTACCAACCCAGGATTTGACGCAGCCATTAGTGCTGTTCAAGCTGGACAAGCAGATGGTATCATTGCTGGTATGTCTGTAACAGATGCTCGTAAGGAAACCTTCGACTTCTCAGAATCATACTACACAGCAAATACGATTCTCGGTGTGAAAGAATCAAGCACAATTGCTTCTTATGAAGACCTCAAGGATAAAACTGTCGGTGTTAAAAACGGAACTGCTTCTCAAACGTTCCTTACTGAAAATCAAAGCAAATACGGCTATAAGATTAAAACCTTTGCAGATGGCGCATCTATGTATGACAGTCTGAACACTGGCTCTATTGATGCCGTGATGGATGATGAGCCAGTTCTCAAATATTCTATCAGCCAAGGTCAAAAATTGAAAACGCCAATCGCTGGAACTCCAATCGGTGAAACAGCCTTTGCGGTTAAAAAAAGTACAAATCCAGAATTGATCCAGATGTTCAATAACGGACTTGCGAACCTCAAAGCTAACGGAGAATTCCAAAAGATTCTTGACAAGTATCTAGCTAGCGAAACATCATCTAACTCTACAAGTACGGTTGACGAAACAACCATCTGGGGCTTGCTTCAAAACAACTACAAACAACTCCTTAGCGGACTTGGAATCACTCTTGCTCTAGCTCTTATCTCATTTGCAATCGCCATTGTCATCGGGATTATCTTTGGTATGTTTAGCGTTAGCCCATACAAATCTCTTCGTCTGATCTCTGAGATTTTTGTTGACGTTATTCGTGGTATTCCATTGATGATTCTTGCTGCCTTCATCTTCTGGGGGATTCCAAACTTCATCGAGTCCATTACAGGCCATCAAAGTCCAATTAACGACTTTGTAGCTGGTACCATAGCCCTCTCACTCAATGCAGCTGCTTATATCGCTGAAATCGTTCGTGGTGGGATTCAAGCTGTTCCAGTTGGGCAAATGGAAGCCAGTCGAAGTCTTGGTATCTCTTATGGAAAAACCATGCGAAAGATTATCTTGCCACAAGCGACTAAATTGATGTTGCCAAACTTCGTCAACCAATTCGTTATCGCTCTTAAAGATACAACCATCGTGTCTGCTATCGGTCTGGTTGAACTTTTCCAAACTGGTAAGATCATCATCGCCCGTAACTACCAAAGTTTCAAGATGTATGCAATCCTTGCTATCTTCTATCTTGTAATTATCACGCTTTTGACTAGACTAGCGAAACGCTTAGAAAAGAGGATTCGTTAATGGCAAAACTAAAAATTGATGTAAATGATTTGCATAAGTATTATGGAAAAAACGAAGTTTTAAAAGGCATTACGACTAAGTTCTATGAAGGAGATGTTGTTTGTATCATCGGTCCTTCGGGTTCTGGTAAATCCACTTTCCTCCGTAGCCTTAACCTTCTCGAGGAGGTAACGAGTGGTCACATCACAGTAAATGGTTATGATTTGACTGAAAAATCAACCAATGTCGACCATGTTCGCGAAAACGTGGGAATGGTCTTCCAACACTTCAACCTCTTTCCTCACATGTCTGTCCTAGAAAATATCACTTTTGCTCCTATTGAACATAAACGAATGACCAAAGAAGAAGCTGAGAAATTGGGGATGGAGTTGCTTGAAAAGGTTGGACTAGCAGATAAAGCTAATGCCAATCCAGATAGTCTTTCAGGTGGTCAGAAACAACGTGTAGCTATCGCTCGTGGACTCGCCATGAATCCTGATATCATGCTCTTTGATGAGCCAACTTCCGCTCTTGACCCTGAGATGGTCGGAGATGTACTGAATGTTATGAAGGAATTAGCAGAGCAAGGCATGACTATGATTATTGTAACCCACGAGATGGGATTTGCTCGTCAGGTAGCCAACCGTGTTATCTTTACGGCTGATGGTGAATTTCTGGAAGATGGGACACCAGATCAAATCTTTGATAATCCGCAACACCCTCGTCTAAAAGAATTTTTGGACAAGGTCTTAAACGTATAAAACGAAAGTGTGAGGTTCTCCTTACACTTTTTTAATTGCGTATTGGATTTTTGATTTTTTTGAAAATTATGATAAAATAAAAGCTATGACAATGAGAAAATCTCATCCCTAGTCCAACTAGGAAAAAATATAGAAATTAGGTAGCTAGATGTCATCAAAGGTTATTGTTACAATTTTCGGTGCGAGTGGAGATTTAGCTAAACGCAAACTCTACCCTTCCCTTTTCAGACTCTATAAATCAGGCAATCTCTCTGAGCATTTTGCTGTTATCGGAACAGCTCGTAGACCTTGGAGTAAGGAATATTTTGAATCTGTAGTTGTCGAGTCCATCCTTGATTTGGCAGATAGTACCGAGCAAGCCCAGGAATTTGCTAGCCACTTCTACTATCAAAGCCATGATGTTAATGATACTGATAATTACATTGCTTTACGTGAATTACAGGCTGAGCTTGATGAGAAATACCAAACGGATCACAACAAACTCTTCTTCCTATCAATGGCTCCTCAATTCTTTGGTACCATTGCCAAACACCTCAAGTCTGAAAACATCGTTGACGGCAAAGGCTTTGAGCGCTTGATTGTTGAAAAACCTTTTGGTACAGACTATGAAACTGCAAGTAAGCTGAATGAAGATCTTCTAGCAACATTTGACGAAGAACAGATCTACCGTATCGACCACTACTTGGGGAAAGAGATGATTCAAAGTATCTTTGCGGTTCGTTTTGCCAATATGATCTTTGAAAATGTTTGGAACCGTGAGCACATTGATAATGTGCAGATTACCTTTGCGGAACGTTTGGGTGTTGAGGAACGTGGTGGCTACTATGATGAATCTGGTGCCCTCCGTGACATGGTTCAAAACCACACTCTCCAGCTTTTATCTCTTCTAGCCATGGACAAGCCTGCCAGCTTTACAAAGGATGAGATTCGTGCTGAAAAGATAAAGGTCTTTAAAAATCTCCACCAACCAAGTGAGGAAGAATTAAAAGAACACTTTATTCGTGGTCAGTATCGCTCTGGTAAAATCGATGGCATGAAATACATTTCCTATCGTAGCGAACCAAATGTCGACCCTGAATCTACAACAGAAACCTTTGCCTCTGGTGCCTTCTTTGTAGACAGCGATCGTTTCCGTGGCGTTCCTTTCTTCTTCCGTACTGGTAAACGCCTGACAGAAAAAGGCACTCATGTCAATATCGTCTTTAAGCAAATGGACTCTATCTTTGGTGAGCCTTTGGCACCAAATATCTTGACTATCTATATCCAACCAGCTGAAGGCTTCTCTCTCAGCCTCAATGGTAAACAAGTAGGTGAAGAATTCAACCTGGCACCAAGCTCTCTGGATTACCGTACAGATGCTACTGCTACTGGAGCCTCACCAGATCCATACGAGAAATTAATCTACGATGTTTTGAACAACAACTCAACCAATTTTAGCCACTGGGATGAGGTAAGTGCTTCTTGGAAATTGATTGACCGTATCGAAGAGCTCTGGGCTGAAAATGGTGCCCCACTTCATGACTATAAAGCCGGAAGTATGGGGCCTCAAGCAAGTTTTGACTTACTTGAGAAGTTTGGAGCCAAATGGACTTGGCAACCAGATATCGCCTATCGTGAAGAAGGTCGTTTAGAATAACAAAAATATCCTGCAAGTTAATCTTGCAGGATTATTTACTTTCTGTTAAATCAAGCCTTCTAAGAGACCCTTCATAAAGTTTTCTGAGTTAAATTCCCCGATATCATCAATTTTTTCACCGAAACCAATTAATTTTACTGGAATATTGAGTTCTTCACGGATAGCCAGAACAACACCACCTCTGGCAGTTCCGTCAATCTTAGTCAATACAATACCGGTAACAGGGGTAATTTTCGAGAATTCTTTAGCTTGTATTAAGGCATTCTGTCCAGTTGAAGCATCGAGGGCTAGGAAGGTTTCATGTGGCGCCTCTGGAACGACACGTTTGATAATACGACCAATCTTTTCCAACTCGGCCATGAGGTTGTCCTTATTTTGCAGACGACCTGCTGTATCAATCATGAGAATATCAATTCCTTCTGCTACAGCACGTTCCATCCCATCAAAGACCACACTTGCTGGATCAGCTTTTTCAGGCCCCGTCACAACAGGAACATCCACACGACGGCCCCACTCTGCTAGCTGGGCAACGGCTCCAGCACGGAAGGTATCTGCCGCAACCAGCATGACTTTCTTGCCAGCCTGTTTGTAGCGGTGAGCTAATTTCCCAATAGAAGTTGTCTTCCCAACACCGTTAACACCGACAAAGAGCATGACTGTCAAACCATCTTGGAAATGGATTTGTTCATCGTAATTGCCATCTTTCTCATAGAGCTCAACCAATTTCTCGATAATGACACGGCGAAGTGCGTCAGGCTTCTTAGCGTTTTCGAGTTTAGCTTCGTAGCGTAGCTCTTCTGTTAAGTTTGAAGCGACCTGAACACCGACATCACTCATGATGAGCAGTTCTTCCAATTCCTCGAAGAAGTCTTCATCGACAGAACGGAAGTTGGCAAAGAAAGCATTCAAACGAGCACCGAATCCCGTACGCGTTTTCTTGAGACTGCGGTCATATTTTTCCTGAACGGTTTCTTCAACCTGAGGACTTTCTTCTTCTACAACTTCAGACGCTAGCTCTTCTTCTGTTTCTTGGTTCTCTTCTTCTAGAGCTTCTTCTGTCTCTTGGATTTGCTCCAGTTCATCAGCTTCTAGCTCAGGCTCTTCCTTAGCAGTTTCCTCGACTACTTCTGGTTCAATGGCCTCATCTGTCGTGACCTGAGGAAGTTCTTCTTGAGCAAGAGTTGCTTCCACTTTGTCCCTTCCTGTCTCTTCCTGAGAAGTTTCTTCGACTGCCGTTTGTTTTTCTTCAACCTCTTCTGATAAATCAAGATTTTCCAGAGCTTCTTTTACAACATCTTCAATTTTCGGCTCTTCTTTTTTTCCGAATAGACGGTCAAATAATCCCATATTCTAGTTCTCCTTTAACACGTATTCTTCGATAGCCCAGGCAACGGCTTCCTCGTCGTTGGTCATCGGGGTAATCACATTGGCAACTGCCTTAACTGCTGGAACTGCATTTTGCATGGCAACCCCCAGACCAGCCCACTCAATCATGGAAAGGTCATTGGCCTCGTCCCCACAAGCCATGACTTGACTTTGATCGATTCCTAAGTGTTTAATTAATTTCGCTAAACCTGTTGCCTTGTGGACGTTTTTCGGTGACCATTCCAATAAGAGTTCACGCGATTTGAAGATTTCATATTGGCCAAACAATTCTGGAGAAATCTGTTGAATCGCTGCATCCAAAGGTTCTTGGGCAAAGGCAGTCACACATTTATTATACGTCATCTGACTAGATAGATCTTCAAAAGCGACAGGTACGAAAGTCAGGGCTGGGTTGAACTTAGCATAGAGACTTTCTTGATCCGACTGGATTTGATAGACTGTTCCTTCTGAAATGGCATCTAACGGCAGACCGAGTTTTTCAGTTTCCTCGTACAATCGCGCCACATCATCGATTGAAAAGACTGTTTTATCAAGAATCTCCCCCGTATTTTTCTGTACCAGACCACCATTAAAGGTGATGGTGTACTCGTCCTCTTGACCGTCAGTCCCTAGCTCATGGAGAAAGAAATCCATAGCCTTTAGAGGACGTCCCGTTGTCAGTACGACCTTGATGCCACGATCACGCGCAGCTTTTAGCACCGCCTTAGTACGATCTGTTAGCTTTTTATCCGTTGTCAGCAAAGTACCGTCCAAATCAAGTGCAATCAATTTAATATCTGCCATTACAAACCCTCCATATAAGCCATCACTGATTGGTCCTTATGGTGGCCAATCACTATCTCTGCTAATTCTAAAATCTCTGGTCGCGCGTTTTCGGGAGCGATTGGGTGCCCGACGACCTGCATCATGTGAAGGTCATTGAGATTATCTCCAAACGCCATGACCTGATCCATGGTTAGACCAAGTTTTTTGGCTAGCTCAACAATAGCCACACCCTTATCAACGTAATCCAAGACAATATCGATGGATTCAAAACCTGTTGTCATGGCTTTCACACCAGAAACGTTTTCGTTGACCCAGGCCTCTCCAGCTTCTATCGTATCTTCTGTAAAGTTCGTGGTGAATTTAAAAATCTCATCCGTGATAGCTTCCAGACTCGCTACTTTTTGAATGTTCTCATTGTAGTGACGGCTAAACTTGAGATAGGCCTCATCTACCGTGTCCAAAACATAACAAGCTTTTTTCCCAGTCAGGAGCATTTTTCTTTCATCAAAATAAGGCGATTTCTTTAAAGCTTCAAAAGTGCTCAAGTAAAAGTCCCGAGACATAGTAGCCTCATACATATCCTCACCATGAAACTCAACATAGCTCCCATTTTCAGCTATAAAAATCACTTCATCACGTACATCCGCAAACAGCTTTTTCAGCGACAAGATACCGCGACCCGAAGCCACTGCAAAATAAATCCCCTTTTCCTTGTAGGAAACAAGCAAGTTTTTGAGGCGTTCCATATCAAACCGCCCCTCTCCGTCAAGAAAGGTTCCGTCCATATCTGTTGCTACAAGTTTAATCATAAAATCCTTCATACTCCAATTGATAAATCTATCTCCTATTATACCATAGATAAGCTGAAAAAGGACTAGTACAGTCGGATTGACTACTGGATAGTAGGTCTTTTTCAGTAAAGATTCTCCACTATCATAATCAAAAGTTGTCCCCTGAAATGATGGTCAAAGCTAAGGGAGTTAACGTGGGAATTTCTACCATCTACTACTGGATTCATCATGGAAAATTAGGACTAACCAAACAGAACCTCCTGTATCCTAGAAAAGGAAAGACTGTCAAGAAACAAGCTAGCCTCAACTTTAAACCTGTTGGGCAATCCATTGAACAGCGTCCTGAAGCTATCAATCTTCGCTTGGAGAATGGGCATTATGAGATACTTACGAGAACGAAAAACTACTGTTTGTTCGTTTTGACGAATCGAAAGAGCAGACACCAAATTATTCGATTGATTCCAAATAAGAGCGCTGAGTCGGTCAATCGGGCTCTAAAACTCATCTTAAGACAATACAAGATTCCTTCCATCACGGCAGATAATGGAGCCGAATTCAACCGCTTGTCCGATGTGTTTTCTAAGGAGCATATCTACTATGCACACCCCTATGCCTCTTGGAAAAGGGGAACCAATGAGAATCACAACAGGCTTATTCGTAGATGGTTGCCTAAAGGTACTAAGGAAACGACTCCTAAAGAAGTCGCCTTCATCGAAAATTGGATCAACAAATATCCTAAAAGATGCTTGGACTACAAGTCTCCCAGAGAAGGCTTCTTGCTGGCTAACTTGAACTTGAAATTTAGCTTTAAACTAATAATAGACTTTTATCCCTAAAATTGATAAAATGGTTAGGAGAATAATAGAAAAGGAAACTGTAAACCGCTATGATGAACATGCAAAACATGATGCGCCAAGCACAAAAACTTCAAAAACAAATGGAACAAAGTCAAGCAGAACTCGCTGCTATGCAATTTGTTGGAAAATCTGCTCAGGACCTTGTCCAAGCGACCTTAACTGGAGATAAGAAAGTTGTTAGTATTGACTTCAGTCCAGCAATTGTAGATCCAGAAGACCTAGAAACCTTGTCTGATATGACCGTTCAAGCGATTAACGCTGCTCTAGAACAAATCGACGAAACGACTAAGAAAAAACTAGGTGCTTTCGCTGGAAAATTACCATTCTAATCACCTACAGAAAAAGGAGGAAGGTTCACTTCTCCTTTTTTTCTCTGTTAGAAATCAAAGAATTCCGTAGCTTTTTTCAAAAGGAGATCGGTGTATTCTGGATCTTCCTGAGCTGCTGCTAAAGTCTCCTGTAGCATCTCCATGTCATCTGTAATCATCCCATCCACTGACAACTGCAACGATTTATCAAGTGCGTCAGAGCTATTGATGGTCCAAACATAAAGCTTTTGTTCCGTATACCAAAGTTTAGTGACAAAGTATTCATCCAATGTTGAATACTCCATAGTATAGCCCGTTGCCTTGGTTTTTGGGAAAATACTATTATAAGGCAAGATGAAATAAGCTGGAATAGTCGAATCATATTTCAAAACTTGGTCAATCACATGATAGTCTAGTGATTGCATCTGATGACCATACTGCTTGATAATAGAGCCATACTTCTCTAAAAAACGTTCCATCATTTGTGGACTATCTTTTTTACTGGTTTTAATTTCAATCAACAATCTTTGATGAAGTTCATTCGCGCGATTGAGATAGTCATCAAAACTAGATATTTTGGTTCGATAGCCATTTTCAGAAATATCTAACCCTGTCAACTCCTCCAAAGTCAAGTCTTGAGGTCTGGCATTGATACCTGCTAAGTTCTTAAGATTGGCGTCATGCATCATCACAAACTGACCATCTTTGGTCTCCTGCACATCCATTTCAATTAAATCTGGTTTCAGTTGCGCTGTTTTTTCCAAAGACTGTACAGTGTTTTGTACACCATTTTTATTTGAAACGCCCCTATGTGAAATGACTAAAGGAGTATTTGTCACAGGAGCTTCCAGATAGATATAACCTTCCAGCGCAAAAAAGATACTAGCGCAGCCCATCACTCCCCATCTCATCAAATGGTCTTTTTTTCTTCTTGGCATAATCTCCAGTTCCTCACCTGTCAAAAAGGAGACAAACTTAACAAGGAAATAGGTCAACGCCATATAGTGGATGTTCTTTATCAGGACAAAGTTGATAACTCCAAGAATCAGTGATTCTTTCTGTGTTAAATTGTCAATTACAATCTGTCCCAATAGCAAGGGAGTCAAGAGGAGAAAGAAAAAGAGATAGGTTTTAATAATAATGAGTAGCAAGTTCCAAGCATAAAAGAGAACTTGTTTTTTTGTCTTTTGCAGACTAAATTTTACTCCCTCTCTCACAGTCCTCTTTTCAAAGAGAATCTTCGGAAGGGCAAACATGAGTCGGACAGACACATAGAGCAAAATCCAAGCAGATGCAAAAATCATCAAGCCTACTAGCCAGTACTTGTCTTCCAGATAAGTCACGATAAAGTCTGGAATGACGATTTTATTTAAGTAATAAATTTTTAAAATTTTCCTGATAAAAGGAAAGAGCATGGCTACGTAGAAGAAAACAAAGGCCATCTTACAGAAGTTCAAGCGTTTCATGAACAGAAAACTTTGCTGGAAAACTTTGCGACTGTACTCAATCAAGGTTCTCTTTTCGTGGTAGAGAAGGTGGCGCGCTCCAATAAAGAGGAGGCAAATCTGGAAATAGGCCACCAAAAGATTGATTACAATCAAGACGAGAAAGGCCAGACTGATTAAAGGAGAACTCGTGATAATGGCAAAAATATTATTGTAAGAAATAAACAAATAGCCTGTTTGGCTGAGTAAAAGACCAGCAAGCCAAGAATTGAGAGGTAGCCACAGATATTCCACCATCATGAAAATTAAGAAAAAGAGGAAGAGAACTTTATCTAGGTTGAGGTAAATTTTCCTAAAACCTAGTTTTTTAGGTTTTTCAGGTTTCATAAGCACTCCTAGTCTAGAAATTGAGATAAGTCTAGCCCGCCAAAGGGATTCATGGATAGATTACTCTGTTCTTCTAATAATAGTTTTCCTTCGTCAGACTCCAGAAAGGCTTCATAAACACGCGCTGTCATACGGGCATCTTCTAAACTATTATGCGATTGACCTTTAAAGCCTAAAAAATTCGCCACAGTTTGTAGTTTGAGGTTAGCTATGCCGTGTAGGTCGGAACTACGACGTTCAAAAGCCTCATCATATAGGTCGACCTTATACTGATCACGATAGTCCAAGCCATGCTCCATGAGAATAGGCAAATCACTCTTGGCTGCATTGTAACCAACGATTGGTAAGTTGCCAACAAATCCCTGAAAGTATTTTAAAACTTGCTCTACTTTTGGCGCATCTTTCAAGGTTTCAGCTGTAATTCCTGTCAAACCATTGATAAAACTCTTTAAAGGCACGCTGGTATGGACATAAGAATCAAAGGCATCTATTTCATGACCATCTTGAAAACGAACTGCTGATACCTGAATTAAATGGGTAACCCCTTCGTGTTGATTGAATTCTAAGTCAAAGGCGATATAGTCTCTTAATTTTTCCATCTTTTACCTCAATTCCGACTCAATTTAAACTATAAATAAGAAAAGAAGCTATTAGGTTAGTGAATAACCCAAACAGCTTCTTTATTTTCCTCCAAATAGGCGAGCAAAAAAGCCTTTTTTGGTTGCTTGGACTTCTTCTTTTGCTTGGTCCAACTCGAGTTTCAAGCTTTCTTGATCCTTCATAGCTTGAAGAGTTAATTGTTGCTGTTGGTCCAATTGTTTGTCCTTTTCAGCAATCTGGCGATCTTTGATGCGCATCTGCTCATCTTTTTCTGCTAACTGCTGGTCTTTGGCCTTGAGTTGCTCATACAATCGAAGAATTTCAGCATTTTTCTCATCAACCAAGATTTCCATCAGTTCGCGTTGTTTGACATCATCACTGACTGGTTCATCTTCAAAAATCGTTTTTTTATAGATTTCTTCTAGCTTGATTAAGCCACTTCGAGTAACTACTGTTACACCTTTGTCATTTTTTTTCGTGTCTTCTTCGGGAAGTTCTTTGACACGATTGTTGATTGCTTGACGAGATAGTCCTAAGACCTCTGCAATCTCGCTGACGGTCATTTCAATACTCATAATATCCTCTGAAACGTTTTCTAGCTTTTCTTTATTTAAATCTTATCATAAGCAAGAAAAACTGTCAAATTTTGGCTTAATTCAAGGCCTTTAAAAAGGCTAGTAAAACTTGGGCAGAACGACGTCCGGCTTCAATGATAAACTCATCAAATGAGATAGAGGCTTCGTGATTGGCATTGTCACTCATAGCGCGAATGACTAGGAAAGGTAGGTCAAGATCCTGAGCTGCCTGAGCAATGGCTGCTCCTTCCATCTCCACTGCTAAAACATCTGGAAAGTGGGACTTGATACTAGCAATCTTATCATCTCCAGCTATAAAACTGTCCCCTGTAGCAATCAAGCCTAGATGCCAGGTCTGTTCTACTTGAGATAAACTTTCTTGAATCCTAGTGATAAAGTTCTTATCAGATTCGAAGTAGAGGGGTTGACCAGCCATCTGACCATAAGCATAACCAAAAGCAGTCACGTCCACATCATGATAGACTAGTTTATCCGCAATCACGACATCACCGACAGCAATCCCTTCTGCAAGAGCACCTGCAGATCCTGTATTGATGATGGCTTCTACTTGGAAATGGTCAGCTAACACCGCTACACTCATAGCCGACATGACCTTTCCAATCCCACTCTGAACTAGGGCAACTTTTGTCTTGCCAATAGTGCCAATGTAGTAGGTATTTCCCATGACTTGGACTTCTTGTGGTTTGTCCAAATTCTGAGTCAAATGTATCAGCTCTTCTGGCATGGCAGCAATGATTCCAATTTTCATTTCATTTCCTTTCAATTACAAGAGTTTCATTGCCAAAACTAGCAAAATCAAAAGTAAAATCACCACAAACAAGACTCGGTTGAGTTTTGAGTTGAAGACATTTCTCTTAGTGTTCTCAATGCGACGACTCTTATGAATCGTTGGCTCTACTTCTATTGTAAGTGTATCTTGACTAAAACCATGATCTCTAGAACGTGAATAACCAAATTGTTGTGAAGACGTTGGTAGGATCTTTGTTTCCTCATCATCTTGAAGAGGTGGTCCTGAGATTTTCTCACCACGATTGGCACGTTCAATCATTTCGTCTGTTAATAAAGGTTTTCCCATTGGTTTCTCCTCTATTTCTTTTGTAGTTCCCAGTACTGAATCGCCATAATGGTCTTGGCATCACAGATATAACCTGACTGGATCAGGTTCTTGGCTTCCTCTAGACTTACTTCTAAGACTTCCAAGGTTTCATCATCATCTTGTGGGCGAGGATTTTCCACCTTGACCAAATCACTAGCGAGGTAGAGTTTTAGTTTTTCGTTACAAAATCCAATCGCAGAATAGAAATCGTACAACAGTTCTAACTTAGCCATGTAGGCAACTTCTTCTTCCAATTCACGAAGTGCCGCTGCCATTGGATCAGCATTTTCACCAAGTTCTAGTTTACCAGCAGGAATCTCATAAGAAACAGCCTCGATAGCCTTTCGATATTGCTTAACGAGGACGATTTTATCCTCAGCTGTCACTGCTAGTACACAAACAGCTCCATTGTGAAAAATCAAGTCACGTTGGGCAGTTCCCTTCCCTTCTGGTAGTTCCACCTGATCTTGTACTAGTTTGAAAATAGGACCTTGATAGATTTCCTTCCGACTAATCGTTTTTTCTTCAAATTCCATGACAAACTCCTACTGGTTCTTAGGATGATGAGGTAAGCGTGTTGCGTACTCATCTTTGTTAACTTGTCGTCCACGACCGATAGCAATGGCATCTGCAGGAACATTCTTGGTAATGGTTGAACCAGCTCCAACGAGAGAATTGTCACCTAATTCAACTGGAGCAATAATGGTTGAGTTGGAGCCAACAAAGACATTGTTACCAATCACAGTCTTGTATTTGTTTTTCCCATCATAGTTTACTGTAATGGTACCAGCACCGAAGTTAACATGGCTACCTACTTCACAGTTTCCGATATAGGTCAAATGACCAGCCTTGGTATTCTCACCGATGGACGACCCTTTGACTTCTACGAAGTTACCAATATGAACCTGAGAAGCTAGGCTTGAACCTGGACGAATGTGGGCATAGGGACCGACTGTCACACCGTCCGCAACACTACTCTCCTCAATCATGGAATTCGTAATCACAGCTCCAGCCCCAATGGTGCTATCCACGATATAAGTTCCATTTGTTAAAATAGTCTCCGCACCAATCTTCGTTTGACCTTTCAAGGTAACGTTAGCTTCGATTTGGACTTCAGGAGCAATCTCAACATCAATATCGATGTAAGTTGCTTCTGGATTGATAAAGCTGACGCCATTGACCATATGTTTTTGATTGATACGGCGACGCATCACTGCTTCCGCAGTCGCAAGAGCCACACGATCATTTACTCCAAGACTTTCATCAAAGTCTTTCAGAGTATAGGCACCAACCTTCTCACCCGCATTACGGAAAATACCAATTACATCTGTAATATAATACTCACCTTGAGCATTGTTGGTGTTTATATTTTTAAGAGCTTCAAAAAGACGTTCATTATCGAAAACATAAGTACCAGTATTGATTTCCTTGATTTGTTTTTCAAAATCAGTGGCATCTTTCTGCTCAACAATACGAAGGACTTCAGCATTATCGTTACGAACGATACGACCATACCCAAAAGGATCTGCCGCTTCAGCCGTTAAAATAGTCGCTACATTTTTGTGATTGATATGGAAATCCAAGAGATTTTTCAAGCTTTCACCTGTAATCAGAGGTGTATCCCCAGCGATAACCAAGGTGTGACCAGAGCAATTCTGGAGGATTGGCTCTGCCATCATGACAGCATGACCTGTTCCTAACTGTTCTGACTGGGTAACAAAGTCTGTCTGTCCAGCCAAGACTTGCTCAACTAACTCGGCCTTGTGTCCCACTACGGTAACTGTTTTTTCAGGTTGAATAGCACCAACACTACGAAAAACGTGTTCCAACATCGAAATTCCTGCTACTTTATGAAGTACCTTAGGAAGATCTGATTTCATGCGAGTACCCTTACCCGCTGCTAAAATAATGGCATAATTTGACATACTATTCTCTTTTCTGTAAAAATTCCCTTATATTATACCATAATTTTACTTTTAAAGAACAAACAAACAGGTGCTTTCCTGAAAATCTCCCCTACTTGTCTACATTTCTAAGTGGTTTCCTTTGATTTTTTTAAATTTTTACGATAAACTAAATAAGTATGAGAAAAAAAATTCATCCAGCTATTATTTTGAGTTTATTTGGAATTTTCATAGCGATTTTACTCCTCAATAGACCAAGTTTTGAGGATCATCCTATCAAAACAAAACCAAATGCTCTTCAAGTTGAAACACAAGCCTTGCATAATCTTGACAAACCCATTATCGACGTCTCTGGTTGGCAAAGACCTGAGGAGATTAACTACGACACCTTATCTCAAAACATTTCTGGTGTTATCGTTCGCGTGCACAATGGGGCTCAGCATGCTGAAGCAAATGATGCTGCCTTTATCAATGGTGTCGATAAAGCTTATAAAAATCACATATCAGAATTCCAAAAACGGAATGTCCCTGTGGGGGTTTATGCCTATGTAGCTGGAAAAAGTAAAGAAGATATAGAGAAAGCTGCTGAAGTTTTCTATAATGCTGCTTCTCCCTACAATCCTAGCTACTACTGGTTAGATGTTGAAGAAAAAACAATGTCTGATATGAATGAAGGTGTTGAGGCCTTTCGCGCCAAACTGGCAGCTCTCGGCGCTAAAAACATTGGCATCTACATTGGGGTTTACTTCATGCAAGAGCATAGTATCAATACAGAAAAGTTCACTGCTATTTGGATCCCTTCCTATGGAACGGACTCTGGTTATTTTGAAACGAAGCCAAATACTGATCTGGACTACGATCTCCACCAGTACACTTCTAAAGGAAGAATTGCTGGATTTGAACATCATTTGGACATCAATTTGATTTCCACTGCTAAAGAGAAGGAAGAAACCTTCAGAAAACTATTTTTAAGACCATAAGACAAGTGAAAATAACAAACTTTTTCACTTGTTTTTTCATTTTCTCCCCGTCTGTGTTATAATTGATAGCATAGAGAAAGAATTTTATGAAATTGAGGATTTTATTATGTTTTCATGGATTGCACGAGTTATTAAAGGAATAGTCATCGCCTTAGGATTTATCTTGCCAGGTATTTCTGGAGGAGTTCTGGCTGCAATATTAGGTATCTACGAGCGAATGATCGGCTTTCTAGCTCATCCTTTTAAGGATTTTAAATCAAATGTCCTTTACTTTATCCCAGTAGCTATCGGGATGTTGCTAGGTATTGGTTTGTTTTCTTATCCAGTCGAATATTTGCTAGAAAATTACCAAGTCTATGTTCTATGGAGCTTTGCAGGAGCTATCATTGGCACAATTCCTAGCCTCCTTAAAGAATCTACTCGGGAGTCTGATCGTGATAAGATTGACCTAGTCTGGTTCTGGGCTACCTTTATCATTTCTGGGTTGGGTCTTTACGCTCTCAATTTTGTCGTAGGATCACTCAGCGCAAGTTTTGAAAACTTCATCTTAGCGGGTGCTCTCTTAGCTCTGGGTGTCTTGGTTCCTGGTTTAAGTCCGTCAAATCTCCTCTTGATTTTGGGACTGTACGCTCCTATGCTGATTGGTTTTAAAACCTTTGATTTATTTGGCACCTTTCTTCCTATCGGCATTGGTGCAGGAGCAACCCTCATTATCTTTTCAAAATTGATGGATCATGCCTTGAACAACTACCACTCCCGTGTTTATCACTTTATTATTGGAATTGTTCTGTCGAGCACTCTCTTAATTTTGATTCCAAATGCTGGAAATGCTGAAAGTATCCAATACACTGGGCTTTCCATTGTGAGCTATGTTCTCATTGCCTTCTTCTTTGCGCTTGGTATCTGGCTTGGTATCTGGATGAGTCAGTTGGAGGATAAGTATAAATAATGGCAAAGAAAGTCAAGAATAAAAAAACCTTGGTCGAACAAATCTTAACCAAGGCGGGTATCGACCATATCGGTATTCAAATCAATGCACTTAAAGGAGAACTTCCTCCTGAATACGACCGAACACATATCTTTAAAACCTTGGCTCTGCTGGGAGACAAGACAGGCCCAATCATCGGAATCGTCCCCATAACAGAACACCTCGCTGAGAAAAAATTAGCAAAGGTTTCTGGAAATAAAAAAGTGAGCATGATTCCACAGAAAGACTTAGAAAAAACGACAGGCTATATTCATGGGGCAAATAACCCCGTCGGCATTCGCCAAAAACACAATTATCCTATTTTTATTGATAAAACAGCTTTAGATTTGGACAAGATGATCGTCTCTGCTGGGGAAGTCGGGCATAGTATTATCATTGCTCCGCAAGACTTGGCTAGCTTTGTGAAAGCAGATTTTGCAGATATTTTGGAGGAAAACAAGTGATGAAACTCTATTTTGTCCGTCATGGCCGTACCCTCTGGAATCTTGAAGGTCGCTTTCAAGGTGCTAGTGGCGACTCACCCCTTCTTCCAGAGTCTATTGATATCCTAAAGCAACTTGGCCAGTATCTCAAGGAAATACCTTTTGATAAGATATATTCAAGTGATTTACCCAGAGCGGTCAAATCTGCTGAAATTATCCAAAGTCAACTCCAGACACCCTGTCCTTTAGAAAGTATTCCTGACCTGCGCGAATGGCAACTTGGAAAACTTGAAGGTTTAAAAATCGCAACGCTCAATGCCATCTATCCACAACAAATCAAGGCCTTTCGCTCCAATCTAGCTCAGTTTGATACAAGGATGTTTGAAGCGGAATCCCTTTACAGTACTACCAAACGCACCATTCAATTTATCAAATCTCTGAAAGGAAGTCTGGCTGAAAACATTCTAATCGTTGGTCATGGGGCAAATCTCACTGCTAGCCTTCGTACTCTCTTAGGCTATAAAGAGGCTCACCTCCGCAAAGATGGAGGCTTGGCCAATGCCAGTCTTACAATTTTGGAGACTAAGGATTTTGAAACCTTCACTCTGGAAAGATGGAATGACACTTCCTATCAAGAAAAATAATGGAACTTGATCCCAATGGTCAAGTTCTTTTTAGTTTTCAAAGAATATCCGTGAATTTCTCTGCTATTTATGATAAAATGGGAGTATCGTAAAAAATGACTCATCGTATCAAATTTTGAGTAAAACTAGGAGGATCCCATGTCAACAGAACATATGGAAGAACTAAATGACCAGCAGATCGTTCGCCGTGAAAAAATGGCTGCGCTCCGTGAGCAGGGAATCGATCCCTTCGGAAAACGTTTTGAACGTACTGCTAACTCACAAGAGCTTAAAGAGAAATTTGCAGAACTCGATAAAGAACAATTACATGAATTAAACGAAACTGCTACTATCGCTGGACGTTTAGTAACTAAACGTGGTAAAGGGAAAGTCGGCTTTGCCCATCTTCAAGACCGAGAAGGTCAAATCCAGATCTACGTTCGTAAAGACGAAGTCGGTGAAGAAAACTACGAAATTTTCAAAAAGGCTGACCTCGGTGACTTCCTTGGTGTCGAAGGTGAAGTCATGCGTACCGATATGGGAGAACTTTCTATCAAGGCAACTCACATTACACACTTGTCTAAAGCACTTCGCCCGCTTCCCGAGAAATTCCACGGTTTGACTGATGTTGAAACAATTTACCGTAAACGTTACCTTGACTTGATTTCTAACCGTGAAAGCTTTGAGCGTTTTGTCACTCGTTCAAAAATCATCTCTGAAATCCGTCGTTATCTAGACCAAAAAGGTTTCCTTGAAGTGGAAACACCTGTCCTTCACAACGAAGCCGGTGGTGCTGCGGCTCGTCCATTTATCACTCACCACAATGCCCAAAACATTGACATGGTACTTCGTATCGCAACTGAGCTTCACTTGAAACGTCTTATCGTTGGTGGTATGGAGCGCGTTTATGAGATTGGCCGTATCTTCCGTAACGAAGGAATGGACGCCACTCATAACCCTGAGTTCACTTCTATCGAAGTTTATCAAGCTTATGCTGACTTCCAAGATATCATGGACTTGACTGAGGGTATTATCCAACATGCTGCTAAATCAGTCAAAGGTGATGGCCCAGTAAACTATCAAGGAACTGAAATTAATATCAATGAACCGTTTAAACGTGTTCATATGGTGGATGCTATCAAGGAAATTACTGGTGTTGATTTCTGGCAAGATATGACTTTCGAAGAAGCAAAAGCTATCGCTGCTGAGAAGAAAGTTCCAGTTGAAAAACACTACACTGAAGTTGGTCACATCATCAACGCTTTCTTTGAAGAGTACGTTGAAGAAACCTTGATCCAACCAACCTTTGTCTATGGTCATCCAGTAGCTGTTTCACCGCTCGCTAAGAAAAATCCTGAAGACGAACGCTTTACTGACCGTTTCGAGCTCTTCATTATGACCAAGGAATATGGTAATGCCTTTACCGAGTTGAACGACCCAATCGATCAACTTAGCCGTTTTGAAGCTCAAGCTAAAGCTAAAGAACTTGGGGACGATGAAGCAACAGGTATCGACTATGACTACATTGAGGCTCTTGAATACGGTATGCCTCCAACAGGTGGTTTGGGTATCGGTATCGACCGTCTCTGCATGCTCCTCACTGATACAACCACTATCCGTGACGTATTGCTCTTCCCAACAATGAAATAAACTAATGTCCTCTGGTGATTGCCAGAGGATTTTTTGATACAAAAAGAGACTGAGGTACACTCAATCTCTTTTTCTTATTCTTGATTTTTCACCTGACTGGTGGCTACATCTTCCCCAAACCATTTTTGACTAATTTCTTGGAACTTACCATCCTTGTAAAGACTAGAAAATCCTTCATTTATCTTATTAACCAGAGTTGTATCTTCCTTACGTGCTCCAACTGCAAAAGCTTCTGTTTCTAGTCCAACTGTAAAGACATTATAATCGTTTAAAACGCCTTCTGCTTCTAAATAATAGTTTGCATAGACACGATCAATCAATAGGCCGTCAATTCGATCGTTTTTCAAATCAATCAAGGCTTCATTAAAGGTTTGGTATTGATTCGCTTCATTATTAGCGACAATATCCTTCAAAATCGCTGGCTTTCCTTCAAAGTCCGCATAACCAGATGAACCAGCTTGAGCTCCCAAAATCTTTCCAGTCATATCTTTTGCAGTTGTGATACCTGACGATTTCTTAGTAACCAATACCTGCTCATTCTTCATATATGAGTTACTGAATGCTACCTTTTCACGACGTTCGTCTGTAGCGGAATAGCCATTCCAAATCAGATCAATCGTTCCTTTTGTCAATTCAGCTTCTTTCAAATCCCAATCAATCGGTTGCCAATTTACCGTAATTCCGTATTTTTCAAAAACAGCTGTAGCTAAATCAATATCAAATCCTGCATAGGAACCATCTTTCTGAGCAAATCCCATTGGAACAAAAGTACTATCAAATCCAATGGTAATAGACTTGTTAGACTCGTACTTAGACCAATTATCTCCACTAGTTTCACTAGAATTTTTCCCACAAGCTGCTAAGAACAAAGCAGTCATTAGACTAACTAATACAAGCATCAATTTTTTCATCATTTTTCCTCCTATTTAGGCTCTACTTTTAATAATACATCTGCAACATTTTCAGCGAATTGTAAATCGTGGGTAACCACAATTTGCGTCATCCCAAGTTCCCTATTTTGCAAAATCAGTTTTTCCACTTCCAAGCGTAATTCTGGATCCAAGGCAGAAGTTGGTTCATCGTAACCAATGATTTCTGGGTCAATCATCATAGCACGCGCCAAAGCCACCCGCTGCTTTTGCCCACCTGATAATGAAAATGGATAAGCATCTGCGTGCCCTGCTAGTCCTAACTGTTCCAAGAGTCCACGCGCCTTCTTCTCAGCCTCTTCCTGCTTCATTCCCATAGTTTTCACAGGCGATAGGGTCAAATTGTCCAGAACTGATAAATGAGGGAAAAGTTGAAAATCTTGGAAGACAAATCCTAGTAGGTTGCGCTTTTCTAGTTCGTCTAAAGCTAGCGATTCGCCGTTATAGTAGATTTCTCCCGAATCGATAGTTTCCAATCCAGCTAACATACGTAATAAGGTTGTTTTTCCGCCTCCTGATGGACCTACGATTGCCAGGATTTGCTTTTCAGGAATTGATAGGCTGAAATTAGTTAAGATTTGTTTGCCACCAAAGGCCTTGTTGATGTTTCGTAATTCTAACATGGTAACCTCCTATCTATAGTAACTGTACTTCTTCTCAACTTTTTTGGCAAGGATAGTCACAATACCAATCAAAATCAAGTAAATTGCTCCTGCCAAGAACATAGGAATCAGACTAGCATCACGGTTGGCTGCTGTCCGACTAGCCAAAATCAAATCTGAAATCCCTAAAGCATAGACCAGAGAAGTATCCTTGACCAAACTCATGACTTCATTAAATACACTAGGAAGAACAATTTTGGTCACCTGTGGTAAGATAATATAGCGCACTGTGGCAATAGGGCTAAACTTCAAGACCTTAGCAGCCTCATATTGCCCCTTAGGAATAGTATCAATCCCCCCACGGAAGATTTCAGCAAAGTAAGCCGCATAATTCAAAACAAAGGCAATAATAGCCGCAGGAAGGCGATCCAAACGAATCCCAATATTTGGGAGCACATAATAGATAAAGATCAATTGCAAGAGCAAGGGTGTTCCTCGCATGATCCAGATATAAATGTTGATCAGATAATGGAGGAGTTTCCAATGGACTTGCAAGGCAAAGGCAATCAAAACGCCCAAGGGAATAGACAAAATCAAGACCAGTACAAAAACCTGTAAAGTCATGCTTGCACCGCTCAATAAACTCGGTAATATCTCAAACAAATAAGACATACTGCACCTCCTAAAAATAATTGTTCCTATTATAGCATAAATAAACAATTTAGCAAGGTTTATTGTAAAAAAATTCTATTTCTTTCAAAAAACGTATCTGCCAAATTGACGGATACGCTCTTTTAGAGAGATAACTTTTAAAGTGTTTCTATGAGTTCCTGCATTTGAACATCATCTGGAACGAGTTTTAAATAGGCTTCGGCTTGCACTTTGGCTTCTTCAAAATATCCCAATTCACGCAAGAGATAAGTATACTGCTCCAGAAACTCTGGATTGTCCTTGAGGTCAGATGACAGTTCTTGATAGAGCTCATAGGCCTTATCTAAATCCTCGATTTTCTGGTAAGAGCGTGCAATCATCCACTTGGTCAGGAGGTTTTCAGGTTCTTGACTTTGAAGAGCGATGATATCCTCAAACCGCTCTTGTTCCATATAAATGGTTGCAAGGCGAAGGAATATTTCTTCTGTATCCTCTGCGTCTTCTTTGGCAGTAAGGAGAAACTGCTCAGCACCACTAGGATCATGTAATTCATACGAAAACTGAGAAGCAGATAGCAAGAGACGAGTCTCAAATGGATTTTTCTCCAAACCTTGTTTAGCGATACGAAGGGCCTCTTCCACCTGATGTTCCTTGTGCAAAGCTTGACTATAACCATACTCATATCCTTCAAAATCTGGTGAAATGGTATCAATCTGCTTAAAGTAGAGAGTTGATTTTTGATACTCTTCTTGGTCAAAGTAAAGACTAGCCAGTTCAAAGGCAGTTTGGTCATCGTATTCTAGTTCTAAAGCTTTTTCTAAGAATTCTGTAGCAGCTTCAAACTTGCCTAACTGGGCATAAGCGTAGCCAATTCGTTGGTAGGTTGAGACACCCGTTTGCTCATAGATGGAGCGATTGTCTAATTGAGCATAGCTCTGAATAGCTTCCTGATAATTTCCTAACTCACTATCCAACTCAGCCAAACCAAAAACTAATAACGGTTCATCTGAGTAGTTTAAGGCTTCCAGTAACTTTTCACGTGCTACATCTGTCAATCCTTCCAACTGATAGAGGTCGGCCTTCAAGGCCAAAGCCGATACATACCAGTCACTTTCAGGTGTGATTTCCTCAAGGTAAGCAAAGGCTTCCTCAGCATTGCCATCCTCGCTAGCAATGCTGGCTAAGTTCAGATTCACTTCTGGAAATTCTGTAATGATATTTTGGTAAATTTCTTTTGCTTGAGGATAAAATCCAATTCCCTCTAGATAGCTTGCTAGTTCATAGAGAACTTCACTTG
This sequence comes from Streptococcus oralis, assembly GCF_003942585.1. Classification (GTDB taxonomy): domain Bacteria; phylum Bacillota; class Bacilli; order Lactobacillales; family Streptococcaceae; genus Streptococcus; species Streptococcus oralis_BE. Next base: position 139,944 of record NZ_RJNK01000001.1, on the reverse strand, counting down.
AATCTGTTTCGAGGGCTTTGTGAAAAAACTGATCCGCTTTGCTTAAATCCTGTTCATCCAAAGCCTGAAGCATGCGTTGACTATTGTTCACTCTTGATTTCCTCCCCTTCTTCTTCATACAAACCGCTGACTTTTTTGTACCAGTTAAAGATAGCTGAGATAACGACCTTGGCAGAGGCATAGACAGGGATTCCCAGCAAGACTCCCCAAATACCAAACATAGATCCTGAAGTTAGGAGAACAAAGAGAACATTGATCGGATGGATGTTCAGTTGACTACCTAAAATAAGTGGAGAAACGAAGCGACCTTCAATCGTTTGTTCAACAATAAAGACAATGACGACTTTTAAAAGCATGACTGGTCCTGCAATCAAGCCAAGAACTAAAGCTGGAAGCATGGCAAGGAAACTACCCAGGTAAGGTACTAGATTGAGGATACCAGCCGTAATACCAAGAGTCACAGCATATCTGAGACCAATAATCTTAAAGAAAATAATAAACATGATGGCTACAATAATAGCAACTGTAACCTGTCCTCTAACATAGTTTGACAACTGTTTATTGACATCCGATAGGACTTCACCCGCAGGTTCTTTTAACTTCGTTGGAATAAACTTAGTCAAATAATCTCGCAAGCCTTTTCCATCGCGCAAGAGATAGAAGAGCATAAAGGGTACGATAATGACCGCTACAATCACCTGAGAAACACTACTGATAAAGGCGCTGACCCAGTTGACGGCTTGAGAAGAAATTTTGCTGGCCCATATCGTTGCTTCTGTAGAAACATTTGCAAGAACCTGCTCCAACTGAGGTCTAAAATCATCTGGCAAGTGCTTGGTTACAAGGTCATTGATAACCATATCAGCATCCTTAAGATATGTCGGTACATTCTTTGCAAAATTTAAGACTTGGCGTTGCAGATTTGGAATAGCGACTGCCAGACCCCAAATGATAAAAAGTCCAATAATGACAAAAACTATACTGATAGCAAGAACGCGATTGATCTTGTGTTTCTCCATCCAGTCAACAATCGGATTGAGGAGGTAATAAAGTAAACCAGATAAAATAACTGGCAACATCACAACCCCTAAAAAATCCAAAACTGGTAAAAAGATAAAACTAATCTTACTTAGAATAAAAATATTAAGCCCCAGTAACAAGGTTACTAAAAATACAGTGATAGCTTTATTATCTAAAAACCACTTGAAAAACCAAGATAGGCTAAAATGTTTCTCTTTATGTTCCATAAATACATCCTTTCTGTCGTTCTCTCATTATACCATTTTTAGACTAAAATAACTCTTATTAAAGTGCTTACATAGATTAAACGAACACTTCCTGACTGTCATTTTGTGGTATAATGAACTTATCATTATTAAGAGGTATGGACATGAAAGAAACTGTTTATTTTGGAACTTATACTCGTCGCTTATCTAAAGGGATTTACAAGGCAGATTTTGATACAGAAACAGGCCAGCTTGCAAATCTTGAACTCTTTGCTGCTGAACCAAGTCCGACCTACCTTGCCTTTGACCAACAGCAACACTTATACACCGTAGGAAGTCAGGATGGCTTGGGGGGAATCGCTGCTTACAAGACCGATGGTACTTTGTTAAATCATGTGGTTGAAGAAGGCGCTCCCCATTGTTATGTGGCAGTGGATGAAAAGCGCAATCTCGTTTACGGAGCCAACTACCACAAAGGCCAAGTTCTGGTTTATCAGCGCCAAGCAGATGGTAGTCTCATCCAAACGGACCTGGATCAGCATAGTGGACATGGTCCTCATGAAAACCAAACTTCCCCACATGTTCACTTTACGAATCTAACACCTGACCAGTATCTCATCACATGTGACCTCGGTACGGACGAAGTAACGACCTACGATGTTAGCCTAGAAGGAAAACTAAGTAAGCTCCACACTTATCACAGCCAGTCTGGAGCAGGTGCTCGCCACATCGTTTTCCACCACCACTATAAGATTGCCTATCTCATTTGCGAACTAAATAGTACCATTGAAGTCTTGATTTACGATGGGGTTGGTGAATTTGAACGCATGCAAGTCATTTCAACCTTACCAGACGGCTATGAGAGATTCAATGCTACTGCAGCCATTCGTCTTTCAAAAGATGGGAAATACCTTTATGCATCCAACCGAGGCCATGATTCCATTGCAGTCTATACAATCCTCGCTGATGGTAGTCTGGAATTATTAGAGATTGTTCCAACACATGGACAAAATCCACGTGATTTCGACCTAACTCCTGATCAAGAGTTTCTCATTGCTGTTCATCAAGATTCTGATAACGCAACCGTCTTTAAGCGTAATCCTGAAAGTGGTCGTCTTGCAGAACTTTCTAACGATTTCCATGTCCCAGAAGCAGTCTGCATCCACTTTGCGAACTAAGATAATCAAAAAATGAACTTGAGATTCAAGTTCATTTTTTGATTATAGTTTATTTCCGACATTAATACGGTTAATGGCACGTTGAAGAGCAATCTTAGCGCGTCGTTCTTGGTCAATTAAGTGCTTGTCTTGAGCTTCTTCAATTTCACGTTCGGCGCGAAGTTTAGCACGTTCAGCACGGCTGATATCGATATCACGAGCACGCTCTGCTGAGTCGGCTACAATGGTAATGATGTCATTGGCAATCTCGATAATCCCTCCGTTCACTGCAATCCAGTTCACATGAGTATCATCATCGATTCGTTTTACCTTTACTTCATCAACCGCTAAAACCGCAATCATATTTTCATGTCGTGGCAAGATCCCCATCTCACCATCCAGAGTTCGTACCGATACAAAGCTGGCATGGTGATCATAGACGAGGCCATCTGGTGTCACGATCTGGACAGTTAACTGAGCCATAGATCACCTCTTAAAATCCCATTTTCTCTGCCTTAGCAATGACGTCTTCGATTGAACCAACTCCACGGAAGGCATCTTCTGGCAAGTGGTCATGTTTCCCTTCAAGGATTTCCTTGAAACCACGAACCGTTTCTGCTACTGGTACATAAGAACCAGGTTGGCCAGTAAATTGCTCCGCAACGTTGAAGTTTTGTGACAAGAAGAACTGGATACGACGAGCACGAGCAACCAAGGTCTTTTCTTCATCAGAAAGCTCATCCATACCAAGGATGGCAATAATATCTTGCAATTCATGGTAACGTTGAAGGACACGTTTGACTTCAGCAGCAACTGCATAGTGCTCTTCTCCAACAATCTCAGGTGCCAAGGCACGAGAGCTTGAAGCCAACGGATCAACGGCTGGGTAAATCCCCAATTGTACCAACTTACGTTCCAAGTTTGTAGTTGAATCCAAGTGAGCGAAGGCTGTCGCTGGCGCTGGGTCAGTATAGTCATCCGCTGGCACGTAGATGGCCTGGATAGAGGTTACAGAACCCTTCTTAGTTGATGTGATACGTTCTTGCAATTGACCCATTTCCGTAGCAAGTGTTGGTTGGTAACCAACGGCTGATGGCATACGACCCAAAAGGGCAGATACTTCTGAACCAGCTTGAGTGAAACGGAAGATATTATCGATAAAGAGAAGCACGTCTTGGCCTTCTACATCACGGAAGTATTCGGCGATTGTCAAACCAGTAAGGGCAACACGCATACGTGCTCCTGGTGGCTCATTCATCTGACCAAATACCATGGCTGTTTTCTCGATAACGCCTGATTCTTTCATTTCCCAGTAAAGGTCGTTCCCCTCACGAGTACGTTCCCCAACACCGGTAAATACTGAAATACCACCGTGTTCTTGGGCAATATTGTGAATCAATTCTTGAATCAAGACGGTTTTACCAACTCCGGCACCACCGAAAAGTCCAACTTTACCACCTTTTAGGTAAGGGGCAAGAAGGTCGATAACCTTGATCCCTGTTTCCAAGATTTCAGACGAGGTAGACAATTCATCAAAAGTTGGAGCTTTTTTATGAATTGGCTGACGCTCAGCGTCTTCAGCGAAAGGAGCATCCAAGTCAATAGTATCCCCCAAAACGTTGAAGACACGTCCCAAAGTTTCTTTACCTACTGGCACAGAGATTGGACGGCCTGTGTCCAAAACTTCCATTCCACGAGTCAAACCATCTGTTGATTCCATGGCGATCGTACGGATCATACCATCACCCAACTCCAAGGCTACTTCAAGGACGATTTTTGTTTTTCTTTCGTCATTTTTGTAGACGACAAGTGCATTGTTAATCTCAGGAAGTGGTTCCCCAGCCGCAAACAAAACGTCTACAACGGGTCCGATAACCTGAGCAATTTTACCTGAACTCATCTCCTTCTCCTATTCTATATAAGATACTGTCGGTTCCTAGTTTACCTAGGGCCTAAGTTCATTTTGATACGTACAGGGTAAGGCCTTATTCTAAGGCACTAGCCCCCGCTACGATTTCTGTAATTTCTTGTGTAATCGCCGCCTGTCTGGCACGGTTATACTGGATTGTCAAATCATTGATGACCTTCTTAGCATTATCAGTCGCTGTTTGCATAGCTGTCATACCAGCGGCATTTTCAGCTGTCTTGGCATCGATAATAGCCCCGTAAATCATACTTTCAGCATACTGTGGCAACAATTGCTCTAGAATCTCATCACGGCTCGTTTCCAACTCAAAGGTCAAGCTATACTCTTCATCCGCTTCATTTGGATCAAGGTCAACAATCGGAAGCATTTGCTCCACACGCATTTGGCTGGTAAGCGTATTGACGTGGTGATTATAGCAGACATAGAGTTCATCAAAGAGTTCATTTTGATACATTTCAATCGTTTTTGAAATAATTTTATGAACTTCATCAAAACTTGGTTGGTCAGCCAAGCCACGCAATTCATAGATTGGCTGAATGCCACGAGCCTTGAAAAAGTCAGCTCCCATACCACCAATACAGATAACTTCAAAGTCATCACCATTTGGATGATATTCTTCTTTCAGCTCCATCACAGCTTTAAGGATGGAAGCATTATAACCTCCAACCAAGCCACGGTCTGAAGTAATAACGATATAGCCTGTTTTCTTAACTGGACGACTGATGAGCATTGGATTGTTAGAACCACCAGATCCGTTACCATGCAGAATATCCGTCAAAAGCTTACGAACCTTCTGAGCATAAACTTGAAAATTGCGTGCTGCTTCTTCAGAGCGACCTAACTTGGCAGCCGATACCATTTGCATGGCATTAGTGATTTGACTAGTATTTTTTGTTGAGGCGATTTTTGTTTTAATATCATTTAGAGATACTGCCATCTGACACCTCTATTCTTATTGGAAGCTGGATTGATTGAGAAACTCTGTAATCGCAGCATCCAAGACTGCTTCTTCTGGCAAGTCTTTTGTTTCACGAATAGTTTCCAAAATCTCTGGATGTTGTGCATCAAAGAAATCATGAAACTCTTCCTCAAAACGAACAATGTCATCTACAGGAATCGTATCCAAGAAACCATGTGTCAAAGCATAAAGAATGGTTACTTGTTTCTCAACAGGTAATGGTTTATGAACTGGTTGTTTCAGAACTTCAACCGTACGACGACCACGATTCAACTTAGCCTGAGTTGCTGCATCCAAGTCCGAACCAAACTTAGTGAAGGCTTCCAACTCACGGTATGAAGCAAGGTCGATACGAAGAGTACCAGCAACCTTCTTCATGGCTTTAATTTGAGCGGAACCACCTACACGAGATACAGATGAACCTGCATCAATAGCTGGACGAATACCCGCATTGAAGAGACCATCTCCAAGGAAGATTTGTCCATCTGTGATTGAAATCACGTTGGTTGCGATATAAGCAGAGATATCTCCTGCTTGTGTCTCAATAAATGGTAGGGCTGTGATTGATCCACCACCAAGCTCATCAGAAACTTTAGCTGAGCGCTCAAGCAAACGGCTGTGAAGGTAGAAAACATCCCCTGGGAAGGCTTCACGACCTGGAGGACGACGAAGCAAGAGGGAAAGCTCACGATAAGCTACCGCTTGTTTTGAAAGATCATCATATACGATCAAAACATGCTTCCCTTGGTACATAAATTCTTCTGCCATAGCTACTCCCGCATAAGGAGCTAGGAAAAGCAATGGAGACGGTTGTGAAGCAGAAGCCGTCACAACGATTGTGTAGTCCAAGGCACCGTACTGACGAAGTGTTTCTACTTGTGTACGAACGGTTGATTCTTTTTGTCCAATTGCAACATAGATACAGATCATATCTTGACCTTTTTGGTTCAAGATTGTATCAATCGCAATGGTTGTTTTCCCAGTCTGACGGTCACCGATGATCAACTCACGTTGACCACGACCAATCGGTACAAGGGCGTCAATAGCTTTCAAACCTGTTTGCAATGGTTCTGAAACAGACTTACGCTCCATAACACCAGGAGCTGATGCTTCTACTGGACGAGTCTTGTCAGTATGGATTTCTCCGAGACCGTCAACTGGACGACCAAGTGGATCCACAACACGTCCAATCAAGTTATCACCAACTGGGACTTCCATGATTTTACCTGTACGGCGGATTGTATCCCCTTCACGGATATCCGTAAAGTCACCTAAGATGATAATCCCAACATCTGTAGACTCCAAGTTTTGCGCCATACCATAAGAGCCATTTTCAAAAATCAAGAGCTCTCCACTCATGGCATTTTCAAGTCCGTGGGCACGCGCAATACCGTCCCCGATATAGGTTACAACACCAGTTTCAGTCACATCAAAATTGGGTTTGAAATTTTCAATTTGTTGCTTAATTAAAGCGCTGATTTCTTGTGCGTTAATTGCCAAAAGAACACCACTTTCTATTTCAAATTTTCTTTAACAACACGAAGTTGCTGTTTAATACTCACATCAATTGTCTTGTGATTGGCAAAAATGACAAAACCACCAATTAGACTTTCATCGATTTGTTCTTTGATAGTCCGAACTTTCAGAGACATTTTTTTCTCAATCAAAGGGAGCAGACGTTCCTTCTGTTCATCTGTTAATGGATGAGCGGAGGCAATCGTTACTTCAAATCGATTCGTCTCTTTTTCAAGGCGATTCAAACAATCTGCAATTACTTCATAAAAAAGATTTGCTCTGTGATTGTAAATCAGAACCTGAATAAAGTTTTGCATTAAAGGTGAGACAGAGTCTTGAAAGAAACGAACTGTTTTTTCCTTATCTGACTCATCAACTGCTACCTGAGCTAAAAAAGAAGGTAAGCCCGTTTCTTCTGCGACTTGTTTGATTTGATCCAAGTCTGAAAAAATCCGGTCCTCTTCTCCTTTTTCAATCACTAATTGGACAAAAGGCATGCTGTATTTTTCAATTACCTTTGCTGTCTTCTTGTCCATTAGGCTTCTCCTAGCTGATCGATATACTGATCAATGAGTTTCTTATGGGCATGACTGTCAAGGTTTTGTGAGATGATTTTCCCAGCTAGGCTAACTGTCAAATCTGCCACCTCGCCCTTAACACTTTGTAAAGCCTCAGCTTTGTTTTGCGCAATTTCTTGGTTCGCTTTTTCTTTCAAGCGACCAGCTTCTAGCTTAGCTTCAGCCAAAATATCTGATTTACTCTTTTCAGCTGTCTCTTTAGCATTTTCAATGATAGTTTTAGCTTCACTACGACTACCTGCTAATTCATCTTCGCGCTTTTGAGCAAGAGTCTCTGCTTTTTGACGAGCTTGTTCAGCGCCATCAATATCAGCAGCAATCTTTTCAGCTCGTTCTTCAAAGATACTCGTCAAGTTTGACCATGCGTATTTTTTAACTAAGACGACCAAAAGGATAAAAGAGCCAGCGATTAAAATAAAGTTACCAATCAATTCACCTACTGTTACGTGCATCATTTACTCCTTTCTACTCTTCATCATTAATTTTATTTCCTAGATACATAGAAGACAAGACTGTGAATACATAGGCCTGAACACAGGAAATAAACACAGAAAACGCCGTCCAGACTAGATTGGTAACAAATGCGACTGGATACCAATAAAGAGCCTGATGAGAAAGTGTGATCAGCAAACTAGCCATCACTTCTCCGGCAAAGATATTTCCGAATACCCGCAAAGCAAGTGATAGGAAATTCGTGACTTCTTCAAGGAGATTCATCGGTGTCATAAAACCTGGGGTAACAAAGCCTTTCAGATACTTTTTAACACCACGGCGACGAATTCCTTCTATATGGGTCATCAGGATAATTCCAAATGACAAAGCCAAGTCAAACTGGAGATTTGCAGTTGGCGATGTCCAAAGGTTTGTCCCATCTGTAGTTTGAAGTTTCGCCATCAAACCAAGATTGTTTGCGATAACCATAAAAAGAAATAAACACAAGTAAAAGAGTGAGTAATCTTTCATGTACCGTGAGCCTACATTAGGTTCTGTAAATCCGACTACGAAGTCATAGAGATACTCTAGTACATTTTGCTTTCCTTTGGGTTTTACAGTCATATTCCGACTTGCCCAATAGATAAAGCCAAAAATAACGACTACTGACAGCAAGGTCAATACTGTCAAGGTCAAATCAAAGGTAACAGGACCAATATTGATGGTTGGATTGATACTTTCTTCCATCTAGAATCCTCCCTTTTCCATTTTATACTTCTCTTTATTTGATGATAAATGAAAATACGAGAGTTACAAAGAATGTTCCTTCGATAAACGCAATCCCCATGATCATCAAACTACGCAATTGTGGGATAATATCTGGTTGGCGTGCTGCAGATTTGAACAAACCGTTCATCAAAAATCCTTCTGCAAGAGATACACCCATACAGGCAAGACATAGACCGAAAAATGTTAAATTCATGATGAATTCTCCTTTTTTATTTAAATTTACTTACTTAGTTTAGTCCTAAAATTTGTTTTTGTCAACTTTTTACTAACATTGAAAGCGTTTCAGATAATTTATTTCTAATTTTACTATTTTTAGTACGATTGTATAGAAATTTTTCACCTGTTACCATAAGAAATTCCGTATTTTTACTAAGGTTTTTGAAGCAAAATAAAAGACCCAAGCTTAAAAACTTGGATCTATTTTTGTCTATTTAAAATAAAATGAATGATGTTGTTTACAACCTGGATTAAATGGAGCGCTACAATAAGGACAAACCATCTGTTTTTGGTATTCTTGAAAAGTCATTGTCCTCTTACAAGCCCCACATAAAATCGGGCGATCCTCAGAAAGCGTCAAGGGATAAGGAGAAAACAAATGCGTTTCCATAGCATTGTGGCACTGATAGCAAGCGTAGTATTTCCTGCATTCATAACACTGGAGGGAGACGATATCCTTTACACTATGGTAGTGAACACACCTGCTTTCATCATATACCAATAAACCATTAGCTTGAATCATTCACTTTTCCTTATCTAAGCACGAACTGTAACGCTTGTCCCGTCTTCCTTATAGAGATTGATAAGACCTTCCTTGAGAGCACGGACCATGTCGCCTGCCTGAACAGGTTGTGGAACCTTGATTGTCAAGAGTTCCATTGGATTTGGAGCGCGGTCGATTTTATTGCCTTTAGAATCATGAAGATCTTCGATATAGGTTTCAAAATGGCGGAAACCTGGTCCGTAAAACTCAACTTGGTCACCTTCATTGATTACGTTCCGTTGACGAATGGTTGCTGTTTGGGTCGCATCATCATAAGAAACGACTTCAGCGACAAACTTGTACTCAGGAATCTTACGACGAGCGCCAAATAACTGCTCATTCTCAGACGGCGTACCATAGTAGAATCCTGTTGCCAATTCACGCTGGGCAACCTTCCACATCTCATCCACCAAGTCTTGCTTAATGGCTTCAAACTTTTCAGGGCTTTCAAGATAAGCATCCACAGCTGCCTTGTAACAGTTGGTTACTGTCGAAACATAGTGAATGGACTTCATACGACCTTCAATCTTCAGACTGTCTACACCATTTTCAATCATATCTGGAATATGGTCAATCATAGACATGTCAACGGCTGACATCGAAAATTCTTCTGGAATCTCACCCTTAAGACTCTTACGTTCTTTACCAAATGGCATATCGTAGAGGTCGTATTTCCAACGGCAAGACTGAGAACAACCCCCACGGTTAGCATCACGCATACTCATGTGGTTTGAGAGCGTACAGCGACCTGAGTAAGAAATACACATGGCTCCATGGACAAAGGCCTCAATCTCAACGTCTGTACGTTTGCGAATTTCTGCCAATTCTTCCATTGAAACTTCACGTGCCAAGACCACACGGGTCAACCCAAGCTCTTTCCAGAACTCTAGAGTTTCATAGTTGGTCGCACTAGCTTGAGTAGAGAGGTGGATTTCAAGACCTGGTGCTTCTGTTGCTGCAATCATGATTAAGGCTGGATCTGATACGATTACGGCCGCAATCCCGATGTCACGTAACTTACGGAACCATTCTCCAGCACCAGCTTCATTTCCTTCGTGCATAACCATGTTGGCAGCCACATAGACCTTGGCACCATACTTGGCTGCGAACTGGACGCCTTCTTCCATCTGTTCAAAGGTAAAGTTTCCTGCACGGCTACGAAGACCATAGGCCTGTCCACCGATGAAGACTGCGTCCGCACCATATTGAACAGCTACTTTTAGCTTCTCTAAAGTCCCTGCAGGTGATAAAACCTCAGGACGTTTTAATGTTTTTGTCATTTTTTCTCCTATTTGCAATATAAAAGTTTGACGTTTTTCCTTCTCATTTTATAGTAAATAATGAATAAAATCAAGCCTAGACAGATTGTTTTGACAATTCTAATCTTTTGAGAAAAGAAAAACCTAGTCCTCTGAGACTAGTTATTTTCAAGATAAAATTCAAAGCGCTCGCCAACGTATTGACTCTTTACATACTCGAAAGCCGTCCCATCTTCAAGATAAGAGACCTGAGTCAAGGCTAAAATGGCATGCCCCTTTTCGACTTCTAGATAGTGAGCAATTTTTTCCTTAGCCAATCTCGCATAAATGGTCTGTTGGGATTTGCCAATTCGGTAGCCATGTTCCTGCAATGTTTGGAAGAAATGACTGGTGATTTCTTCTTTTTTGAAATCCTTAATAAATTTCTCAGGAATGGATGCGACTTCATAGACTAGCGGAACTTGGTCAGCGTAACGTACCCGTTCCATGCGAATAATATTCTCTGTTGGAGTAATCCCTAGCTTAGCCACTTCCTGCTCGTTGGGAATGGTTCTTCTATAAGAAATGAGTTGACTGGAAGGAACTTTCCCCTGAGATTTGACAATCTCTGTAAAACTGGTTGTTCCTCGCATTTTTTCTTGGACACGAGTGCTAGAGACAAAGGTTCCACTTCCTACACGACGCTCCAAAACTCCTTCCTCAACCAAGAGAGAGATAGCTTGTCGCAAGGTCATCCGACTAACCTGAAACTGTTCCGCTAAATCTCGCTCACTTGGAAGTCTCTCTCCGATTTTCCAATGATGCTCATCTATATCCTTCTTGATCTGATCGTGGATTTTCATATAAGCTGGTAACATGCTTTTCACTTCTTTTCTATATTTTCTCTATTGTACCGTATTTAATTAGAAAAAGTCAAACTTTGCCTTGTTTAGTTGGTAATTCACCCTCATTTATGATAAAATATTGAAAAAGATATTTCTTTTGAGAAAGGAAAAAGATGAGCAACATTTCAACTGATTTGAAAGATGTCGAAAAAATCATCGTACTGGACTATGGTAGCCAATACAACCAGCTGATTTCACGCCGTATTCGTGAAATTGGTGTTTTTTCAGAGCTAAAAAGCCATAAAATTTCAGCTGCAGAGGTTCGTGCGATTAACCCTGTAGGGATCATCCTCTCTGGTGGACCAAACTCTGTATACGAAGATGGTTCATTTGATATTGACCCAGGAATTTTTGAACTTGGTATTCCAATTTTAGGAATCTGCTATGGTATGCAACTTTTAACTCATAAACTTGGAGGAAAAGTTGTCCCTGCAGGTGATGCTGGTAACCGTGAGTATGGCCAATCACCACTTACTCATACCACTTCTGCCCTCTTTGAAGGGACTCCTGAAGAACAGATTGTTTTGATGAGCCATGGCGATGCTGTAACAGAAATTCCCGCTGATTTTGTTCGTACTGGAACTTCTGCTGACTGTCCTTATGCAGCTATTGAAAACCCAGAAAAGCACATTTATGGTATCCAATTCCACCCAGAAGTTCGCCATTCTGTATATGGGAATGATATCCTTCGCAACTTTGCCCTTAATATCTGTAAGGCTAAAGGCGACTGGTCAATGGATAACTTCATCGAGATGCAGATTAAGAAAATCCGCGAAACTGTAGGCAACAAGCGTGTTCTTCTCGGTCTATCAGGTGGTGTTGACTCTTCTGTCGTTGGAGTTCTTCTTCAAAAAGCAATCGGCGATCAATTGATCTGTATTTTTGTAGACCACGGTCTTCTCCGTAAGGGTGAGGCTGACCAAGTTATGGACATGCTTGGTGGTAAGTTTGGTTTGAATATCGTCAAAGCTGATGCTGCAAAACGCTTCCTTGATAAACTTGCTGGTGTTTCTGATCCTGAGCAAAAACGTAAAATCATCGGTAACGAGTTTGTTTATGTCTTTGATGACGAAGCAAGCAAGCTCAAAGATGTGAAATTCCTTGCCCAAGGTACGTTATATACAGACGTTATCGAGTCTGGTACAGATACAGCTCAAACTATCAAGTCACACCACAATGTTGGTGGTCTTCCAGAAGACATGCAGTTTGAATTGATTGAACCATTGAACACTCTTTATAAAGACGAAGTTCGTGCTCTCGGTACAGAACTTGGTATGCCAGACCACATCGTATGGCGTCAACCATTCCCAGGACCAGGGCTTGCTATCCGTGTCATGGGTGAAATCACTGAAGAGAAACTAGAAACTGTTCGTGAGTCAGACGCTATTCTTCGTGAGGAAATCGCTAAAGCTGGTCTGGACCGCGATATTTGGCAATACTTCACAGTTAATACAGGTGTTCGTTCAGTCGGTGTTATGGGGGATGGTCGTACTTACGACTACACAATCGCCATTCGTGCCATCACTTCTATAGATGGTATGACAGCTGATTTTGCCAAAATTCCTTGGGAAATTCTTCAAAAAATCTCAGTACGTATCGTAAACGAAGTAGACCACGTTAACCGTATCGTCTACGACATTACAAGTAAACCACCAGCAACCGTTGAGTGGGAGTAATGGAGAGGCTTGATTTACCTTCAAAATAGCGATTCTACAGCAGTTTAGCAGGAACAAAATAGTCTAAAAAGGGTGTATCTTCGTTTGATTCCCCCCTAAATCCCCCCGAAAAGTTAGTTAAAAATTTTTTTGACCAACATTTTTGGAGGGATTTTTATAATAAAAAGTACAAAGTATTTTTATAGCACGTAATTTTATTTTTCAAATGTAAAAAATATATATGATTTCTAGAGTAAAATTTTATGATGTAAATGACTTATCTATCGGTTTCTATTTTCCAAGAATTCAAGAAATTTTAGATGCTTATTTATCGAATTCTTATAGCCTAAATTCTTTTTTGGAAGCCCTTGAATTTTATAATATTATCAAATTCATAGAAAATGAGGTTTTTTCAATTGACTGGTCGCTAAGCTATATTGAAGAAATAAAGAAAACTCTTCCTTCGATGATTCAACTACAAAATAATTATTTTGGTTCTGCTCCGAAAGATGAGATTTTAAATAACATAAAACTTCTACAAAGCGAATATAACTATCGTGAAGACTTTTTTGAGATATTTACATTATTTAACTATGGTCAAAAAATTAGTGAAGTAGAGTTTGTGCAATATTTTATAGAATCCAATCTACATTTATGTCATCTCTTAAAAAATACCTATTTTCTAAAAAAGTATCCTACTTTCATTAAGCAATTTTTTCTGAGTTCACCCTCTCATCTTGAAATATTACTCGATAATTTTGTAGATTCAAATTCATGTAAAAATGTTATCCCAAGTAATATCACAAATTTAGAGTGGAATGATTTAATTGAAAAATATATTTGTGACCCCGATGTGAATATAAATTATTTAAAAATTTTAAGAAACCCTATAAAAGGTTTCGATAAGAATAGATACTTTCAACTTACAGATAAACTAAAACTGTTGATTAACAAAAAAATTCAAGAATTTAATTCTAGTTTTAATGATAAGGATTTTGGAATTCAAGTTGATATTAGAGTATATACAAAGAAGGAAGCGTACTATTACGCAATTAAAAAGAGTAGGGAGCTTCATATTGAGGGAATTGAAAAAGGTTTGTATAATCCTATTGCAGTCGCAACAGGTGGAGCTAGGCCAAAACAATATGAATATACATTATCAACTTTTATAGATAGTGCTAAACTTTTTGAAAAACATAATTTTCAAAATATATTAGACTATTTTTGTAAAGACTTTGAACTGAGCACAAGTGTTGGTACTTTTGCATTAGCAAGCTTTCCTCAATTAGAGATGGGCGTACTTGAAAGAACGTTAGGCATTTCGACTAGAAATCACTATAAATTTGGTTTTTACTTCTCAGTCAAGCATCAACTATACGTGATGAAACTGATTGCTTTATCAAAAATACTACAGAAATTCAGTCTAAGAATTGAAGATTTCATTACTTGGTTTTTCGATATTTTCCTGACTAATCAGTACGGTATTGATTGGATACATTTTGATGTGCCTTCAATTTCAGAAACAACGGGAAATAAAACAGCAACACTTTTTAGAATCGAAGAATCATTAAGAAAACAATACAAATTATTGAGTGAAGAAGGGCTTATTGATGTAAATTTATATAATATTACTTCTACTCCTTCAATTGAATCTTTGCAGAGTTTTACTAAAAGAAAATACTTCTCAATGAATAATTCAGATAATAATATTCAACAGATTGTTAATTTATTATTCTCTGACCAAAGTCCTATTCATTTTATTAATGAGGAATACAAAGGAAGCAACTTTAAGGAATTAATTTCACAACAATGCTTGAGTTATGCAAATTTTCATGAATATCAAATAGATTACATAAAACTACTAATAGATGCTGGAATTTGCCAAAATGATACAGGTGTTATATCTTTTAAAGATATGTCCCAAATAAGTCTTTTAGAAAAAATATTCTTATATGGCTCTGTTAATAGTATATCTTTATCTGAATCTGAAAAACTCAGTGCTGATAGGATGCTTGATAATGGATGGTTAATATTTTCGGATACCTTATTTTCAATTCAAGAAATTAATTATTTGAATTTTGTCCTAAATAACAAATCATATGACAATAGCTGGGGAATCAGAAATAAGTATTTGCATGGAGTACCTATTTATGATTCTATTCAGCAATATGAGTATGAATATCATCTCATTCTGCTCATATTAATTTTCTATATTATCAAAATAAATGAGGAACTCAAACATCGTAGTTATTGCTAACCAAATTCATTCACAAATAATATTCTACTGATTAACTATCGGAGCTTTTTATGACTACAATATTCTTTTCATGGCAATCTGACTTACCGAATAAAACAAATAGAAATTTAATTGAGAATTCTATAAAATTAGCATTGAAAAAAATGAACCAAGATTCTCCGTACTCTCTTATCACTGAAATTGACAGGGATACAAAAGGTGTTCTAGGTAGTCCAGATATTGTTGATTCAATATTAACCAAAATTGATAAGTGTGGCCTATTTATAGCAGATATATCAATTATAAACAGTAGTTTAAATGGTAAAAGAACTCCTAACCCTAACGTATTATTTGAATTAGGATATGCAGTAAAGTGTCTAGGGTGGGATAGAGTTATTTGTGTGTTCAATTCTGATTTTGGCGATGTTTCAGAACTACCTTTCGATTTACGTAATAGACGAATTCTAACTTATGAAACATCCAATATTTCCGAAACAAGGAAAAAGTTAGCTGATATATTTAAACAAATAATTGATAAGAATTACTATACTTTAGAACAAGTCCAAGAAGTTAGTGACTTTTATAGTATAAAAATCTATTCATGCTTTATTAATATCATATCAAGAATTATAAAGGTTTTATATGGAAGTGAAACTGTCTGCTCTTTTGAAGCAATTACTAATGTTTTAAATATGACTCCTACAGAAATAAATAGACTACTTTCGCATGAATTGCTGGGTTTTAACTTATTTACAAGCTATGACGAGCAAATTAAATTATTAACAAACGAGTTAGATAGAATCACCTCTATTAATATGTTTAACACAAACCTGTATGTACCCATTATTAAATTAATTAAGGAATTAAAATCCCATAATCTTTTTATTAATAGAGAACATTTTTTTAAAAATTTTAAAGTAAATACACCCATTATGAATGACTATAGTATCATTCATAATAGTGATAATAACGAAATTCCGAATAGATATGCTCTAGGAAAGAAAATTGATGCCAATAGAGCAAAAATCGTAGATTTCACCGATATTAAACGAACTGACCATGTTAAATTTGCTTTAACTCACTTCTGTTTAGATGTAAATACATATAACGTTTACTATAATCATTATGTTTGTATTCTTAAATATATCAATGAGTTTATTAGTAATAATGATGGGAAATTTTTAATTGACAATACAGAAATATTAATAAAAAATGTAAAAAAACTGTAATTAGATGATTAATATAAAATATTACTTACAAACTTACAAGAATAGAGCCTGATAGATTACATATCAAGCTCTCTTTTTTGGTTTATTCTATTTACTTAATGTTACTGTTTCACCACTATCTCCTGCTAAATCAGGCATTGTTACAGAATCTCCAGAAACTGAATATTTCAGCTCAGTACCATTGTTATCACTGATAATCTGTTTGTCTGTATCAATAGCTACTTTCTCGGAATAGAGGTACTTCACATTATTGCCTCTCTCTGAAAGGAGATTGATATTAAATATGTTTTCATCACCACTTACTTTTAGTTCGTAATGCAATGTCAATTCTTCGTCTTCGAATCCCATTTCAGAACCATCAATACCGCTTTTTTCGTATGAATATGTTCCTGATAGCTGACTATCATTAGTACTTGTACAGTGGTGCTGATAAAGAGATAGCTCAAGTACTTACAAATGCAATTACCATACAAACCGCATCAGAAACAAGAGTAAAATTTAATTGAAATCAACATATGAAAAAATCAATCCCCCCGAAAAATCCCCCCATTGAAGTATATAACCCTTCTAAACCCTTGATTTACAAGGGATAGGGATATACCAGTCTCAATTGAGTGGGAGTAGAGTTTCCTATAAAATAAAAAATAATACTGCTGGAGCATGGACTACAGTGGTATTATTTTTTATAATTTCAATATTAGGAAAATTTCTCGACTCTCAACTCCTCTTTTTAAATCCTTGAAACCATGCTATAATATAGTAAGTATAGCTCCAATAACCTAATGATAAAGATTTCTTACATCATCCGTAAGTGTTATTCTACTCTGATTCATATTATAATGAAAGTAACAAAAGATGGAGGTGTTTCACATGGAAACAATTTTACGAGTAGAATCATTAAAAAAGCATTATGGAAAAGAACCGAATATCACCAAGGCCTTGAACGGCATATCTTTTCAAGTTGTAAAAGGCGAGTTCCTAGGGATTATGGGGAGTAGCGGATCTGGGAAAACAACACTTCTTAACTGTCTCGCCACTATCATCAAGCCAACTGACGGTTCCATTCAAATGCAAGAAAAGGATTTAGGTCAGTTAAAAGGTAGTCAGTTAGCTGATTATCGTGGCAAGGAAATTGGCTACCTCTTTCAGAATTTTGAGCTTTTGGACAATCTAACAGCCAAAGAAAATATTTTACTTCCCTTGTCTTTGCATAAGGTCGATGACAACGAAAGCAAGGTTCGGTTAGAATTGCTTTCCCAATATCTGGATATTTCTGAACTTCTGGATAAGTTCCCATCTCAATTATCGGGTGGTCAACGGCAAAGGGTCGCTGCTGCGCGTGCCTTGATTTTAGACCCTAAGATTGTATTTGCGGATGAGCCCACAGGGGCTTTGGATTCAAAAAATGCAAGCATTTTGATGCAGAAACTATCTGAAATGAATCAAATGGAAAAGACCACTATTCTCATGGTTACCCACGACTCCGTTGCAGCCAGCTTTTGCAACCGCATCTTGTTTATCCAAGACGGAAAACTATTCCATGAAATCCGACGCGATTATCCAAGAGAAAGTCAAGAAGATTTTTACCACAGAATACTAAAGGTCATGGCTGCACTAGCTGGAGGTGATGGCAATGTTTTCTAAATTAGTCTCAAGAAATAGCAAGAGAGATCGAAAGAATAACGGCTTGTATTTCAGTTCTATGATTCTTTCTATTATCTCCTTTTACATCATCCTTTCTTTGTCTCATCAAGATGTGATGCTCTTTCTAAAACAAATAGAAAGTGACGCTGTAAATAAACTCTTTAGCATGATTCCCATTCTTTATGTAGCAACGCTCTTTATTCTCTTTTTTCTAGTCTACTTCGCAAGCAGTATGCAGATGGAAAGGAGAAAACATGAATTTGGTGTCTATCTCACACTGGGAATGCGAAGAAGTAAACTGTTCTTACTGCTCCTACTCGAGGATTTGAGAAACAGTGTCCTTGCCCTTGGAATAGGCCTTCCTATTTCCATCTTAATTTCAGAACTGATTAGCCTAATAACCGCTAAAATTGTGGGACTAGGGATTATTGAGCATCAATTTTCTCTATCTACCACGGCTCTACTCTATACAGTCATCGGCTTCCTAGCCGTCAAATTAGCTGTCTTTGTTCTTTTAAGTGCAAAGACGGCCAATAAGGAAATCGGAAACCTGCTATCCTATTCTCCTTCTGGGATGAAGAAACTACTCCCCAAGGGGGTGTACCTTCTTGCTTCCGTCCTCGGAATTTTGCTTCTTGGAACAGCCTATTACATGGGTATGAGTAGACGAGCTTGGGAGAGTGTCATAACAATGGGCATCACCGTTCTCTTAGGAACTCTGGGAACTATCCTATTCTTCTTTGGTATGCGTTTATTTATAGACTTTTTGGTCAAGCTTGGAAAGAATCGAAAACTTCATGCCTATAATTTTAGACAGATTCAGGAATTAGTTATCCAGCGCTCAACTATACTGGCTATCTGCTCCCTCTTAATCTTCTCTGCCTTGTGCCTCTTTGGAGCAGGTGTTGCCATTGCAAGTGGCAATTCAGGCAATCAAACCCACGTATTGGATTATACATTTAGAGATAGCAAGCAGGAAACAGATGAAAATCTTGATGTAAATACAGTTAAAAAAGAGCTTGAAGCTGCTGGACTGGCATCACAGTTTTCAAAGATTCTGCAAATTAAAGTAGGCAAAACTAAAGAACACGAGTCCGTGTCCTTCGAAGAGGTCATCAAGGAGTTGAAAAAGCAAAAAGACAGCAAGAACAAGGAAATTTTGCTCCATAAATTTAAACAGTCTACTACTTCCCACCTCATACCAGTTTCTGAATACAATGAGCTTAGAAAGGCTGCAAACCTCCCTCCTCTAGAATTAACTAGTAAGGAAGCCTACCTGTATATGGGGAAAGATTTTCTGCCAGATGAAAGTCTCGTCAACTCTGTCCTAAAGACAAAGCCTCAAATCAAAGTCATGGGAAATGATGTAAAATTAATTGGAGATGTGGAGTCTTTGCCAATCGTAACGGATCGTGAAATAACCATTTCTGTAGCCCTCATAGTCCCAGATGAAACCTTTATGAGCTATACAGATGGTCGGTATTCAAATTATGTTAGTGGTATCTTGGCTCCTGAGCTAGTCAAGGAAAAAGGCTTGATGAGAGCTATCTCAGACACCAATGAAAAGCTAAATCAAACCTCTCTTGGTTATGAAAGCTATATACAAAATATGGGAAGACAATTATTTTACATTATCTCTGCCAGCTATGTCACCATCTATCTGGCTATCATTTTCCTTGTTGTCGCAAATACAATCATCGGCGTTCAGTTTTTGATGGGACAAAGACAATCCTACAGACGATACCAGACCTTAATCCATCTTGGAGCAAACTACGAAACTCTTTGTAAATCTTCAGAAAAGCAAATCAATTGGTATTTTGGTCTGCCAATAGCCCTTGCACTTATCAGTAGTAGCTTCGGAGTAAGCTCCCTCCTCACAGGAATAGTACCCGCTAGCGCAAGAATGGCCATGGGGCAGAAATTTATCACAGCCATGCTGATAGTACTTCTCTTAACTGGATTTGAAATCATCTATATAAGAATTGTAAAGAAAAATAGCAACAAGTACTTGTTGTCCTTAATGGAACCTAAAAGAGATGAATAAGATAGAATAAATTAGGAAAAGGAGGAACCGATATGAAGCATATTCTCGTTATTGAAGATGAAGCCTTGATTCGAGATGAAATTGTCATCTTGTTAGAGAAAGCGGGTTATCAAGTTGATAAGTTGACTGACTTCAAAGATACAAGCCAGCAAGTGCTACAATACGATACGGATCTAATCATACTGGATTTGAATTTGCCAGGAGAAACAGGTTTTCAAATTTGTAAAAATCTCAAGTCAAAACGCTCTGTGCCCATATTGGTTCTCACCTCCCGTGAACAACTAAAAGATAAGATCTACGCCCTAAAATTAGGGGCAGATGAGTACCTAACAAAGCCTTTCAAGAAAGAAAGATTTTTGGCACGTATAGAAAATATCTTGAAACGCTATGAAGGCAGACAAAATCTACTTGAAAAAGATAATTTCCTGCTGGATCGAAATACCTATACCCTTTATATCAACGGACATTCGATTTTACTCCCCCAAAATCAAGGGAAACTGTTAGAAACCTTATTAGTGGCAACTGATTCTGTCGTCACAAAAGAAGAACTAAGCATGAAACTGTGGAATACAACTGAGTTCATCGATGAAAATGCTCTTCAAGTAAATATTGCAAGGCTCAAAAAGGTGATGAAACAGGCTGGCATTGCCCTTCAAGTTAAGTCTGTCAGAGGTATTGGTTACAAATTGGAAGAGGAAAGGCAAGATGAAACATAATCTAAACTATCTTACTGCTTACCTACCTTGGTTACTTGTTCTCTTAGCATTTGATCTATTTACAGCTGTCCTGCTTTGGCTTTCAGATGTGAGAATGTTTCAGGCCCTCATCCTTCTCTATATTTTAGCCACCGTCCTGCTCTTTTTCATCCTATCATTCCTACTGATAAGAAAAGAAAGAAAAAAATCCGCTGCCTATAAAGCCTTCATAGCCAATCCCAAGGTCGATACTGAGCTGGAATTATTGCATTTATCAAGTGCCTCAGAGAAAGAAAGCATTGAAAAAATGGCAGATACACTTTATCAAAAGCAAGCTGAAATAGGAAAACTCAACTCATTGCTAGCCGAGTATGAGGACTATGTTGAAAAATGGGCTCATGAAATCAAACTCCCTCTGTCGCTTCTTTCCCTCCTTTTAGACAATCAAAGCGACCAGTTGCCGAAGGATACAGCTTTTAAGTTGGACTATGTGAGAAATCAAATCCAAGGAAATGTATCACAGATCCTATTCTATTACAGGGTGAAAAGTGAGAAAAATGATTTTCTATTTGAAGACCTTGACTTGGAAGAATGTATCCAAGATCTATTGGAAAATTTTGATCCCTTACTCAAAGAAAAGAAATTTACGATTAAGGTAGAAAACATACAAGGAATATGCTACACCGATCAACGCAGTTTTGAATTTATCCTCTCTCAAATCCTCGCCAACGCCCTTAAATATAGCTCTGACAAGCCCGAACTCAGTATTTCTATGTCAAAGGACAAGGGGTGCACAAGTCTGATTATTAGGGATAATGGCTGCGGAGTTAAAGCTTGCGACCTCCCTCATATCTTTGAAAAAGGATTTACAGGAGACTCGGGAGATACCAGGAAAAAATCAACAGGCATGGGCCTCTATCTGGTCAAACAGTTAGCAGATGCTTTAAAAATCGAAATTACAGTAAAATCCGAATGGATGCAAGGCTTTGAAATCACTCTTTCTATTTAGTCAATTTTTCGATTAAGAAAATTGTCTAATCATAGAAAGCACATATTTTATATAAAAAAGGAAAGCACTTCTGCTTCCCTTTTTATTTACGTTTTTTCTTAGCTTTTTTCATTTTGTTGGCCATACGTTTCATAGACTGTTTCATAGCAAATTCGCCGATTTTACCTTTGAGTCCACCACCAAACATCTGGCTCATATCTGGCATTCCTGCTCCTCCAAGAGCTGACATATCTGGCATGCCACCCTGTCCCATCATGCCTTCAAGGGCAGACATATCCATGCCTCCCATATTTGGCATATTTTTAGGGAGGTTATTTGGATTGATTCCCATTTGCTTCATCATCTTATTCATATCTCCAGACATGATACCTTGCATGAGCTGTTTAGCCTGGTTAAAGTCCTTGATGAATTTATTGACTTCGATAAAGGTATTTCCAGAACCCGCAGCGATACGACGGCGACGACTTGGATTTAACAGATCAGGGTTTTCACGCTCCTCAGGTGTCATCGAAGACACAATGGCACGTTTGCGCGCAATCTGACGCTCATCTACCTTCATATTTTGAAGGGCTGGATTGTTAGCCATACCTGGAATCATCTTGAGCAAGTCTTCCATTGGCCCCATGTTTTGCACCTGATCTAATTGATCAATGAAATCATTGAAATCAAAGGTGTTTTCACGCATCTTCTCAGCCATTTCAAGGGCTTTTTGCTCATCGTATTCTTGAGAAGCTTTCTCGATCAAGGTCAGCATATCCCCCATGCCGAGGATACGGCTTGACATACGGTCTGGGTGGAAGGTTTCGATATCTGTTATCTTTTCACCTGTACCAGTGAACTTGATTGGTTTACCAGTGATATGGCGAACGGACAAAGCAGCACCGCCACGAGTATCCCCATCAATCTTGGTAAGGATGACCCCAGTCACTTCCAACTGAGCATTAAACTCACGGGCAACATTGGCCGCTTCTTGACCAATCATGGCATCAACTACGAGCAGAATTTCGTTTGGTTGAGCCAATGCTTTTACGTCACGAAGCTCATTCATCAAGAGTTCGTCAATCTGCAAACGTCCTGCCGTATCAATCAAGACATAGTCGTTGTGATTGGCCTGTGCTTGCTCCAAACCTTGGCGAACAATCTCAACAGCTGGCACTTCTGTTCCAAGTGCAAAGACAGGCACATCTATCTGCTGTCCAAGTGTTTTCAGCTGATCAATAGCAGCAGGACGATAGATGTCCGCCGCAATCATCAAAGGCCGTGCATTTTCTTCCTTCTTGAGTTTGTTAGCCAATTTACCGGCAAAGGTTGTTTTACCAGCCCCCTGCAAACCGACCATCATAATGATTGTCGGAATCTTAGGTGACTTGATAATCTCAGCAGTATCAGAACCTAAAACAGCAGTCAATTCCTCATCAACGATTTTAATAATCTGTTGGGCAGGATTGAGGGTATCAATGACCTCGTGTCCGACTGCACGTTCACGAACTTTCTTGATAAAGGCCTTTACAACAGGCAAAGCAACGTCGGCTTCAAGCAAGGCTAAACGAATCTCTTTAGTTGCTTCTTGGACATCCGCCTCAGAGATTTTTCCTTTTTTACGTAGATTTTTAAAGACGTTCTGCAAACGTTCTGTTAAACTTTCAAATGCCATTTTTTTCTCCTATTTACTCAATTCAGTGGAAATCGTCCGAAATGTTGCAAACACTCAAGTTCTTCAGGTGTGATTTCTTTCATGATTTCATTTGGATATCCCCAACAGCTAAAACCTATTTGCATAGCTTTGGAGATATCACTGGGCGAGATAATCTGTAGTCGAGTAGGAAATGGTTCCTCTGCGGCTAATAGTTTGCAAGGTAATCCTTGATAAATAACTAGACTGCCCATGATTACTCCCGATTGTCAATGCTTGTTAAAATTTCTATCTGCTCCTGCAGAAAGTTATCCTTAGGATAACGCTCCAAGATCTGATCAAAAATCTGACTGCGGACAATGTAGTCTGAATACATGTGCAATTTCATCTCATAATCTTCTAGAATCTTTTCTGTCCGCTTGATATTATCATAGACAGCCTGGCGACTAACACCGAACTCTTCAGCAATCTCAGCCAGACTATAATCATCAGCATAATAGAGTTCTATATAGTTCATCTGCTTGTCTGTCAAAAGCGCCGCATAAAATTCAAAAAGGGCGTTCATACGATTGGTTTTTTCAATTTCCATAACTTTTATTATACCAAAAAAACGATTATACCGCTAGAGTAGAAGCACTTCAAATAGAGCAAGAATAAAAAAAGAACCTTGCAAAGCAAGATTCTTTTAGTGTCTGACTTAAATAATTGTTCTTCTGGGAACTTAATCGAATTAAGCTTCGATTTCTGTAACCATACCTGAACCAACAGTACGTCCACCCTCACGGATAGAGAATGTAGTACCTTGTTCTACGGCGATTGGGTGGATCAACTCAACGTCGATAGTCACGTTATCACCAGGCATTACCATTTCAGTACCTGCTGGAAGTTCGATTGAACCTGTAACGTCAGTAGTACGGAAGTAGAATTGTGGACGGTAGTTGTTGAAGAATGGAGTGTGACGTCCACCTTCTTCTTTAGTAAGGATGTAGACTTCACCTTTGAATTTAGTGTGTGGGTTGATTGAACCTGGTTTAGCGATAACTTGTCCACGTTCGATTTCATCACGTTGAACACCACGAAGAAGGACACCTACGTTATCTCCAGCAAGACCTTCGTCAAGTTGTTTACGGAACATTTCAACACCAGTAACAACTGCTTTTTGAGTTTCTTCTTTGATACCAACGATTTCGATTTCGTCGTTGACACGAACAGTACCACGGTCGATACGTCCTGAAGCAACAGTACCACGTCCAGTGATTGAGAACACGTCTTCGACTGGAAGAAGCAATGGTTTGTCTGTATCACGTTCTGGTTCTGGGATGTACTCATCAACAGTGTTCATCAATTCCATGATGATGTCTTCGTACTTAGAGTCACCTTCAAGGGCTTTAAGAGCTGAACCTTGGATAACTGGAAGATCGTCACCTGGGAAGTCGTATTCTGACAAGAGGTCACGGATTTCCATTTCAACCAATTCAAGCAATTCTTCGTCGTCTACCAAGTCAATTTTGTTCATGAAGACGATAAGGTGTTTAACACCAACCTGACGTGAAAGAAGGATGTGCTCACGAGTTTGTGGCATTGGTCCGTCAGTTGAAGCTACTACAAGGATAGCTCCGTCCATTTGAGCGGCACCAGTGATCATGTTTTTAACGTAGTCCGCGTGTCCTGGAGCGTCGATGTGGGCATAGTGACGTTTTTCAGTTTCGTACTCAACGTGTGCAGTGTTGATAGTGATACCGCGTTCGCGTTCTTCTGGAGCAGCATCGATAGACGCATAGTCTTTAGGTTGGTTAACTGCTGAAGGCAAGCGACGTGCCAAAACAGTTGTGATAGCTGCAGTTAGGGTAGTTTTACCGTGGTCAACGTGTCCGATAGTACCAATGTTAACGTGTGGTTTACTACGATCGTATTTTTCTTTTGCCATTTGAGTAAAAGCCTCCAATAAAATATATTTTATAGATAGACAGTAGGCAATACAGTCTAACTTTCCTTACTATTTTATCAAATTTCAGCTAAATTGCAAGTGTTTTACACACATTTTGTGAATTATTCTAAATCTCACACTTTCCCATTCTTTTCCTTTTCCAACGGATTCATTTTAAACACTTTTGACCAGACTAACCTCAAGTCTTTTTATCAAAAAAAATCAGGTCTCCCTGATTTTTAGATTGATTCTGATTTTTCCAGTCCTTTTTCTTTTGCTTCTTTATGATTTTCATATAATTTCGCCAAGAACTTAGTAATTTCTTTTAGGATAGAATAAGTTGGCACTGCTACAATCATTCCGATAACACCGTAAATATTGCTAGAAAGTAAGAGAAGAACCAGAATGGTGATTGGATGAACCTTCATAACCCCTCCGACAATACGAGGGTAGAGGATATTCCCATCCACCTGTTGAATAATCAGCATATAAATTACTGCAATGAGAACTCTGTGCGGATCAGTAAAGACATTGGCGATAATCATAGGAATCAGACCGATACTTGGACCAACATAGGGAATCAGATTGGCAATGCCAGAAAAAATAGCAAAGACTAAGGCGTACTTCAAGCCAATAACACTATAACCAACATAAGCCAAACATCCGATTATGACAGCATCAATCGCAATTCCACTGATATAACGTGCTACAGTAGCGTTCAAATTCTTCAAGAGACTGGAGAAGTTTAATTTATCATGTTTTAGGACTGTTCGTTCCAACATCGGGAGGAACTTATGACCATCAAGCAAGAAATAAATCAAAAAGACTGGTGTCATAATGAGAATCAAAACAGTACTAAACAAGGCTGAAAGAACGCTGCCTAAACTATTGCTCACACTGTTGAGAATGTTTTGTAAAATATCAACGTAAGATAAATTCAACTGTTGAATGGTTTTTTGAATATCAATATTTTGAAAGATTGGATTCATTGATAAATCATATATCAAATCTTGCAAGCGGCTATAGATATTCTGGCTAGAAATAATCAAGCTTGTCAACTGATTGATCAAAATCGGTAGCAAGTAGACTACCCCTACTACTATTGTACCAATCAAGGCACAAAGAGTGATGAGCACACCTATCAAACGATTGACTTTACATTTCTTTTCTAAAAATGTTACGATGGGATTTGTCAGGTAATAGAAAAATCCTCCGAGCAAAAATGGAATCATAATGGTATTAGCTACCATCACAAAAGGTGTGACAATCGCTCCCATCTCTCTCCAAAGGTAGAAAATAAGAGTTAATAGTAAAATTTCAGCTGTCCAAAAAAATAACTTGTTTCTACAGAACATAGGCGCCTCCTTCTTTCTATTTTACCATAATTCTTCAAAAAGATAAGATGGCTTTACTATAAAAACGAGAATATTTTTTCGCTTTGTGATAGAATAAAACTACTATGAAGAAAATAATTTTATCCTTACTAACTCTTATCATTTTTGGCACAGCCATTCCTACTGTATCTGCGCAAGATTTTGATGTTGCTGCCAAGCATGCCATTGCTGTTGAAGCAAACACTGGGAAAATTCTCTACGAAAAAGATGCTACTCAAGCTGTTGAAATTGCCTCTATCACCAAGATTCTCACTGTCTACCTAGTCTATGAAGCCTTGGAACAAGGTACAATTAGCCTATCTACCCCAGTTGATATCTCTGACTATCCATACCAACTCACAACCAATTCTGAGGCGAGTAATGTCCCTATGGAAGCGCGCAAGTATACAGTGGAACAATTATTGGAAGCAACTCTAGTATCAAGTGCCAATAGTGCAGCCATTGCTCTTGCTGAAAAAATTGCTGGTTCAGAGAAAGACTTCGTTGACAAGATGAGGGCGAAACTTCTTGAATGGGGTATCAAAGATGCTACTATTGTCAATACTACTGGACTTAATAACGAAACACTTGGAAATAATATCTATCCTGGTTCTAAAAAGGATGAGGAGAACAAGCTAAGCGCTTACGATGTTGCAATCATCGCTCGAAACCTCATCCGAGATTACCCTCAAGTTTTAGAAATCACCAAGAAATCTTCATCAACATTTGCTGGTATGGAAATTCACTCTACTAACTATATGTTGGAAGGAATGCCAGCATATCGAGGTGGAGTTGATGGGCTCAAAACTGGTACAACAGACAAGGCGGGAGCTTCTTTCGTTGGAACAACTACCGAAAAAGGTATGCGAATCATCACAGTTGTCTTAAATGCTGACCAGCAAAGCAGCAATCCTTACGCTCGCTTTACTGCTACTTCTTCTCTTTTGGACTATATAACATCTAATTATGCTCTCAAAACAATTGTCCAGAAGGGAGAGGCCTACAAAGATAGCAAAGTTTCTGTACTTGATGGGAAGGAAGATACCGTAACTGCTGTTGCTAAATCTGATATCACTGTCATACAACGATTGGGAAGTCGAGCATCATCAAGCCTGCAGTTCACTCCAAAAACTAAGGCAGAGACAGCGCCACTAGAAGCTGAAACTGTTGTTGGTCATCTAACCTATGATGACCAAGATTTGGTGGGTCAAGGCTACCTCACTTCCGATAAACCATCTTTTGAAATGGTTTCTGAAAAGAAAGTAGAAAAAGCCTTCTTTTTGAAGGTTTGGTGGAATCAATTTATCCGCTTTATCAATGAAAAACTATAAAAAAATCGCGAACAATCGCGATTTTTTCTTTATTTTATTTCATTTCTTTAAATGCTGCTTCTGCATCAGCATTGCTAATAGCACCAAATTGGATTTTTCCGATTTTTCCTTGACTATCAATCAGGTATTCTGTTGGAATACTACGAATTTGATAGGCTTGGAAGGTAGTTGCCTTGGTATCATATAGAACTGGTATATCCTTGTAGCCTTGTTCTTGGTACCATTTCGGAAACTCTTCAACTGTTTTTTCACCTTGTAGACCTGGTGCGACGACACTTAGTATTTCAAAATCTCGATCTTGTTTTGCAGCTAATTCCATCAACTCGGGCATACTCTTTCGACAAGGTCCACACCAAGAGGCCCAGAATTTCAAATAGACTTTTTTCCCTTTATAGTCTGATAACTTGACTTCTTTACCATCCATGGACTGCAAGGTGAAGTCTGGCGCATCCTTTCCTACTGCGATTTGTTGTACAGTAGACTGTTTGGGACTTTCCGTTTGTTTGGTTTCTTTTTCACCACAGGCAATCAATAAAAATAAAGACATGAGGCTCAATCCCGTAAAAATAACTTTTTTCATCTTTTTCTCCTTTTATCCAAGAATTCCTGACAAGGCATTTAACTGCCCTAGCATTAATAATAATCCCATCAAAATAATCAAAGCTCCCCCGATTTTCTTTAGTAGAATCATATGGGGTTTTAATTTACTAAAATAGGGCATAATCAAGCCCGAAGCCAAGGCCAAAACAATGAAAGGAAGGGCCATTCCCAATGTATATACTAATGTTAACACGGCTCCTTGCCAAGCACCATTCCCTCCGGAAGCTGCAAGAGCCAAGACCGAACTTAAAACCGGTCCGATACAAGGAGTCCAACCAAAACTAAAGGTTATCCCAAGCAAGAAGGCTGACAGATAGTGATTCGACTGTGATTTTTTGAAGGTGACTGTTTTTTGAACTTCCAGTTTATTGAAATGCAAAATTTCCATCTGGTGAAGGCCCAAGAGGATAATGACTGCTCCCATAACATAACGAAACCAGTCAGCATAGAGCATATGTCCTAGGAAACCAGCTCCAAATCCCAAAATAAAGAAAATGAGGGAGATTCCAGCAATAAAGCACAAGGTCCGAATTAAGCCCGACCATGCAACCTCTCTTCCAAAAAATCGAAAGCTTTTCGAATTTCCCTGATTATCCAGTAAAATACCAGCGTAGACTGGTAGCAAAGGGAAAATACAGGGTGAAAAAAAGGACAAAACACCAGCTAAAAAAACGGATACTAGAAATATAATCGACTCCAACGAATTACCTACTTTCACAAAATTCTAATCTTATTTTACTACAAAAGAAAAAATTTGTGACAACTTTGCTACGCTTGTCTATTTTATCTAAACTTGAAACAAAAAAGGAGCTAAGCTCCTTTCATTTTAATACGTTCCTTCTTCACCTTGACTAGTCAAGATAACAGGACCGTCTTTAGTAATCACGAACTGGTGTTCATATTGACAAGATAGGCCGCCATCTATAGTCTTATGAGCCCAGCCAGTCTTCATATCTGTATCAATTTCCCAGTCACCAGTATTGATCATGGGTTCAATGGTTAGTACCATTCCTTCACGGAGACGGAGTCCACGACCTGCTACACCGTAGTTAGGGACCATTGGCTCTTCGTGCATAGTTGGTCCAACACCATGACCAACCAAATCACGTACGACACCGTAACCGCGACTTTCAGCGTATTCTTGAATGGCAGCACCGATATCGCCGATACGATTTCCAACAACTGCTTGCTCAATCCCTATATACATAGCTTCCTTGGTCACATCCATCAAGTTCTTCACTTTTTCAGAAGGTCTACCAACCGCATAAGCCCAACATGAGTCTGCTAGACCGCCAGTATAGTTTTGAGTGTATTTTTTCATTTGCTCAACATTGTTGAAGTTGAGTTTAGATACATTGAGGTCTGATTTGGCAATCGGACCACCAAGAACCATATCAACCTTGAGCAAATCGCCATCTTTCAAGATGTAATGACGTGGAAAAGCATGAGCAACTTCGTCATTGAGAGAGCAACAAGTGGCATAGGGATAATCCATGACTGCGCCATCCACGCCAATCTGTAAAGGAAGGAAATTTTCCTCTTTACAGCGTCGACGAACGTACTCTTCAACTTCCCACATATCCACGCCTGGTTTAATCAAATCGCGTAAGCCAATATGGATACTAGCTAGGAAATCACCAGCCTTGTCCATGGCTTCGATTTCACGTGCTGATTTTAAAGTTATCATTTTTTCTCCTAGATTCTAATTGATTTTAACTGTAACATTTGCTTTTGATACAATTTGATGACCATGATAAATATCATAATCAATAATGGCTGAGCGTCTCGTGTGGTGAATAATGCGTGCCTGAATCCGCAAAGTATCATCTATCTGAACAGCCTGCAAGAAGTAAATTAGCATCTGCTCGATGATGAGATTGCGTCTGCTATTTGCCACCAAATCCTGTGTCATATGAGTTAAAATTTCAGCAAGAACACCATTTGCCAAAACCCCGTTTTTCTCAAGCATAAAAGGCTCAACTGTAATCACAACTTCGTCGTGATGATAAGACAACTTCTGACCGATTTGCTCTGAAAAAGTCGGCAAAGCCGAAACCTGAGAGCGGCTCATCTTATCCATGACATCTCGTCTCGTTACAACTCCGAGCAAAGTTTGATTGCTTCTCACTACCGGAACCATCTCAAAGTCTTCTGCAATCATTCGTTGACTGACATTGGCAATATTGGTCGCTAATCCTGTTACGAAAATGCTACGCGTCATCACCTTATCAATCGTCGTACTGGGTGATTTGTCTCCTGCATCACGCATGGTAACAACCCCAACAACCACTTGGTGCTGATTGATGACAGGGAAACGACTACTTCGATTCTTGCGTACCAAGTCTAGATAATCTTTCACTGTGTCCGTTTCTCTTAAGAAACCATACTCATGGCTAGGACGATAGAGCTTTTCAACTGTCAGAATATCGGTTTTGATTTGAACATTTGAGAGAGCTCTGTTGATCATGGTCGCAACTGTAAAAGTATCATGCTTACTTCGTAAAACAGGAATTCCTTTCTGATTAGCAAGTTTCAGTACATCCTCGTGCACATGAAAGCCACCCGTTACAAGGACAGCATTTTCATTTTCCAGAGCTAAAAGTTGAATACGAGTACGGTCTCCGACGATCAAAAGACCACCATCATGGAGATAAGACAGGATATTTTGCTCTGTCATAGCCCCAATGGAAAATTTGCTAAACTCTCTCTCCAACCCTTCCTGACCAGCTAAAACTTCAGAGGAGGTGACTTCAGCAATTTCAGCATAGGTTAGTCTCTCAATAGCCACTTTCTGAGATTTGACACGAATGGTTCCACTACGAGGACGGGTTTCTACAATTCCACGATTTTCAGCTTCTTTGATAGCACGATAAGCCGTTCCATCACTAACACCCAAATGATTGGAAATACTGCGAACGCTGACACGTTTTCCTATTGGTAACTCTTCCAGATAACTTAAGATTTCCTGGTGTTTACTCATTGAATTCTCCTTTTATGTATCGAAATTCAAGATAGTCCCTCATTTTTCGTGTATAGCGATCGCTCCCCTTAAACTGTCGGAAGAGACTAAAGCCCGATTTTAAGGCTACTTTTTGACTAGCTTGATTCTCTAAATGAGTGATAATGGATAATTGTTTTAGACCAAATTCTTCAAATGAAAGCTGACAAAGTTTGGTAACTACTTCTGTCATAAAACCTTGTGACCAAGAATCCTTTTTTAAGAAATATCCAATCTCTGCTTCTTTTTTGATTTCGTCTATTTTTTCAAACTTGATGGAACCAATCATTTCCTGATTTCCTTGGAGACAAATTGCCCAAACACCCAGAGGATTCTTCATAAAATAGTTAGCAAGTGCGTACTGACTTTCTTCCAAACTTGCTTGACTGGGAAAAATAAACTGCAGATTTTCCGGATTTGAAGCAATATCGTAAAACGCTTGAC
This sequence comes from Streptococcus oralis, assembly GCF_003942585.1. GTDB lineage: Bacteria > Bacillota > Bacilli > Lactobacillales > Streptococcaceae > Streptococcus > Streptococcus oralis_BE. The sequence continues at coordinate 107,641 of NZ_RJNK01000001.1, read as the reverse complement.
TGTCACTAAAAAAGAAAGGACGCAAATACAAGCGTTCCGTTTCAAAGAAAGAAAACATTGCTAATTTGGTCCAAATATTCATAATCACCTCAACGGCTTAGTCTTCGACGAGTGTAATATCTGCTCCAAGACTACGTAATTTTTCAATAATATCTGAGTAGCCACGAAGGATAAACTCAATATTTGTAATTTCAGTCTGGCCTTGAGCCATCAGTCCAGCAATCACAAGTGCAGCACCAGCTCGCAAGTCTGTAGCTTTCACCTTGGCACCATGTAGAATTCGCCCACCAGTGTAGAAAATATGGTCATTTGTAGTCGCAATATCTGCATCCATTTTTGCTAATTCAAAGACATGATTGACACGTTTTTCGTAAATGGTATCAATAATAGTACCACGACCTTGAGCTGTTAGTAAAAGTGGTGTGATTGGTTGTTGTAAATCCGTTGCAAATCCTGGATAGGGGGCAGTTTTAATATTGATGGCCTTCAAATCAGACTGTTCTTCAACGAAGATACTATCCTCAGAGACTGTCATGCGAACGCCCATTTCCTCTAGTTTGGCGATAAAACCTTCTAAATGCTCATAGAGAACATTGTTAATACGGATTCCTTTACCAACCGCTGCAGCAAGTGAAATATAGGTTCCAGCTTCGATACGATCTGGGATTACTTGGTGACGAGTTCCATGAAGTTTCTCGACACCATCAATAATGATAATATCAGTCCCTGCACCACGAATGTGAGCCCCCATGTTGTTCAAAAGGGTAGCTACATCGATGATTTCTGGTTCACGAGCCGCATTTTCAATAACAGTCCGTCCCTTAGCTTTTACTGCAGCAATCATGGTGTTAATAGTTGCACCAACGCTGACAGTGTCCATGTAGATACTTGCGCCGTAAAGTCCCTTACCTTGGGCAGACAAATTCATATTGTCTCCCTCATAGCTCACCTTGGCTCCCATGGCTTCAAAAGCTTTTAAGTGAAGGTCAATCGGACGAGGTCCCAAATCACATCCACCAGGAAGTCCAACTGTAGCTTCACCAAAGCGACCTAACAGACTTCCATAGAAATAATAAGATGCACGAAGGCTATTGATCTTGCCGTAAGGCATTGGAATATTTTGAACACCTCTAGGATCAATCTCCAAAACATCATCGTAGCGTTTTACTTTCGCTCCCATGATTTCCATAATCTCTACAAGACTAGCAACGTCTGAAATATCTGGAACACAATCCAAAGTGACAACATCATCTGCCAGTATAATAGCAGGGATTAATGCTACAACACTATTCTTAGCACCGCTAATGGTGATCTCACCTTGCAATGGATGTCCACCATTGATGACAATTTTTCTCATGTTATACTCTTTCAAAATTTACTAAAAAGGTCTTTACATTCTATTATACCATAGTTCTCTTATTTTTCCCATTTCTGTTTAATAAAAATCTCTCTCTTTTTATCTTTTAAAATAGAAAAAAGACCCATCATACAAGCACAAAAGCTTGGTATGATAGGCTTTTAAAAGTTTAGATTAACGTACTGTACGGATACGCATTGTGTTTGTACGAACAGCTTCTCCAAGTGGCACACCTGCAACGATAACAATATCATCACCAGATTCTACCAAACCTTGCTCAACTGCAATTCTTTCAGCGAGATCAAACATATCATCAGTGTTTGATGGGCGATCAGTTGTTACTGGAATAACTCCCCAGTTAAGCATCAAACCACGCTGAGTCAATTCATCGAAAGTGATTGCCAAGATATCAGCATCTGGACGGTATTTAGAAATCAAACGAGCAGTGTGACCTGTCTTAGTAAGAGTAACCACCAACTTGATATTCATAGAATTTGTCGCATCCTTAACAGCTGATGCCATAACTTCAGTCTTAGAATTACGTGCCAAGTTAACTGATGACAAACGACCGTATTCTTTCAAAAGGGTTTGAGCATTCTTGTCAATTGTTGCCATTGTACGAACAGATTCAAGTGGGTATTTACCGTTTGCAGACTCACCTGAAAGCATAGTCGCGTCAGTACCGTCGATAACAGCGTTGAATACGTCTGATACTTCTGAACGAGTGGCACGTGGTTTTTCAGTCATAGTTTCAAGCATGTTTGTTGCTGTGATGGCGACTTTACCAGCTGCATTTACTTTTGTAATAATCATTTTTTGGTAAACTGGAACCATTTCGAATGGTACTTCAATACCCATGTCACCACGAGCAATCATGATACCGTCAGCAGCTTCAATGATTTCATCCAAGTTGTCGATACCTTGTTGGTTTTCGATTTTAGCGAACAATTGAACGTGACCGTTACCAGTTTCTTCACAGATTGCACGAACTTCATTCACGTCTTTAGCAGTACGTACAAATGAGATCGCGATGAAGTTGATACCTTGTTCCAAACCGAAACGGATATCATCGTTGTCACGTTCAGCAAGAGCTGGGAAAGGAATTTTAGTGTTAGGGATGTTTACACCTTTTTGTTTAGCGATAATTCCGTCGTTTTCAACTTCTACTTCAAATTCACGAGTTACATCGTCTTTTGCAACAACACGAAGACCAAGTTTACCATCGTCAACCAATACTTGGCGACCAACCTCAACATCATCGTAGATATCAAGAGCACCAGCAACGTTCAAAGCAATCACTTCACGAGTTGATTTGATTCCTTGTTTAGTTGCAACACGGATTTTTTCACCAGTTTTGTATGAGTATTCTTTTGCGTCACCTTCAAACAATTCAGTACGGATTTCAGGACCTTTTGTATCAAGAAGGAAACCAACTTTTTTACCTGCAAGTTTTTCTGCAAGTTTAACAGTTGCCATACGTTCACCTTGTTCTTGGTGGTCACCGTGTGAGAAGTTGAAACGGAAAGTGTTAGCTCCCGCTTCAATCAATTTAGCAATGTTTTTTGCTGAAGCTTCAACGTCAAGTTTTTCACCCCAGTATCCGTCATCACCGAATTTCTTTCCACCACGGATTTCAACCGCAGGACCCAAAGTTGCAACGATTTTTACACGTTTATTCATGATTTGTGACTCCTTTATATAATTTGACCTTCTGGTCATTTTACTAGATTTATGAAAGTTGATTAGGACAAGCTCTTGTTCAAGCTAGACAGTTCAAGATCAGCTTTGTGCGGGTTGTTCACCACGATCTTGCCATCTTCAGTCAAGCTAAACAAAGCTCCTTCTTCTGCTGTTCCAAGAATTGGATTTTCAACCATTTTCTCATTACGAATACCAACAGCGACACCACCGATTCCTTGTTTGAGAAGTTTAACAGCATGTGCTCCCAAGCGTGACGCCAAGACGCGGTCACGCGCAGTTGGTGAACCACCACGTTGGATGTGACCAAGTTCAGTTACACGAAGGTCACTAGTGTCTCCAGCTTCTTTTAGTTTTTGACCAAATTCAGCTGCTGACATAACACCTTCCGCCAAAACAATGATGTTGTGTTTCTTACCGTGTTCATAACCAGCTTTGATGCTAGCTACGATTTCTTCCATCTTGAAGCCTTCTTCAGGAATAATGATTTCATCGGCACCAGTAGCAATACCTGCCCAAAGTGCGATATCACCAGCGTTACGTCCCATTACTTCTACAACGAAAGTACGACGGTGACTTGATGATGTATCACGAATCTTATCAATCGCATCCATTGCAGTAGTAACTGCAGTATCAAATCCAATTGTGAAATCAGTACCTACGATATCATTATCAATTGTGCCAGGCAGACCGATAGCTGGGAATCCATGCTCAGTCAAGCGCATAGCTCCGTGATAAGAACCGTCACCACCGATTACAACGACACCTTCGATCCCGTGTTTTTTCAACTGCTCAATCCCTTTAAGTTGACCTTCAAGTTGTGCAAACTCAGGGTAACGAGCAGAGTGAAGGAAAGTACCACCACGTGAAATGATGTCTCCAACTGAAGCAGCATCAAGTGGATAGATTTCACCGGCAACCATCCCTGCGTATCCATCATAGATACCAAAGACTTCCATTCCTTCTGAGATTGCTTGACGAACTACTGCACGGATGGCAGCGTTCATACCAGGGGCGTCTCCACCGCTAGTCAAAACAGCAATACGTTTCATTTGGTTTTGCTCCTTTTTCTTTTAACATTCCTATTGATTATACCACATTTCATTTGAAAATTCTTCTATTTTTCGTATTTTTAGCGATAAATCGTTTTCATAGCAATTCCCTCTAATTTTTCCTGTAAAGCAGGGTCTTTTTTTACAAAATGACAGGAGGAAACAATTGTTTTTTCTTCCTCTACATACCTGATAATAACAGGAATAGGGCCTTTATGTTGTTCTAAAATGGTTGAAATTTCCTTATCGTAGTCGTGATTTTTAACTTGAATCCAGAATCGTTCAGCGACTGCTTCTTTCAAATCTTGTGCAATCATTTGCAGACGACCTTCGCGGGATTGAACCTTGCCATTGATATAGTAGAATTTTCCTTCAGATAAGATGGAGGCGAATTTTCGATATTGGTCAGAAAATACAGTTACATCCAGCCTAGACTTACTGTCATGAACCTGTAGAAAGGCCATACTCTCGCCTTTCTTGGTTCGAATCACTTTAATCTTTTGAACTTCAACTAGGAGAGTGGCTTGAGCTCCCTCGGTTAGATTAGTGATTGGCGTCGTCGGATATAGGGCTTGTTTGGCAAGAGTTTGGAGAGGATGGGGACTGATACCTATGCCAATCAGTTCCTGCTCTTTGTAAAATTTCTCTGCCTCAGTAAAATCATCAGCTTCAGTCCAACTATAGTTTGTATCCGCAAAGAGACCTCCCAACTCCTCAACAAAGACAAATAAGTTTGGTAGGTTCACTAAGATTTTCTGGCGATTCTTGTCAAATTCATCAAAAAGCCCCAGTTCAACCAAAGGCGTTAAAAGCGACAGTTTCTTGTAATTCTTGGGAAGACGTGTGACGAAATCTTCAATGCTTGAGAAGGGACGATTTTCAATAATCCAGTAAGACAAATCTCTAGGCAGTCCCTTAATGGCTTTTAAACCAAGATAGATTTTCTTCTGAGCAATCTTATCATGATAGGGAATACTATTGATTGCTAAGGAAGCTACTTCAAAGCCCATCTGCAATGCATCTACAATGTAATCACTGCTTGAATAATTCAACATGACTTGGAAGAAAATAGCAGGATAGTGTGTCTTGAAATAAGCAAGCTGGAAAGCCAGTGCTGAGTAGGCATAGGCGTGGGATCTGTTAAATCCATAGCCCGCAAACTTTTCCATCACTGCAAAAACTTGGTTGGCTTTTTCTTCTGAATGCCCCAGTTTCATAGCTCCTATGATAAAATCTTCCTTCATCAAATGCATCTCTTTAGCATTTTTCTTCCCCATAGCTCTTCTGAGAATGTCTGCTTTACCAAGACTGAAACCTCCAAAACGCTGAGCTACCTGCATGACCTGCTCTTGATAGAGCATAATACCGTAGGTTGATGACAGGATGTCCTCCAAGGCAGGATCTAGCACCGTCACCTTTTCTTTGCCATGCTTACGAGCCACAAAATTATCTATATAATCGCTTGCCCCTGGTCTGTTGAGCGAGGTCGTTGCAACTACCTCTTCAAAGACTTGCGGCTGAACTCGTTTTAAGAGCCGAATAGCTCCAGGTTGTTCAAATTGGAAAATACCTTTAGTATTTCCAGCTGCAAAGAGAGCCAAAGTTTCTTCGTCTTCCAGATCAATTTCTTCGATTTTTAGATGTATACCTTCTGATTCCGCAAGCAATTCCTGCATTTTTTGTACGAAAGTCAAGTTACGTAAGCCCAAGAAATCCATTTTTAGAAGTCCATTGGCTTCAACACCATGAGCATCATACTGGGTGATGAGCATATCCTCACCATATTTTAGAGGAATATAGTCCGTCAAGTCTTGGTCACTCATAACGACTCCTGCCGCATGGATAGAGGTCTGACGAGGATAACCTTCTATCTTTCGAGCAATCTCAAAAGCTTTTTGGTATTCGATTTTACTATTGATGACCTGCCTAAATTGCAAATTCTTTTCATAGGCAGTTGTTAGCGTATCTCGAAAACTGATTTTTTTCGTAATATTAGTTAATTCGTACTCAGGAACACCATAACGTTTGAAAACATCACGAATCGCTTGTTTTGCTCCAAAGGTCGAATAAGTGACAATCTGCGCAACGTGTTGACTGCCATAGCGATCACGAACATAACGAATGAACTCTGGTCTATAAAGGTCCGGAATGTCAATATCAATATCAGGCATGGTGTAACGCTCACGATTTAAAAAGCGCTCGAAAATCAGGTTCTTCTCAACTGGATCAATCCCTGTGATGTCAAGTGAGTAAGCCACCAAGCTACCAACCGCAGAACCACGCCCCATTCCCATATAGTAGCCTTGGGAACGTCCAAAACGAAGCAAATCCCAAACTACAAGAAAATAGTCGTCAAATCCCATATCATGAATCACAGCTAATTCCTCATTCAGTCGCTCATGATAGATATCTGAGGTTAGCCCCTTGTCAATCAAGCCTTTCTCAGCTCTTGCTCGAAGCTCTTCCACTGCTGGTCTTTCAGGATTAAAGCGAGGAAGTTTTAAACTTGGGTCGATTTGATAGCTTACATTCTCTATCAAATCTTGAAGATTGGCAAGCGCCTGAGGGAAGCGATTCATAAAACGTGCTTCCAAGTCCGAAGCTGGTAGAAAGATTCCCTGTTGTGAATGCACATCCACTTCTCTTAGGCTGACATTGTCCTTGACTGCCGACAAGATTTGTAAAACCTGTAGGTCTTCTTTTTCAAAAGAGTTGACCTGATAAAGTGGAAGAATGGGTTTTGTAAAGACTTCTTGGTGAGTATCAGGACTAACCCCAATAAAATAATCATGACCTAAATCCAGCTGATCGATTCCATCAAAATAAGGAACAATAACAGCAACATCCTCAAGGTGACTGATAAAGTCAGACCAATTTTTTCGTCCAGTCATTTTTAAAGTGGATAACTTCATCAACTCTTGATAACCTTTAGTAGACAGGGCTAGAAAACGGAAAGAAAGCGCCTTCTCGTCTATAATCAAGGTCATTTCAAGACCAATTAAAGGTTGGATTCCATATTTTCGAGTCACTTCTAAAAAGTGATAGGCTCCATAGAGATTATCCACATCCATGATAGCAAGGTGAGAATAGCCGTATTCTTTAGCTGTTTGTACATATTTTTCAATCGAAACCACACTTTCCATAAAACTATAAACAGTCTTGGTGTCGAGCTGTGCAATCATTTCTACTCCCCCTTGCTTTATATATAGTACTATTATACCATTTTAAAAACTAGAATGAAAAGGTAGAAGACCATTCCTTTTAAAGTGACTTCATCACAGGTCAACAATATCTTTTTTACCTTATTTTTGATATACTAAATTTAGAATATTTCTAAAGGAGAGCGCCATGCGTTTTAATCAATTCAGCTATCTTCACGTTTCTCATTCGCAAGTTTTGCGCGAGTTATCCCAGCTTGGTTTGAAGCTGGTACCAGAGCAAGCATCAAAAAAACAACTTGAACAATTTGTTCGCTGGAGTTTTTTCACTTATAAAAATACCGACTATCCTTTGTCTGTCCTAGCAGCTGACAAGGAGACTGATCTCCTTGCCTTCTTTCAGTCAGATCGTGACCTGACTCCTGAGATTTTTTATACTGTGGCTTTTCAACTTTTAGGGTTTAACTATCTTGTTGACTTTGAAGACACCGAACAATTCCGTAAAAAAACTGGTTTTCCTATTATTTATGGAGATTTGATTGAAAATCTCTACCATTTGCTCAACACTCGAACCAAAAAGGGAAATACGCTCATCGACCAACTTGTTAGTGACGGACTCATTTCAGAAGACAATCACTACCACTACTTTAACGGTAAGAGCTTGGCAACCTTCTCTACTCATGATGTCATTCGTGAAGTCGTGTATGTTGAGAGTCGTGTGGATACTGATAAAGACGGACTCCCTGATTTAGTCAAGGTCAGCATTATTCGTCCTCGCTATGATGGACAGATCCCTGCTCTTATGACTGCAAGTCCTTATCACCAAGGGACTAACGACAAAGCTAGCGACAAGGCTCTCTACAAGATGGAAGGAGAGCTTGAGGTTAAACCTGCACATATTATTGAACTTGAGAAGCATGAGATTGATTTTGTAGAACCTTTTGGTCAAGCAGAAGTCGTCTCAGAAGCTGAAGAAAAGCTATCTCATATCAATAGTTCATACACTCTCAACGATTACTTCCTCCCCCGAGGATTTGCCAATCTCTATGTATCGGGCGTTGGAACCAAAGATTCCCAAGGTCTCATGACCAATGGGGACTACCAGCAGATTGAGGCATATAAAAATGTCATTGATTGGCTCAATGGGCGTTGTCGTGCTTTCACAGACCACACGCGCAAGCGCCAAGTTAAGGCTAACTGGTCAAACGGTAAAGTCGCAACAACAGGAATTTCCTATCTAGGGACCATGTCCAATGGACTTGCGACCACTGGTGTTGATGGCTTAGAAGTGATCATCGCAGAAGCAGGTATTTCCTCATGGTACAACTACTATCGGGAAAATGGTCTGGTAACCAGCCCAGGTGGTTATCCAGGTGAGGATTTTGACTCACTTGCTGAATTGACCTACTCCCGCAATCTCCTAGCTGGTGACTATATTCGTGCTAATGAAGCTCATCAAGCAGATTTAGAGAAGGTTAAAGAGAAACTGGATCGCAAGACTGGTGACTACAATCAGTTTTGGCATGACCGCAACTATCTACTCAATGCTCACAAGGTTAAAGCTGAGGTAGTCTTTACTCATGGTTCTCAGGATTGGAACGTTAAACCACTTCATGTTTACCAGATGTTTCATGCTCTTCCTGACAATATTCGCAAGCACCTCTTTTTCCATCATGGTGCCCATGTCTATATGAATAACTGGCAGTCAATTGACTTCCGCGAATCCATGAATGCCCTCTTAAGCAAGAAATTGTTAGGCCTTACAACAGACTATCAACTTCCTACTGTCATCTGGCAAGATAATACTGAGCCTCAAATATGGCATAGTCTCGATGACTTTGGCAAGCAAGATGAACTGCATACCTTCTCTCTTGGAACTGAAGAAAAGGTGATTCAAAACCAGTATGATCAAAAAGATTTTGATCGTTATGGTAAGACTTACCAGACCTTTAACACTGAACTTTACCAAGGAAAAGCCAATCAGATCACCATTGACCTTCCAGTAAGTCAAGACATTCACTTAAATGGGCGAGTGGAGCTGAAACTTCGTGTCAAATCAAGTACAAACAAGGGATTATTATCTGCTCAACTGCTAGAACTTGGACAAAAGAAATATCTACAGCCTTATCCAGCTGTTTTAAGTGCTAGAACCATTGACAACGGTCGCTACCACATGCTTGAAAATCTCTTGGAACTACCTTTCACTCCAAGCGCCCAACGTGTCATCACCAAAGGCTACCTTAATTTACAAAATCGAAATGATTTACTAACTGTTGAGAGTATAGAAGCTGAAAAATGGATGAAAATCCAATTTGCCCTACAACCTACGATTTACAAGCTGAAAAAAGGTGACACACTTCGCCTTGTTCTCTATACTACCGACTTTGAAATCACTGTCCGTGATAATACAGACTATCACTTAACAGTCGATCTCACACAATCCTCCATCACCATCCCCTCATAAAAGGAGCCAGCCTCATATGAATAAATCTGAACATAGACACCAACTCATCCGCGCTCTTGTAGCTAAAAATAAGATTCATACACAGGCAGAGTTGCAAGCTTTACTAGCTGAAAACGACATCCAAGTCACACAGGCTACTCTCTCACGCGATATCAAGACTATGAACCTTTCAAAGGTTCGCGAAGCAGATCATTCTTACTATGTTTTAAATACTGGTTCCATCTCCAAATGGGAAAAACGCTTGGAAAACTATATGGAAGATGGCTTGGTCATGCTACGCCCTGTCCAACATCAGGTTGTCCTCAAAACCTTGCCAGGCCTTGCCCAATCGTTTGGAGCTGTTCTCGATGCACTTGATTTTAAACAAATCATTGCCACCGTGTGTGGTGATGATGTCTGCCTTCTTATCTGTGAAAATGCTGAAGAAGCACAGACTTGCTTTGAAATTCTTAAAAAATTTGCGCCACCATTTTTCTTTAGTGAATAAAACAAATCCCGTGATCAAAAGATCACGGGAATTTTTATTTCTATGACTGTGTTTCTTCTTTCTTTGTACGTGCCAATCTAAGAGCACGTTTGGGATTGAGACGATTGAACAATTCTTCTAGTTTCTTTTCATTCCATACATCTGCTGCAGAAACAAAATTTCCATCTGCATCTCGGAATGATATCGGTTTATCTCCCATATCAATCTCCTAGTCTACAAATTCAAACTCAAATTTACCGATTCGGACCAAATCGCCATCCTTAGCTCCACGCGCACGAAGGGCTTCGTCAACCCCCATACCACGAAGCTGACGAGCAAACTTCATGACAGACTCATCACGGTCAAAGTTGGTCATGTTAAAGAGTTTCATGAGTTTTTCACCAGAAAGCACCCATGTTGCATCGTCATCACGACTAATTTCAAAGGCTTTTTCTTCCTCATCAAAGCCGTAGTACGCCTCTTCTTCCATATCGACCTCATCATAAATCGGGAATTCTGGTGTCTTGTCTAACAACTCGGCTGTCGCGTCCAAAAGTGTCGCCAACCCTTGTTTGGTCAACCCAGAAATAGGGAAGATAGCTGGAAGTTCCTCAAACTCGTCGTAGTTTGCTGCCAACTTTTCCTTAAAAGTTTTCAGATTTTCCTGACTTTCAGGCATATCCATCTTATTGGCTACGATAATCTGCGGACGTTCCATGAGACGAAGGTTGTAGGATTCTAATTCCTTATTGATAGCAAGGTAATCCTCGTAAGGATCACGTCCTTCGCTAGCCGACATATCGACGATATGAAGGATGACTCGAGTGCGTTCAATATGACGAAGGAACTGAGTCCCCAAGCCGACACCCTGGCTAGCTCCCTCAATCAAACCTGGCAGGTCCGCTACAGCAAACGATTCACCTGACTGGGTACGAACCATCCCAAGATTTGGGACAATCGTCGTAAAGTGGTAGGCACCAATCTTTGGTTTGGCTGAAGTAATGACACTAAGCAAAGTTGACTTTCCAACAGATGGGAAACCGACCAAGCCGACATCCGCCAAGATCTTTAATTCCAGTTGCAACTCACGTTCCTGACCTGGTTCTCCATTCTCAGAAATCTCAGGTGCAGGATTTTTTGGTGTCGCAAAACGGATGTTTCCTCGACCACCTCGACCACCATGGGCCACGATAAATTCTTGACCATGTTCAATCAAGTCTGTAATGACTTTACCTGTTTCTGCATCACGTACAGTAGTCCCCTGTGGTACGCGAACACGAAGATCTTCTGCACCACGACCATGCATTCCTTTAGTCATCCCTTTTTCACCAGATTCGGCCTTGAAATGACGGTTATAGCGGAAATCCATCAAGGTACGCAAGCCTTCGTCCACAACGAAAACGACGTTACCTCCACGTCCACCATCACCACCCCAAGGACCGCCATTCGGGACATACTTTTCACGGCGAAAGGCGACCATGCCATCGCCACCATTACCAGCCTTGACTGTGATCTTAGCTGTATCTAAAAACATACTCATATTTTCTTCTCACTTTAAAAAGGACTGGAAAATCCAGTCATTAGTTATTGTTCCTATCTTAGCAACTTGCTTAGAATCTGCTAAAAGCTCCAAGCGCTGTCGCAAAGATACCAGCAAGGGTTACAAACAACATAATTAGCACGACAAAAAGCGTTACTTTTTCAAACATTGTTTTTTTACGTTTTCCATTATCTCCAAAAGCCATTTGGACTCCTTTTTATTTCTCTTTGTTCTATTCTGATTCTCTTTTAATATTCGCTAGAAACAGGTGCAATTACCCATAAAATCAAGTAAGCAAGTACCCCTGCCCCATAACAAAAGGCAAGAACGCCCCAAATCACACGGACAATGGTAGGGTCAATATCAAAATAGTGGGCTACACCTGCGCAAACGCCTCCAATTTTTTGATCTCTACCACTTCTCATAAATTTTTTTGCCATATTTTATTCTCCTATATTTTTACTAATCTCTCCAGTAATCCCGGATGCTAGACAATTGCTTTTTAGAAGCCTTTAATATTCGTTTGGACTCTTTAACTGGAGCTGAAACAGCCTGCTGAGGTAGGTACAAAATAGTTTTTAAGAATCGCTGTGTCATGGGTTCGTCGCCACGTAGTTCCTGCTCAAATTTATTTGAAATCATCGCATCGAGATAAAACTCATGAACTCGTTTCCCAAAATTCTCAGCCGAAATTTCATACAACTTGTCAGCCAACTTCTGCTCATCCATATCTGGAGTGGCGATCAAGGCCTCCAAGATTGCACCAGCAAGATCATGCTCTCCATAGTAGAGGGTTCCAAACATTTTGTCACTGATCAGATTATCCAGATAAGGATTGCCATGAGCAATGACAGGCGTTCCACTTGCTAAACTCTCTAGATAAGTTAATCCTTGGGTTTCACTAGTAGAGGCAGAAATGAAGAAATCTGCAGCTTTATAGTATAAGGCTGTCTCACTTGGAGGAATCATACCTGTAAAAATCACATGTTTTTGCAGGTTTAATTTCACTGCTTGCTCTTTCAGACTGTCCAGATAAGGACCGTCACCAGCAACAACAAGTTTCACCTTGTCTTCTTCTTTCACAACCTGTGCAAAGGCGGCTATGACTGCTTGGATATTCTTCTCATAAGAAATACGCGAAAGGCTCAGTAGCATTTTCTCGCCTTCCTGAATGCCTAACTTCAAACGAAGTTCTTGCAAGTTTTCCTCTTTGATCTCAGGTCGTTCAAACTTAGCTAGCTCAATTCCAGTTGGGATAACACGCTTTTCAACTTTGACTTTGTATTTAGATAAAAGGTCCCGAACAATCTCACTAGGGCAAATTACGCCATCTACATCATGAAGGAAGCCACGCACCAAATATTTTACCATACTCGGACGAATTAGCATGCCCTTGGCAATGTAATGTACATAGTCTTCATACTGGGTATGGTAGGTATGAATAACTGGAATTTTCAATTCTCTCGCAATCCAAATTCCTAACAAACCAAGTGAAAATTCTGTCTGGGTATGAATGATATCAAGTTGATACTGCTTGGCGATTTCAAGCGCCTTTGTAAAACCACGATAGGCAAATCGTCGATCTTTAAATGCAAAGAAAGGGACACTCGGAATGCGAATAATTTGCCAATCCTCGTATCGGTTCACGTCTTTATCGGTAGTTGTAAAGATAAAAACTGCATGCCCTTGCTTTTCAAGTTCTGTCTTCAAGGTTCGAATACTGGTCGCAACCCCAGAAACTTGAGGGAAATAGGTGTCAGTAAATAAACCAATTCGCATAGATTACCTCACTTCTTGCCTAGAGCCGCCTGCTCCCGATAAAACTTCAACCAGATTTCCAGTAAATGCTCCTCAGAGTACTCTTTGGAGATCTCGCGAGCTTTTTCTTTCAAGTCTTTCAACTTTTCAGGATGATCTTTGTATTCGAGAATGGCTTCTCTCATCTCTGAAACATCACTTGTAGCACGATAATTCCCTTCGAGAATGACCTTGTATAGATCTAAATCCCTCAACATAATCGGTGCTTCACAACTAGCTGCCTCTAAGATAGTCATAGGGAATAGTTCGTTGTAACTTGGTAGCAAGAAGAGATCCGCCATAGCGTAGAGTTCCCGCATCCGTTCCGGTGACACAATACCTGGGAAAATTAGATTTTTAGGTGGATTGTCCATGATTTTTTTATAGCGTTCATAACCATCTGTCATCCCGCCAAATGAAAAACCACCTGCCCAGATAAAGGTAATTTCTGGCAATTCCTCCGCAAGGCGGATAAAGTCATCAATTCCTTTACGTTTCTGAACCTGACCTGCACCGACAACAACAAACTGAGCTTCAGCTAAATCCATTTCCTGACGAAGTTTTGCTACTTGGTCAGCTGGCAGTGGATGCCATTTTTCCTTATTTACAAAGTTTGGAATATAGGTTACTTTTTCACGTGGAATACCAGCTGCCACCAAATCCTCGATAAACATGGGATTAACCACCACCAAGTGTTCCATTCGGTTGTAAAATGAAAAAACATAGCGTTTGATAATTCCCTTTAAGAAAAATGGAATTTTCAAACTTCCCTCAAGCGTATCAGGCAAAAAATGCACATAGCCAATTTTTCTCCCAGAGCGTTTCTTTTGGAATGTAGATAAATAATAAGGGAAATCAATGGTATGAAAGTGAGTTACATCTGCCTCAACAGGAAGGTTTTCCGTAACAATTAACTGATCTTGGGCATCACGATGTAGGAGACGTACCAACTCACGGTAGGCTCCTGACACTCCTTGACCAGCCACTTTTTCACTTGAACTTAGCATATTGACACGCAATTTTTCGTTTTCCATATCTTTCATTATACCATTTTATTTCTAGAAAATCAGCAAAAGAAAGAAGAGACCAGAGGAAAAAGAAGGAGATTTCCTCATTTTCCAATCGTCTCTCACATTTTTCTTAGTCTTTATTTAATTCCTAGGGCGATACGTGCGTATCGGCTCATTTTTTCAACAGTCCAAGCTGGATACCAGACCAATTTAACTTCGGTATTGGTTACTTCAGGCACATCTGTCATCGCATCATGTATCTGGTCTGTTAAGAGGTCAGCCAGTGGACAGCCCATAGTTGTCAAGGTCATATCAATTTCAGTGTGACCAGTTTCACCATCAAAACGAATTTCATAAATCAAACCTAGGTTGACAATATCAATTCCCAACTCAGGGTCGATGACCTCTTCCAAGGCAGTCAAAATACGAGTTTTAATCGTTTCAATTTGCTCTTCTGTATAAGCCATATTCATCCTCACTCTAATCTTCAATAAAATCACGAAGCGGTTTACTGCGACTTGGTTGACGTAATTTTCTCAAAGCCTTGGCCTCGATCTGACGGATACGTTCACGAGTTACGTTAAAGACTTTCCCAACATCTTCAAGGGTGCGCATTTTCCCATCGTCCAGTCCAAAGCGCAAGCGCAAGACGTTTTCTTCACGGTCTGTGAGAGTATCCAAGACTTCATCCAACTGCTCGCGCAAAACGATTCGAGTTGTGTAGTCTACTGGATTTTCAATCACTTCGTCTTCGATAAAATCCCCAAGATGGCTATCGTCCTCTTCACCGATTGGTGTTTCAAGCGATACTGGTTCTTGAGCGATTTTCAAGATTTCACGCACCTTGTCAGGTGTCATATCCATACGCTCAGCGATTTGTTCAGGAGTTGGATCTTGCCCCAATTCTTGAAGGAGATTTCGCTGTTCACGAACCAATTTATTGATAGTTTCAACCATGTGAACAGGGATACGGATGGTACGAGCTTGATCAGCGATGGCACGAGTGATCGCCTGACGAATCCACCAAGTTGCGTAAGTTGAAAACTTGAATCCTTTTGAATAGTCAAACTTGTCCACTGCCTTCATCAAACCCATGTTTCCTTCTTGGATCAAGTCAAGAAACTGCATGCCACGCCCTACGTAGCGCTTAGCGATTGAAACCACCAAACGAAGGTTGGCTTCGGCAAGACGTTGTTTGGCTTCAATATCACCAGCCTCAACAGCTAGGGCCAATTCCTTTTCTTCTTCGTTGGTCAAGAGAGGAACAACCCCGATTTCCTTCAAATACATACGGACTGGGTCATTAACCTTGGCAGAAGTTGATCCAATCAAGTCCTCATCACTGAGTTCTGGTTCTTCTTCCGCACTAAGAACACGCGCACTTGGATTTCCTTCATTATCTGTGATGGAAATTCCAGCATCCTGAATCCGTTGCAAAAGGTCTTCAATGCCATCTGCATCCAGGGTAAAAGGAATAACTAGACTTGAATTGATTTCGTCGTCTGTTGCTGTTCCTGTTTTTTTGTGGTTACGGATAAAGTCTGCCACTTGCACATCAAATGTAGTTACTTCTTTTTGTTTTGTTGCCATTATTACTCCATTCTTCTCTTTTGGGAAATCAATCGTTGCAATTCTTCCAAGGCTGTGTCTGTATCTCCTACATGACTAGCTTCCTGCACTTTCTTTTTAATTCTTAAGTTGTCCTTGCTGAGGAGGGCACGGTTTCGAGTCGCTTCGACTTCAGAAAGTTCTTCAGGCGACATCTCAGCTGGCAAATCTAGACCAAGAACATGGTACCAAGCATTTTCAACCTCAGGCGTCTGATGAGAAAGCTCCTCTGAGCCGATTTCTCCCTGCTCACTTAATAATTCGTAAAGAATCTGAAATTCTGGGGTATCGAAGAAAAAATCTTCTCTCAATCGGTAGTCATTTAGAACAACTGGATTTTCAGCCATCCTATAAAGGAGATGAGCCTCTGCTCTCATGACTGCTGTCAGTTGTCGCGTTACAGGTAAACTAATCGCTGCTGGAGTTTTCTCCTCTTTGACTCTCTCCTGTCTCTGAACAATCCGACTTTCATTTACAATCTGTTCTACCTGCTGGTAATCAAAGGAAGGTAGGTTATCCGCCAGAATGTGAATGTAAGAATTCTGCGCAGTGATCGACTTTTCTTTGGCGATTAAGGGCGCAATCTTTTCAATGAACTCAATTTGCGCCTGTAAGTTATCACTATTTTCAGGCTTGAGCTGGTGAATATAGAACTCTATGGGACTGATTCGTGTCTTGGTTAGAAGGTAAGCCAGGTCTTCAGCAGAATTCTTTTGCAAATACTCATCTGGGTCCATGGCATCAGGTACTCGGACAACTTCCACTGAGAGATCTTTTAACTCCTCTAAAGCCTTGGCTGTTGCTGCCTGCCCTGCCTTGTCGCCATCATAGCTGAGAACAATTTTTTTGGTAAAGCGTTTGAGGTGGTCAACATGTTCCTTGCTCAGAGCTGTTCCCATGGAAGCCACAGCATTTTCTATACCAGCACGGTAGGCCGCGATAACATCCATGAAGCCTTCCATCAGATAGAGTTCTGTGATCTTACCTGTTCCCTTTTTTGCCTTATCCAAATGATACAATTCGTAACTCTTATTAAAAATTGCAGTTGAACGACTATTTTTATACTTAGCAGTCTGACTATCCGTTTCTTGCCAGATACGACCTGAAAATGCAATAACCTGCCCCTTGTCATTGGTCAAAGGAAAGACAATACGTCCGAAAAAGGTATCCAAGAACTGATTGTCATCTGACAAATAAAACAAGCCCGAATCCAATAAATCCTTTTCCTCAAACTTGCCAGATAAACGTTGGTAGAGATAGTTTCTTTCAGCTGGAGCCAAGCCAATCTGGAAGTGCTTCAGAACATCATCTGTCAATCCACGTTTGTAGAGATAAGCCCTTGCTTCTTCTCCCATCTTGGTCGTCATGAGGATTGCATGGTAAAAACGAGCAGCTTCTTCATGCATATCATATAGAGCTTGATGAGGGGAAGCCTGATGAGGACGAGACTGTACGGGCATAGCCAGTTGAATACCGACGCGCTCACCTAAGAGCTGAACGGCTTCCATAAAGGACACACCTTGATATTCTTCAATGAACTTAAAGACATCTCCTGAGCGCCCACAGCCAAAACAGTGATAAAACTGCTTGTCTTCCACAACGTTGAAAGAGGGGGTCTTTTCACCATGAAAAGGACAGAGCCCTAAATAGTTCCGTCCAGCCTTTTGTAAAGAAATCACTTCTCCTATGATTTCGACAATATTGGTATTGTTTTTGATCTCTTCGATGACTCTCTTGTCAACCATAGACAATACCTCCATTTTATCACAGTTTACTTTATATAGTATACTTTATTTCTGAAAAAAAGTAAACCATTTCATACCTTTTGCATGAGACTATTTCATAAGTTTCCAGCTATCATGAAAAACTGTATCTTCTGAGCAAATTTTCTACTCTTTGCAAAGAAATTAAAGACTATTTCACTTGATTTTCGAGGTTATTTTTCAATATCCTGCTAATATACTGACCATCTTTTCTACTAATGCAAGCCGTTGCATAAGTCAATGGTGCTTTGTATACCACTCCTCTATAGGATGGATCAGTCAATACAGGCATAGAATAATAGGCGTTCTTTTTATTTTTAAGGTCAATAAACCATTTACCTCCTAGGTGCTTACGGAAGGTTTCACCGATATAAACGGTCAAATAATCCAACATCTTTCGGTCTGCTATCAAAGCATGGTGGTCATCGTAGTGAGCCAAGATCCAAGCCTCCAAATCATCCAAAGACTGCATGCTATAGTCTAAATGAAGGCCTTGTTCCTCAGCAAACTCCCTAGTAAAATAGTCCATCTTAAATCCAATCTGAAAAATCCATTCCTGAAAATCTTCTTGTGTGTAAGCCATATTTTTATCTCCTTACTTTTATCAATGTTTAAGATTCTTATACTGATTATACTCCAAAGTAAAACTGATGAATAGGAAAAAACAGTAATATTTAAAATTCACCAAAAAACTTAGAAGCAAAAGCCTACTTCTAAGTTTTTAAGGATGCTTGATTTAAAAATTATCTACTCAAAAAGTTGATAGTAGTCTGAGATTTTCATCTTAGCTTTTTCTTCTTTATTGAGGTCTTGGATGATACGGCCTTCCTTCATGACTATCAGACGATTTCCATACTTCAGTGCATCCTCCATATGGTGGGTAATCATCAAGGCTGTTAGATGATCCTTGCTGACAAAGTCATCTGTTAACTCCATCAAAGCAACACTGGTCTTTGGGTCGAGAGCTGCTGTGTGTTCATCCAACAAGAGCAACTCTGGTCGCTTCAAGGTTGCCATCAAGAGACTCAAGGCCTGACGTTGTCCACCTGAAAGAAACTCAATCGGAGTGTCCAGATGTTTTTCAAGCCCATTTCCCACTTTTTCAATGGTTGTCTGAAATTCTTCTCTATGGCTTGAAAGTCTCCTAGGAAGGAGTCCTCTCTTCTCACCACGAAACTTGGCAATCAAGAGATTTTCCGCTACCGTCATACGGGGAGCCGTACCCATCTTAGGATCCTGAAAGACACGAGACAAGTACTTAGCCCGCTTCTCAGGTGAAAAAAGCGTCACATCCTCGCCCATGATACGGATACTTCCACTTGTTAAAGGTAAGGTACCTGCAATAGTGTTAAAAAGCGTTGACTTCCCTGCTCCATTTCCACCTAGGATAGTAATGAAATCATGTTCGAAAATTTCAAGAGAAACATCATTCAGAATGATTTTTTCCTCATCAAAGCCATTTGTGATGACTTTGGTAGCATTTTTTAATTCTACAATTGCTGTCATTTGCTAAACTTGACTCCTTTCAGGTATTTGCTTTTGAAGGTTGGAATCATGAGGCAAACTGCCAAAATCAGGGCGCTGTACAAACGAAGATAACTTGTATTAAACCCAAGAGCAATCACTCCCCAGACGAGGAATTGATAAGCAATAGACCCCACAACGATGGTCATGAGTCGCTCTGCCAAGGTCAAACTCTTAAACAATACCTCACCAATAATCAAGCTAGCAAGCCCTACGACGATTACTCCAATTCCTCGAGAAACATCCGCGTATCCTTCTTGTTGAGCAATTAAGGCCCCTGCAAGCGCGATAATCCCATTTGAGAGAACCAAGCCCATGAGTTCCATTCGTCCTGTATTGATACCAAAGCTACGAGCCATATCGGGATTGTCACCTGTAGCGATGTAGGCTTGACCTAGTTTAGTATCTAGGAAAAAGAGCATGAGACCAATTACAAGAGCTACAAAGATTAATCCAGTCAGCAGTTGATTAAAATCTGAACCAAAAGGCAAGACATCCTGAATTTGCTTGGTTCCAAGAAGCCCCAGATTGGCACGCCCCATAATCATAAGCATGATGGAATGGCAAGAAGTCATGACCAGAATCCCTGATAAGAGAGTTGGAATTTTTCCTTTGGTATATAAGAGACCTGTCGCCATACCAGCTAGACATCCCGCTCCTACTGCGGCTAGGGTTGCTAAAAATGGATTGATTCCCTGTGTTATCAAGGTTACAGCTACTGCTCCCCCTAGAGGAAAAGAGCCTTCAGTAGTCATATCAGGGAAATTCAAAATTCGGAAAGTCATAAAGATTCCCAAACCTAAAATCGCCCAGACCATCCCCTGAGAAATAATGGATACTATCATAATCTTTCACTCATTTCTTTCTTTAGTAAAAATGGGAGGAGATGTGTCCAGCTCCTCCTTTATCTTTATTCAATCACTTGTCCTGCTTCTTTTAGAACAGACTCAGGAATGGTTATACCAAGTTCCTGCGCTAGTTTTTTGTTAATCACTGACTTACCAGTTGAGAAGACATTAACTGGCGTATCAGCTGGTTTTTCACCTTTCAAAACTTTAGCAATCATTTTACCAGTAGCCACTCCAAGATCGTGTTGGTCAACTACTACAGATGCTAATCCACCTGCTTCTACCATGGCAGTGGCACTTGGGTAGATTGGCTTTTTAGCTGTTTGGTTGCTTGAAACAACTGTTGAAAATGCGGATGCGATGGTGTTGTCAATTGGAACCCAAATTGCATCGACCTTGCTGGTCATAACATTAACTGTTGAAGCAATCTCATTGGTTGATGGAACGGCAAATGTTTCGACTGTCAAACCTGCTTTTTCAGCATAAGCCTTGAATTCTTCAACTTGTGATTTTGAGTTATCTTCACTGCTTGAGTAGAGAGCTCCGATTGTTTTGACATTTGGTGTGAGAGTTTTTATCAACTCTACTTGTTGTTCAGCTGGGTTGTGGTCTGATACCCCTGTGATGTTGCCACCTGGTTTTTTCAAATCTTTAACCAAGTTAGCACCGATTGGGTCTGTAATAGCAGCCATGATAACTGGTAGATCTTTAGTAGCACTTGCAAGTCCTTGAGCTGCTGGTGTTGCAATCCCAACAACAACGTCGTTTCCATTTGCTACCAATTGTTTACTCATGGTTGCAACCTTGCTCTGATCACCTTCAGAGTTCATAAAGTCGATTTTTACTTGGTCGTCCTTATAGCCTTCTTCAGCTAGTCCATCTTGAATTCCTTGATAAATCAAGTCCAAGGATGGATGACTAACAAATTGAAGGACACCAACCTTAGCGACCTTTTGCTCTTCCTTAGCTACCGGCTTGTTCATTGAAGAATAGATCAAGCTAGCCACTACTAATACTGCTAATCCAGCGATAATTCCAATTAAACGTTTATTTTTCATATTTTTTCTCCTTTAAATCACTTGTATAATGCTCTTTTCAACAAAACAAGCGACGCCATCGTTTAAATTCCATCATCATCCTCCTAATAGAAAAAGTCCTCACACAAAAAACTTGTGTGAGGACGTCGATGCGCGGTGCCACCTCAATTATAGGGAATATCCCTATCGCTCTTTCTCGCAATAACGAGTTGCACTGTAAGGTGTGCTCACCGAATTTTTATGATTTCAAATTCTTAATAACATTCAGCCCAATTTCATCAATTTCATCTATCTGCTTTCACCAACCACAGACTCTCTAAAAAATGAGCATGATTACTTTCTGAATGTTTAAATTATATCATTTTTCAATTACTTGTCAAGACTATTTTTAGAATTTTTTAAACAATTCAAAAACTTCCCCTTGAAAAAAGAGGAAGTTTGTAGAATATCAGCCTGAATTACGCAAACCGGTCGCAATTCCGTTGATAGTTGTGTGGATCAGTTTTTCTTCGTCAGCTGACAATTCGCCGCGACGTTGTCGTTTGATCAACTCCAACTGGATGTAGTTCAGGATATTAAAGTAAGGCATACGATAGTTTAGACTGTCTTTTAGGTAAGAGTTCTCCGCCAAGAGTTCGTCATAACCTTCGATAGCCAGAATAACATCCTTGGTCAACTGCCATTCATCTAAAATAGTGTAGTAGATAGCTTGTACTTCTTCGTCTTCACAGAGCTTGGCATATTCGAAGGCAATGTTCATGTTAGACTTAGACAAGACCATATCCACATTAGAGAGCAGGGATTGGAAGAAAGGCCAGTTTTGGTACATGTCACGGAGGATCTCAATATTATCAGGATTCTGATCAATAAACTCTTTGAAGCTTGAACCCACGCCATACCATCCAGGGAACATGACACGGCTTTGTGACCATGAGAAGACCCAAGGAATGGCACGCAAACCGCCAATTTCAGTGATGGTCTTACGAGCTGCTGGACGTGAACCGATATTGAAGCTTGAAATAGCCTTGATAGGACTTGATTCAAAGAAATAGTCATAGAAATGTTCATTTCCAAAGACCAAATCACGGTAGATATCGTAGCTACGGTCCACTACTTGATCCATGATAGCTTCGTAACGATTTGACGTATTGGTATCACTCTTCTTCTTGGTAATCATACGGTTAATGGCTGCAGAAACCAACATTTCAAGGTTATAATAGGCAGCGTCTTTGTTTCCGTATTTATTTCCAATGACTTCTCCCTGCTCAGTCAGACGGATGCGGTCTTTGATAGACTTGAGTGGTTGAGATGTAATGGCTTCATAAGTTGGTCCTCCACCACGACCCACGGTACCACCACGACCGTGGAAGAAGGTAACTTTAACGCCAAATTCGTCTCCAATAGCAGTCAGTTGCTGTTGCGCTTTATATAATGTCCAACATGATGACAGGTATCCACCATCCTTGTTACTATCAGAGTAGCCAAGCATGATTTCTTGGTAGTTGTCTTTTGAAGCAATCCATTTTTTAGCCAAAGGTAGAGAGAAATATCTTCTCATGGTTTCTTCCGAATGATCCAAGTCTTCGATCGTTTCAAAGAGGGGAACAATCTGAACGCGTGCTTTTTGGGCATCCACCAAGCCGACTTCCTTGAGCATGATGGCTAATTCTAGCATATCGGATACACTTGTTGCATGAGAGATGATGGTTTGACGAATGACGTTTTCACCTAATTTATCCTTCAACTTGCGAGCGGCTTTAAAGATAGATAGTTCTTTCTCAAGTAGTTCTGACTTTTCAGCATGAGTGGCTGAGAGGATACGAGGATCTTCTTCCAACTCTTTTAAGAGGAGGGCGCATTTTTCATCTTCAGACAAATCGCTATAGTGGTCGTTGATCCCTGCGGATGCTAGCAATTCTGCCACACAGGCTTCGTGAACACTAGAATCTTGGCGCATGTCGATAGAGGCAAGATAGAAGCCAAAGATTTCAACCGCCTGCATCAACTCGACAAATTCTCCTGAAATCAGGTACTCACCTTTGTTCTCTAATAGAGAATCTCGGATGGCTAACAAGTCTTGGTAGAATTCATCTGCAGTGGCATATCTAGGTTGAAGATCCTTGTCTTCAATAAGATAAGCCTTGGTTGCCTGCATCTTAGCTTGGATGTCAAAGAGAGCACGACGATAGAGTTCTTTTTCACGATAAATCGAGTTGTCCTGAGACTTCAGCGCCATCTCACGAACCTTGTCACTGACATTCACGATGCTGGTTGAAAGTGAAAATTCACGATAAAGGTTATAAATCTTCTCATCGTAGTAGTTCATGATGACTTCGCACTGAGTCAAGGCTGATTTGTTGAGGGTTTCCGCTGTTACGAAAGGATTTCCATCACGGTCTCCTCCGATCCACATCCCCATGGTAATCGGTTTTGGATGTTGGAGCTCGATACCTTGTTCCTTAGCTAGTTTCTTATACTCAGCCGTCAAACGTGGAACAGCATTCAAGAAAGAACTCTGATAGTACTCCATCACGTTGGTGATTTCGTTGGTTACCTTCAATTTCTTCTCGCGAATCATATCCGTTTGCATGATAATTTCAATGTAACGACGGAGATCTGTGTGCCATTTTTCTTTGTTGATCAAGCCGAGTTTGACATCACGGTACTTCCGTAAGAGTGTATGGATATGATTGGTTAAGTCCAGCATACTCTTGCGTTGTACTTGAGTCGGGTGGGCAGTCAAAACTGGAACTACATTCAGCTGCTCCAAAATTGCAGCCGCATTTTCTTTTTCAGCCACCATCTTAATGGTTGTTGACAGTTTTCCTAGATAGTCTTGGTCTACATTATTTTGGTGATTGATTTCATAAGCCAAATCCACATCTTCAGAGATATTGATCAAGAGTGGAAGGATTGAGAAATAGCGAGAAATATAGATCATTTCCTCGTTTGAAAGGCTGGTCACCAATTTATTGAGTCCTTGATAGTTTTCGCTTGTAGACAAGTCCTTCAACTGCATGATTTTATCAAAAGTCTCTGGCGCAAGCATATTTTTAGTGATGTCTTCTAACAGCTCAGTCAAAATCAAGACTTCTTCTTGGACGACTGCTTTATTGCTATAGTTTTCTAATTTTTGAAGTGACATAAACTTTCCTTTCCATTCAATCCTTATAGAGTAACAGAAGTTTGACCTTCATATTCTCTGATAAGTTTGGCACGTTTTTCGCTGGCATCGATATTTAGTACAAAGGCAATGGCTACAGATAAGACCAGAAGACTATTCCCCCCTTGTGAAAGGAAGGGGAAGGTTACCCCTGTAGAAGGAATCAAACCAGAAATTCCACCGATATTGACAAAGACCTGAACAAGGATCATCCCTCCGACACCGATAGCAACCATGGAGTTAAAGGGATCCTTAGCTCGAATACCGACTAGAATGATTCTCAAAATCAAGAAGAAGAGAAGTGCCAAAATCATACCCGCTCCTACAAATCCAAATTCCTCGATGACGATTGAAAAGACGAAATCCGTATGCGCTTCTGGCAAATAACCACGTTTCTCAATGGAATTTCCTAATCCAAGTCCAAACCAGCCACCATTTACCATTGCATAGTAGGAATTTGCGAGCTGGTGTCCTGCACCCGCCAAGTCATTAAAGGGATTAAAGAAGGCACTAAAACGTTTGGCAACGTAACCAAATACCGGAATTTGAGAAAACTTTTCAACCCCGACAAAGCGAATGACAGACAAGACCAAAATCGAACTGCCCGCCAAGAGAGTCAGAATAGTCGAGAACCAACGATAGGCAATTCCACTAACTGTGTACATAAGCAGTGACACCAAGACCAGAATGGTCGCATTTCCCAAGTCAGGGAAAATTCCCAAACTACCAATCAAAACCAGTAAAACGAAACGCCAGTCGTTAAAAGCTCGAGGTAACCACTGATTCTGAGTCAAGACTTGGAAATCGTAAACAGCTATCTCATCTTGCTGTTTTGAGAATCGATGGGCTAGGTACCAAATAATGATAATCTTAAGGTACTCTGCAGGCTGAATCGTTACAGGTCCTACAGAAATCCAACCGTAAGCACCATTGACTGGTGTCCCAATTAGCCGAGCCAAAGCTAGGAGAATGATCTCTACAAACATAACGATAAAAATCAAGCGTTCATTTCTTAAAAAACCAAGTTTCAGTTTATAAATTAAGGCAATCAAAACCAAACTAACTCCCCAAAACATTCCTTGGTTCCGAGCTAACTGAAGAGCGCTTTTTCCTTCTTGAATCAAGGTTGCACTCGTCGTTGAGTAAACAACAATTAGACCCAAAATCGATAAAAGGAGGTAAGGAATCAAAATGGAATAGTTCAATAGGTGCCTTTTACTAATTTTCATATGTCACCACTCTAATAGAAACAGAGAAAACTGTTCCTAATTCCGTTTTATTTTCTAGTTTTGATTGCTATTATACCATTTTTTCAGAAAGAAAAAAACTCTTATCCTCCAATCCTTCGAATTTTGCTATTTGGCCGAAACTGATTACTAAAAAATACAAACTTCAAGACGAAGTTTGTATTTTCTTTTTTATTCTGCTGATGAGCTACTGCTTGAGTTTGAGTCTGCACCACCAACGTATTGGGCAAAGATATTTTGGAAAACAGGATCTTTCACTTTAATATTGGCAGCTTGGAATTCTTTTCCGATAACGCTCTGAACGAAAGATGAATCATTTTGTTTCTGAGCCAGGATGACCGTTTTCAATTTTTCTTTGTAGTCATCCAGGTTTGATGATTTTTCTGTTTTCTTGGTTAGCTTAATAATGTAGTATTGGGTACTGTAGGCTTGTGTTCCAGTCGCTGTGATAACATCAGAGACACCATTCACATCCAAGGCAAAGGCCGCCTTCTTGACTTGTTCTGGAAGTTCTGTTGAAGCAGAGTCAAAAGTGATTTCGCCACCATTTCCTTTTGTCTTGTCATCATTTGAGTTGTCTTTTGCCAACTGAGCAAAATCAGCTCCTTCTGCTTTTGCTTTTTCAAGCACTTCTTTGGCCTTGTCTTCATTATCCATACGGATGATCTGAGCTGTTACATCTGGTGTATAAGACTCAAAAGCTTTTTGGTAAGCTTCGTCAGTCAATTCATTTTCTGCTGCTTTTTTAACTGCCAATTCGACCAACTTACTTGTGCGAATTTGAGCTTTACGAGTCTCAGGAGTCATACCCGCACGTGAAAGAACATTTTGATAACTATCACCGTATTTCTTCTGCTCTTCAGCAACAGCATCATCCACTTCTTTATCAGTTACTTCTGAACCATATTGTTTTTCAAAAACTTTTTCAATGGCCATATTAAGCAAAACTTGTTGCGCAGTTGGGTTATTTTTGACTTGTTCATAAAATTGATGTTCAGTGACGACATCACCCTTCATGCTGATGAGGTCAGCTCCTTCAGAACTTTTTGAACAAGCAGCCAAAGTCGCTACAGATAATAAGGTAATGGCTCCTGCCAATAGTTTTTTCTTCATGTTTACTCCTTTTTCTAAAAACGGCCAAAAAATTCTCTAGACCAACTCACTCATTATACCATATTTTATAGCAAATAACTTAAATAAGACTAAAAATACTAGCTTTTAAATTTTTAACGATTCAAGTTTTTTTCATTCCAAAAAGAACCTGAACAATTGTTCAAGTTCTTTGTTTATCTTGTGTTATTTTTTAGTGACGTCCTTTGTAAGTCAAGCCTGCTAGACCAAGACTTGCAAGGAGGAAGCCTGCAAATCCAAGAATTGAATTTTGTTCGCCAGTATTTGGTAGGGCTTTCGACCCACCTTCAGTCTTGGTATTTAGCGGTGTAGCTTGCGCTTTTGTGGCATCTGCTCCATTGCTATTTTGAGCTGTGGTTGTTGTATTTTCACCACCTACAACAGCAATAGGCATTTGTATGCTACTGTCATTGCGATTTGCAGCGACATTTTTGAATGTCATTGCATAGATACTAAAGTGGTTGGTTTCAAAAGTCACCTTATCTGCATCTTGCTTGAAATCAAGTGCTTGCAAAGCGCCATCTGGAGCAACATAGTAGACATTTTCAACTGGCTTATCAGCAGAAAGGGTCACTAAAACCATGCCATTTGGCTGGATAGCCTTGCCGTTTGCGTCATATAAATGAATGTCATAAGCCTTGTAGCTTTTCGTCTCAAGTGATTTAGCCTTGGTTTCTTCTACCTTGATGTAGCTAACATTTTTGAGCGTTGCCTCTGAGCCACGAACTTGAACGCTTCCAGCTTCGTTCGAAAGGACTCGGCTTGTGCTTGGAGTAGCTGGATTTGTAGGAGTTACAGGAGTTGTTGGGACTGTTGGAACAACTGGTGTAACAGGGCTTATAGGCTTCACAGGTGTGGTTGGTGATACAGGAACTACAGGTGTCACGCTTGGCTCTTCAGCTGGTTTCACTGGTTTAGTAGGCTGTGGTTGGTCAGAAGGCTTTTCAATAGGTTTATTACCACTTTGATTAGAACTACCTGACTGGACTTTTTCATATACATAACTAAAATACGGTCCACGGTCTAGGTCATCACCAGCATTATTTCTATAATGAATCACATCTCCAACCTTATAAGAAAGTTCATTTCCATCTGGTCCGGTATTAATAATCTTTTCAAGACGGTAGCCATCTATTTCTACATTTGGGAGGGTATAGCTTTCTCCTGCAAGTAGCTCAATATATTTTTCTGGGAATTTATCGTCCAATTCATGATAGCCATCTTCACCAACTTGTGCACCTATTAAAATTGGGTCAATTTTTTGATCATTTGCATGTTCGGTAGCTTTACGGTAAAGATAGGAAATATGATAACCATGACTAGATGCACCTGTTGAAGTAGGTGCGTTATCATAGTTTATTGTATCGCCTGGATTCATTCCTGACTGGCTCATACTTTCGAAAACATAACCCGCAATAGTAGGGGGAGTTGGCAAGGTGTAGCTTTCTCCAGGATGCAACTTAATAGTCGTGCTTGGATATTTTTCAGAGGTAGAGTCATATCCCTCATCATTAGGAGTATAATGCCATACCCAACCACCACGGTGAGTAAATTTGCGGAATCGATACCCAATACGTACTTCCTTCACTTTATTCACATGGTTATTAAACAGGGTATTGCTTTCATTCTTTTCTTCACTTGAATCTCCCACTTCATTTGAGTTCGCATGTCCCTCAGAGGTATCAGCTGGTTGAGACTCTGCTGGATTTGTTTCTGGCTCAGATTCAGGACTAACTTCTTCGGCTGGCTTAACCTCAGGTTGAAGCGTTTCAGCTGGTTCAGAAATTGTGCCTTCAGCTGGATTGGTGTTGTTTTCCTCAGGTTTTGAAATTTCCTTGGCAATTTCATCTTTGTTGTAGATGAAGTAGTAATCAAAGATATTATCCCCCTTGCCATTCTTATAGCCAGAACCACGCAATGCGAAAGCCGCATCATAATTAGCTTCTATAACTTCTGGGTGTGGATTCATATCAGGGGTTCCAGCTTCTTTAACAACATGGCTAAAGGTATATCCTTCGAAATTTGGAGCAATGATTTTTCCTGAATAGGGTCGGATTGGATCATCATACCATTTTGAATATATTCCTTGCATACTCGAATATTTAATAGAGTCATCTATTTCAGCAAGGTGAGTATAGCCATATTTTTTCACCAATTCAGCATCCATATAATGTGGAGAAAGTAGGTAATATCTTTCTGACAAATCAACTACAGCAGCTTTTGCACCAGGACTATTTGGAATTGGAGTATTTATAATTTTTTCTATATCAATACCATTTACAGCGTAAAGTTTCTTGTTTGCCTCCGACCTCATAGAATTGAACATTTCTTTCGAAGGAGCTACGCCCATAGAATATGTGTAGTCTTCAGCTTCCTTCTTTCTATGTTCATAAGAGTCTGGTATAATATCTGCAGGTTTAGGAGCTGGAAATAATACTCCTGGTTCTGGCTCTCTATTTGTCGGATCGACATCGTACTTCGCCTTAATTTCAGCTTCACGAGCCTCTCTTTCCTTGGCTTCATCTGTGACATTTGCAAGAATTTTACTTGATGGAGATCCAGGTTTTTCCAAGATGCCATTTGTTTCTGCATTTTCAACTTGTTTCGAAATAGTCTCACCATCATATTCTGGTACTTGTGTTTCGGTTTTGTTCGAATCAGCCGACTTCCCGGTAGGTGAAGTTATTGGAGTGGTAGGCTTAAGACCCACAAGCTCCTCAGTCTTCACCCAATCGCCCAACATAGGCGGTTTTGAAGCTGTATTTGGCTGTTCTGCCACATTTGTGTCTGCCTGAGCTGTAAAAGCTGGCACTGCCCCCAACGCCGCAACCGCAAAGGTCGCAATACCAAGTCGTAATAACTTATGGTTTCTCATATAGAACCCTCCTAAAATAAAATCCTTTCTTCCCTACTAGAAAAAGGAATCAACTGTATCGTGTAAAAACCGTTTGGCGAAACATTCAAAATAACAATGTGAATATTTCAGAAAATACGAATTTAACAAGGTTTTGAATCCATATTTGATTTGTATTTTTTCCTGTTTTCAGTGTTTCGCCAAACGATTCTTAATCGAAACAAATTTTCGCCTTCATTTTATCATTTTGTCTTGTTTTTAGCAAGAATTTTGCGAAACTTTTTTGCGATTATTCGCCAAATCGTTGCGTTCCAACACTTTATAGATAGTTGATGTCGAAATTCGTTCTGCTTTTGCAATTTTTCTTATGCTTAGTCTATCTGCCAAATACTGCTGAATAATTCTCTTCTCCTTCTCTTTCGAAATTCACTGAGCACCTAGTTTGACACCTTTTTCCTTGGCTTTACGAAGCCCTTCACGGGTACGAAATCGCAAGTTTTCCAGTTCACTTTCTGCCACAAATCCTAAAATCATACAAAGTAACCTACCAATGAGCGAATCGGTTTCCAGCTTTTCGTGCAGGCTGATAAGCTGGATTTGATGTTCGTTGAGCTGCTCGATTATTTTCAGCAATTTAAACATGGAGCGGGTGAGCCTATCAAGCTTGTAGATGGTGAAAGTGACTTGCATTTCTTTTTTCGAAAGCGCTTGAGCCAATTTAGAGCCTTTTCGAGCTTTGAGCGTGTATTATTTGAACCAGATTCACGTTCGATAAAGAGCTGGTCGCAGTGCTTAAGAGCCTCGATTTGCACCTCTAAGCCCAAATCTTGCTTATGAGTTGAAACGCGTGCATAGCCAATATTGATGATGTTTTGAGACATAAAAATCCTCCTATTACTTGATACAGGAGGATTGTACTATTTTTTATTTATTCCATTTCTGGCAAGGTTACATTTTCCACATTCTTTCTCAGCATGAGAATCCCATCCCCGAGCGGAACTAGAGTCGCTGTTAGACCTGGATTATCCAAAGTTGCGTCGAAAAGTCTTTGCAAACCTTTATAAATGGTGCGCTGGCCACGGCGGACCTCCATGATGTCCTTGGCAACATCGCCTCCTTGGAAAATATCATCCAAGACCACCACTCCACCGACTTCCAAATGTTTTAGGATTTCTGGTAGAAAGACGATATACTTGGACTTGGCCGAATCCATAAAGACAAAGTCATAGGTTTCTGTCAAGGTTGATAGGACATCGACTGCATCTCCCTCTAAGAGGGTGATTTGCTTACGACTGTCAAAGTGGGCAAAGTTTTCCTTGGCAAAGCCAATCATCTCAGGATTACGGTCAATCGTTGTAATCTTGGCAGTTGGCGCATGTTCTGCCATCAGGAGGGCAGAAAAGCCAATTGCCGTTCCAATTTCCAAAATATTCTTGGGCTGTATGGTCTCCATGAGAAAACGGAAATAAGCAACTGTTTCATGAGGAATGATAGGAATGTTTTCATTACGAGCAAAGACTTCCAATTCTTTCAAGGAACCTGTCACCTGCTTTTGACGCTGGCGCATGAGTTCTACGATTTCTTCCTTGACGACTGGACGTCGCATATTGTGATTGGCATTTTTACTATAAGACTCTACCATCTTATGCTAATCCCAATTTTTCAACAAGAGCTTCAAACTCGTTCAAGCGACGTTCAAAGACTGCAAAGGCATCATTAAGATAGTCTTCCTTCTCCATATCAACACCCGCTTTTCTCATAACATTGAGCGGATAGTCAGACTTGCCAGCCTTGAGGTAGTCGATATAGCGGTCACGATCTTCTTGACTACCATGGACAATCTTCTCAGCCAAGGCTGAAGCTGCTGCAAAACCAGTTGAATACTGATAAACATAGTAGTTATAGTAAAAGTGTGGAATGCGCGCCCACTCATATTGAATCTGAGGATTGTCTTCCTTGCTGAGTCCATAGTACTCTTGATTCAAGTCAGCGTAGAGTTTATTGAGGAAATCACTTGTCAAAACTTCTCCATTTTGGTCTGCTTGGTGGATGGCGTGTTCAAACTCAGCGAATTGAGTTTGACGGAAGACTGTTCCACGGAAACCGTCTAGGAAGTTATTGAGAATAGCAAAGCGTGTCGCATCGTCTTCTACTTCTTCCAACAATTTCTCTGTCAAGATATTTTCATTAGTCGTTGAGGCAATCTCTGCCAAGAAGATAGAGTAATCTCCGTAAACATAAGGCTGAGTTTCACGAGTATAGCTAGAGTGCATACTGTGACCCGTCTCGTGGACAAGGGTAAAGAGATTATCTAGATTGTCCTGCCAGTTGAGAAGCATGAAGGCATTTGTATCGTAAGAGCCACCAGAATAGGCGCCAGAACGCTTACCTTGATTTTCATAGACATCAATCCAACGCTCGCTGAAAGCACGTTTGACACGGCTCAAGTAGTCGTCACCCAAGACAGCCAAGGCCTCTTCAGCTTTTTTCAAGGCTTCCTCATAAGTAAAGCTGTATTCTACTGAAGACAGTGGAGTGTAGACATCGTACATCTTGAGGTCGGAAATTCCCAAGATTTTAGAACGAAGTTTAAGGTAACGATGCAAGAGTGGCAAGTGCTTGCGAACTGCTGCTACTAGATTGTCATAGACACTTTCTGGAACAAAGTTGGCTGCGAGGGCTGCATGGCGAGCACTCTTATAGTTACGAACTTTTGCTCGATAGTTTTGCACCTTAACATTTGTCTGCAAAGTCTTAGCGTAAGTGTGTTGGAATTGCTCATAAGTCGCATAAAGGGCTTCATAGGCACCACGACGCACTTCACGGTTTTTAGACTCCATCAAACGGATGTAAGTACCATGTGAGAGCTGCACTTCCTTGCCTTCGTCATCAAGAACGTATGGGAAGCTAATATCCGCATTGTCCAAAATAGCGAAAGTTTCACTAGCAGCGCCAAAGATCTCTCCTGCTCCAGCAAGTAATTCTTCCTCACGTTGCGAAAGAACATGGTCTTTCTTTTGCAAGAGCTTGTCAAAAAAGTGTTTATAAACTTGGAGTTTTGGTTGAGCTTCTAGGAAAGCCGCATACTGCTCTTCGCTAATCTCCATAAA
The DNA here is from genome assembly GCF_003942585.1 of Streptococcus oralis. Lineage (GTDB taxonomy): Bacteria > Bacillota > Bacilli > Lactobacillales > Streptococcaceae > Streptococcus > Streptococcus oralis_BE. The sequence goes on along the minus strand of NZ_RJNK01000001.1, from coordinate 74,814 downwards.
CTCAGGTTCATAGAATGAAAAGGCTTGTTCTAACTGACTGTATAGGGTCATTGCCTTGGCATAGTACTCTTGATACTTGGCTTCACGTGTGTCCTGGTCATTTTTCATATGCGCATAGACATAAAGCTTTTCAACTTGGCGTTCCAAGTCAAGTGAGAATTCTGTAATCTCAAGCAAACTGTCTGCACTATCCAAGAGATGCCCCTCATACTGAGATGCTGTTTGTACTTTTTCAGTTAAATCTTTCAAGGCTTCTTCCCAAGCCTGGTCTGTTGGGTAGATTGTTGAAAGATCCCATGTATCTTTTTCATTTATTTCATGTCGTTGTAATACCATAAGATTCCTCCATCCTTTCTATTTTACCACATTTTTTGAGAAATATAAGTGATAAAAGGCTGGTGGATAGAGCTTTTGGCGATTATTTTTCGGGTTCTTTTGATAGTAAGCCTGAAAATTTCTATAATAGCTAGTCAAATCCGTTTCAATCTGTAAAAAATCACCTGATTCTATCGGTCTGACCTGAGGATACCAGTCGTCCAGTTGACGGTTTAATAGATTGTCTCCTCGTTGATAGGCTACCTCCTGTTTTTTCATCCAGTAAGGCGTTTGGTAGTACAACTGCTGGCGAATGTAGTGACAGATGGATGAATCTTGTAAAACTTCAAAACGAGGCAGTTTTTGTTTTTGATAAGGAAATCGTAGAATTTCCAAGAGATTTCCTTGGCCAAAGGGAAATTCCTTGACCTGAAAATGAAGCTTGCCACGTAGGTCCTGATGCAGAAGATATTTAAGTCTCAAAACTTGCTTTTTGAGATCTAGTTCCCAAACATAGAATCCCATATTTTGACTAAAATAGAGAAATCCCCTTTGCAGTTGTGTTAATCGCTCTTTTAACCAGAGTTTTTCTCCCAGTAGCCATATAACCTGATAGCCCTGACTGCGGTAACCTTGACCCCTATCTCCTAAAAGATTTTTAGACAAGGGACTGCACTGAACCTCCAGAGCTAGTTTCTCATTGACGAGAACATCCGCAATCTGTTGAATCTCAGGCAAACTATATTCTAAGGCGACCTGATTGTCCTTCTTGGCCCAGTGATAAAGGGCCTCTTTGTTGCCCATATGTTCTGGACTTTCATTTTCAAAAATAGCCCTACAATCTCTTAAAGATTCATGGGCAAAATGTGTCCGAATGCTCTGCCCTTGGCGTAATCGTAGTCCGCCCCCACAGGCTGGACAAGTATATTTTTGCTTGGTCACATCTTTTTCGAGGGCATTCACCAAATTTCCCTTGGCATCTTTGGCTACAAACATGGACTACCTCCTTTTCTTTTCTATTCGAAAAAGAAGTAAAAAGACTGGAATTCCAGCCTTTCATGATATTATTTCTTATCTTTTTTGTCTCTTAGAATATTTTTTTAGCATAGGAATGAGATTGGGAATCTGCTCACTTCTAATGACGAGCACGCCATATTCCTGACAACGATTGGCATAAACGGGATTGATTTTCCCCGTACAGACAATTAACTTGAGGCAACTCTCTCCAGCAAAATGATTAGCGTAGACTTCTAGCTCATTGATGGCTTCGACTGATAAATCGGTCATCTTGCAAGAGATAAAGGTAATCGAGCGTCCCTTTCTCAGAATGACATCAATCTCATTTTGGACATTGTCCGCCTCTGGAAAGATGCCATTCCAATCAATCTCACCGCCTATCATGCACTCATCAAATAGCTGAGATTCGAGCGCCAAGAGATAGAGATACAACTCTAAAATATGCCCCTTGTTGCGGCAAAAAACTTGAGCTTCTTGACTCGGAAAGCTGTATACTACTCGTTTCTTGTCTTCGCTTTCAATACAAAGCATCCCCGCTTCCACTAGTAAGGAGATGACGGATTCTGGATAGAGGTAATACTTGCCGTTGTTTTCCAGGATCTTTTCGGTCTCAGCATGAAGGTCATTGGTCTTAGCTAGAGAGAAAAATTGGGTCACTTGATACCAGTGGGCAGGATTGGCAATAGCCGAGCTGGCTAGTTTTTTGATGGCTGCAATTTGCTTAACTGAGTGGATAGGGCGTTTGGATTTGAGGATTTTTCCACCACGCAAGGCTATCAGCTGTTGGATGCTTAGGGTTGGAATGTCCAAGTCTTCTTTTTCTAACTGACCGGCTACCCACTTGTATTGTTTTCCTCGCTCGACATCCATGGCAACGATGGAGAGGTGGCGATCCAAGCCGTATTGATAGAGAGATAAGGCTAGTAGCGAATCCCCACCAAAAACATCAAGAAGAACCTGGTCATAGCCTGCTAGACAATAATCTAACTGGTCCGCTAGTTGTTCTAAGGATAACTGACGAAAGGTCACTCGTTGGATATGAGGCACCTCTTCCATGATGAACTGACGGAGAGAGACTTTCTCTTCATTGCTTATTTTTGTCAAAGATAGAAAAAGAATCTCGTCACAATCACTGATAAAGGCTTGGTAGACATTCTTTTCCAATACATGCCGATCATACAATTCCACCAAAAGACTCGTCATTCGACCACCTCCATCATAAAGACTTTCTTGCGCTGAGAGTATCGGCAATACAGCCCTACTGCTCACTCTTCCTACTTCTAGTATAGCATAAAATTCTGTTCACCCCAATCAACCAACGCAAACAAAAACGAATAGAAAACTTGCAAAGTAGTTTCTATTCGCTTGCAGATGTTTAATTTACTTGATTTTTTTAGCTAACATAGTCGCAAATCGTAGTTGAATCCGATTGCCATTTTCATCACGACGGTGCAGATATCCTGGATTTTCATTGTACTTAATCAATTCCCAATCCTTGTAGTAGTCCGCCAATTCGCCTTCTTTAAAGGTGAATGGGAAGTTCACCGAGCAAGGATAATCCTCCGTGTCCATGGCACAGACGATAAGGTTATAACCACCGACCGTGGTGTGCTCCTGCATATTTTGGATAATAGCTGGAATACGATCCGCTTGTAGAAACATCAGAACAACTGTCGATACGATAAAATCATAGACTTGGCTAATGCTGGCTGAATTGATATCGTAAAGTCCAACAGGCATGTCTAGATCCTCTTGCTCTACGATGCTTTGCAAGATTTCAAGGGACAATTCATTTTGATCCACAGCTGTCACATCAAAACCATTCTGTGCAAGAAAGAGAGAGTTACGTCCTTGACCACAACCCAAATCCAAGGCTCTTCCAGGTTTCACCGTCTGCATGGCCTCTAGGACCTCTGAATGGACTGGATTGGTCTGGTATTTCTTAGGGAAATAATCCTCAGGTTTACAATAAAATTCCAAGTACCATTCTACATCGTCTGTTGCGGCCTCTACTCGGTGCCAGGCTTGCGGTTGCGCCATGGGATTGTCAGCTCCTGCCTCAAAGAGGTGCTCAGCTAGAAACTCACCATCTTCAGTCAACTCAATAAACTTGAGTGCCCCCTTCAAGACAGTAATTTTTCCCCAAGTGCCGACTTTAGTATTGTGCTTTTGCTGAACAGCTTCAGGCATGGTCTGTTTGTTCCACAAGGGCATCCGTTTATAGGCAATTAATTTTTCCATTTTACTTCCTCTTCTTAACGCTGGTTGACAGCTTTCATGACACGCGCGATGTCGCGGTTTTGTTCACGACGCTTGATTGACTCCCGTTTATCATAGTCGTGTTTCCCTTTGGCAAGTCCTAAAAGGAGTTTGGCGTAGCCATCTTTGAGATAGACTTTAAGGGGAACAAGGGTCATTCCTGTCCCTTTGGTTTCTTGCTCCAATTTTTGGATTTGTTTTTTATGAAGGAGAAGTTTACGACGGCGTTCAGGTTCTTGGTTCCAGATATTGCCCTCTTCGTAAGGCGCGATATGAACATTGCTCAGCCAGACTTCACCATTTTTTACTTGAGCAAAGCCGTCCTTGAGATTGATACGTGCAGCACGTACACTCTTGATTTCCGTTCCTGTCAGCACCATTCCTGCCTCTAGCGTGTCTACGATTGTATAGTCGTGGCGCGCCTTTTTATTTTGTGCGACGACCTTTCCCTCGCCCTTTGCCATGCTTGGCTCCTTTCTTAGCTACTTCCTTGTAAAAAGGTTTCTTGCCTTTTTTCTTTTTATCTTTTTGTGAATGCTTGTGCTTATCATTTGAGCGTCCTGATTTTCTCTTATCTTCCTTCTTATCTGAACGACGATTTGAACCACGCCCTCTATCACTACGACTAGACAGTTTCAAGCCCTTCTCAATCACATCAAACTCACTTGGGATAAAGGAGAAATCAATCTCACCTGTCATCTTATCCGCTCTTTCAACTCGAATGCGAATCTGCTGTCCTACACGGAAGGTTGTACCCGATTTCTCCCCACGGAGTGTCAAATCACGCTCGTTGAAATGATAAAATTCAGGCAAATTGGTAATGTGAATTAAGCCTTCGACTGTGTTCGGCAATTCAACAAAGAGACCAAATTTGACGATGCTGGATACAACCGCATCGTACTCTTCTCCCACGTATTCTTCCATGTACTCAGCCTTTTTCATAGCTTCGACTTCACGCTCTGCCTCGATGGCACGACGCTCACGGTTGGAAGACTGGGTCGCAATCTCTGGAATCACTTGCTCAAAATGCTCTGCTATTTCCTTGGAACGCCCATAGTCCCGAATCATGCGGTGAACAAGGAGGTCAGGATAACGGCGAATCGGACTGGTAAAGTGAGTGTAATAGTCTGCAGCAAGGCCATAGTGACCATGATTGTGTTCTGAGTAGCGAGCCTGCTGCATGGAGCGAAGAAGCATCATGGACAATACATCTGCATAGGGTTCTCCCTCAACAGCACGCATGATGTCTTGGAGGGCTTCCTGACTAATCTCACTGGCAGTCCCATAAATGCGCAAGCCAAAGCTTGAAGCATAGTCAATAAACTTCTGAACTTTTTCAGCCTTGGGCTCCTCGTGAATCCGATAGATAAAAGGTAAATCCAGCTTGCTGAAATGCTCGGCAACCGTTTCGTTAGCAATCAACATGAAGGACTCAATCATCCGCTCTGCAATGCCACGTTGACGAAGAACGATATCCACAGGCTTACCTTTTTTATCCACCAAAATCTTAGCTTCACTGGTCTCAAAATTAAGGGCACCACGTTTCTCACGCATGCTTTCTAGCGTTTCATGAAGCTTGGCCATGAGCTCGATACTAGGAACAATTTTCTTAAACTCTTGTTTTTTTTCCTCATCGCCAGCCAGGATGTCATTGACAGCGCTATAGGTCATTCGGAAACTAGTCTTGATAACAGTTTGTGTGATGGTGTAGTTGACTACACGACCATGTTTATCAATCTCCATAATAGCAGACTGGGTCAAGCGGTCTACTTGAGGATTGAGAGAGCAGATGCCATTTGACAAACGCTCTGGAAGCATTGGGACCACACGGTCTGTCACGTAGACAGAAGTTGCGCGGTTAAGGGCTTCCTTGTCAAGGGCAGAGCCCTCGGTCACATAGTAGGAAACATCTGCAATGTGAACCCCAAGCTCCAGATTGCCATTTTTCAAGGCCTTGATGTGCACCGCATCGTCCAAGTCCTTGGCATCCGCACCATCAATGGTAAAGGTAATTTCATCTCTTACATCAAGACGGCCTTCCATATCCTTTTCTGATGGAGCATCAGGCACACTTTCTGCCTCCTTGAGAACAGCTTCTGGAAATTCTGAAACAATATCCATGGACTCTAAGACTTCAAGGACATCAATCCCAGCATCAGTCGAGTGTCCTACCACGTCCAGTACACTAGCGACAAAGAAATCATGTTTCTTACTTGGGTATTTGTCGATAAAGACCTTTAGAACTTCTGTTCCTTCAAGTTTGAGGGCTGGTTTCTTCACATAAATAGGTTGGCTGATTTTCTGATTTTTTGAACGGATATAGCCGGCATACTTGGGCTTTTCCTGATCCAGAACAATTTGGCCGACAACCGTCGTCAGGCTATGTTCTAGGATATCAATAATTTTGGCTTCTGCAGCTGTTCCCTTGTTACGGTCAGCAACTTTCTTGATGACCACCTCAACGATATCGCCGTCAATAGCATAGTTGACATCGTTTTTTCCTACAAAAAGATCGTCCTCTTCACCTTCCAGACTGACAAAGCCGAAGCCATTTTTATGGGCATGAAAAATCCCTTTGAGGGTAATTTCATGTTTCTTCTTTTGGTCCAGACATAAACTACCATCATCTTCAAAACGAATCTGGTGCTTTCTTTCCATCAGAGACAGGGTTTTAATCAACTCACGGAAATCCTTGGATCCATCCTTTCCGAGAGCCTGAGCTAAGTCATTGACCGTCACTCGCCCCTTCTCTTGCAAATATTCTTTAATTTTATCTTTCATGTTTTCTTTCTAGATTTTTATAATTTCTTTTGATTGATAACTTTAGAAGTGTCATTAAAAATAAAAATAGGCTAAGACCTAGTCTCGCCCATTTCTTATCTACTTGATAATACCGTCAATGCTAAGGCAATGGCTAGCCAGAAAAAGACTAAAATACCTGTCAAACGTTGCATCACGGCTTCAAAACCACGCGCCTTACTACGTTCAAACAAATCACCTGAGCTGGCATCAAATACATTGCTGGATTGGTTCTTAGTTGGTTGCATGAAAATCGCAATCACAATCACAACAGATAATACTAATAAAATGGTTAATAATAGGTTATACATATCAAACTCCTTAAAATCCCTATTATTTTACCATAAATTCTACTTAGATTCAAGATGTAGGGTTACTTTTCTTTCCTTGGGACAATACTTTAAAACCTCAATCTTGTCTGGATGGGTTTTGGAGTTCTTGCTGGTTAGGTAATTAATACTGCCACAAGAGGAGCATTTGAGATTAATTTTTACTCGCACTAGATTTCCTTTACTTTTAATAATGATCTAAATTGAACTAAGTTAAATAAACAACTGAAAGCCACACAGGCTGCTGTCGCATAAAAAACAGAGTGGTAGCCAAATTGCCCTGCTACTGCTGAACCAGTCATGGGACCAACAACACCCCCAAGGTAGAAAAAGACTTGGTTAAAGGCAAAAATCCTTGAAATGCCTGTTTTGGGAGTCATCTTACTAAGCAATGCATTAACACCTGGTATCAGAGCACCCGTTCCCAAACCAAATAGAAAACGATACAAGCCAAGTTGAATGGGGCTAGTTGCATGGGCACAAAGAAGGTAAATGATGACTGAATAAACCTGCGCTGTAACTAAAAGTCTATGATTTCCCACCTTATCTCCTAGTTTTCCCATCACTCCAGCACTCATCATGCTAGAAAATCCCATACTCGATACTATCAAACCAGATACAAAGAGGAGATTTTCAGTCTGCCCTAAGTCCCGCACATAGAGAGCCAGGATAGGACCAATTGATTGAGCTGAAAATTGAATGACAAAGCTGGTTAAAAACAAATTAATCAAAAGATGAGAGTGTTTAATAGAACTAAACAACTCTTTTGTTGGTATTGCCTTCTCCTTAGCCACTGGTCGAAAATCTTCCTTGATAAAGAAAATCGTTAGGATTGCAGCTAAAAATAGGAAAGCACCCACCAATAAAAAGACATTGCGAATACCAAAAATTTCAGCAATCAAGCCACCTACAAAGGGGCCGGTTAGGGTTCCAGCTACTACTCCAGTTGATAAAGTCCCCAAAGCATAGCCAGACCTATCCTTAGGAACTTGACTGGCTATTAAAGCTGTCGCATTCGGTACGAAACCTGTAAATACGCCATTTAGTAATCTAAGAAAGATTAACCAATAGATATTCGGCACGAAGGCCAAACCTCCCATAGTGATGGTCATGGCAAGGCCTGCTCGAATCATCATGGGTTTACGACCGTACTTGTCAGCAAGAATACCCCAGATCGGAGAAATCAAAGCTGCTGAAACAGCCGAAACTGAGATGGCTAATCCAGCATAGAAAGCAACTTGGTCACTCTCGATTCCCAACTGCTCTACAAAGATAGGCATAAAAGGGACGACCAAGGAAATACTGGCTCCCGTTAGAAAACTACCGAACCAGGCGACACGAAGATTATCTTTCCAACTAATCTCTTGCACAGCTATCGCCTCCTTCAAGTAACTTCACTACTTGCCCCACAAGCTGGTCACGATTGCCATTATTATCTAATATATGACTCGCCAATTTTTTCTTTTCTTCTAAGGACCACTGGGCTGCCAGACGGGACTCCGCTACTTCCTTAGAAAGATGATCCCGTTTCATGAAACGTTCTAATTGGATATCATGGTCCACATAGACCAGCCACGTTTCATCAAACCAGGTGGCATAGTTCTGCTCAAAAAGCAGAGGAATATCCATGAAAAAAATCGCTTCTGTCTGAGCCAACTGTTCTCTTAGTGCAGCCAGTTCCTCACGAATAATCTCTCCTTGGGTTTGCTTAGACCATTCCCGCTCTTCAGGGTTTGAAAAGATGAGACTAGCTAGGAAAGGGCGATTGAGTTCTCCATTTTCTAAGATAATTTCCTGTCCAAAATGCTGAACTAAGACCTGATATAGACGCCCACCATGTCTTTGTAGCTGGTGGACAAGTCGGTCAGCATCTACCACTTGAAAGCCTTGCTCTCTTAGGAAATTTGTCACAGTTGACTTCCCAGAGGCAATTCCTCCTGTGATTCCAATGATTTTCCCCATCAGTCCCTCCTTTGACACTGAGGACAAAAATGAGTTCCCCTTCCACCGAGCTGGAATTTCTCAATGATGTTGCCACAGCGTGAACATGCTTGACCAGTCTTATCATAGACCTGATGAAAATCCTGCATGGTTCCATCTTCCCCAAAGGCATTGGTATAGGTCCGAATGGTTGAGCCCCCTTTTTCAACAGCCTGACCCAAAACAGCAATAGTCTGGTCATGTATAGCTGAGGTTTCGTCTACTGTCAAAGTCTGGGAAGGTCTAGCTGGATGGACCTGAGCTCGCCAGAGAACCTCATCCACATAGATATTTCCAAGACCAGCGACCAAGGTTTGGTCTAGGAGGTGGGATTTGATAGGCTTTTTAGATTTGGCTAGGGTAGCTTGGAAGGACTGCAAATCAAAGTCCTGCTCTCTTGGCTCAGGTCCTAATTTTTTAGAAACAAAGTAGGCATCCAAAAGTTCAGGCGCCAATAGTTCCATGGTACCAAACTTGCGTACATCTTCATAAACAAGCGTGCCTCCATCTTCGAACTGGAAGAAGACATGGGCGTGCTTGCGTTCAGGAATCTGGTCTGGATAGTAAAAATACTTGCCCTCCATCCGCAAATGGGAAATCAAGACCTTATCTGTCAGGTAGAAAAGCAGATACTTGCCACGGCGTCCCATGGACTCAATTACTTGGCCAGGCACTTCCTTTCGAAACTCGTCCAAATCTGTCTTGATCATCTTAGGATAAGCAATCTCTATATTAGAAATCTTCTTTCCCAAAATTAATTTCTCTAAGCCACGACGAACGGTTTCAACCTCTGGTAATTCAGGCATAAATCCTCCTTCTGTAAAAACAAGAAGCAGGCATGAGCCCACCTCTACTTAGTATTCTTTCTCATTATAGCCAAAGTCAGCCAAATCTAGCTTTTTATCACGCCAGTTTTTCTTGACCTTGACCCAAGTTTCTAGGAAGACCTTGTCCCCTAGCATGAGTTCGATATCACGACGGGCCATGGTCCCTATTTTCTTGAGCATAGCGCCACCTTTTCCGATGATAATCCCTTTTTGACTATCACGTTCCACCATGATGGTTGCCCGGATATGAACCTTGTCTGTCTCTTCGTCACGCTTCATGGAGTCAACTACCACTGCAACTGAGTGAGGAATCTCTTCACGTGTCAAATGAAGAACCTTCTCACGAATCATTTCTGAAACCAAGAAACGCTCAGGATGATCTGTGATTTGATCAGCTGGGAAATACTGGAACCCTTCCTCCAGATTTTCACTCAAAATATCGATTAGTCGAGAAACGTTATTTCCCTGAAGGGCTGAGATAGGAACAATATCCTTAAAGTCCATCTGGTTACGGAAGTCATCTATCTGAGCCAGAAGTTGGTCTGGGTGGACCTTGTCAATCTTATTGACCACCAAAATCACTGGAACCTTGGCTGCTTTCAGACGCTCGATAATCATGTCGTCGCCTTTACCACGTGGCTCATCAGCTGGCACCATGAATAGAACAGTATCCACTTCACGAAGGGTACTATAGGCAGATTCCACCATGAAATCCCCAAGAGCTGTTTTAGGCTTGTGAATTCCTGGTGTGTCGATAAAGACGATTTGTTCCTTATCCGTGGTGTAAATCCCCATGATTTTATTGCGCGTTGTTTGCGCCTTGTCACTCATGATGGCAATCTTTTGCCCCATGACGTGATTTAAAAAGGTTGACTTCCCAACATTGGGACGTCCTAAAATGGCTACAAAGCCTGATTTAAATGTCATAATTTCCTCTTATTGTTTAAAATAGTAAATCCCAAATGCGTGGGAGAAAGATAAGTGCACCAATCACTGCGGCAAGAAGGGAAACCACAAGCACGGCACCAGCTGCCATGTCCTTGGCTTTCTTTGCCAACATAGAAAAGTGATAGTGACTGGCTAGATCCACCACATTTTCGATAGCGGAGTTAATAATCTCAAAGGCCACTACCAAGAAAATGCTCATTAGGAGAAAGAGCCATTCGATCCGTGACACCTGAAAAACAAAACCTGCAAGGATAACCACTAGAGCCGTCACTGCATGTTTTCGCATATTGCGTTCTTCCTTAATGGCAGTCAGAATTCCTGTAAGGGCAAATTCTAAACTGGATACCAGGTCACGATTTTTCCATTTTCGTTTATTGTCTTGTGAGTCCATAGGCTGTCAAAATTTCTTCTTGTAAACTGAACATCTCCGCTTCTTCTTCCGGAGTGTAGTGATCGTAGCCGTTGATATGTAAAAAGCCGTGTACTGCCAAGAAGCCCATCTCACGCTCAAAGCTGTGACCGTATTCCTCAGCCTGCTCATGCGCTTTATCGATAGAGATGAAAAGTTCCCCAATATAGGCATCGAACTCAGACATCATTTCTGCTAATTCAGGGTTTTCAAGCAAATCTTCCTCATCAAAGGAGATGTCCAATTCCGGTTTATATTCAAGGCTGATGACATCTGTCGGGCGATCTGTATCACGATACTCGAGGTTGAGTTCGTGACTACGCTCATTGGTCACAAAAGTAACTGCCATCTCCTTGTCTTCTTTTCCTATTTTTTGGGCTGCAAATTCCAAAATTTCTTGGGTTTGTTGCAAGATTTCTTGTGAAACTTGACCAGTTTCATCTACCATTTCAATATACATGTACTTCTCGATTCTCTTTACTTGGCTTTATTATACCATATTTTCATGATTTTATTCTACCTTTTTGATATAATACTATGGAATACAATCACAAGGAGAGAACGATGTCATTTGACGGATTTTTTTTACACCACATGGTTGAGGAATTGCGAAGTGAGTTGGTCAATGGTCGCATTCAGAAGATCAATCAACCTTTTGAACAAGAGTTGGTCTTGCAAATCCGCAGCAATCGCCAAAGCCATCGCCTACTCCTCTCTGCTCATCCCGTTTTTGGTCGCATCCAGCTGACCCAAACGACCTTTGAAAATCCAGCCCAACCTTCTACTTTTATCATGGTTTTGAGGAAGTATTTACAGGGCGCCCTGATTGAGTCTATTGAGCAAGTGGAAAATGATCGTATCGTGGAGATCACCGTTTCCAATAAAAATGAGATCGGGGATCATATCCAGGCTACACTGATTATCGAAATTATGGGAAAACACAGCAATATCCTTCTAGTGGATAAAAGCAGTCATAAGATCCTCGAAGTCATCAAACACGTTGGTTTTTCACAAAATAGCTACCGCACCTTGCTTCCTGGATCTAGCTATATCGCTCCGCCAAGTACAGAATCTCTCAATCCTTTTACTGTCAAGGATGAAAAACTCTTTGAAATCTTGCAAACCCAAGAACTAACTGCAAAAAATCTTCAAAGCCTCTTTCAAGGTCTGGGACGTGATACGGCAAATGAATTGGAAAGGCTCTTGGTTCGTGATAAACTCTCCACTTTCCGTAACTTTTTCAATCAAGAAACCAAGCCATCCTTGACTGAGACTTCCTTCAGTCCAGTTCCCTTCGAAAATAGTGTAGGAGAGTCTTTTGCCAGTCTTTCTGATCTTCTGGATACCTACTACAAGGACAAGGCTGAGCGTGATCGTGTCAAACAGCAAGCCAGTGAACTGATTCGTCGCGTTGAAAATGAGCTTCAGAAAAATCGCCACAAACTCAAAAAACAAGAAAAAGAATTACTGGCGACAGACAATGCTGAGGAATTTCGCCAAAAGGGTGAATTGCTGACAACCTTCCTCCACCAAGTTCCGAATGACCAAGACCAGGTTATCCTAGACAACTACTACACCAATCAGCCTATCATCATTGCTCTTGATAAAGCTCTAACTCCCAGCCAGAATGCCCAACGCTATTTCAAACGTTACCAGAAACTCAAAGAAGCTGTCAAATACTTGACTGATCTGATTGAAGAAACCAAGGCAACCATTCTCTATCTGGAAAGTGTGGAAACCGTCCTCAATCAAGCTGGACTGGAAGAAATCGCTGAAATCCGTGAAGAATTGATCCAAACAGGCTTCATCCGAAGAAGACAGCGGGAGAAAATCCACAAACGCAAAAAACCAGAACAATATCTGGCGAGCGATGGCAAGACCATCATCTATGTCGGACGTAATAACCTGCAAAACGAGGAACTAACCTTTAAAATGGCTCGCAAGGAGGAACTTTGGTTCCACGCCAAGGACATCCCTGGAAGTCATGTCGTCATCTCAGGAAATCTTGACCCATCTGATGAAGTTAAGACGGATGCGGCCGAACTAGCTGCCTACTTCTCCAAAGGGCGCTTGTCAAATCTCGTGCAAGTGGATATGATAGAAGTCAAAAAACTCAACAAACCAACTGGTGAAAAACCTGGCTTTGTGACCTACACTGGACAAAAGACCCTCCGCGTCACACCAGACCCAGAAAAAATCGCATCTATGAAAAAATCCTGATTCCACTTGGAATCAGGATTTTCTTTTACATTTTACTCTGCAATTAAAGTTTCCAAACCAACCTTCATCATATCAGTGAAGGTATTTTGATTTTCTCAGCCATTTTTTAGTAACTCTTAAAGAGCGAGATTGTGGTCAATAAATGAGATAGTTTTCTCTTTCAAGTAACAAGGTTTTGTTGCTATCTTCTAAAATTCTTTTATTGTCTCAATTTCGAAAATACTTTTCCTATCTTGCCTTCAATGACCAATGTAGCTTGGCTGTCTTGTGGAGTACTGGTTTTATTGATAACGACCAGATTTGTCCCAGAAAAATAGTTTACTAGGCTAGCTGCAGGATAAACAACTAAGGAAGTCCCACCAATAATCAGCAAGTCAGCTTGCCGAATAGCTTGTGCAGCTTGGCTAAAGACACCCATGTCAAGTGATTCTTCATACAAGGTCACGTCAGGCTTGACCACCTTGCCACAGTCTAGGCAGTGGGGAACAGGTCCCTTGAGGGCCAGAAAACCAGTTAAGTTATAGAAACGTTGACAACCTAAGCAGTAATTTCGGTCCGCGCTCCCATGCAATTTAAAGACCTTTTGGGAGCCTGCTATTTCATGAAGACTATCGATATTTTGTGTCACAACAGCCTTTAGCTTGCCAGTTTTTTCCAAAGCAGCTAGATAAGTGTGAGCAGCATTAGGCTTGGCTTCTGGATAAATCAGGTATTTTTTATAGAAGTCAAAAAAATCTTCTGGATAGCGCTCAAACATAGTCCAAGAAACAAGTTCTTCTGCCGTAAAATGACGGCCTAACTGATGACTATAAACACCATCTGAACTACGAAAATCTGGGATATTGGACTCGGTTGACACTCCTGCTCCTCCGAAAAAGACTATTCTGTGGCTTTTATCAATCAAGTCTTGTAATAGTTCTATTTTATCCATCCTATTCTCCTTGTATTTTACATTCTAAAAAAGTTGAAAACCAATTGCTCCAGCAATCTGATTTTCAACTCTTCCTTTATCATTACTGATATATTTGAGATTAAAGCATTTGAATCAAACTTAGAAATAACCTTATCTTAAAGTAATACGATGTTTAATCTGCAATCAAAGTTTCCAAACCAACCTTCATCATATCGGTGAAAGTATTTTGGCGTTCTTCTGCAGTGGTGTCTTCATCTGGATTGACCAAGCTATCAGAAATAGTCATAATAGCTAGCGCATCGACGTGGTGTTGCGCCGCCAAGTAGTAGAGGGCTGCTGCTTCCATTTCCACAGCCTTGACTCCCCATTTACCAAGCTCGATGTTCTTTTCAAAGTAGTTTGAATAAAAGACATCTGACGACAAAACGTTCCCAACGTGGGTTGTCATACCGAGTTCTTTGGCGATATGGTAGGCCTTGTCTAGCAAATCAAAGCTAGCGATTTGTGGGAAATCATACTGTGGCCAGTCGTTACGGATGATGTTTGAGTTGGTTGCAGCTGCTTGTGCCAAAACCAATTCACGAACGTGAACATCCTCATTTAACGAACCCGCAGTTCCCACACGGATCAATTTCTTCACTCCGTAGTCCACAATCAACTCGCGTGCATAGATAGAGATTGATGGCATTCCCATTCCAGTTCCCATGACAGATACACGGTGACCCTTGTAAGTACCAGTGTAGCCAAACATGTTACGCACTTCGTTAAAACAAACAGCATCTTCAAGGAAATTCTCCGCAATAAACTTAGCACGAAGAGGATCCCCCGGAAGAAGAATTTTATCAGCAATTTCACCCTGCTTAGCAGCAATATGGATAGACATAATTTATGATACAAAGAGCGACAAGAAAACGACTGAAAATTAGGAATCTGACGAGAAATCCTGATTTCTCAATCAGATTATCTATTTTCCGAGTTTTCCGCTCGTGTTCAAATTAGAACACCTTGCTCTACCTTTCTTTATTGTATATTTAGGGTAGGGACAGAAAACAAAGTAAAAATAGAAAACTGACGAAGCATCGTAGATGCTAGACAGTTTATCTTTTTTACACAGTTCTCCGCCCGTATTCAGTTCAGCGAATACGGTTTACCCATCCTTTCTTTATTCTAAAAGTGATACTACGAAAGATACCAAACCCGTCAAAAAGCGAAGGGGAAATAGGAGTTGGGTGCAATGAGCGATGCTCGCTAGACCAACTATCTTTTTCCCACTGCTTTTAGGGTGGGTTCAATTCCTTTCTTTTTTATTTTTGATGACAAATAGGAGAATAGCACGGGTTCAATTCAAAACCAAACTACCCTACCTTTCAATGTTTTTATAAAAGTTTTCCGCTCGTGTTCAAATCAGAACACACGCTCTACCTTTCTTTTTATATATTATATAAAGTTTAAAGAGGGGTAGTATTAAATACTTACTACACCTTTTGATTTCATAGTAAGATGATTCCAAGTTCTCTTCCAGAGCTGGAATCCTGCCTTTCTGTAATTCCTAGTTTACCAATGAATCTAAAAATGCGTACAGTTTTGCATTCATTTCAGAGTAATTGCTCCCACGTAATTCTTCTGGTGTTTGAACAAAAGGCAACTTTTCACTTTGCTCTCTTAATTTCTCCTCACCATCCGCAGCAATCAATAATTCTATTGCGTCTGGATCAAATTCCAAATGAGCCTGAAAGGCATAATGTTTTGGACTGAAGCGAATAATTTGGCGTGGACAACCTTGACTGGTCGCCAAGACGACAGCTTCATCTGTCAGCCCTGGCATATCACCGTGCCAGTGGCCGATTTCTATGTTTTTTCCGAACAAGCTGACATGAGGATCTGTTAGACCTTGCATCGTCAATGTCACAGGATAAACGCCGATCTCGCGCTCTGGACTATGTTCATACTTCGCACCATAGGCAACAGATAGGAGTTGCGCACCAAGACAGACACCAACAATATAAATATCTGCAGCAATCGCTTCTTTCATAAAAGCAATCTCAGCCTTAGGGTCATAGTATGGGAAGTTTTCTCTATCCTCATCAGGTGATTGAGGACCACCCATAACAATCAGAAAATCAATTCCGTCAATTGTTTCAGGAAGAGGTTCTTTTTCGTAAACCTTTGTTGATGTAATGTGATGCCCTCGTGCCAGAGCCCATTTTAGATAAGCGCTCGGAACTTCAAATGTTTCATGCAGTACAAAATGTACCTTCATTGTTTCTTCTCCCATCTCTTTCGAATCACGTAAGACATTCCTGCTGCTAGTACAAGCGGTATTGTCAAACTCCAATCCTGGCCTGTAAATCCAAGGCTCAGTGCAATGGCCGTCAGAGGAGCTTGTAAGGTCGTTCCTAAAAAGACTGTTGCTCCTAGTAGCATTCCTAGAGCTAGATCCAGATGAATGCCAACTACTGTCAAAAGCAAAGTCACTAAATAGCCAGATCCAATCCCCAAGGCAAATGATGGTGTCAAGGTTCCCCCATAGGCACCATTACGCAAGAGGAGATAAACTAGAAGCCCCTTTACTGCAAGAGTCAATGGAAGATAGGGAATTGGCTGGCTAGACAACAAGGCTTGGGCTAGTACCTGGCCATTTCCCATAAAGATAGGGAAAAAGACTGTCAGGCTCCCCAGCACGAGAAAGGCTAGAGTAAGAGCCCAAAGAATTGTCCCATTCTTCCGTCGCTTGTGGCCCGCCCGTTTAGCTAAAAATCGGAAGCCCAGCGCAAGTGGAGTAACCAATGAAGCAATCAGAATCGCCTGCAAGAAACTGCTAGACGACCAAGAGACCGCAGATAGGTGATAAATAGCATCCTGACCAACAATGGGCTGAGACACCCAGGTTGCCAGATAAGTACTAGCCAAAACCAGCAAAAAGTTCTGCCAACTATAGGTAAGTCCTAAGGTCTCAAAGACAAACAAACTACTAGCAAAGGGAACCTGATAGACCGAAGCTAGACCTGCTCCTGCCCCACAGGCAACCAACACCTTCCGTTCTTTAAGGGCTAGAGAGAACCCCTTTGACAAGCAACCAGCTAGAAGGGCCCCAACCTCGCGTGGTGCTCCTTCTTTTCCGACCGATGCGCCTGCTCCGACAATCGCAACCTGCATACCTGCATGAAAGAGGTGGGCTAAGAACGCTGGCTCCCTGTCTCCAGCTACTATAATTTGCTGACGAATAGACAAAATCTTATGGCGCCTTTGTAGGACATACCAGAAGCCAGCTGCCAAAACCCCTGTCACACACAGAACGAGGAATCTACGGAGACCCCCAGCTTCTTGAAATTGCTGGAGCAAATCCGAACTAGTTTGGCCAAAGGCCAGCCATTGCACACTTTCTAGTAAATAATGGCAAGCAATTCCGACCAGACCCGTCCCTATTCCCAATGATAGAGTGGCTAGAAGTAGCCTCAGTCCGTAGGGCAGGCTTTGGAGTCGTGCTTTCATAGAATTAGAGTTCAGCAAGAATAGCTTTAAGCAAGCCTTTGAAGTCACCTTTGACCCGTTCAGTCACTTCCACAACTTCCTCGTGGTTGAGTTCTTCCTGGAAGCCAGCAGCATGGTTAGTGATACATGAAATTCCTAGAACTTTCAAGCCTGAGTGGGCTGCCACAATAACTTCAGGAACAGTGGACATACCAACTGCATCTGCTCCCAATGTCTTATAGGCACGAATCTCTGCAGGTGTTTCATAAGTCGGACCAGTTACACCGATATAGACACCTTCATCAAGCTTGATACCAAGTTTTTTAGCCACTTCATGGGCAGTTACACGGTATTCTGGTGTGTAGGCTTTAGACATATCTGGGAAACGTGGACCAAAATCATCCAAGTTTTCACCCATCAATGGATTTTGACCTGTCATGTTGATATGGTCTGAGATAGCCATCAAGGTACCAGGACCAAATCCAATACCTCCAGCTGCATTGGTTACAATGACACCTTCACATCCGAGAACTTTCATCACACGTACTGGGAAAGTCACGATTTCGAGAGGATTTCCTTCGTAGAAATGGAAACGACCTTGAAGAGCCAAGACCTTGCGCCCTGCAAGGTCACCATATACCAATTTCCCAGCGTGACCGACTACTGTCGAACGACCCCAGTTTGGAATGTCTGCATAGTCTACTACAACTGGATTCTCGATTTCTTCCGCCAATTCTCCAAGACCCGATCCAAGGATTAAACCAAATTCAGGTGCTTGGATTCCCTTGTTTTTCAGGAAAGCAGCTGTTTCCTTGATCTTATCTAAAAATGTCATTCTGTGTCTCCTTTATTATTTTTTAGCATTTGACCGATTTTGTCAAAGGTTTTGGCATTGCGAATGGTGATGTTGCGATAAAAAGGCATCTTGAGCAAGTACTTATGATAGGCAGTTGCATGGTAGGATTCCTCAGAGAATTTCCCCCAGAAAATCCCAAGTCTTCCAAAATGAACGATCTCATCTTTCAATTCCAAACTTTCAACTGTCTCAATGACTTGAGCCACATCCAAGCCCTCCGTGTAAAAGAGGACATCCTTTCGTGCCAAATCTTTGGCCCACCATTCTGGCAGATTTTCAAGTTCCGCCTCAAAGTCCTCTAGACTCAGCAAGGAAAAGCTCTGAATAAATGGATAATGGATTTCAATGAAAGCCTCTAACTTTTCAACCAATCGGGCTTTGGGGTCTGTCGAAGCAAAGAAAATATTGCCACTGTTGATGTAGGTCTCAACCTTTTCCAGACCCAACTCTGTCAGTTCTTGACGAAGTTGCGCCATGACAACCTTATTTTTCCCTCCGACATTAATGCCCCGAACAAGTAAAGCATATCGCGTCATCTTATACCAATTTATCTAAGAAACTTTCCCCAATCATAGCTGTTTCAACACCAAAGTTATCCGCAACTGTTGCTGAGATATCTGCAAAATGTCCAACTGGAATGACACCATTTCCTTTAAAGGCAGGGCTATAGGCCAACAATGGAATATATTCACGAGTGTGGTCAGTTCCTGCATAGGTCGGGTCATTTCCATGGTCAGCAGTAATCAAGAGAAGGTCGTTCTCTCTCATGGCTGCGATAATTTCAGGCAAGCGTTCATCAAACTCATGCAAGCAATCACGGTAACCATGAGCATTGCGGCGGTGTCCATAAAGGGCATCAAAGTCAACCAAGTTTGTGAATGAGAATCCTTTTTCAAACTCAGCAAGTCCCATCGTTTTCAACAGTGTATCAATTCCATGACTATTTGACTTGTTGTGGCCCATGTCATGATTGATTCCTGCACCGTTAAAGATGTCATTGATTTTACCAACAGCATAAGTATCGATGCCTGCTTCGTTCAATTTATCCAAAACAGTTGGGGCAAATGGAGACACAGCCAAGTCACGACGGTTTGCTGTACGAGTGAAGTTACCATGCTCACCTACATAAGGACGGGCAATGATACGACCTAGAAGGGCAGGGCGCTCAAGGGTAATCGAACGAGCGTATTCACAGATACGGTACAATTCATCCAAAGGAATGATATCTTCGTGGGCAGCAATCTGCAAAACAGGGTCAGCTGAAGTATAGATAATCAACTCCCCAGTTTCCATCTGACGTGGTCCAAAATCATCGATAACAGCTGTTCCTGAGTAAGGTTTGTTGGCTTCACGAATGACCTTACGTCCTGAAAATTCTTCGATTTTTGTCAGGATTTCTTCTGGGAATCCGTTCCAGAAAGTATCGAAAGGCTCGGTAATATTGAGTCCCATGATTTCCCAGTGTCCAGTCATGGTGTCCTTACCAAGGGAAACTTCTTCCAATTTTGTTGCATAACCTGTTGGGTTGCTTTCAGCTGGTACAGTCTTTAGAGGCGTTTCGCGAGGAATATTTCCTAAACCAATTTTAGCCATGTTTGGCACATTCAAACCAACTGTTTTTGAAATGTGTCCCAGTGTGTCAGAAGCTCCATCTGGAACCCCTGCATTGACAAAGTTATTGGCATCTGGTGCAGCACCGATTCCCACAGAATCCAGTACCACCAAGTGAATACGATTAAATTTTGACATAGTCTGTCTCCTTTTATTTTCCTTTTGTTGAAGTTAAAATCTGAACCCCATCTCGTCCCGCTACGATGACCTTATCCACCATTTGGTTGAATAAGCCATGCTCCACGACACCAACGACATGGTCCAATTCTTGTCCGAAAGCAATTGGGTTTTCGATGACTTCCAAGGCTAGATCAATGATAAAATTCTGCATATCTGTCACAAAACGGTGACCGTCTTTTTCACGGAAACTTGGTTTGTAGCCAGCTCGTTCAAACCGACGAAAGACCTGTTCTGCACCATACTGAACCACTTCTACTGGCAATTTAAAAGCACCTAGTTTCTTGACCAGTTTGCTTTCATCTACCACCCAAATGTATTCTTTTGAGGGCGTTGCCACAACCTTCTCCATCAGAAGGGCACCACCACCGCCTTTGATTCCGTTAAACTGGCTATCTACTTCATCCGCCCCGTCAACCGTCACATCGACAAAGTCTACTTGGTCAATAGACTTGAGTGGGATGTTAAGACCTTCAGCCTGTTTACTGGTCACACTGGAAGTCGTTACAGCAGTAATCTGCAAACCTTCTTCCTTGATCCGACGACCAATTTCTTCTACGAAATAGTAGGCAGTAGAGCCAGTTCCCAGACCGACTACCATACCATCCTTGACAAACTCAGCAGCCTTGATACCTGCCATCTTTTTCAGATTCTCCACTTAAACACCTCCATTAAAGAGCTACTTTTATTATAACATGTATCCGTTTTTATTTCATGAATACACTTGAAAAACCCGAACATTTTTATTTCGGGTTTTGGTGTCCTATTTAACCATATCAGGATCGTAGTCATAGAATCCTGTATCGAGGAAACGGTTTTTAGGGTGAAGTTTACGAACTTCTTCATCCAGCAAAAAGGCTTGGTCATGGCTAAAATTCCCCTCTTGGATCAAACTACGCGCTTGGATAAAGAGTTTTGCAATCTCAACAAAGTTTTGACCTGGAGTGTAAAGTCCCTCTAGCTTCCAGTGAGTGAAACCATGTTCTACTAATTCTGTCAATTTGGTCATCAAATCAAGGTCATTGTTGGCAAAGATGTGGGTACCATGATTGTCCTCAAAGATGGAATAATGGCTTTCTGGGTCACTCGGCTCTGCCAAGAAGAGGTCACGTTTACGCGTCTTTTCATCATCGATATGCGTAAAGTTATAGTAGTTTTGTAAGAGCGGACGCTTAGAATGGTGAATGACACTAGCTCCATAAACCAACACTTCAGCAGGAATTTCCAAAATCTCTGGCATCTTGAAGAGTTCAGCAGATGGAATTTCACGCGCCAAAACAGCCTCAGAGGCGCCAGCCTTTTGTCCCCAGAAGTTAATCTGACGACTGCTTGTTACCATGGTTGAAGCATCGTAGATGGTCTTAAAGGAATAGCCATCACGGTTGACCACGTAAAAGACACCTGCATCCCCAACAGTGATATAGTCTGTCTTGATTTCTTCCAAGAAGTCTAGAAAGGGCTTGATACGGTCCATCATATCTTGGTGCATGAGGGCATTAACCGCGACAATCAGTTCCTTGCCTGCTTCATGAACCAACTTAGCAATCTCACGCAATTGGTCATGACTAAAGGTTGTTGGCAGGCGAAGGCCAAAATCTTTCTCACCGACATAGATACGGTCTACGCCAGCTTCAAGTAACTGTTCAACTTGTTCAATACTTTCAGCAGTTGCTGTAATAATAATCTTTTCCATAAGAAAAATTATACCACATTTCTCAAAAATCAGCTATGGGTACTAGGAGTTTTATAAAAAGTCAAAGTCATTTTTTAAAGATTGCAATCAAAAAAGTGAACGGTAACTTGTACCATTCACTCTTTTTTTATGCATGTGTTTCTTCAACTAGGTGGCCATCATTCATGACATAAATACGGTCAACCTTATCAAGAAGGCGTGTATCATGCGTAATCATAACAACTCCTCTTCCTTGTTCATGGGCAATAGTGGCCAGCATCTCCGTTACTTGGTAAGCACGCTCGGTGTCTAGACTGGCTGTCGGCTCATCTGCAAGCACAATGCTTGGATTGTTATAGAGCGCTCTAGCAATCGCGGCACGCTGACGTTCACCACCTGATAGAGCCTTGGGATAATGATTTTGAACTTTTTCCAAATCCAACAGGTCAAAGAGCTCTTTTCGGTCACTTTTACTATTTTTTCCCTTATCTAGTCTGTCTATCAAATCCAGCTGTTCCTTGACCGTTAGAAAAGGAATTAAGTTTGAAGCCTGGAGAATGAAACCAAACTCTCTAAAACGGAGATCTGTTTTTTCCTTCTCCGTCAAACTGCCTGTTTCCTTCCCTTTGACTAGAATCTTTCCACTCGAAGCTTCCTGTAGTTGTCCTAGAGTTGTTAGAAAGGTCGTCTTTCCAGAACCTGAAGGCCCAACGATAGCTACGAACTCTCCCGCATTTAGCTGAAAATTCGTCTCATGCAGGGCTACGACTTTCATCTTTCCTTCCCCGTAGGTTTTTGTCACTTGATTCATTTCTATCAATGCTGTCATACTATTCTCCTTATCACTCTGCAATCGCAGTAATCGGGTCCACCTTTAGCAAGCGTGGAAGTGAAATGACACCACCTAAAAGGGCCATCAAGGAAATTACCAAGCTTAGGACAGAGTAGGCAATCCAACTTGGATAGAAAAAGAAGGTAGCTGGTAAGACTAAAATCACTCCTCCGATTGCCAGCAAGGCTAAAGCAATCCCCATACCAGCTAGGAGTAAGATTTGACAGAACAGAGACCATACAATGGTTTTGATCTGTATTCCTTGAGCTCGCATTATTCCATAAAGACCTAGTTTTTGGATGGTAATGATATAAACAAAAATCCCCACAATCAAGCCTGTGATAACAATCATAGCAAGAATCATTCCTGAAAATACATTAACCTGAGGCGTGTAACCAGGAATTTTCGATATCATTTTTGGAATGGAAATCTGTTTCAGTCCATCTCCAGAAACTTCTATGTCATTTTTCAATACCAAGGCAGAGATGGAACGATTGGCTTTCAAGGTTCCTTGTAAGGTCCAATAAGTTGTCAGACTCGTAAAGACAACCGGCTCGGTGAAAAATTTATTTCCTTGAGTCAGGCCTACAATCTTGTAACTTGACTCGCTTCCATTGAGCTGAATAGCATCGCCTAGCTTCATTCCATAGTTCTCAAAAGACTGATCCACGACAACCTCATCATCTCCTTCAGGATACCTTCCCTCCGTTAAACTAGGAGAGATAAAAGAGTCCCAGTTTTGAGCAAAAATGGAAACGTTAATCTTTTCACTATCATCGACTAGATTGGTCACAGCGAACATATAGCCCAATGGAGCAGCCTCTTCAGAATTTTTATCCTTGTAGTCTTTTTCAGGAATAAAAGATGCCGTCAAATTATCATTTGCGTAGTCAGATAAAACCACACCCGTCGCTTGCCAATTATCAATAGCTGCCCGGTTGTTTCGCACAAGACCCAGAGCTAGACTGGTCATAAAAAAGACCATAAAAGCGATAAGAAAAATGGTAGTTAGAATCAAACTATATCGAAGTTTGTTTCGTAATATTTCTTTGATAGCAAGATACATGCTTATCTCCTTTAACTTTCCCCAGAGGTAGCAAAAAGCCACCCAGTCCAATAGACAGAATCTCTGTCCTTCCATCCATTCAAAACAACTCCTACCTATTCTTTTAAAATGAATCAAGGTAGCAACTTAACAAATCATCTTAGGAAAAAGCCTCAGCTTGCTATCAATTTATATAAGTTATCCTTTCCTTTCTCAGTATATTTTTAATAGAGAAGGTCAGGTTATCTGTTTTAAGTGTAACATCCATGCTATCACTTTCTCTAGTGGGTGTCAAGAAGAGTGACTTAGAAGATGATAAGAGACTTTAGTAGTTTTGTAACCATTCTGTAACAATTCTCTGCATAAAAAATGATAAAATAGTTAGGTACTGTTAAGGAGAGAATCATGCCCGCAAGAAAACTAGAAGCTTATGAGTTTGAACAAATTCCCGAATCGAAACAAACTCCGCTTTATCAAGATTATACACCTGTGGCCCCTGTTGGCTCTAGCCTAAAAGAGATTTTATTTTTTGTAAATATTGCTTGTTTTTGTATTTTTATGGTGCTTTTTAGCTTTATCTTTTTAGCCTTAAAATTGAATACAGCTTTATCATTTATCGCTGCTATGGGGACAAGCTTCGCACTTTTACAACTTCAACGAAAAATTATGAAACGAAAGATTTCAAAATAATAAAGGTTGGTAGTAGTGCCAACCTCTTTTCTAGTTATAAAAAAAGACAGTTTTTAAAACTGCCTTTTTTATTTATTCCTACGTTTCGAAGGAGATTGAATTGCGATTTTAACTTCAAAAATTGTTCCTCTTGGTTTGTTATCTTTTACACTAATCGTTCCTCGTAAGGCATCTACGATCTGCTTAGCCAAAGATAGTCCAAGGCCAAAGCCACCCTTCTGACGGGTCCTCGCCTTGTCTACACGGTAAAATCGGTCAAAGATTTTCTTCTTGTCAGCAGCTGAGATTCCAATCCCATTATCCGTTACTGTTAGATAGAGATGGCGATCCGTAGCATAAACCACAAACTCAATTTTCCCATCTTCTTCGGTATACTTGATGGCATTGTCAAATAAGATGGTCATGAGCTGTTTTAGGAGCAACTGATCGGTCATGAAGGGACGATAAATCCGATTTTCATAGTCAAAAATACGATCATTTTCAGAAGCAATCAACTCATAGTTGGCAAAGGTTGTCTTAAAGAACTGTGGTGATACTTCTGCTATTTCTGGTTTGATTCCATCATCTCGACGTGCAAGGTTGAGAAGATTGGTCGTGAGAAAGCGCATGTTGCGAACTTCTTCAAGACTCGAAGCGATACTTTCGCTGGATTCCATAATCGTTGCC
The DNA here is from genome assembly GCF_003942585.1 of Streptococcus oralis. Lineage (GTDB taxonomy): Bacteria > Bacillota > Bacilli > Lactobacillales > Streptococcaceae > Streptococcus > Streptococcus oralis_BE. Next base: position 49,778 of record NZ_RJNK01000001.1, on the reverse strand, counting down.
TCCGGTTTTCGAAAGAGATTCTCTAAACGATTTTGTAGAACAGCCAAAGGCGTTCTCAGTTCGTGGCTCGCATTTTCAACAAAGGACTTCTGCTTTTGCATACTTTCCAGTAAGGGTTTGACACTGACACGTGCCAGATAAACACTGGCGATTAAAGACAGGAGCCAGAAACTAGCCATAACTACAACAATTAAATGCTCGTGGTTTTGGCTGATTTGCTCGAGCTGGCTGGTATTGATTAAAACCGCCGCATACTTGACATTGCTTGATACAGAGGAAGAATTGGTTTCCATCAAAATCATCCGATAGGTTTCTTCCTGACCATAGCTATTGACAACTTGGATTTGGCGAATATGATTCAACTCTTTTTTGTCCAGTTTGATCTTGTCCAAGCCTAAAAAGCGATTGCCCAGTAAGAGCTGATTAAAATCCTTGTCAAAGAGCAAGACTTCCGTATTGGAGCTGACATTGGGCTTGATTTCAGCCTTGCTGGCATCCGCTGTTGCGGGTTGAATATCCTTGACTTCCTCAGTTGCCCGATTCAGGGCTAACTGGATAACAGCTTGGGGACTACTACTAAGGGCTTGGAGTTTTTCATCTACAGAAGTGTAGAGACTCGAGTGCATGACCTGGAGGATAATCAAGGTCATGGCAGAGAAGATCAGGGTGAACACTCCAAAGTTTCGAATGAAATAGCTGAAATCATCCGCATACCATGTTTTTTTTAGTTTATTGAACATCTTTTAAAATATACCCGACACTACGCAAGGTTTGAAGATTCTCAGCAAAGGCTGTCCCCTTCAATTTCTTACGAACTTTTGAGACATAGACTTCTACAACGGAAATCGTCGTATCGCTATCAAATCCCCATAGACGGTCAAAAATTTGTGTCTTAGGAAGAATAACATTTTGATTTTGAAGGAAATAAACCAATAACTCAAACTCTTTTCCGAGCAGTTCCACAGGCGTGTCTTCTACCTTAACCTCATTCGTTGAAAGGTTGACGACAATATCTCCATAGGTCAAGGTGTTTTCGTTAAACTTACCTGAACGTTTGAGAAGGGCTTGGATCCGCATTTTGAGTTCTTCTAGGTAGAAAGGTTTGGTGAGGTAGTCATCCGCTCCAAGTTCAAAACCGTGTCCCTTATCATCCAAACTCTCTTTGGCAGTCATAATAAGGACTGGTGTTGAGATCCCTTTTTCGCGCAACTCTTTCAAGACTTGGAAGCCATTTTTTTCCGGCAACATCAGATCAAGCAAAATCAAGTCATAGACGCCACTTTCAGCTTCGTAGAGACCTTCTTCTCCATCAAAGACCTGCATGACATCTGCAAAATCATCTAAAAAGTCAAATACTGAGTTTGACAGGCCTAGGTCATCTTCTACTAATAAGATTTTTATCATCAGAAACTCCTCCTTGTTATGATTATTATACCAAAATTGCCTTAAAAAAAACTCAACTCTCTCTTCTTTTAAGATAGAAAGTTGAGTTTTTGTTTACATTTCGAACGAATTAAGCTTTGGTATATTGGGCTACAACAGCTTCGACTGCTGCTTTCTCACGCTTAATCAAGTCAACACGCGCTGCGATATCCTTGATTCCCATACCGATGTTACGGCTAAGAGCAAGGTCAGAAAGTTGTGGTTCAAAGAATTCCTTGTATTCTGCCAAGCGTTGCTCAGTCTTAAATACATGGGCAGGTAGGATAACAAAGCTATCAAAGCTCATATCCCCACCAAGAGCCGCCTTGATCCAATCCCAGTTTTCACGCGCCCATACCCAAACAGTTTCTTGAGTTGTTTGATGATCTAGGAACTGGTAATACCAAGCAGACAAGTCTTGTGGTTTTACCACAAATTTATCCTTCCATGAGCCAATTAAGGTTTGGATATTGTTCGCATCTGTACTGTAAGCAAGAGCAGCTGCCAACTGGCGTTTGAAGACAGCATCTGTGGCATGAGTGTAGAGGTCCAGATAAGTTGCGACCAAGTCCTTGGTCTCATGGTGTTTCATCTCATTGATGAGAACTTGTGCACGGATGGCTGCTGGAAGTCCTGCAAGGTTCTCCTTGTGAGCTGCGAAGATTTGGCTAGCAACTTGACTAGCTTCTGCATCATTGGAGCGAATCATCATAGAAACGGCCAACTGACGAACCAATTCATCCTCATCTGACTCCCCGTCTTTAGCTTCAAAACCAAGACGGTCATAATTGTGACGAGCTAATTTAGCAACTAGTGCTTTGAAGGCTGCTTCAGCATCTGTTCCTTCATCGATAAAGCGCTCAAGGGCAGAAATAACTTGAGAAACAGCTGAAACCACAAGGTAAGACTCTTCCTTAGCAAGTTTATCAAGGACTGGGAGCAAGTCTGCATAAGAAATGTGCCCTGCTTCAGCAAGCAGACGACGTTCTTGGACGAATTGTAGTTTACTTGTGTTATCTAGTGTCTCTAGCTCAGCAAGAACAGCATCTAACAAGTCTCCTTGATAGTCTGTAATGTAGTGGGCTGTATTTTCAGTGTTGAGACGAAGTGCTCCTTCGTTTTCAGCAAGAAGAGCAGCATAGCCAGGGATTTCGATACTTTCAGTTTCAAGTGTATCTGGTAGACCCTTCCAGTTGCTGTTGAGTGGCACCACCCAGAGGCGGTTCTTGTCTTCGTGCTCACCGATGAAGAATTGTTTTTGTGAAATCTTCAAGACATCATTTTCAACTTTGACAGTGAGAACTGGATATCCAGGCTGTTCCAACCAAGAATCCATGAAGGCTGCAACATCACGACCTGATGCTTGTCCAAGAGCATTCCAAAGGTCACGACCGATGGTGTTACTGTACTGGTGCTTTTCAAAGTAAGCATGCAAGCCTTTAGCGAAATCAGCATCGCCTAGCCAACGGCGAAGCATGTGCATGAGACGGCTTCCTTTGGCATAGACAATAGCTCCGTCAAAGAGGGTATTGATTTCATCTGGGTGTTTGACTTCAACGTGGACAGACTGCACGCCATCCGTCGCATCACGTTTAAGCGCAGCTGGCACCCCACCTGTTTGGAAATCTTCAAAGATATTCCAACTTGGTTCGATGGCATCCACACAGACGTATTCCATCATGTTTGCGAAGCTTTCATTGAGCCAAAGGTCATCCCACCATTTCATAGTCACGAGGTTCCCAAACCATTGGTGAGCCAACTCATGTGCTACAACTAGGGCAACTTGTTGGCGGCTAGCAAAGGTTGAGTTCTCATCCACAACTAAGTAAACTTCACGGTAGGTTACAAGACCCCAGTTTTCCATTGCACCTGCTGAGAAGTCAGGAAGGGCGATGTGAAGCGATTGAGGGATTGGGTACTTAACTCCGTAGTAATCTTCGTAAAATTCGATTGAGCGAACGGCGATGTCTAGTGAGAAATCAAGGTTAGATAGTGGGTGAGCTTTGGTTGAGTAGACACCTACAAGGGTACCATTTTTAGTTTTAGCGGTCACACCTTGCAAATCACCTGCGACAAATGCTAACAAGTAAGAAGACATGCGAGGTGTTGTCTCAAACTTCCAGATACCCGTTTCCTTACGGTTTTCAACATCAATTTCTGGCATGTTTGACAAGGCCAATTCACCTTCTGCTTGGTCAAAACGTAGAGAAAGGTCAAAAGTTGCTTTGGCTTCAGGCTCGTCCACACATGGGAAGGCTTCACGCGCAAAATGGCTCTCGAACTGAGTTGACAAAACTTCCTTCTTCACTCCATCAACTGTGTAGTAAGAAGGATAAATCCCTGTCATGTTGTCTGTGATTTTTCCTGAAAAAGCAATAACCAATTCAACTTGACCAACCTCAGCCAATTCGATATGAAGGGCTTCATTTTCATGATCAACTGTAAATGGACGTGATTGACCTCCAGCTTCTACAGAAGCGATTTCCAAGTCTTTTTGGTGAAGGGAAATACGGTCACTCTGTGCTTGACCAGTAATGGTCACCTTCCCAGAAAACGTCTTGGTCTCACGACTCAAGTCTAAAAATAAATCATAGTGTTCAGGAACAAATTGGGTAATAAAATGTTCAACTGCTTGCATAGTTTTCTCCTATTCTAAGTTTAAGAGCTGCTGCTCTTCTTCAAACAAACTTATTATATCATGTTTTGCTTAAGAAAAAAGGATTGGAAGGTGATTTCCAAAACTTTCTTTCTACTAAAGTTTACTGTGGATAAACCTTGCGAAATTCTTCTAATACAACCTTGCTGTCAGGTGTAAAAGTTAGTCCTGCCTCTCTCAGCCACTCGGCGAAACAGTCCTCATGAACCTGACGCCAATATGCTAGGGATTTGTCACCTTCCCCTTCCTTAAAGGCATGTTCAGCAGAAACTTGATTAAAGGATTCGACAGAAACCTTTGTAATTTCGACAATGCAGACAGCTCGATCTTGGCTATCTAAAATGATATCAAAAGTTCCTTCTCGCGGAAGGGGTTCGCCTTCTAATGCATAGAGATCGTAAGCTGATGCTGTTGCAGTCTTTTCGCCTTTTAAAACCAAATCTGCCAAGAGATCAGCTTCCACTCCAAAAGCCCAGGCATCTATCTCATCGCCGATAGAGGGGTTGATTTGCTTGTATGCTTTCCACATTTCTTGCGGTGTCATAGGTTACTCCTTTGTAATTTTTACTTTTTTCTTTTATGTGTTTGAGATGGTCTAGATGTTCAATTTCTAAATTAAAAATCTCTGGAATAGAACTGTAGTGGATGATGCACTTGATACCCATCTGATTCATTTTTTCTATGAAAGAATCATTCAGATAGCCTGCTACAGCAAAGTCAATCTTTTTCGGCCTTGCTTTATCCTGCATCTGTCTTAGCATATCTAACATTATTGGACTTTCCATATCATGCCATTGACTGTTTCTCACAGTCGCAAAAATAAAAGAAGTCAAATCATTCATTCCAACTATAATCTTTGAAATACCAGTTTCCAGTATCCTGTCCAAGTCAAAATATGCTGACGGTAATTCAATCATTGTGCCGACTTTCCCAGTAAAATCCTGCTGACGCAATACTGTAATAGCTTGCTTTAACTGCTCAGCATCATTGACAAAAGGAAAGATAACAGACAGATTGGGATTGTTTTGATAAACTTCTGTAACGACATTGGACTCAGCCTGAAATTCATCCGGACACGCCAGTAAACGCCTAGTTCCTCTATAACCAAACAAGGGATGATTTTCATCAAAATACTCTTTAGTCCCCTCTAAATAATTGGCTTCTGTATTCGTTAATTCTGAAAAACGATACCAGACTTCTTCACCTGAGTACAAGGAGCAAATGGTGTCTAGATAATCTTTTACAAATTGCTGACAACTTGGTAACAGTATGTTTTGGTTGAGCTCTCTCAACAAATATTCTCCACGAATCATGCCAACATGATGAAATAGTTGTGGGTAAACTTTTTCAACAAGTTTTTCGCCACTAAGGGCAAGTTGGTTTTTCATTTCTTCCCCTCTTTCCACCCTTCAAATTTAGCCACACTTCCTCATCCCTTAAAAGGGAAAAGGCTAACAATACCTTGCTCCTTGATAAAGCTTTGTAATCTTTCGATTTGTTCTTCTATTTTAGACTGGATATCCGCCTCGTCCAGAGTTGATTCCGCACTAAACAACTGAAGTTTTAACAAGTCTGCTAAGTAAAGTAAGCGCCATTCAATTTCAGATGTAAAGGTCGAAGCTTGCTCGATTTTTGCAAGCTTTTGTTCCAAAGTATCACCATTCAAAAATCTCTGATGTACTCTCCTTCTTATTTTTCTAGTTGATTCCTCCCCAGAATCTAGTGGACTTAAAAGGAGATTTTGATAGATGGATACCTGATTTTCCGTCTGCTTTTCCATATAGGCCAACAAGACTATCGAACTCTCAACAAAGGTCCAACTATTATAATCTCCTTCAAAGGGAATTTGTAGCAAAATATCTAACAACTTTTTAGCTAGTTCTTTTTGACCATATAGATAGAGTAAATAAGCAAGGTGATTAAGAGACTCAAGATAGGAACAGTTGGTCTTCTTATACTTTTTTAATATTTTTTCTACATAGGGTTTTAAATCAGAATGATTTTCCACTAGCTCAAATACTTCTATCAGCTTCATCTTAACTCCTTTGTGTCTTTTCCCTAGTCAAATATCTAGTAGTTAAAGCTTTTCTAATCAGCTAATCTAACTCTGCTCGACTAAACAAGTCTATCATAGACTCAGAATCGTCGCAAAACTCCTTAAAACCTAAAGCAAATGTTGCTAAGGCATCAATATTGGAAGAATAGGCACAAAACATACTTCCTTCTGGATCAAAGTCAATAGATTCGCTTAATTCAGGCATTTTTTCCTCTAAAAATATCAAAGCAAGAGATGCCCAATCGTATCCATTTCCTTCGAATCTCTCATCTTCCCGAGTGTCGAATACTTCCTGTCTGTATTCTCCATCAGGATAATAAATGAGCGACCCTCGAACACTTTGTGTCTCTTCATCATGGACTAAAAATTTAAAAGGTGAAATTTTTTTATTTACCATTTTGTAATCTATCATTTCTTGACTCCTTACTGTATTCGCTTATGTTTAATAGAACTATGCAAATCCAACTTAGTTACTAGGGAAAGGGAATAAAAGTATCATGTTGATTATAATAAATTAAGGCATCGACCAAGTATTCAGGGCTTGCGTCTGGCTTTTCATCCAATGCACTAGAAGGACATCTATCAGATGCTCACCATAATATACCAGATTAAGATTTCTCTCTACTACTTCCACAGGGTAGATATCTTTATCATCAACTACAACTGGATAATCCGACACCAAAATAAAGACTATCAAGAGCCAAATTCCCTTCATCATTGCCATAGAGGCAAAAGTCATCTTGAGTACATTGTTCTAACTTAACTTGCTCTAAAATATCTGCTAGTGAAAAGAATTGGTGTTTACGCATGATTGCTCCTTTTATTTCTACTCACCTTCCACAAAACTAGTCAGAAAAGCCTCAAATGAAAGCCATTGACCAAAAATCTCAGCTCTTTCTTCTAAAACATAGTAGTAAACCTTGCCATAATCTTCTTCCCTTAGAGACAGAGCATAGTTTCCAGACCCAGGATCATAGGCAAAATGAAGGAGGTCTTTAGCCTGAAATCCAGCAGGAACAACCTCATCGTCAAACCAGTTGAGGGCCTTCTCCATCTCCTCTAATGAATAAAAAGCATTGAAAGGAAAGAGATGTTTGTCATCATGAACACCAGACACACAAGATTGACCACCATTGTACTTGAGATAAAAGTTTAACATGGCTTTCGGCAATTTCTTTCCAAGGTTCTCCTCAAATTGTAAAAGGTCTTCTCTTGTAATTGGCTCATTCGCATCTGTTGCTCTCAGCATAATTATCCCTCCGGTTTTTACAATCTTTCTTCTAAGACCTTGTCAATAAAGTCATAGACAGTTGCAGCAACTTTTTGCATTTCTAAAGAGCCCAAAGCACCCAAATCATTTTCATAAATGCAATCATCAGCATTTTTCTTGATAAAGTAGGCCAAATCTCCCTCTTGACCAATCATAAAGAAGTCTGGTTCATCTACTTCTATCTGATAAGTCTCATTACGCTCTAAGAGATCCTCCTTAGCATATAAACAGATACCTGAGTCACCAATCTCATAAGGATCCACTTCGTCCCATTCCAATAAAAACTAATGGTAGAAACTTGGAAACTCAAATCCAAATATATCTTGTTCCATCTTTAACCTCCAATAGTGAACAATGCAAACTGTACCAAAGCATCACTTCAAACTCCAGCCACCATCCACTGTCAGGATTTGTCCTTGCATGGCAGATGCCTGACCGCTAGCCAAGAAAAGGCTAACTTGAGCAATCTCACTTGGTTCAATCCAACGCTTGATAGGCGTTTCACTAGCTACCCAGTCCGCCAATCCACCTGGTTCAAAGTCTGCAGCAGTCATACCTGTCTTGACTGCTCCGGGAGAAATCCCAAAGACCTGAATCCCAGCTTCTGCATAGTCTAGAGCCAACTGCTTGGTAAAGCCAGCCAAGGCATGCTTAGAGGAAGTATAGGCGTGACCACCTCCGCCAGCTAGACTTGAGGCAATCGAACACATATTGATAATAATTCCTTTTTTATTTTCCAGCATTTGTGTCAAATAATAACGAGTCAGCTCCACTGGAGTCACATAGTTGATTTCAAAAATTTCTTGAATTTCCTGCGCAGTCTGTTCCAAAAGTGGTTTGTAATCATCCAACACTCCAGCAGTATTGCACAAAATATCCACCTGAGGGCACCAGTCAAAAACAGGCTCCAAGTCCAAGGTTAAATCTCTCTGTAAAAAGTGGAAATCACCGTTTAAGACTGGATTTTCTCCTTGGTCAACTCCGTAAACTTGATAGCCATTCTCTAAAAAGAGGCGAGCTTGAGCCAGACCGATTCCTGAACTCACTCCCGTAATCAATACACGTCTAGTCATGCACTTCTACCCAATCCGTCGCCAAAACATCACAAGGTGTCGGGCTCCACATGGAAAAACCTTCCCCTTCTCCAGACACGTTGATTAGGAAATAAGGCGTCACTTCAAGTGCAACCCCGTTTTGTTCGATAGTGTCAAAGAGTTGGACATAGTTTTCAGCCCCTCCCCAACCAGTTCGTACATATTTTTTCTTAGCCTTTAATCCAGGCAGGATTTCTTCAAATGTCATGACTGTCTCCTTTGTTGTCTACTTATTTTTATTATAACAAAAAATCGGGAACCATGATAGATTGGTTCCCGATTTTGTTCTTCCCTAGTCTTTCCCACCAAGTTTGCTATTGATAGTCATCATGATACTGGCAATTTTCTCTCCCCAGTATGGGTCAGAAGCATAGCGTACATTCATACCAGAAGCTTTGTTCCCAAGGTGGTCTCTTCCACGGTCAATATAGTTCTCGCGAATCCACTTAGCCGCACCGAGAATCCCCTTGTCCACATCATCAAACTTTTTGGCTGAGGCATATGGGCTCGAATCATAAGCCGCAATTCCAAAGAAATTATTCTTATCCTTTGCAATCTGGCTCCGTCCCCAAGCACTCTCAAGTGCACTATGAGCCATTAAGTAAAGAGCATTTACACCATAGCGTTCCTCAGCTTCCTTAAAAACAGCTCCCTTACCAGCCAGGCGACTATCCCTAATATTCATCAAAGAATAAATTTTATCCAATTCAGCTGCGCTGTAATTACTTGGCTTAGTCAAATTTCTAAAGAGGAAGGGATTTTCAATGGTAAAGCCATCAAAATGAATTCCATCAGTTGAATAATATTTCTTACCAATAGTCATAGCTGAGCTATGTGGCGCAACACGGATACTTACATAAGGTGATAACTCATGGTAAAAATACTTGCCATCACTTGTATAATGAGGGACAAATTCACTGTCTTTATCAATAGCTACTAAATCACTTTTATTCATGAAGCCGGATAAACCAGAAATATTGACTGGTATTTGACTATCTTTTTTAGATTGTGCATCTCCAAGTGAGACGATAGTTCCTTTGGATACATAACTCAATCTTTCACCAGAAGCGCTATAAACATAAGCAGTAATTGGCTTCACTTTGTAATATTTTGCCTCTGATATCCACTTCCCATTATTCTGGAAGGAATACTCTTTACCTTTGATCGTAAAAGTACCTGTTACGTATCGACCATCATCTTTTAGATAGTACCAAGCATCGTAATCTTTGTCAAAAATCCATTCATTTTTGGCCATATAGCCACCTGATTTAAGGTAGTATGAACCAATCCATTCACGTGAAGCATAGGCCCCACCTGACTTCAAGTAAAACCAGCTATTGTAGGATTTATCAAAAATCCACTCTTTTTCCGCCATAGCGCCACTATCTTTCAGATAGTAGTCACTTTTCCACTGGCTACTTGCCATCACACCATCGCTATTGAAATAGTACCATGTCCCTTTGATTTTCTCCCATTTGTTGCGAGAAATCTTGCCTGAAGCTGTGGCATAGTACCACTTGTCAGATATTTTCACCCAATCATTTTCTGCCATAGCACCACTACCTTGGAAGAGATAGTCATTATAGATGGTGCGACTAAGCATGACACCTTCCTTATCAAAGTAATACCAAGAACCTTCAATCTTTTCCCACTTATTGCGAGAAATCTTGCCCGAAGCTGTTGCATAGTACCATTGGTCAGATATTTTCACCCAAACATTTTCCGCCATAGCACCACTACCTTGGAAGAGATAGTCATTATAGATGGTACGGCTAAGCATGACACCTTCTTTATCAAAGTAATACCAGACGCCTTCAATCTTTTCCCATTTGTCGCGAGAAATCTTGCCTGAAGCTGTTGCATAGTACCATTGGTCAGATATTTTCACCCAAGCGTTTCCCGCCATAGCACCGTTACCTTTGACAAGGTAATCATCAACTATGGTATTACTGAGCATAATGCCATTTTTATCAAAGTAATACCAGACGTCACCAATTTTTTTCCAGTTTACGACAGGCTGGTTATTTTCATAAAAACGCCAGTTTCCTTGCTCTTTTTTCCAACCTTCCTTGATAACTTCCTCTTTTTTTTCCTTTTTGGATGAGTCATCTTTAGAAGAATTTTCCTCTTTTACAACCGGCTCTTTCTTGGGCTCCACTTGGGGAACTTCCTTTTTCGGAGTAGCTTCTTCTTTTTTCTCGACTACATCTGTGGTCTGAGTTTTTTTCGTAACCTGAGATTCTTCAGCATATACAGATGTCTTTGCAAATCCTGCCATAGAAAGAACGACAGTACTTGCAAGTAGTATCTTCTTCATTTTATTCTCCTCAGTAGAAAACTATCTACACTATTACTATTTTATAAACCCTATTGTAACATAGTTAACTAACGGAAATATTACAAATTGATGAAGATTCTATGTCTTGTTGACGATAAGGAAAACCTAGTTTATCTCAGACTGGCTTTAACTTCTCGACGGAGATCTTCCAAGCTGCTAATGCCATATTTGTCCATGACTTTTGGTAGATGTTCGATGATATCAGGACAAGCATAAGGATTGGTAAAGTTGGCTGTTCCAACTCCGATGGCAGATGCCCCAGCCAGATACATTTCAAGCGCTGCTTCAGCCGAATCCACTCCTCCCATTCCAATAATGGGAAGGTCTGTTGTTTGAGCGACTTGGCGGATGAGTTTGAGGGCGACTGGAAAAACTGCTGGTCCAGACATCCCTCCCGTTCCATTGGCCAAGATTGGTTTTCTAGTTTTGAGATCAAAGCGCATACCGACTAGAGTATTGATCATGGTTAATCCACTTGCTCCCGCATCTTCAGCAGCTTTTGCGATGGTGACAACATCCGTCACACTAGGGGTTAACTTAACATAAACTGGTACATCAGAGGCTTCCACAGCTGCCTTTACCACTTCATAAGCTAGATCAGGATCTTGCCCAATCAGAAGTCCATGATTGCCATGATCCACATTCGGACAGGATATATTGAGCTCAATAGCTTTTACATTTGCCGCCTTGGAAATTCCATGAGAAACAGCAGCGTACTCTTGTTTTGAAAAGCCAGCAACATTTGCGATGATGGGAAGGTTGGGATATTCTCTTTCCAGCCAAGGCAATTTCTCAGCTAAAACAACTTCCAAACCCGGATTTTGCAAGCCGATTGCATTGAGCATACCAGCAGGTGTCTCTGCTACCCTGGGAGTAGGATTGCCAAAACGGGGTTCAAGTGTCGTCGCCTTGATCATAATGGAGCCTAAAAGGTCTAAATCATAGTACTTGGCATACTCCTGACCAAAACCAAAACAGCCTGATGCTGGTATGATGGGATTTTTCAAGTCCAAACCCGGTAGAGAAACTTGTAAGCGATTTGTAGTCATGACCTTCTCCTTATAATACAACAGTTCCTGTACGGAAAACAGGGCCATCTTCACAGACACGTTGACTGACTGTCTCACTATCTGGCACTTTTAGAACGCAGGCATAGCAAGCCCCCATCCCGCAAGCCATACGAGATTCCAGAGATAAATAGGCTCTTGGATGGTCATAAAATCTTTGATTGATATACTTCATCATTCCAGGAGCCCCACATGAGTAGATGGCATCAAACCGATTCTCTAAATCATTGATGACGACGGACACATTTCCCTTGATGCCATACGAACCATCATCTGTCGTTACAAAGACCTGACCATATTGGGACAATTCCTTTTCTAGGATAACAGCATCCTTATTAGCAAAACCGAGGACTGTCACTACTTTCACCCCACGCGCATGCAATTCCTTGGCTACCTCGAGCAAGGGTGGAACACCAATCCCACCACCAACGAGGAGAACTCGGCTCTGGTCGTCCAAGTCAGACAAGTCAAAACCATTTCCCTGAGGTCCCATCACATCAAGGGTATCTCCCTGACTTAAGGTTGAAAAAATAGCGGTCCCAGCACCCTCAATCCGATAAATGAGATGACACTGCTTGTTTGCCTTGTCAATAGACGAAATTGAAATAGGACGACGCAAGAGATGGGCATCATCAGGCACGCGCAGATGTAGAAATTGACCTGCTCGCATGGCTTCAACCATCTCCCCTTCTAGGACTAATTCAAAGATTGCTGGCGCAATTTCCTCTTGTGCGACCACCTTCATGGTTTCCAAATGAATGGCACCCATACGCTTCTTACATGTGGTATTCATGACTTTTCCTCCTTAAATTTTAAGGGGACCAGATAAAGAAAAGACCTTGCAATAGCAAGGTCTCAGTTGAGATAGGATAGAACTCATGCGCACACCTAAAAAGTCTCCACAGAGAGTCCCCTATCCCTTTTATCTGACACCTTGTGAGTCTCTCTGGACTCCCCTTAAAGGTTAAATTTGTATTAGTATACTCTTTCAAAGTAAAAAAGTCAAGTAGAAAACGAACATTCTACTTGACCTTACTGGATTATTTTTCACGAATCACTTCGACCTTGTAGCCATCAGGATCCTTAACAAAGTAATAGTTTGGTGGGGTTCCTGGTAGGCCTTTTGGCTCTGTAACCTCATAGCCTTTAGCACTATGTTCTTGATGAAGAGCTTCAAGATCAGGTGTACTGAGGGCGATATGGGCAAAGCCATCACCTACCACATAAGGACCGTGGTCATAGTTATAGGTCAATTCCAACTCGTAGTCATCACCCTCAAGTCCTAGATAGACAATGGTGAAGGCATAATCTGGAAAATCCTTGCGACGTAATTCTTTAAAACCAAAAGCATCTTGATAAAATGCGATTGATTTTTCAAGGTTTTCTACTCGCAAGCAAGTGTGTAGCATTTTTGAAGCCATAACTTTCTCCTTTATTTCTAAAAAGACTGGGACAATCCTGTTCCAGTCTTAAAAGTAATTATTTACCAAGTTTTGCTTTAGCTGCATCTGCAAGAGCTGTGAAAGCTGCTGCATCGTTAACAGCCAAGTCAGCAAGCATTTTACGGTTAACTTCGATTTCAGCCAATTTCAAACCATGCATCAATTGTGAGTATGAAAGTCCGTTCATACGAGCTGCCGCGTTGATACGAGTGATCCACAATTTGCGGAAGTCACGTTTTTTCTGACGACGGTCACGGTATGCATAGTAGTAAGAGTTCATTACTTGTTCTTTTGCAGTACGGAACAAGATGTGTTTAGCTCCATAGTAACCTTTTGCTAATTTAAGAATACGTTTACGACGTTTGCGTGATACAACGCCACCTTTAACACGTGCCATGTTTTATTTCCTCCAAATATTTCCTAGAATTGTTTACTTACTATTAGGCTATTATTTCAAGCGAGTAAGCATTGCTTTGATACGTTTGAAATCTCCTGAATGCACCATAGATGCTTTACGAAGATGACGACGTTGTTTCTTAGTTTTTCCGTGGAAACGGTGAGAAGTGTAAGCACGGAAACGTTTAAGTCCACCAGAACCTGTACGTTTGAAACGTTTAGCTGATGCGCGGTGTGTTTTTTGTTTTGGCATGATTTTTTCTCCTTTATTTAACTTTCTGACAATTATTTTTTGTCAGTTGCTGGCGCCAACTGCATGAACATTTGGCGTCCATCCATCTTAGCTCGTTGTTCGATGATCGCAATATCTTGTGTTGCTTCAGCAAACTCGGCTAAAACTTTTGCACCAATCTCTTTATGGGTGATCATACGCCCTTTAAAGCGAATGGATACCTTAACTTTGTTCCCTTTTTCAAGGAACTTGCGAGCATTGCGAAGTTTCGTTTCGAAATCACCCTTATCGATAACTGGGCTCAAACGAACTTCTTTCACGGTCACAACGCTTTGTTTTTTGCGTTGCTCTTTTTGTTTCTTCTGGTACTCAAATTTGAACTTACCGTAGTCCATAATTTTAGCAACAGGCGGTTTTGCTTGGGGTTGAATCAATACTAAGTCAACATTTGCACTATCAGCCAATGCTTGCGCTTCACTGAGTGGCTTGATGCCTAGCTGCTCTCCCTCAAGACCGATCAAGCGAACTTCACGTACACGAATTTCATCATTGATGAATAAGTCTTGCTTTGCTATGGTTTTCACCTCTTTTTTATTATTAGAGAAAAACAAGAGCGGACTCGTAATGATACAAGCCCGCACGTTATGATAGCGTTTCTTAGAAACTTTTCATCCGTAGGGCCAGGCAACTTGATGTCACAAGGCGAGAAGCTCTCACTTCTGCTTTTCTCAACTTTTATATGATACCAAGTTTTCTATCCCTTGTCAAGATAAAAAGTTATTTTTTAAAAAAACTTTCTGTTTTCTTCTTGATGTCTGCATCAAAAAGAGAGAACCTGGTTGGTTCCCTCCCTGTGTTAGTTTTTTCCTCACCTTCCATATAGGAATGCTAAGACCAATTAACAACTTCCTTTTTACGTGAACTTCCCCATCTTTCGATAAATAGAATCCCCGCTAACAAAAGGATAATCAGGCAAGGAAGTAAAACTAGCCCCATGTCCCAATTTAGATTGACATTATCAATCTGCTTAGGTAATCTTCCAGATAAAATCTCCACTGAACGTAAGTAAGTAAAGGGAATTAGATGTGCAATCCTTTGAAGAGGCTGAATTGTTTGGATACCAAACAATAAGCCAACAATCCCAATGAGTGAAAGAAAGAGGACAGGCATTTTTTGCTTGAAAAAGTAAGCAATCAAGTACACTACTTCCACAATGACGATAAAGGCTAAGAAAGCTAATAGCGAGCTAGGAAATAACATATCTTGTATCTTTCCAATAGTTACCTCTTGATTCACTAAGCTATAAATCGGGTAGGGATAATCTAACTGTCCAAAACCACTTATCAGACTTCCCACTAGAAAAGAAAATCCACAGATTCCGATAAACAGCACGGTTACATAGCTCACCCCAACTCCAAGAGAGGACATGGCAAATGTCACTTTTGAAAAAGGATATAACTGAGCTGTGTCGAGATTGTTTTGATATCTTTCTGCGAACAGTTGTGTTAGCATAAAAATAATAGCAACCACAAACAAGCTTGGGATGATAGCCTCTAAAATCCAGACAATCTGATCAATCCCGTAGGTCGGATAAACTAAATTGTGCGCTTTTATGTTCAAGGGATATAGGGCTTGGTAAGTCTTTCGTTCGCGGTCAACCGCCATTTTTAAGTCAGAACTAGCAGTCGGTTCCTTTGATAAAATTTCATAACTCTTCTCTACATCTTGCCACTGCAAATAGTAGGCTTCTTTCCAGCGTCCTTCTTTTAATAAAGCCAGAATTTCTTTCTTTTGAGTCAAATGATTTTTTTGCGAGTCTAAATTTTCTTTAGCAAACTGGTATTCCTCCGAGCTGGTGTCAGATATTTGGGAGAGTTTCTCTTCATATTCATTGATGACTCTCTCATGTTTTACAAGACTGGTTTCCAACTCGCTCTCCAAGCTGACGGAGTTTGCAGTCTGACTATTAAAATAAAAGGTAACACCGAGTCCAGATACAAATAAAGCTAAGATAATCCAGTTTAAGCGACTTTTGAAAACTTTTTTTAATAAAAATAGACTAACATCTTTCATAAACTAAACCTCTTCTATTTGCCCCTGATGAATGGTTACTACTCTATCGCAGACATCAAGCAACTCTTCCTTATAGTGGGAACTTAAAAGAACCAGCTGTTCTTGTCTATCGATTTGTGCTAGCCTATCAAAAAACTTCTGTCGATAATACTCATCTAAGCCATTTGTAATCTCATCCATGAGCCAGCATTTCGCCTGACTGAGGAAATACATGGCAATCACCAAGCGTTGCTTCATGCCTAAGGAATACTTGCGGATGGGAAGGCTGATATAGTCAGACATTTCCCAATAGGCGATTTCGTCCCCCAAGTTTAGATCTGACTTCCAGATGTTTTTTATGAGACGAAGGTAGTCCATCCCACTTAAGTTTCCATCCAGCCATTCAACGCTCTCATAATAAAACAAAGAAGGAGAGGCTGCGATATGTCCACTACTAAGGGGAAGTAGCTTGCTAATAGCTCGGAACAGTGTCGTCTTTCCAGAGCCATTGATAGCAAGAAGGCCATAAATCCTACCTTTTTTAAAGGTGAAATCAACATCTTGCAAGATGACTTGTCGCGTTTTTAAGGTAACATGAGTAAGAGTTATCATATCCAGCCCTCCTTTTTCTAACTCTTTAACGATTAATAGTTTCCTGTCTAGTAGTTAATGACCTTATAAAGAACATAGTGCCAATCGGACCAACTTTATAGTCATTATAGAGTAATAAGCAGACCATCTTGAAATGTTTACACATTTTTATGTCCGTGGTAATTCATACTATACTTCCAAGCGGTATTCCAATCATACCAATAACTTTTAGTGACTGTCACCGAAGATACACTGGACTGAAAAAAACAATAGATAACAAACTAGCTAATAAAGCGACTTTTGCTGATTTTTCATGTTTTCATTGCATTTATATCTTTACTATTGGAAACACTTTCATTATATCGTTTTTCTTGGTATTATGCAACAGATTTTTAGTTTATCTCACTAATATATAACATTTTCTTCCTAACGAACGCTTTCAATTCGCCAACTATTCCATCCTTTAAAGCGAATAGCTCCATTCTGGTCAGTTCGGTAAATCTTACTCTTGATGGTTTCTAGTCGTGTCAAGGTTTCCTGATGGGGGAGTTTTGCACGATTGTTCTTTCCAACTGAGATGAGAGAAAGCTCTGGGTTGAGTTTTTCTAGGAAAACTGGATTTGATGATGCTTTAGAACCATGTTGACCGACTTTCAAGACATCCACCTCTAAGTCAGGATATTGCTTTAAAAGATCCTTCTCTCCCTTCTCTTTCAAGTTTCCAGTGAAGAGAAAGTGCTTATCCAGAAGTTTTCCATAAAGAACTAGAGAATCCTCATTACCTCCATCTCCAATCTTCCTTGGAGATAGGACTTCTAAGTAACCGCCAAAAATCGGTAAATTCTCCCCTGCTGTCACACTGCGTACCTTGGTTTGGCTTGCTTCTAGTTCTGCTACAAATTCCTTCTGTGTCAAACTCCCTTTTGACACTAAAATTTCGCCCACATGGAAAGCTTTGGTCACCTCCAGTAAATCACCAACATGTTCCTTGTCTGTGTTGGTCAAAATCAACTTGTCAATCTTGGCTACCCCACGACTTTTAAGATAGGGAATCAAGGTTCGCTGGGCATTGCTGGTCGTCGCCTTTTCTTGCCATTTTTCGATTTTCTTATCAGATTCTGCCTTGCCGCCCACATCTATGAGAATGGTTTTACCAGTTACATCCCGTAGGAAAATACTTTCCCCTTGCCCTACATCCAGCATGGTAATTTCATTTTCCAGTGGATGCTTGGTCAGGAAAAAGAGCCCCACAATAAAGAGACTGAACCCTGCTAGTCTTTTGATGTTTTTCCTCATGTCATAGACCAAGGCTAATAAAACTAAGAGAAGAATCAAAAGCCATGCATTGGGTTGACCAAAGACCAGAGGCCTGCTTGCCAGCTGCGATACCAAGCGAATAATATCCTCCAACCACTCAAAGACAAAGTTAAACTGAGTGACTGGGTAAACAAAAGACAGAATGAATAAGATGGACAAAAGCGGTAAGAATACCACATCAAACAGAAAGGAAAAGATAAAAGTCAAAAGGATAGACCAAGGCTGAAATTCTGCAAAATAGAAGGATAGAATGGGCAATATTCCCAAGGAAATGATCAGACTTTCTCTAGCAACAGCCTTAATCCCCTCTCCTTCTTTGCTAGTCATGGTCAAGATAAAAGCATAAGCGCAGGACAAGACCCCTCCTGCAGTTAGGAAAAAGTTGGGCATGATGATAAAGAGGACAAGGACTGTTAAGGCAAAATTGTCCAAGCCCTTAACACCATGTTGAGCCAGTAACTTTTGCAAGAGACTGCGAATGACTGAGGCTGAAAATCCTGTCAGACCTGCATAGATAAGGGAAAAGGGATAGGTCAGCCACTTCAACTTTTCTTGAGTCAAGCCCAATCGCAAGAGGAGTTTCTTAAAGGCATCCATAAAGAATCCCACCTGCATACCCGACAAGGCAAAGAGGTGGATAATTCCTAGACTGGAATAAAGTTCATTCATCTCCTCGAAGTCCGTATCCAGATGTCCCAGCAAGAGCCCCGTCATATAATTACGCATAGGATCTGGAAAGTGATTCTTGATCCAAACTACAGCCTTTCGACGTAAACTTGATAAATTTTCACCTATATCCCAACTGCTAATCTGTTTCATTGACTGGATACTCTTGATAGTCAAAGTTTGGTAAATTCCTTGAGTCTTTAGATAGGCTTGATAGTCAAATCCACCAAAATTCCTCTGACCTTCAGGCTCTGAAAGTTTTCCTTCTATCTCTATCTCGTGAAGGTCTGTTAAGGCTTGAAAGTGCTCTTTCTCTTCCTCGGACTGAAGTTTATAGTAAACTTGGAAGGTACGGCCATCAGCCTTGCCCCGAAAGGACAGGCTATTGCCATTGACTTTGATGGTATCTGGTAAAATCCTCACCTTTTCAACATAGCCAACCAAGTCTTGACTCGCTTGTGTCTGTTGCCAGTTTTGAAACAAAAACCAGAAGCCAAAGAAGCCACAAAGCGCTAAAACTTTACCAGCCGATTTCCAAGGAAATTGGAAAAAGAGACAGACCAGCAGAAAAACAAAACCTAGCAGTGTGAGATAGGACGCTCCAAAAATAGCATAGTAAAGCCAAAGTAGTAAAAAACTAAGGTAAATCTTGGGTATGGGAAGGCTATTAATCCACTGTAACATGGTCTTTTAACTTTTCTATGGTCTTTGCGCCAATGCCAGAAACCTTCTTTAATTCATCAACCGACTTGAACTTGCCATTTGCCTCACGATGATCGATAATATCCTGGGCTCGTTTTCCTCCCAAGCCTTTAACCTGCTTGAGTTCTTCCAGACTAGCTTTATTGAGGTTAACCTTCTTATCTTTACTTGTCGAAGGAGTCGTTCCAGAGGCAACCTGCTGACTAGCTGCTTCTTCTCCCTTAGTTGGAACATAGACAAGAGCCTCGTCACTGACTTTCTGAGCGAGATTGAGCGACTTACTATCTGCTTCCTCTGTCAATCCACCAGCTTTCTGAACGGCATCATGAACTCGACTTCCTACTGGCAAATCATAAATCCCTGGCGATTTAACAGCACCTTTGACGTCTACCGTGATTAGATCTTGTTCAGGGGACTCTTCCTTTTCTTCCTTCTTCACTTCTTTTTCAGAAGTTGAATCCTTTGAAACGGCTGCAACTTCAGCCGGCAAATTCGTTTCCTTGACAGGTGTTTGTGAAGTTGGCTTTAGCAGGAAAAATCCGCCTAAGGCCAGACCCAAACAAGCACAGATGACAATGATTTTATACTCTTTTATTTTCTCGATAATTGCTTCCATATTTTCTCCTCTCTTAAGTTATTCGCAAGAGAAAGAAAAAAACAGCTGAAAAATCTTTTCAACTGCTTATTTATTTGCAAAATAGTCTTCCTTAGTCAAGACATAATGAACTCTTGTGATAATTCGACCTGGTTCTTTATTATCCATTCTGGCATAGGGTTCTTCATGGGAAAAGAGCATACCTGATTTCTCCATGACTCTTCCAGATGCAGGATTATCTTTATCGTGAAGGGCGGTCAACTTATTCATTCCAATCTTCTCAAAAGCTAGCTCAATCACAGCACGATTGGCTTCTGTCGTCAATCCTTGATTCCAATACTTTTGGTTGATAATGTAACCAATAGCTGCCTTCTTAAGAACAGTATCAATCTTGTGCAAGTCAATGGTACCGATAAACTGACCATTACTTTTTAGTTCAATCCCCCATCGTCCCAAGGGATTAGCCAAGTAAAGCTGCGCAATGTTATTCTTAGTTTCTTCTAAGCTTTGATTGGTTGGAAAAGTGTAGCGTGTATTTTCTCTATCTGAGGCATAGTCAAACATAGCTTCTGCATCATCCAAGGTTACAGGTCTAAGCACTAAACGTTCTGTCTCCACTATTGGATACTGGGCTAGTTTTAAAAAGATTGATTCCATACACACTTCCCCCTATTTACAAGTATTTTCCTACTAGCTTATCAAAAAAAACTCATCAAAGCAAAAGTTTTTCTTGATTTTCGAAACAGTTTTATATAAAATAAAAACATCACGATAATCGGGTTTCTCTGTGATGTTTGATTTTAAAGACCCGAATTTAGAAAATGGAGTAAACCTATATGTTAATCGGAATCCCAAAAGAAATTAAAAATAACGAAAACCGCGTTGCCCTAACTCCTGCTGGCGTCCACAGTTTAGTCAGCCGTGGACATCGTGTCCTCATCGAAACAAATGCTGGTCTCGGTTCAGGATTTACTGATGCTGACTATCAAAAGCAAGGCGCTGAGATTGTCGCTACTGCTGGTGAAGCTTGGGCAGCAGAGTTAGTCGTGAAAGTAAAAGAACCACTAGCTTCTGAATACGGATACTTGCGCGATGATCTTCTCCTCTTCACTTACTTGCACATGGCCGCTGCTCCAGAATTAGCAGATGCTATGTTAGCAGCAAAAACAACAGGAATTGCCTATGAAACTGTCCGTGACAGCCAAGGACACTTACCACTACTCGTTCCTATGAGTGAGGTTGCTGGTCGTATGGCGGTTCAAATCGGAGCTCACTTCCTTACCAAACAAGCTGGTGGCTCTGGTGTCCTACTGGGTGGTGTACCAGGTGTTCCAAAAGGAAAAGTAACCATTATCGGTGGCGGTGTCGTCGGTACACATGCTGCCCGCATCGCCCTTGGACTTGGTGCCCAAGTAACTATTTTAGATATCAGTGCGAAACGTCTCTCAGTCTTAGAGGAAGTCTTCGGAAACCAAATCCAAACTCTTATGTCCAATTCATTCAATATCGAAGCCAGTGTGAAAGATGCTGATGTGGTGATTGGAGCAGTTCTCATCCCTGGTGCCAAGGCACCGAAATTAGTGACAGATGAGATGGTCAAACAAATGCGCCCAGGATCTGTCATCGTTGACGTTGCCGTTGACCAAGGTGGTGTTATCGCAACAGCAGATCGTGTGACAACGCACGATGAACCCGTCTATGAAAAACACGGTGTTCTCCACTATGCTGTCGCCAACATTCCTGGTGCCGTAGCTCGTACTTCTACCATCGCCCTGACCAATGTCACCCTTCCTTACATCGAAGCCTTAGCAGGAAAAGGTTTTAAGAAGGCAATCACTGA
This sequence comes from Streptococcus oralis, assembly GCF_003942585.1. Classification (GTDB taxonomy): domain Bacteria; phylum Bacillota; class Bacilli; order Lactobacillales; family Streptococcaceae; genus Streptococcus; species Streptococcus oralis_BE. Next base: position 28,042 of record NZ_RJNK01000001.1, on the reverse strand, counting down.
AGATCAAGGCTTACGCGAAGGAGTTACAACTTATCAAGGTTACTTGACTAGCCTCCCAGTTGCCCAAGGGCTCGATAAAGATCACACGTCTATCGACGAACTTGTTTAAAGCTAGACACTCATAAAAATGCAAAAAGAGCAGTTCACATCTGAACTGCTTTTTTTGCTATTCTGTTTCTTCGTTCTTCTCTTCATTTTTAACTGGAGCTGGTTCATAGGCTCGGATAATTTGAGCGACAACTGGATGGCGAACCACATCCTTGGCTGAAAAATGAACAAAGTCAATTTGATGAATATTCTTGAGCTTTTCTTGAGCATCAATCAAACCTGACTTGACATTGCGAGGTAGGTCAATCTGACTAATATCTCCATTGACAATCATTTTAGAATTAAAGCCTAGACGCGTCAGAAACATCTTCATCTGCATGATGGTCGTATTTTGCGCCTCATCTAGAATGACAAAGGCATCATCCAAGGTCCGACCACGCATGTAGGCAAGGGGCGCAATTTCGATAATTTCACGCTCCATAAGACGAGTCGTCTGGTCTTTCCCCAGAATCTGATACAAGGCATCATAAACAGGTCGAAGGTAAGGATCCACCTTCTCCTTGAGATCACCCGGAAGAAATCCAAGACTCTCTCCTGCCTCAACTGCTGGACGTGTCAGGATAATCCGCTTAACCTGCCCACGTTTAAGGGCTGTTACTGCCAAGGTCACTGCAAGAAAGGTCTTCCCTGTCCCTGCGGGTCCGATTCCAAAGGTCACATCATGCTGTTTGACACTGTCCACATAAAGTTTTTGACCCAAGGTTTTGACACGGATAGGCTTCCCAGTATTGTCCTTGATGATTTTTTCTTCGTAAAGGGCGACAAACTTGTCGATTTCATCGTTTTTGACCATGCTAATAGCCGTCACCACATCTGGCGTCCCAACTGTCATTCCACGATTTACCAAAACCATCAAAGCTTGGATAACCTGACGAGCTTCCTCGCAAGCAGTTTCTTCTCCCAAAACCTGAACAATCTCCGTACGAGCATGAATCACCACATCGAGCTCTTCTTCCATCAAACGAAGATGGCGCTCGTTGGATCCAAAAAGATGAAACAAGTCATCCGGATGACTCAGTTGAATGTCTATTGAATGTTCCTTCAAATAAAGAACCTCTCTAATCCGTTTATTTCTTTTTATTATAGCAAAGAGAACAATAAAATACTAGCCTCATCTCATTGTCTCTAGTGTTCTAAGTATTCTTGCCAGATGGCGTCAAAGTCTCCTAGGTTAAAAGAGAAACTGGCATGCTCCTCCAAAAAGCGACTCACCTCATCAAAATCATCTGTGTGTTTTGGGAATGCTGACTCTTCAAAAGCGAGGTCTGCCAAGATTGCCTTGGGACTGTTACTTTTAGGATTGCGCTCGGTCATGAGCCAAGTGTAAAATGATTTTCTCAATTCTTTCTCCTATCAAGACTTTTTTTGATGAAACTTTTCTGATTTTTAAAAATTACTGGACTTAGCCTCTGACACATAGTGGTTTATAAAATCCGTTTTCGCATCTGTATAGGCATCTCGATTGTGTTCAAATTTTTTCCACAAATTTAGTTTTAATTCCTGATACGCTTGGGCGATATCTGGATGCTGGCAGAGATAATCTCTAAAATAAATCTCGTCATGATCTCCCGTCATTCGCAAATGTAGATGAAAAACTTTCTCAACAAATCCCTGCTCTGTATAGCCTTTATTTAGTGAAATCCTGTTAGGACTCTCCGACATCACTAGCCAACCATTCTTCACCAATAAATCCCTAACTCTTGCTAAATCCTCTATTTTACCTACTTCTAGCAGAATATCAACGATATTTTTGGCCCAAATATTAGGTATAGCAGTGCTACCGATATGTTCTATTCTTTTAATAACATTTGCACCTAATATTTTTTTTAGACTTGTTGTTTCAAATTCATACCAGTCTTTCCACTCTGACTTGTGCTCTACTAGAAAAATAGGAAAAAGTCGCCAGAGTTCCTCTAAACTCATTTCTTCAAGTTTCTTTTTCATGTCTATAAGACCTAAATCAACTCTGTCCCAAACTGGTCCTGCTTGATTTTGCCAGCCTTCATCAAGCCTCCGAGTGCTTTCTTGAACTGACCTTTAGAAATGCCAAAGGTGGCCTTGATGTCCTCAGGAGATGACTTATCATTTAAGGTCATGAAACCACCATTGCTTTCCAAGTAGGTCAAAATCATCTGGGCATCATTCTCCAACATCTCAAAAGAACGTGGTTTGAGCGAGAGGTTAAGAGTACGGTCCACTTCACGGAAACCAATCACACGCGCATCTAACACTTGCCCTAAACGTGGCTCTGCATAGCGCTCACTTGGGTGAATGAAACCAAGCATGTTATTCTCTGGGAGATAGACAAAGGTCCCTGACAGCTTGAGGCGGTAAACAATGGCTGGCCAGTTTTGGTTCTGCATGTTGTTGTAAGCAGGACGAGCCAGACGTTGGAAGTCTTCCTGATAAGCCAAGAGTCCCCAGATACGGTCTTTCTTGTCCACTTCAAGACGGATGTAGAGTTGGTCGCCCTTCTTAGGCCAGAGTTCCTTGAACTCAGGAAGAATATCAAGCGATACTACGACTTCCTTATCGGGCAGACCTGTATCCACAAAGACACCCAAGTCCTTACGAACTTCTGTTACGGTTCCCCAACCAAATTGGTCCTGAGTGGCAGTCACTTCTAAGGTTGTCAGGCGGAGTTTTTGCTTCATATCCGTGTAGGCAAAACCTTTGACCGTATCCCCTACTGTATGTTGGCCTTCTTCTTTATCAAGAGCATAGGTCTGACCATCCTTTTGCACAAAGTAAAAACGGTCATTTTCATCTATGATGAGTCCAACGATAAAACTTGCAAGATTTGTATTCATATTTCCTTCTTTCGAATAAAACTCAGCCAGCAATGCCAACTGAGTTTTTCTGTTTATTTTTAGACTTCCAAAAGTTCTTTTTCTTTATTGGCAGTCATATCGTCGATGTGTTTAACAGCATCGTCTGTTACTTTTTGAATATCTTTTTCAAGAGTCTTCAATTCGTCTTCAGTGATTTCTTTTGCTTTTTCTTGTTTCTTAGCTTCGTCCATAGCATCACGGCGGATATTGCGGACAGCTACTTTAGCATTTTCACCGACCTTCTTCACTTCTTTAGCAAGGTCACGACGAGTCTCTTCTGTAAGAGCTGGGATAACCAAGCGGATCACAGAACCGTCATTAGCTGGTGTGATACCAAGGTCAGAAGCGTTCAAGGCGCGCTCGATGTCTTTCAATGAAGACTTGTCAAATGGTGTTACCAACAAGACACGCGCTTCTGGAATGGTAATTGAAGCGATTTGATTAAGGGGAGTTTCTACTCCATAATATTCTACATGGATACGGTCTAGCAAGCTCGCATTGGCACGACCTGCACGAATACCACCAAATTCACGAGCAAGTGATTGGTGAGACTGGGTCATTCTCTCTTTAGCTTTTTCTACAATTGCGTTAGCCATAATTATCTTATTCCTTTTCTTCGATATTGTTTGAAACTGTTGTTCCGATATTTTCACCAAATACGACACGTTTGATGTTGCCTGGTTGGTTCATGTTGAAGACCACCAAGTCAATGTCGTTGTCCATAGAGAGAGTTGAAGCTGTTGAGTCCATGATACGAAGACCTTTGTTGATAACGTCACGGTGGGTCAATTCTTCAAACTTAACGGCTGTCTTGTCTTTTTTAGGATCGGCATTATAAACACCATCGACGCCATTTTTAGCCATAAGAATGGCATCCGCTTCGATTTCAGCTGCACGAAGAGCTGCTGTTGTATCTGTTGAGAAGTAAGGTGAACCAATTCCAGCACCAAAGATAACGATACGCCCTTTTTCAAGGTGGCGAAGGGCACGTCCGCGTACGTAAGGTTCTGCCACTTGTTGCATAGAAATAGCTGTTTGAACACGCGTATCGACACCAACTTGCTGCAATGAATCTGCCATCACAAGAGCATTCATCACGGTCCCAAGCATTCCAGTGTAATCTGCCTGAACGCGGTCCATTCCTGCTTCTGCTGCAGGTTCTCCACGCCAGAGATTTCCTCCACCAATTACAAGGGCAATTTCGATCCCTAGACTATGAACTTCTTGAATCTCTTTTGCAATTTTTTGAACTGTTTGGATATCAATCCCTACGCCACGTTCACCAGCAAGGGCTTCACCTGATAACTTGATTAAAATACGTTTATACTTGGGGTTAGCCATTTTTACTCTCCTTTTTTTATCCTACCTATTTTATCACAATTTCTAAGATTTTTATAGTATCATGAGCAATTCTTTCAAAAAAATTAGACCGTTAAAAATTCCTCTAAGTCGGTAAGGGCACGCTCTGCAATTTTTTCATAACGAGCCTTTTTATCACGGATACGCTCGCCTTCCAATTCCTTGATAATCCCAAAATTGACATTCATTGGTTGGAAATGTTTGCTATCTGCATGAGTGATGTAATGAGCTAGACTTCCGATAGCTGTTGTTTCTGGGAAAATAGCTGCGCTTTCACCCTTGAAGAGTCGAGCCGCGTTAATACCTGCAACCAAGCCTGAAGCTGCTGACTCAACATAGCCTTCCACACCCGTCATTTGACCAGCAAAGAAGAGGTTGGGCTGTTTCTTAGAACGATAGGTTTGCTCAAGAAGATTTGGTGAATCCATGTAAGAATTGCGGTGCATGACACCATAACGAACAAACTCAGCATTTTCAAGACCCGGAATCATTTGGAAGACACGCTTTTGTTCTCCCCATTTGAGGTGGGTTTGGAAACCGACGATATTGTAAAGGCTACCAGCCGCATTGTCCTGACGAAGTTGGACAACTGCATAAGGGGTTTTAAATTCTCCATCACGAGGACCTGTGTAGTCATCTGGGTACTCCAGACCGACTGGTTTCATAGGACCATAAAGCATGGTTTTAATGCCACGCTTAGCCATGACTTCGATCGGCATACAACCTTCAAAGTACTTTTCTTTTTCGAAAGAATTCAGCGGTGCTTCTTCCGCATTGACCAAGGCTTCATGGAAATCCATAAATTCTTTTTTAGTCATAGGCGCATTGAGGTAGGCAGCTTCTCCCTTATCATAACGAGACTTAAGATAGACCTTGCTCATATCAATAGTGTTAACATCGATAATCGGCGCCGCCGCGTCGTAGAAATAGAATCCATCCCCATCATTAAGGGCATGAATCTTTTCAGCTAAGGCATCACTAGTCAAAGGACCAGTAGCGACAACTGTAATAACATCCGTTGGCAATTCTGTAATTTCATCACGAACCACTTCAATCAAGGGGTGATTGGCCACTTTTTCGGTCACCATTTGGGAGAAACCGTCGCGGTCCACCGCTAGGGCGCCACCAGCTGGAACACGTGTAGCCTCAGCAGATTCCAATATGACAGAACCCAAGCGACGCATTTCTTCCTTGAGAAGACCTACAGCATTGGTCAAAGCATCCCCACGTAAGGAATTGGAACAAACTAACTCAGCAAAATTGTCTGTTTTGTGCTGAGGTGTTGACTTAACACCACGCATTTCATAAAGTTTAACTGGAATACCACGTTCTGCGATTTGGTAGGCAGCTTCAGACCCTGCCAAACCTGCTCCGATAACATTGATATAAGATTGAGACACGACACTAATACCTCTTTGGGTGGAACCTAAGTTCATATCAAAACAAGCTACTAGACTGTTTGACACCCACAAATCTTTCTAATTTTTCTTTTACTAGTATAACAAAAAAAGGGAAGAAGGCAAACTTCCCTGTTTAGTCATTTTCTTGATGTAAAGAGATAGTGAGTGTTCCAGTTAAAAATCAATTATATGCTACTCTATAAAATCTTTTCCACGTAACGGATCGATAGGGACTGTTATTCTATCTCTTGCTATAACCGTATTATCTAAAACAGCATAACATTCAACATAATGGTCTCCTTTAAACTGAGAATCTTCGTGATGTTTTATTTTACCTGAAAAAATAGCACCACGCTCACAATTTCTTCTAATCGCCTCAGCTCCAATATTTCTAACTTTCCAATAATATTTAACATCAGACAAAAGATTATCTGGAATATCTGATTTTATAATTTCAAAATCAAGAGATTTTCTGTTTTTAATCTTAAATCTACTCTTTAAAAAGTCTGAAAGAAGTGCTTTTCGAAAACCATCTTGAGTAATTTCACACTCCAAAACAATATTATAGCGGATATCAACACTAAACAATTCATCAATAAATTCTTCATTCGAAGCTCGATTTGTGGTAGAAGTTGATTGAGCAAATTTTCTACCAAATAGCTGTCTATAAACTTCAGTAAGTTTCTCTTCTGAAGCGTCTTCTATTTTCTTTAGAGCCTGCTTAGCTTTATTGATAAATTTTGCTCCATCATTATTATAAATCTTTTGATTACTACCTAAAGCATACCAATACTCTCTATTTTTATCTTGATTTGAAAAGTATTCAAAAATATCTTTCAAGAGAATATTATAATCAGAGTAATATATTTCAGAAATACCTTTATCATCAATAAAATCAGATATCAAAGTATCTATCAACAGCCCCTTAAATGAAAAGCCCATATGATTTTTCCATCGTCGTATGAGTCTTGTTAAGTTAGAAAAATGATTATTAAAATTCGAATTTAAAGATTTGCATTTTTCAATTTCAGACTTTGGTTTAGTAGTTTTCCAAGAGCCTCCGTTACGAGAATCAGGATATTTAAAATTTCCATCAGATTGTTCGAAAGCTGGAACTAACTCAATTTTTCCACCATCCGAAAAATCAATAACAACGACCTGTCCGTCTCCTTTTATTTTTGTATTAGGGTATCTTTTTAGTAATTCGTTTTTTATTTCCTGTAGAAGTGCTGATTGACCATTGCCCTCATAAGAATCAAATCGTCTATACACTTCTGATGGTAGTGAAAAAATATAATCAAAATCACTAACATTTCGAACAGCCGTCGTTCTCCCCACACTACCGACAATCAAACCATTGTCAGTTTCTTCATCTTCAAGCTCATCTAAGGAATAGTATTTTCGATTAAGTCGTTTCGTAATCTCTTTTAATCTATTCTCCCATTTTTCCCATTCCTCATCCGTCATGGGCAGTTCGTCTTCGCAAAACTCTTTAAAATCATTAGATAAGGACATTATTCTTCCTCCCTAACTTTCATCAATTCTTTTGAAATAAAGTATTTATAGTCATCCTCATAATCATTATCTTTTCGTGATTTTATCAATTCTGAAGCCTTGGATATATTTTTAGGAGAAGGATTGGAAAGTTTACCGTAAGCAACATCTCTTCGAAATTTTAATTCTTCGAAGGATTTTTGGATTTCACTAGAAGATTTTCCATTGTAAACCACCTCGGATAAAAGATTTTCAGCCGAGACCCTAAGATTCCAAAGTTCATCAACAGATTTCCTCTCCAAAGCTAGTCGTTCCTCAAAGTTAAACTCCTTGGTGATGCTAAAAATTATTGTAGTGACTAATGATAAAAATGCTGTAACAAGCTTTATCCAATATTCATCAAAGCAAAGTATTCCAACTAAGCCAGAAGAGACAACTCCAGAAATGATTATTGTTGCTATTCTAAACCATCGAATATAGCTTTCTAACTCGTCAATTCTAACCGCATGAATTTTATGAGTCCAACCTACATTTACTATAAAATTTAAAAGTTCAAAGTGTAATTTTTCTTGATTTTTCGACATCAAACCTCCCTCCTTACTATTTTTGCCTATCTTGATATGTTTCCCAAACAAATGACACTACCGTTAATGCAGAGCCTACAACAACTGAAGCATATCTTTGTGGTAATTCTGTAAAGTTAGCACTTTTCCCGTGACCGTCGCCTTTATCATTTCGAAGATTGTTAATTCCCTTGATAATTTGATTCAAACCACTCAGAACCAGCTTTACATCTTGATTATTTTTAGCTGAAATATTTTCAGTAGCATCCAAATTCAAAAATTTAAAGACTTTCTTTTGCAAGGTTGCAATATCATTCGCATTAGAATACTCAATTTTCTCGTGGTCTAAAATATGTTTAAAACACGATTCCAGCAACTCTTTAGCCTTACCGATAGCATCCGCTGGAGAGCGAGAAATCATTTCATTCATAATCGCCATTTGCTTATCAATATAGCTACTATCAAAATAGTCAGATAGATATTCAACAGTATTATTTAAGTAAGATATTTGTGAGACTTCATATTTCGAAAGTCTCTCTTTCAATTTTAACGCCTGAGAGTTCTTCTCTTCAGTTTTCTCATAATATGAGTTAGGGAGATCTTCGTAATATCTTAGTAAATCTAAAGCCAATTTTAAAACAAGTTCATCTGATTCATTATTTACAAAAGCCTCTAAAGACTTTCCTTTAGATAAACCGTATTTTTCTTGAATATCTATCCCAACTGAATAAAAAGTAAAATCGGCAAAAGTAGAATTAGAAAAATCTAATACATAGCCTCCACTATTAAAAAATACTTTTATAAAACTCTTATCTTGAAAATTCAATTTCATATTCCCTACACTTAAAANATCAACTCGCTTCAAACAAATCCAGTTGACCAAAACTTTCTTCGAGTTTCTGTTGCTTAGCAATTATATCAACTTTTTGTTCTCCAATTATTGGTTTTATATCTTTCTCATAAGATATATTCGTAATATCTCCACATAATATTTCTGAATTCTGATGATTTTTTTGAAAGGTTTCTAAGGCTTTTTCGTCATTATCAATTCCTAATAGAACATTAAATCTAGCCATCTCGAATCCATAAGATAGACCGCCTGCTCCTGAAAATAAATCTACAATGTTATATTTTTTCAACTGATAAACTCCACACTATTTTCTCATATATAATTATACCATACTGCTTACTTAAAAATACTTCTACATAGATTACATCATATAATACTTAATGTAAACTGAATGAATATCGCTTTTATTTATTCACTATTCAATCAATTATATGGTTTAGACTCCGAAGATTATCATCACTAATCAAGTTAAACAGAAATAGACAGAATTACTACACTCTGCCTCCCCTTATTGATTTTCTTCCCAGTCGTGGTAGGCAGCGTAGAGCTGGCTTTTATTCCACTGGTAGAGTTTTGCAACTTCCTTAATGGCTTGATTTTTCTTCATGCCTTGCTGGATACGTGCTTGGATTTCTGAAAACAAGTCCTCCTCATCCTTTTCTTCCACATCCTGACTGGCACCTTCAACGATGAGAAGACATTCCCCCTTGAGTGGCGTTTCAGCGATGCTTTCTAGCAATTCAGAGATCTTTCCTCTTTGGTATTCTTCATAGATTTTGGTCAATTCTCTGACCAAGACCACCGAGCGGTCGCCGTAAACTGCTAGCATATTTTCCAGCGTATCAGCCACACGATGGGGCGATTCGTAGAAAATTTGAGTTTCTGGATAGTCTTTTTTGGCTTGAAAAAATTGCTTTTGCTGGCCTGATTTTCTCGGTAAGAAACCGTAAAAGATATGTGGCTGTGGCGCTAAACCACTGGCAATCAAGGCAGAAATCCCTGCAGAGGCACCCGGAACTGTGACAACTGCAATCTCTTCCTCGATGGCTGCCTTGACTAAATCATGACCAGGGTCAGAGATGCTAGGCAGACCCGCATCGGAGACCTGAGCAATACTTTGTCCTGCTTTCAGAAAACTAATCAAGTCCGGAATCTTTTCCTTGGCATTGTGCTCGTGAAAACTGATCTGCTTAGTGGAAATATCAAAATGCTTGAGCAAAAGCCCTGTATTGCGCGTGTCCTCAGCAGCAATCCAGTCCACCTCTTTCAAGGTCTGGATGGCACGAAAGGTCATGTCATCTAGATTGCCAATCGGCGTTGCCACTAGATAAAGTTTGCCATATAGAGATTGCCCCTTAAAACTTTTTTGAATCTGCATGCCTACTCCCTGTACAACAACTCGTCACAGAACATACATTCCTCGTCCTGCTCTCGGCGTTGTCCATAAAAATCATTACATACGTGAAAACCGTCCTTATAGATTCGACGGACGCTTTCACGAACATGCTTGGCCTTGACAGGTGTATCTGCTTCTACCTCGCCCAAGCGTTCACGCAACTTACTGTTTTCCAAGCGAAGAGCTGTATTTTCCTCTACCAGGCTCTTGAGATTTTTCTTGATGGCTTCCACATCGGCCAAGGTCACCAATAACTGTTGGGAAAAATCGTCCAGCGCATCAAATAATTCTTTCTTGTCCATAAACCAGCCCTTTCCTTTCTTTATCCTTCATTGAGTTTATATTTCTTTCAAGACCAGATATTCCATGGCATTTTGAAAGCTGACATTAGCCTGCCACATTTTTCTGGCTTCTAGCAAATCTTGTAGAATCTGTCGAATCCTTGCTTGCAAGAGGTCCTGTCCACAGAGCACTTCGAGGATTCGCAAGACCTGATCCTGTTTTTCCTTGTCATCTGCCAAGCTGGCTAATTTTGCAACTTGCAAATAACTTTCTTTTTTCTTAGCTAATAACCAGGTCAGCAGGCGTTCACTCTCATCCACCAAGGTCCAAAAACTTGCCTGATTAGCCAACTTTTCAGCTTCAGCTCGTGATTGACTAAACAGGGCTAAGAGAGTTGCTTTTTTCTTGACTAGACCTGCTTGTTCTAATTGATGGATGAGCTTTTCTTCTTGCTTTTTAAAGTGGAAAATCTGGGTCCGACTACGGATTGTCGGCAAGATTTTTTCCTCATCACTAGTTAAGAAGAAAATGTAAACTTCACTCTGAGGTTCTTCGATGACCTTGAGCAGAGAATTGGCTGCGTTGGGATGCATTTTTTCCGCCTGTTCGATAATAAAGACCTGTTGCTGGCTTTCAATCCCTGCTTGAGAAAACTGTCCCACTAATTCTCGAATGCGTTCTGTCTTGATGACCTGATTAACTGGCTTAATCAAGGTAACATCGGGAAATTCGTCCATCTCAATCAGCTTACAATTTCGGCATTTCTCACATGGTAAAACGCCTACCTTATCCCTACAAAAGAGGCTCTTAGCCAAAAACTGCGCCATTTCCAAGCTTCCAAAGAAACCTGAAAAAAGATAGGCGTGATTGAGCTGGTCTTGTTCTAGGATACGGACAAAGCGTTCAAACTGGTCTGGTTGCCAATCCTTTAGTTGATATTGTTTCATTTAGCCAAGCCCATTCTGTCAAACAAGACAGCCTTGGTTGTTTCCACAACTTGCTCCAAAGGAAGACTCGCATCAATCTTGACAATGCGATTTCCTTCTTTGTCCAGAAGAGAAAGGTAACCTTGACGAACTTTTTTGTGCAAGTCCAAACCTTCCAAGTCCAAACGATTGACCTCGCGATCACTATTGGCAGCAATGCGAGCCAGCCCTTCTTCCACCTCAATGTCAAAATAAAGTGTCAAATCAGGTTTGAGGCCATCTGTCGCAAAATGATTGAGCCAGTCAATGGCTTCAATATCTAAGCCTCGGCCAAATCCCTGATAAGTAACGGAACTATCGATGAAGCGGTCCATAATGACCAACTTGCCAGCTTCGAGTGCTGGGAGAACTTTTTCCACCAAGTGCTGTCTGCGACTGGCGATATAGAGAAGGAGCTCTGTTTTAGGATCCATCTGAGTATGACTTGGATCCAAAATCACTTGACGAATCTTCTCCCCAATCAAGACTCCACCAGGCTCACGGGTCGTCAGCACCTCTACGCCTTTTTCCTCTAAAATTGGGAGCAGAGCCTCTAAAACACTGGTCTTTCCTGCTCCCTCTGGTCCCTCAAGAGAGACTAAAAATCCTTTTGACATGTCTAACTCATTTCTTTTTTTCTACCTTCTATTCTATCAAAAAAATAGGTTTTTGTGACAATCTTTTTGTGTCTTCTCATTTCAAACACCAGAAAAGAGGCAGTCAAAGCCACCTCTTATTTACCTAGTTCTTGTGTTCGTTTATAGGCTTGCTGAACTGCGTCCATGACTGTGCCTCTAAAGGCATGTTCTTCCAGACTTGCTACACCAGCGATAGTCGAACCTCCTGGGCTGCAAACTTGGTCTTTCAAAACTCCAGGATGTTGCTGGCTTTCGAGAACCATTTGTCCAGCGCCGACTACTGTTTGGGCTGCCATTTTCAAAGCCGTTTCTCGTGGCAATCCTATCTGTACACCCGCATCTGCCAAGGCCTCGATAAAGAGGTAGACAAAAGCTGGTCCACAGCCTGCAAGACCTGTCGCAGCGTCGATTAAGCCATCTCCCAGCTCAACCAAGAGACCAGCCTTGGCTAAAAGCTGACAAAAGATTTCCTTGTCCTCAGCACGACAGTTTTCTGATAAAGCGTAACTAATTACTCCTTGGCCGATAGCAACTGGTGTATTAGGCATGATGCGAATGATTCGGTGGTGAATCGGCAGAAGTCTGGCTAGTTTTTCCAAGTTCAATGCAGCCGCCATGGAAATCAAAAGAAGACTCTCTCTCTTTTCAAGGATGGTCTGATATTGAGAAAGTAAGTCTGAGAACTGAGCAGGCTTTACTCCTAGAAAAATCACATCTGCTTCTGCAAAAATTTCTTCATTACTGGAAGCCTGACCGCCGAAATTAGTGATGAAAGCATCTACTTTTGCTTGACTACGATTGGCAAGGAGAATCTGAGCACCCGACCTGACCTGCAAAACAGCCTTGGCCAAGCTAGAACCCATATTCCCCAAACCGATAAATCCAATCTTCATCTCTTACTCCCTTATCTGTCCGTCACCAGTAACCACATACTTGTAGCTGGTCAACTCTTTCAAGCCCATTGGACCACGCGCATGCAGTTTCTGAGTAGAAATCCCCATTTCACATCCAAGACCAAATTGCCCACCATCAGTGAAACGAGTTGAGGCGTTGACATAGACTGCTGCAGAGTCCACTTGATCTGTAAAGTAGGCTGCAGCTTCAGCATTTTCCGTCACAATGGCATCCGAATGATGGGTACTGTGGGCTTCAATATGGGCAACTGCTTCTTCTAAACTGCTCACAACCTTAACCGCTAGGATATAGTCTAAAAACTCAGTGTCAAAGTCTTGGGCCTCAGCTGCTTGACCTGAAAGAAACTGACTTGCTTTGCTATCTAGGCGGAATTGAATCGGTTCCAGCCCAGATTCCTCACGCTCTGCAACCAGCACTTTCTCCAAGCGAGGAAGGAAATCCGCTGCCTTGTCTTCATGAACAAGCAAAACCTCCATAGCATTGCAGACAGAAGGACGACTAGTTTTAGCATTGTTGATGATAGCTAGAGCCTTGTCTTCGTCTGCATCCTTGTCTACATAGACATGGACAATTCCAGTTCCTGTCTCGATAACAGGTACGATAGCATTCTCAACCACAGCATTGATCAAGCCAGCTCCTCCACGAGGAATGAGAAGGTCTAGATAGCCCTTGGCCTTCATCATGGCATAGCTACTTTCACGGCTGGTATCTTCCACCAGTTGAATAACATCTGGGTGAATGGCCGTTGTCTCCAAGCCCTTCTTCAAGGCTGTGACAATGGCATGGGCAGTTTGGTAGGCATCTTTTCCACTACGAAGAACGACCGCATTCCCACTCTTTAGAGCCAAGGCAGCCGCATCAGAAGTTACATTCGGACGGCTTTCGTAGATAATACCAATAACACCCATAGCCACACGTTTCTTGGTAATAAGCAAGCCATTTTCAAGATGACTTGTTTCTAGGACTTCACCAATGGGATCTGGTAAAGCAACCACTTCACGAATCCCTCTTGCCATCGCTTGGATTCGATCTGCATCCAAATACAGACGATCCAGCATGACATCTGATATTTTCCCCTTGGCTGCTGCCATATCAAGGGCATTGGCCGCTAAAATCTCCTCATTAGCTGTCAATAAATGATCAGCCATGGCTAGCAAGGCTTGGTTTTTCACTGTTTCACTAGCAGTGTTAATAGACTTTTTAACAGCCTGTACTTTTTCAAATTGTTCTTGTGTCCTTACCATCGTTCACCTCTAAAATTCTGTAAAGAGCAGCTGGATTTCAGGAGTGATGGAAATCCAGTCATCACGGTGAATCAAGACTCCCTTAGCTTTTTGAGAACGGAGCATATCTTCTAGGGCTGAGACGCCAAATTGGACACGTCCCTTTCCAAGAGATTGACCTGTTTCCCTATCAGTTACTGTGACAATATCGTGGTAAGTGAAGTTTCCTTCCACTTCTACCACACCTGATAAAAGGAGACTTTTTCCATTTTTTGAAAGTGCCTCTGCAGCTCCACCATCTACCCAAATCGTTCCCTGACTTTGAGCATAGAAGGCTAGCCATTGTTTCTGAGTACGAAGTCCCTTCTCTTGCGCAACAAAGAAAGAACCATCCTTGGTCTCGTCCGCCGCCTCAATCAAGGCATCTGATTTCAAGGACGAGCAGATATAGACTGGCACCCCTGACTCCGTTGCGATTGTAGCCGCCTTGATTTTTGTTAACATACCCCCAGTACCGTTTGACGAACCTGATCCACCAGCCATATCAATAATCTCACGATTGATAGTCTCGATTTTCTCCAAACGCTTAGCTGTTGGATCTGAGTTGGGATTTCCAGTATAGAGACCGTCCACATCCGTCAAGAGAACCAAAAGGTCTGCCTGCACCATAGCCGCTACCTGGGCACTCAGAGTGTCATTGTCCCCAACCTTGAGCTCATCAATGACGACACTGTCATTCTCGTTGATGATAGGAATGGCACCACGATGAAGCAATACAGACAAGGCCTGATGGGCATTCTTATAACGACGTTTATCTACAAAATCATCCTGTGTCAGCAAGATTTGTGCGGAGACGATTTGGCGCATGAGGAGATTGGTTGTGTATTCTTCTAGAAGCAAACCTTGTCCTACTGCAGCCGAAGCCTGCTTATCAGCAATCTTGGTCGGACGCTTTTTAAAACCCAAAGCTCCAAATCCGGCCGCTACTGCCCCAGATGAAACCAAAATCAACTCATGCCCAGCTTCATGCAACATAGCTAATTGTTGGGTAATTACCTTTACTTTACTTCTTGATAAACTCCCGTCTTCATTTGTTAAGGAGGAGGTCCCCACCTTAAAGACGATTCGTTTGTACTTCATATTCTCACTCCGATTCTTCATATTTATCCATTATAACATGAATGCTTTAAAATAGAAAAGACTTGAAACAAAAAAGTTGAGACGGGCATCTCAACTCTTTTATCTATTCTCAGTTTTACGCAATCTTTCCAGCGTTTCTTTAAAAATTTCTGGAATATCTGCTGTGAACTCCAAGGTTTCACCTGTTCTCGGATGGGTAAAGCCTAGAGTCTTAGCATGGAGGAATTGTCCATGTCCTTTCAAGGTTTTGCGTGGACCATAGACCTCGTCACCCGCGACTGGATGACCAATATAAGCCATATGAACACGAATTTGGTGGGTGCGCCCTGTTTCCAATTGCAACTCTAACAAACTATAATCGCCAAAGCGTTCCAAGACCTGAAAACGGGTCACAGCTGGCTTCCCTTTAGCAGTTACAGCCTGTTTCTTACGGTCTTTTTCACTACGACCAATCGGCGCTTCAATCACACCACGATCATTTGGCAGATTACCGTGAACAATCGCCCAGTATTTGCGTAGAGACTTCTTATCTTTTAGCTCTTGGGCAAGTGCCAAGTGGGCCTCATCATTTTTAGCAATCATGAGCAGGCCAGACGTGTCCTTGTCAATGCGGTGAACGATTCCTGGGCGGAGAACCCCATTGATTCCTGACAAGTCCTTGATATGGTACATGAGGGCATTGACCAAGGTTCCACTGGTATGACCGGCGCTGGGATGAACCACCATTCCCTGAGGTTTGTTGACGACAGCCACGTCCTCATCTTGGTAGATAATCTCGAGTGGCAGATTCTCAGCCACATACTCCAAAACTTCTGGTTCTGGTACATGGTAGGTGACGATATCTCCCTCTTGGACAGTGTATTTGGCTTTCTTGGCTTGCCCATTAACCAAAACTTGCCCAGCCTTGATTTGTTCATTAGCGAGACTGCGTGACAATTCTGTCAAATCTGACAGAGCCTTGTCTAAACGTTGCCCACCAGTTTCAATTTTTATTTCCATTTACTTCCTCTTTAAGCATTGCAATCAATAAAACAATGACACCAACTGTCAAATAGCTATCAGCAACATTGAAAATCGCAAAGTTGATAAAGTCTAGGTGAAACATATCCACCACAAAACCTTGACTCATTCTGTCGATAAAGTTGCCAAGACCTCCCGCGATAATTAGAGTCAATCCAAAGACCAGCCAGAGAGAGTCCTCCATGTGTTTATGTAGATACCAAATGGCTCCAGCCATGACGACCAGTGTAATAACAGCAAATAACCACTGCTGATCTTGCAACATGGAGAAGGCTGCCCCTCTATTTTGCAGATAGGTCAAGCTAACAAGATTGGGTATCCACGAACGCACTTCTCCCAGTGGAATCTGTTGGACAACATAATTTTTGACCAACTGATCCAACCCAATCAAAAGCAGTACAATGACTGCTACTATTCCTCTTTTTTTCATGATTTCCTCTTCTGATCAAAATATTCTTTCATAACCTCAACGAAAAGAGTCCCAGCTTGGCTAAGCTCCACTTCTTCCCGTTTGACATAGACCATGCGGTTATCTAGATTATCCTTGAGACGAATGACTGTGATGCCATTGACACTGTCACTATCCAAAAATCCAGAACCGGTAGCATAGGCGTCCGTCCGCTCTAAAATACCATTCAAAGTAGCACGGTCCGTCACATTAAACATCAGGGAGCTCGCGCTGGTGTCGACAAAGTTCTCTGAATAGTAAAGGTACTCATCCTTTTCCTGAGTAAAGCGAACTGTTGGTAAGTCAGCTAAATCCTCCATGACTAGTTCTTCTTTCTGTGCTAAAGAATGCCCTTCACGAAGATAAATGTGAGTCTGGAAAGGAATTAGTTCAATAACTTCTAAACCAAGCTTTTCAACCCGTTGCATGATGCCCTTTTTATTTTGATTGTTGAGGTAGATAATCCCAATCTCACTATGTCCTTGGGCTACTTCGTCTAAGATTTGAACTGTAGTAGACTCAAAAATACGAAAGTTCTTATAATCAGGATAGCGCTCTGAAAAAGCTGTAATCGTCGGTGGCAAGAAGTCATAGTGCTGACTGGCAATGGAAAATTCATCCTTTTCTTCCTCAGGATTGGCATACTGATTTTGAAAAACATCAAATCCTTTGACCAATTCTTGCGCTTTCTCATAAAATTCCATACCGCGACGTGTCAAGAAAGTCCCCGAACTCGTCCGACGGAAAATCTTAAACCCCAGCTCTTTTTCCAAATCGCGCACAGAAATAGACAGACTCGGCTGACTAACATACATCTTTTCAGCAGCTTCACGAAAAGTACCGCTATTAGCAATAGCCACAACATAGCGTAATTGTTGAATATTCATCTTCTACCCCCAACTTCTCTATCTGTTCATTATACCATATTTTAGAAGTTTTCCACCTAGGAAAAATAATGTCACTCATAAAATTCATCTACACTAGTAACAAAGAATTATGGGTACCAAAACAAAAAAATAGGCTCTCCGAAAACTCGGAAAGCCTTATTTAATGCTACTTCTAGCTTCCTCGCCTTTTCATTTCAAGGCTTGGGATAAAAAGGTTCACTGAACCTTTTTATTTTGCGATTGGGTAAACAGAAACTTGTTTTTTATCGCGACCTTTACGTTCAAAGCGTACTACGCCTTCAACTTTAGCGAACAAAGTATCGTCTCCACCACGTCCAACGTTTACACCTGGGTAGATGTGTGTACCACGTTGACGGTAAAGGATTGACCCACCTGTTACAGTTTGTCCGTCAGCTGCTTTAGCCCCAAGACGTTTCGCTTGTGAATCACGTCCGTTTGATGTAGAACCTCCACCTTTTTTGTGGGCGAAAAGTTGCAAGTTGTTAAGAGTCATTTTTAACATAATGTTTTCCTCCGTGTTAGTTTTCTGTGATAACTCTGGTTTGGACGAACTCAGAAGAGTTCTCCGATAAGTTTGCCATACCTAAGAAAAATGATTCGAAGAATAACTGCGTCATTTCTCTCTGGTGCGAAGGAAGATCCGCTGGTATTTCAACCTTTAGATAGCCACCTTCATCTTCGTTTAATTCTAAGATTGGTTCATAGCCTGCAAATTTCTCAATGGAATTGATAAAGTTAATGGCAAGCGTAGAAACCGATGCACACACGACATCTAAGCCGTATTCGCCACTTTCGGCGTGTCCAGTAATTTCCGCACTCCTCAGCTCGCCATCTTCGGCTCTCTCAAAGACTGCTTGTATCATGTGTTCTCCTTAAAATTAAGCGTTGATCGCGTTGATGACAACTTTTGTATATGGTTGACGGTGACCTTGTTTACGGTGGCTACCTTTTTTAGGTTTGTACTTGTAAGTAACAACTTTCTTTTGTTTTCCTTGTTTTTCAACAGTTCCAACTACAGTAGCTCCAGCAACAAGTGGAGTTCCGACAACAGTGTTTTCACCACCAACAAGAACAACTTCGTTAAAAGTAACTTCTTGACCAGCTTCAACGTTCAATTTTTCAACGTAAACTGCTTGACCAACTTCAACTTTAACTTGTTTTCCGCCAGTTTTGATAATTGCGTATGTGCTCATTATGCACCTCCTATGATTTTTAGGGTTTCCCCGTATTTTTGTGAAGACTCGCCTAGCATCGTGGGACGAACCACTTAAAAGAAGAGCTCTAAGCATATCAAAGTTTAAATTTTGTATACGACGAGCAACGATGTTCGTGCGGTTGCACAGGATTGTGCATAGTCAACTCTTCAAGTATAGCATATCTTCTTTTTTCTTACAAGTAAAATCAATCAAATTTAAGCTTTTTCTTTCCCTTTTTTCCTCCAAGAAGCAAAAAGCATGCTGAAGTAAAAGATACTCATCATAAGAGGAATACCTAGAATTGTCTTCTCCTGATAGTAAATCGTCAAATAAGCCGAAAAAATGACTCCAAAGACAAAACTGCTAAGCAAGCTAACAAAAATCAAGCCCTCTCGTAGGAAAGGCGTATGTTTGGTCCGAAAATAATCCCCAAAAGCCAACATGGTTCGTTTGATATTCCCTGTCATAAAAGCATTATTATAGGCAATACCTGACACTTCTCCAAAAGCAGTTGTCACCAGTCCCATACAAAAGGCTAATGGCGGTACGAGATAGATATTATCAACCGTTTGCGGCACAAATCCTATAATTAGGGACAGGATTGCAAGTGGAATCAAAGACAAAATCGGCTTTTTAACAATTCGTAGTTTTTCCTTGTACAATGTCAGAAAAAAGACACCCATCATAAAGGAAAACAAGGTCATTACTTTGGCACTGGCATCCGAGACATTCTGCTGAATGAGTCCTACAGAAAGAAAAACCACATTCCCAGTTTGTCCAGCCACAAGGGTGTTCCCTCGAACGATAAAGGTATAAGCATCTACATATCCTGCACAAAAAGTCAAAAAAAGCGCTAGTCGCTTAGACTGACGTGATATTTTTCTTATTGGTAATAATCTCATTTTCTCCCCCTTTTCATTTCATCTACTTATCTAAATATTGTACCACTTTCTTTGAGAAATTCGTAGTCCATTTGAAAATTTTTACCATCTGTTGGATAGTCCTTCTTTTCTATGTTATAATGAAGGAAGGATTTGAAGTCGGAAAAGGAGTATTTATGCTTAAATTAGGTGTCATCGGAACAGGCGCTATCAGCCATCATTTCATAGAAGCAGCCCATGCTAGCGGAGAATACCAGCTGGTCGCAGTCTATTCTAGAAAGCTAGAAACAGCAACAACTTTTGCTTCTCGTTATCAGGATATCCAACTCTTTGATCAATTAGAAGACTTCTTTAAGACTTCCTTTGATGTGGTCTATATCGCCAGTCCAAACTCCTTGCATTTTGTTCAAGCCAAGGCTGCCTTGTCTGCTGGTAAGCACGTCATTCTTGAAAAGCCAGCTGTCACTCAGCCACAAGAATGGCTGAATCTGATTCAAACGGCTGAGAAAAATAATTGTTTTATCTTTGAGGCAGCTCGTAATTACCACGAGAAAGCCTTTACTACTATTAAGAATTTTTTAGCAGACAAGCAAATCTTAGGCGCTGATTTCAACTATGCTAAGTATTCATCCAAGATGCCGGATTTGTTGGCTGGGCAGACGCCAAATGTTTTTTCAGATCGTTTTGCTGGTGGAGCACTTATGGACTTGGGTATTTATCCCCTCTACGCTGCCATTCGCCTCTTTGGAAAAGCTCAGGACGCGACCTATCAGGCTCAACAGCTTGACAATAGCATTGACCTAAATGGAGACGGTATCCTCTTCTACCCTAACTTTCAAGTTCATATCAAGGCTGGGAAAAACATCACTTCCAATCTTCCTTGTGAGATTTACACAGCAGATGGAACCTTGACCCTTAACACGATTGAACATGTCCGCTCAGCTATTTTTAGCGACCACCAAGGAAATCAAGTCCAGCTACCTATCCAACAAGCTCCCCATACGATGACTCAGGAAGTTGCTGCATTTGCACAGATGATCCAGCAACCAGACCAGACGCTCTACCAGAACTGGCTGGATGATGCAGGTTCTGTTCATGAGCTACTATATACCATGCGCCAGACTGCTGGCATTAGATTTGAGGCAGAAAAATGAAAACCAAACTACCGACTGAATGGCAGGAATTGAGTGACCAACTCGGTTTCCAAGAATTTACCCCCATTCAAACTCAACTATTTGAGCCTATTCTTGCTGGAGAAAACCTCCTGGGAGTAAGCCCAACAGGAACTGGTAAGACCCTAGCTTATTTACTTCCAAGTCTTCTCAGACTACAAAAGAAAAAAGCCCAGCAACTCTTGATTCTAGCACCAAATACAGAACTAGCTGGACAGATTTTTGACGTGTGTAAAACGTGGGCAGAAGCCATCGGTTTAACAGCTCAGCTCTTCCTATCAGGTTCAAGTCAGAAACGCCAGATTGAACGCCTCAAAAAAGGACCAGAAATTCTGATTGGAACTCCCGGCCGCATCTTTGAGTTGATTAAATTGAAAAAAATCAAGATGATGAATGTGGAAACCATCATCCTGGATGAATTTGACCAATTGCTCGATGATTCTCAGATTCACTTTGTCGAGAAAATCACCCACTACGCGCCTCGTGACCATCAACTCATCTACATGAGTGCGACGACCAAGTTTGATCAAGAAAAGATTGCACCAAACACGCGCACTATTGATCTCTCTGATCAAAAGTTAGACAACATTCAACATTTCTACATGCAGGTAGACCAACGTCACCGAGTGGACATGCTTCGAAAATTGGCTCATGTAGAGGATTTTCGTGGTCTGGTCTTCTTTAATAGTTTGTCAGATCTAGGAAGTGCAGAAGAAAAGCTACAGTATCGTGATATCTTGGCTGTTTCTCTTGCTAGTGATGTCAATGTCAAGTTTAGAAAAGTCATCTTAGAAAAGTTTAAAGACAAGCAACTAACCCTGCTCCTTGCAACAGACCTTTTGGCACGTGGAATTGATATCGATAGCCTAGAATGTGTCATAAACTTTGACGTCCCAAGAGATACTGAAACCTACACTCACCGCGCTGGACGTACTGGTCGTATGGGCAAAGAGGGTTATGTTATCACTCTCGTAACCCATCCAGAAGAACTTAAAAAACTCAAGAAGTTTGCAAATGTACGTGAAATTGTCCTAAAAAACCAAGAACTTTATATCAAATAAGGTTGGCTCGCGCCAACCTTTTTCTTATCCCCAAGTAATTTCTAATTGATAGCTGGCAAAAGGATGTCCCTCTTGATTTTGTAGTTGATAGGCTAGCTCAATCTTTTGCCCATCCAGTTTGTAGTGACTTGTCTGAATGATGAACTCCTGCATCCCCATTGGAGTAGGAATATAGGCCAAACTATCACTATCCTTTAGAAAACGCATGATGGTTTTGGGACTCGAGAAACGAGTCATCACTAGTTCTTCTTGATGAAACTTGAGAACCACTTTTTCCTTTTCCTCATTATAAAAGAGTAAATAGCTATAATCCCCTTTTTCACGCACTTCCACGTCATAGAGTTGGTCGATGACTTCCAACTGTTCATCAAGCTGAATCCTATTTCGCATCCGAATCTTCACATCAAATCCTCTTTCTTCTCTCTTGTTCTACTATTTTACCAAAAAGAGCAGGATTTTGCTATAATGGTCATATGAACGAAAAAGTATTCCGTGACCCAGTTCACAACTATATCCATGTAAACAATCAGGTCATCTATGACTTGATCAATACAAAAGAATTTCAACGTCTGCGCCGTATCAAGCAACTAGGAACTTCCAGTTATACCTTCCATGGTGGGGAGCACAGCCGCTTCTCCCACTGTTTGGGGGTTTATGAGATTGCACGACGTATCACGGAGATTTTTGAAGAAAAATATCCTGAAGAATGGGATCCTGCTGAGTCTCTCTTGACTATGACTGCTGCTCTCCTACATGACCTTGGGCATGGTGCCTACTCCCATACTTTTGAACATCTCTTTGATACAGATCATGAGGCCATTACTCAGGAAATCATCCAAAGCCCTGAAACAGAGATTCACCAAGTCCTGCTTCAAGTAGCGCCAGATTTTCCAGAAAAGGTGGCCAGTGTCATTGACCACACCTATCCTAACAAGCAGGTCGTGCAACTCATTTCTAGCCAGATTGATGCGGATCGCATGGACTATCTCTTGCGTGACTCTTATTTTACAGGAGCATCTTACGGAGAATTTGACCTGACTCGAATTCTCCGAGTGATTCGTCCTATCGAAAATGGTATCGCCTTTCAACGCAATGGCATGCATGCCATTGAAGACTATGTTCTCAGTCGCTACCAGATGTATATGCAGGTTTATTTTCACCCAGCAACACGCGCCATGGAAGTTCTCCTACAGAATCTCCTCAAACGCGCCAAGGAACTCTTTCCTGAAGACAAGGACTTCTTTGCACGAACTTCCCCACATTTGTTACCTTTTTTTGAAAAGAGAGTTACCCTATCTGACTATCTGGCTCTTGATGATGGCGTGATGAATACCTACTTCCAACTCTGGATGACCAGTCCTGACAAGATTCTCGCAGACTTGTCGCAGCGCTTTGTCAACCGTAAGGTCTTCAAATCCATTACTTTTTCTCAAGAAGATCAAGACCGACTCGCAACCATGAGACAACTGGTTGAAGACATCGGATTTGATCCCGACTACTACACAGCCATTCATAAGAACTTTGACCTTCCTTATGATATCTATCGTCCCGAATCTGAAAATCCACGGACACAGATTGAGATTCTACAGAAAAATGGAGATCTGGCAGAACTCTCTAGCCTGTCTCCTATCGTTCAATCCCTTGCTGGCAGTCGCCACGGAGATAATCGTTTCTATTTCCCAAAAGAAATGTTGGACCAAAACAGTATCTTCGCAAGCATTACCCAGCAATTTTTACACTTGATTGAGAACGATCATTTTACCCCAAATAAGAACGAATAGAGGAAATATATGAGTATTAAACTAATCGCCGTCGATATCGATGGTACCCTAGTAAACAGTAAAAAGGAGATCACTCCGGAAGTCTTTTCTGCCATTCAAGACGCCAAACAAGCTGGTGTCAAAGTCGTCATTGCAACTGGTCGCCCTATCGCAGGTGTTGCCAAACTTCTGGATGACTTGCAATTGAGAGACGATGGTGACTATGTGGTAACCTTCAACGGTGCCCTTGTCCAAGAGACTGCTACTGGTCATGAGATTATCAGCGAATCCTTGACCTATGAGGATTATCTGGATATGGAATTTCTCAGTCGCAAGCTCGGTGTCCACATGCACGCTATTACCAAGGACGGTATCTATACTGCCAATCGCAATATCGGAAAATACACGGTGCATGAATCAACCCTCGTCAACATGCCCATTTTCTACCGTACTCCTGAAGAAATGGCTGGCAAGGAAATTGTCAAATGTATGTTTATCGATGAACCAGAAATTCTCGATGCTGCGATTGAAAAAATCCCAGCAGAATTTTACGAACGCTACTCTATCAATAAATCTGCTCCTTTCTACCTTGAACTCCTTAAAAAGAATGTAGACAAGGGTTCAGCCATCACTCACTTAGCTGAAAAACTCGGATTGACCAAAGATGAAACCATGGCTATCGGGGACGAAGAAAATGACCGTGCCATGCTGGAAGTCGTTGGTAACCCCGTTGTTATGGAAAATGGAAATCCAGAACTCAAAAAAATCGCCAAATACATCACCAAGTCTAATGACGAATCCGGCGTTGCCCATGCTATCCGTACGTGGGTACTGTAAAAAGGTAAGAATAGACGAAAACCGCTCAGCAGAGCGGTTTTTAGTATGAACATATCACAATGAGGGTAAATCAATAAATTAAATTGCAGTTTTACAGTTACTTAAATCTTGAGAGTGCAAAAATAGGTATTGCTTCCTTAATTGTGGTACTGAATTATAATAAATCACCCTCTTTATTTCCATATTTTATCTCTTTATAATCTCTTTTAATTTTACGATAATTTCATATACAAAGTATAAATAGGAAAGTCTTTATATCTTTCTTTTGTCTCGTTATCCAGTTTATTCCAAAACAAATCAGCTTGCGGTTTCGATTTTAATAACACTGATGAACCGAAACAAAGTTCATAGTTATCATTACTATTTACTAAAATATTGCTTAGAATCTCCATTTCTTTGCTGTTTAATTTACGAACTCTAGATTTTATTTGAAGGTCATTTATTATAGCTATCTCACTATTTTGGGAGTATTTTAAGTTCCAATTAGAAAGACATTGTGCCCAATTAAGCAATAACTCTCTTCTAGAAACATCTTCTGCCATGTCAGCAGCAATAACTATTTTTATAATAGTGTTATTAGCATCTTCAAATTTCAAGTCATTATCAACTAATCTTTGATATGAGGCAATAACCGAATCAAAATTACAATTATCTATTTTTAGCCAATCGTTAGGTTCAAAAACTTCAAAAATTGAAATATCTGAAGAATCTTTACCCTCACCTCTCCTACACCAGGGAATTTCAGTAAAGATATCAATCATAGTTCCGTTCTTATCTATTGTAAAATTATATAAGGCAATAATATGGATATTAGCAATTCTTAGATGAAGTAATTTAGATTCATTATAATCTAAGGCAACCTTCTTCTTTAGAACAAGACCTGAATTAAGGATATTTAGATTTTTTTGAGATTGTTTATCAAAGTAGTTTAGATCAAGATCCTTTTGTACACCCATATTTTCCAAGAAGTTAGAAATCTGTCTCAAATCCTTTATATCGCTATCTAAATTCCGTGAAGTAATATCCGATATTGACTGATTATCTAGTTCTATTTTATTTCCATTGAGATTGAAATATCCTACTCTTCCTAGCTCTTGAAGTACCTCCGTACACTCCATGGCTTTTGAGAGCATATTAGACCTTGTATAATTAAATTTAAATATTTTTTTATTTACATCAAAGGACATTTTAAAGCATTCACCAAAATGTAGTTGTACACTCCCATCAGGGAATCGATGTCTTTTTACATCTTGAAAAGTAAAATCTCCAATTGTAATAATTAAATCAGTTTCCTCGTAAGTTTCGACAACCTTTATTGTATTTTCAAGTGGTATTTCAATACCAGTTAAAGGATCTTTATAATAAATGAAGAGATCGTGTTCTTTCTGATAGTTAAATATCTCTCCTTTTCCTTGTCCATAAAAATAGAATTTAAGATTATTATCGTCAGAGATATCTTCAACTGAGATACCATCAGTATTTATGAAGCTATACTGTCTCTGACTATTATTTATAAAATCCACTAACATTGGATACATCTTTTTTTCATCTAGTTTAAATATCTGTATGGACAGTTTCTTACTATTTGTAGATTTATTTTTTAATTTACTTTTTTTGAGCAAATCTTTTATAGAAAAAGGAGGCAATGATTTATAATAGATTTCTCGTAAGTCATTATTCTCACTCAACCAAACTACAAATAAAACTACGCCGCCATTTGATTTATATAATTCTAAATCTCTAGCATCTAATGGAAAGGATTTTAACACATCTTTTTTCTGTCTAGTGGTTTTAATCTGAACAGGTACTTTACCTAATATTTCGTCTTTCTTCTCACTCGATGATTTAAGAACATGAATTTCTCCATCCCACACTGGAGTTTTATCATTTCTATCAAAATAAGATTGAAGTAACTCATGCTTATCTATAAATGTCGACAGATATGAAACACCTAATGTCTCAATTTTTTTATTATTTGCCAAATCCGCACCTCGAAAAATAGCTCTATATACTTTATATTATAACATTAACAAAGAAAAACTTATATACTATAATTACAACTATTTAACTTAAACTGAATATTATAAACTTAAAAAATACTGTTCATTAATAATTACAAAATAAATAGACCAGTTTCCTGATCTACTTTATTCTATATTCATTGACTTTTGGTCACACTTTGGTCAAAAATTCCAAAAATACTAACTTATTTAAAAAAACTAACTTGTGATGATTGCCTATAAACAAACACTTTGAATTTTCTTTTTTTTCTTTACATTTCTAAAAATGCCCCCTATGGATATTATGGAGCCTATTTTGTTGTAGAAAAAAGTCCCATATCATCTATAATGAAAAGCGACTAAACAACTCATTAGAAACTAAATGGAGGCTAAACAGAACTTATTTTAGAACACTCCATCTTTTCCACTAGGATTTTCAAGAATTAAACAATACTAGAAACTCTGTCTCCTAACAAATTTAGGAGAAACTTCAACAGATGTGACACTTTCCCCTTTAATAATTGCTAAAACACCTTCTATCATTTTTTGGGCTAACATAGCATAATTAGGAGAAATAGTAGACAGAGCTGGAGTATAATATTGCGAAATAGGAATATTATCGAATCCAATTATTGAAATATCATCAGGAATGGTAATCCCCTTCTCATAGCACGCACGAATCAGCCCTTGAACCTTCTCATCCCCTGAAACAAATATCATATCCGGATGATTTTGATTAGATAAATTATTTATAGCATATGAATAAACTGAATCAATTGTAGTTAAACCATAAATAACTTGCAAATCCATTAAATAATTTTTATCAGTCAGAAAAGTACGAATACCTTTTTCACGATCCTTATTAACAAGAGATTCCCCTCCCATAAGTAACAACATACTTTTAATATTCTCTTTTGTTACTAATTCCATCATATCATAAGTTGCTTGAAAATTGTTATTAGATACATAAACAACATCAGGTGTTCGAGATTCTCCAAAAACTATAAAAGGCATATTATTCTTCTGTAAATAATTAATCCGAATATCGTCTTTACTTTCATAAAATACTATTACTCCATCTATTAAGCTTCCTGTACTTGAAATTATTGAATTCCTAATCGTATCTTCTTCACCAAAGTATTCAACAATAGCGTTTACACCAAACTCTTTACAAGTTTGTAGAACTCTATCTAGTAAAGTTTGAAACCAAATCAAGGGAAAAGAATCAATCTTTTTAACGGAAATCAAAATGTTTGTAGTTTCTTTCTTAGTCAAATTTTTTGCATATGCATTTGGAACATACGACAACTCATCAATGACTTTTTGAATAGCTCGATAAGTTTCTTCTTTTACCTTTTCACCACCGTTAATAACACGTGAAACAGTTTTTGGAGAAAAACCTGATAAATGCGCAATATCATAAATAGTTACCTTTTTATCGTTTAAATTTTTCACTTTAGTCCTCCATTTATGATTTATCTAATTTTATTATACAATATTTACTTTTTTTAACAAGAGAATTTAGTAAAATATTTTAATGTATCTTAACAAAAACTTTAATTTCAAAATTTTCTATTTTATACTCTATACTTCCG